>NZ_CAJGYX010000001.1:0-864147 GCF_904845955.1 Psychrobacter cibarius
ATATGTCGTTGGGCATCTGCTACATCATCTTGAGTGGCGTGATAAGGGGCATGATTGGTCAGCACCAAGGCTTGCTGCTGATGGGTGACAATCGGTGCAATACCCCCACCTTTTAAGCCTGTCTGTTCAATCAACCAGCCTGCCGCAACCTTTACCATGGCATCAGGCATAGCGTAGCCGACGATAGCAGGGTAGGTTGATTGTAAAGCAGTAAAGTGTGATTGAGGAATAATGGGGTTTTGAAAAAAGCTACCACAATTTGGCAGTTGCTTGGGGTTAGGGAGTTTCTGTCGACGAATATCGATAATCGCTTGCATGATATCCGCAGGCACTGGCTGCGTACGATCGTCTTGCTCGGCATAGCGTTGTGCAACGGTTTGCACATCACCATAGCTGGTTAGGATTTTGGTTGCATCGGTATGTAATCTGAATCCAACACAGCTGATTAACCAAGTATTAGGCGCACGTTTAAAAATGCTGTCACGATAGCCAAACTCGCAGTCCGTGGCTGTGAGATGATGCCAAGTTTGAGTGGGTAAGTGATAGGCTCGTACATACTGTAAGCAGTCTTCTAGTTGGACACCATAAGCACCGATATTTTGTACGGGTGCCGCACCAGTTAGCCCCGGGATTAGTGCCAGATTTTCTAGCCCATACCAACCTTGACTGACCGTATACACCACCAAGTCATGCCAGTTTTCACCTGCCATTACTGCGATATCGACGTGGCTATCTGTCTGAGCGGTTAGGCTGATGCCGCGCATTTGGGGCTGCAATACGATAGCATTCAGATGCGCTGGCAATAACACATTACTACCGCCAGACAACACAAATAATGGCTTGTTTTTCGCTATGTCTTTTGTATAATTTGCCATAAAATCGTCAAGCTGTGCTTCAGTCGTCAGTGTCACGACAGTATCCGCGACACAGGCTAAGGCCATGGTATTACCATGTGACAAATCGACTAATTCACGGGTCAATAAGCTCGCTGGCAAATCAGTGGTCATGGCAAATTGAGTACTAGAACCCAAGCGTGAAACTGAGGTCATAACATGGCCCATGTGGCAGATAGATAATGGATTACACAGTGTTTATTATAAAGGATGAAAGATATAAAGGTGGTAGAAAGTTAGCTTTATCGTTAGCAAGCTTTCCAGCTTTCAATCCACGCTTGTGCGCTTGACTCAATACGCTCAATTACCTCTTCAAAGTCGTCACCATCGCCTTTATAAGGATCTGGCACATCGTCGCCGCCATAAGTAGGATCTTCCTCACTAAATAAAGCCAACTTAGCCAAATTATCTTCTGTTTCTATTAAGCTGTCTTTGATGGCTTGTAAATCAGCTAAATTCTGTGTATCCATCGCTAGAATTAAATCAAAATTACGAAAGTCATCGGCACTGACTTGGCGGGCGATCAGTTTATTGATTTTATAACCATGCGCTTTTGCATGGCGTTGCGAGCGAGTGTCGGGCGCATGACCAATATGCGAGTCACTCGTTCCTGCTGAATCTACTTTGATTGACAATCCAGCAATCGCTGCTTGCTGACGAAAGACTTCTTCAGCCGTTGGCGATCGGCAAATATTTCCCAAACAAACCAATAATACAGAAGACGGAGTACAGGTTTTCATCAGCATAATATGACCTTGTATAACAAAAAAACATGCTATAAGAGACCGGCATGTTGGTGCGGCTTTTATTAGCATGCAATTAATTAAGTAAATCGGCCGTCAGCGTAACGGTTAATGCCTTGAATGGCAAGAGTAGAAGCTAAACAATACGGTCATCTGTTCACGAATTTTCGATGATATTATTTATAATCTAAGGTCGTGCTTTGACCAGCTTATTCTTGTTTGTGCTTAAAGCGTTGAAGGTCACGGCGCTCTTTTTTGTTGGGTTTATTATCGGGCCGTGCAAGATTGGCAAGTTTGCGCTGCTCAGCATGATAAGCGCGGCGCTCTTCGCTTTCTTCAGTCTCTGAATACAAAACTTCAGCAGCGAGCGCATTACCACGTTGCGCCGTTAGTGCTTCAACGACGACGGTCTTTTCAGTCATGGCAGTGGCTGAGCCTTGACGAATCTGTAGTTCATCGCCAATCATAATCTCTTTACTGGTCTTTACGCGGCTACCCGCATAATGTACCCGTCCGCTTTCGATGGCTTCTTTAGCAAGGTTGCGAGTGCGATAAAATCGTGCTGCCCACAACCACTTATCGAGACGCATACGCACGACATCAGGTTGGCTATGGTTAGGCTGATTGTGGTTTTTGTTATGTTTACTCATCAAAACCTCATCGATATCCATAAAGTAAGATAATAATAATGGTGCTTTTTTTGCAAATTGAAAGAGCCTTGCGCTATCAAAATGTTTAAAAATAGATTTTATGGTAAAGAGAGAAAGTCTCGTCTTAGCCATTATTCTGATTGGCAACTTTCATCGCCATTTCTGCCGCATCATTTGTCTTTAACTGCGCTAAACCGTTAATCACACCTGTGATATTTTCTACGGTTTTATTTTGGCTTAATTTAAATTGGGCTTGTATAGAATCGATGGGCAGCTTAAAGCCAATAATCCCTCGGCACATAGCATCGATATAAGTAGCAGGTGCCTCATCTAATGACCAAGGATGGTCGGATAGCACCTCTTGCCATGCAGTCATGGTTGCTAATATCCATTTCAGCGTCTCGGCGTCTTCAAGCAGCTCAATTTTGGATTGAATATGAACACTTTGATAGTTCCAAGTGGGCACTTCTTTATGGGTTTTCGCTTTGCTAGGATACCAGTTAGGGCTAATATAATGTCCAGAATCTTGAAAAATAATTAACCACGCAGTATCTGGTAAGGTGTTCTGATAAATAGGGTTTTTACGACCAAAATGACCGTAAAGATAGCCGTACTGAGCATTAGAGTTAACACCAACACCAACACCAACACTAGCACTAGCACTAGCATCAGGCATAAAGTTATCGTTATGCCAGAAGAGTGGTTTATGGCAGGCTTCGATGCCATCTTTGGTTTGAGCAACCAAGGTCGCTAAGGGATTGGCTGCGATAAATCCAATGATGTTTTCTAGGTTTTCTTCGGCAAAAATAGCAGGAGTATGCATGCTGTTCTCAGTTTATATTTGATATAAAATCAGCGACACCACTGCTGCTCACATGGAATACCATCATTATTACCATCCATTTTGGTATTCGGGCAGTGTTGTACAAAGTAAGTGGCTTCTGCGCATGACGTCATCTGAGAGCAATGCTTTCGGCCATCACAGGTAAAGCTTGATGCTGACGACGTGAGTACTGGTTTTACTACCGAGACTGATGTTGACGTTGCATCTGAGTCGACGTACGTTGGCGGTATATCATCCAGATCAGTTGAGGTAAAAGCAGCGTCAACTGGAGTATCAGTCGCAACGTCAGCGATAGGGTTACTGGTCGTGTTTTTAGGTTGCAGCATCTTATAACCCAAAAGTGCTAAAACCAGTAATAATACAAAGATCAATATCTTTTGAGTCACGGTTTACCACCTCATCATGGTCGCTATGAATTAATGAAAGCTACCAATGCATAATCACTGTTCATTTATCAATGGCGGCTTTTTAGTGATTAACAACAGCCATTGATGGATTGATAGTCTATTTTTATTTCAAAAATAATTGATAACCGATATTGTCGTTGAGCATGGTGCAGTCATAGCCGATATCGAGTAACGCGTCTTGTAATTGACGAGAATTACCTTCAGACGCTTGCAAACCGACCAGTACGCGACCTTCGGCGGCACCATGATTGCGATAATGAAACAAAGTGATATTAAAGTCATCACCCAGTTTTTCTAAAAACTTCAGCAATGCCCCTGGACGTTCAGGGAAAACCACACTTAATAATTGCTCGTTTGCAACATGCGCATGACCACCAATCAAATGGCGGATATGTGATTTGGCAATATCATCATCGGTCAAATCATGAGCTGTATAGCCATCAGCTGCCAATTGGGTACGAATGGTTTTGCGCTCTTTGTCGCCTTCTTTTAGTGCGATACCGACAAATATTGATGCAGGTTCCATAGAGTCAGGTGATTTTTTACTATCGGCGCGATAATTAAATTCAGTAATATTGCGTCCATGTAAGCTACGGCAGAAATTTAAGAAAGCGCCTGTCTGCTCAGGAATCGTCACACCAAAGATGGCTTCTTTTTTCTCACCAATTTCAGTACGCTCAGCGATATAGCGTAGGCGGTCAAAGTTCATATTGGCACCGCAAATAATACCGACGCAGTTTTTACCTTGCAGATTATGGGCTTCGATATATTTTTTCATGCCAGCAACGGGTAACGCGCCCGCAGGCTCAACGATACTGCGATTTTCTTCAAAGATGTCTTTAACCGCCGCGCATACTTCGTCATTGGTACAAGTCACCACTTCAGGCTCGACTAAAGGACCTGATTTATCACTCTTTTGCATGCGGACAATTTCAAATGGCAATTCGCCGATTTGAGCAACTGCCACGCCGTCGACGAACAGCCCAACTTGCTCAAGCTTAACGCGCTCATTGGCTTCAAGCGCCGCTTTAAGAGAAGCTGATTGCTCTGCTTCCACCGCAATCACTTTGACATGCGGGGCAACTTCACCCAAAAATGCCGCGACACCTGAGATGAGACCACCACCGCCAACCGCGACGAACACATAATCCATATTGCGCCATTGCTGGGTGAGCTCAAGACCAATGGTACCTTGTCCGGCAATGACCAATTCATCATCGTAAGGTGGGATAAAGGTCAGACCTTCTGTTTCAGCGCGATTGATTGCATAGCGGTTGGCTTCGTCGAAGCTATCACCATACAAATCGACGTTGCCGCCCAGTGCTTTAACGGCATCGACTTTAATATCAGGTGTGGTGGTCGGCATCGCGATGATATTGTTTAGGGCAAGTTTACGGGCAGAATAAGCAACGCCTTGTGCGTGATTACCTGCTGATGCACAAATGACGCCACGTGCTTTTTGCTCATCACTTAATTGACTAATTCGATTATAGGCACCACGCAATTTAAAGGATTTGACCGGTTGCAAGTCTTCGCGTTTAAAACGAATGTCATTAGCAAAACGTTGGGTCAGCTTGGGCGCCGCTTCAAGTGGTGTTTGAATTGCCACGTCATAGACGGTGGCTTGCAAGATGGCTCGTACCCAATGTGACAGCATAATGTTCCCTAATAAAAAGTGTGGATGAATAGAAAAATTAAATAGATTAGCCTATGCTGATTTTAACGGTCTTGCAAGACCCTATTGCAGTTTTTGCAGCGATTTCAATTTTTGATGAAAGATAGGGTGGTTTTATCTCAATATTTTTTAAATAAAATATTGAATTATTTCCATATGTCTGTATTATTGGACATATGGAAATAATAAATGCTATCGCAAGCTTTGCTGCGCTCTCTCAAGATACTCGTCTAAAAGCTTTTAGGTTGCTTGTCAGCCAAGAGCCCGTTGGTCTGCCAGCAGGTGAAATTGCTCGTCAACTGTCTGTACCACATAACACGATGTCAGCCCATTTATCGGTGCTGGCCCGAGCCGGGTGGGTGGTGTCTCAACGGCACAGCCGCCATATAATTTATCGTGCATCACTAGCACATATGGAGGATGTTATTCAGTTTTTACTGCAAGATTGTTGTGCGGGACATCCAGAATTATGTGCGTCTCTTATGGACAGTTTGAGCGGATGTGAGCGTGCTAAACCTGCTGATGCAGACAGTCTTTTAAATAATCAGTAAGCCCAAAACAGATTTAACAAACCTCTTTATTACTAGGGCGTGTCCTCATTTTTAGCTCATTTAGTCAATTTTTTTAAGATTGAGGACATACCCTAAAAATATTCATAAAATAGGTAAAATTACTATGACATCACTAATTTTTCACAATCCCAAATGCGGTACGTCTCGCAATACATTGGCCATCATGAAAGCCTCAGGCGAAAATCCAGAAGTAATTGAATATCTTAAAACCCCACCAAGCCGTGATCATTTAGTTGAGCTGCTGGCAAAGATAAACCTTTCACCAAGAGAGCTGTTACGAAGCAAAGAGCCTGTCAATGATGAGCTAGGATTAGACAATTCTGAACTGTCTGACGATCAAATCATTGATGCGATGATTGCCCATCCCATTTTAATCAATCGTCCTATCGTGGTCACCAATAAAGGCGCCGCGTTATGCCGACCGTCTGAGCGCGTATTTGAGTTGTTAGAGAATCCCGTGAGTAGTTTTACTAAAGAAGATGGGGAAGTGATTTATCATGGCAAATAAAACAGCAGATTTAGATGTAGTCGATTTGGGTGATTTGCCCAATATTGATGTAGACAGTATACAATCTATCGATATTGAGTCTTTAATTGGAACAAATGACCCGCGCCATGCGCCTAAAATATTGGTGCTATACGGCTCTCTACGCCAGCGCTCATTCTCTAAACTGGCCAGTGAAGAAGCGAGCCGTCTATTGCGTTGGTATGGTTGTGAGGTTCGAACCTTTGATCCGACGGGTTTACCATTGCCTGATGCTGTTGATGCCAATCATCCAAAAGTACAAGAGCTGCGAGAGTTGGCGCAGTGGTCAGAAGGTATGCTGTGGGTGAGCCCAGAACGTCATGGCAGTATGACCAGTATTATGAAAGCACAAATTGACTGGATTCCATTGTCATTAGGCGGTGTGCGTCCAACCCAAGGCAAAACTTTGGCAGTGATGCAAGTCCGCGGTGGCAGCCAAAGCTTCAATACGGTCAACCAATTGCGCATTCTTGGGCGTTGGATGCGGATGATTACCATACCCAATCAGTCCTCTATTCCTAAAGCCTTTTTGGAATTTAACGACGATGATCGTATGGACAAGTCTCCTTTATATTTGCGTCTCGTGGATGTTTGTGAGGAGTTGGTGAAATTCACTTGGCTGACTCGTGGACGCTCAGCCTATCTGACTGACCGTTACTCTGAACGAGTAGAAAGCGCAGAGGAGCTGTCGCAGCGCGTCAATCAAAAATCACTCTAATTTATTTTCTAATACTTCATTTTCTAATACTTGCGCTTACATAATTGTTCTTATAATAATTAAGCCTAAAAAGGTTACTCAATGTTGGCATTGATTATATTTATCGTGACTTTGGTTTTAGTGATATGGCAGCCCAAAGGACTGGGTATTGGCTGGAGTGCAATGGGCGGTGCGTTGATTGCCTTAGCTTTTGGCGTGGTACAGCTCTCCGATATTGGTATTGTGTGGGACATCGTTTGGGATGCGACTTTTACCTTTGTGGCGCTTATCATCATCTCGCTTATCTTAGATAAAGCCGGATTTTTTGGCTGGGCAGCACTGCATGTGGCTAGGCTTGGCAATGGGCAAGGACGTTTGCTGTTTCCTATGATTGTGATTTTAGGCGCGTTTATCTCGGCATTGTTTGCCAATGATGGGGCAGCTTTATTACTGACACCGATTGTCATCGCTATCTTACTACGTCTTAAATTCTCACCACCATCCGCTTTGGCATTTATCATTGCGACTGGCTTCATTGCTGATACCGCAAGTCTGCCGTTAGTCACTTCTAATCTGGTCAATATTGTCAGTGCCAATTATTTTGACATTGGTTTTGACCGTTATGCAGCAGTGATGATACCGGTCAATATTGTTTCTGTATTGGCGACGCTGGCCGTATTATGGGTGGTCTATGCGCGGCACATTCCAAAACACTACTCCATTGCTGATTTGAGTGCGCCCGAGTCTGCGATTGAAGATCCGCTGGTCTTTAAAGCGGCCTTTCCACTGCTCGCGTTGCTACTTATTGCCTACTTTACGACTGAGTCATTGGGCATTGCTATCTCATTTGTGACAGGAGTGGCGGCGTTAATATTAATGGCAATTGCAGGTCGCTGGTGGCAAGGGGGTCGTGATGCCGTTGTTTCTGTATCCGATATCCTGCGTCAAGCGCCTTGGCAAATAGTGTTATTTTCCATCGGTATGTACTTGGTTGTTTATGGCTTGGGCAATGCAGGGTTAACGGCCTATGGTGCTCAAGTTTTGAATTGGCTAGGGCAGCAGGGTACGGTCATCGCAACAGTAGGAACTGGATTCCTCTCTGCTATTGTAGCCTCTGTCATGAATAATATGCCGTCCACTTTGGTTGGTGCACTGGCGATTGATAATGCGCAAGTACCTGATGCCACTCGAGAGCTCATGATTTATGCCAACGTGATTGGTAATGATTTGGGGCCGAAATTTACACCTATCGGTAGCCTTGCGACTTTATTGTGGCTCCATGTATTGGCAGAAAAAGACTATAAAATCAGTTGGGGACAGTATATGAAGATTGGACTGCTCATTACCCCGCCCGTACTATTGGTCACGCTACTGGCTTTGGTTGTTTGGTTGCCCTATTTATCTACATTTTAAAATTTGAGTGAATGTCTTGCGATTAGCGTGGCTATTACGCTGACATCCATTAAGCTCATCGGGTATAATGGCGGCGCATTTTACCTTTTTACCCTTTACTTTTTTTAAAGCGATACGTTTATTTTTCCAAGGATTTATGATGAGTGATCAGCAAGCACAAAAGCAAGCCGCCGCCAAAGCGGCTCTAAGTTATATCGAAGATGACATGATACTTGGAGTAGGCACAGGCAGTACGGTCAACTGTTTGATTGAATTATTGCCAACTGTAAAGCTTGCTGGCGCGGTGGCTAGCTCACAGGTCACTGAAGACAAACTTCGTGCCCTTGGTATTGAGATAGTTGATTTGAACTTTGCTGGTACGCTTGATATTTATATCGATGGGGCAGATGAGGTCAATGAGCATTTGCAATTGATAAAAGGCGGTGGCGGCGCGCTCACTCGTGAAAAAATTGTGGCAGCGGCTTCTAATAAATTTATATGTATGGTTGATGAGAGCAAAAGCGTTGAGGTGCTAGGTCGCGAGTTTCCTGTTCCGATTGAGGTACTGCCGCAAGCACGTTCTTATGTCGCACGGCAATTAGCCGGTATGGGCGGTGAGCCAGTTTACCGCGAAGATTTTGTGACTGATTATGGCAACGTCATCTTAGATACTTATGATTTGGATGTGAGTAATCCGATAGCGCTTGAGAAAGAGCTGAATAATATTGTGGGTGTGGTGTGTAATGGTATTTTTGCAGCCAATCAAGCTGATGTATTGCTGAAAGCAGGTAGTGATGGTGTGACGACACTGATTCGTTAAAAAATGCTTACTCGTTAAAAATCGGTTAAGCAGTGGCTTATCGTTCATCATAAAATAAAAAGGCAGATCATACTAAATGTGGTCTGCCTTTTTCGTACTTACTCTTCCATAAATAGATTATGGCGATATTTTTTAAAGTTTTATTTTGTCTTGTAATAAGAACTCCATCAAGGCTTTTTGCGCATGCAAGCGATTTTCAGCTTCATCCCATACCACTGAGCGTGGATCGTCAAGCATATCATGAGAGATCTCCTCACCACGATGCGCGGGCAGACAGTGCATAAATACCACTTCAGGATCGGCTTTGTCCAATAGCGATGGCGTGACTTGATAAGCGGCAAAACGGCGCGCACGAGTGTTTTGTTCAGACTCTTGTCCCATGCTTGCCCATACATCAGTGACAATTAAGTTTGAATCTTTCGCGGCTTCTTGTACGTTTTCGACAATACTGACGCAATGCGAGAAGCGTTTCATCAGCTCAGGGTCAGGCTCAAACCCATAAGGCGCAGCGACGCGTAGCTCAAAACCAAACTGATGAGCCGCTTGCATATAGGATGCGCACATATTATTGCCATCACCAACCCAAGTAACGATTTTATTTTCGATACTACCGCGATGCTCATAATAGGTTTGCATATCAGCCAGTAGCTGGCAAGGATGAAATTCGTCAGTTAAAGCATTGATAATAGGCACGCTTGAGTATTCAGCAAAGGTCTCAACTTTTTCGTGACCAAAGGTACGAATCATGATGATATCGACCATGCTCGATATGACACGAGCGGAGTCTTCTAGCGGCTCACCACGCCCAAGCTGGGTATCATTTGGTGACAAAAAGATAGCACTACCACCAAACTGACCCATACCCGTCTCAAATGAGATGCGTGTACGGGTTGAGGATTTTTCAAATATCATGCCAAGCGTACGACCAACAAACGGCTGATATATCTCGCCTGCGTGTTGCATCTTGCGCAATTCGCTAGCGCGTTTTATAAGGTTTTCTAGTTCTTGTTTGGTTAAATCAGATAAGGTCAAAAAATGGCGCAAACTCATAGTAATCCTAGCAGTCGATCGCAGTCAGTGAAACGTCATCAGTCTTTAATAGCATCGCGTCAGTGCGTATGCTGGGGTGACAACAAACTTTTAGTATAGCGCAATTAGGCTTAATGTAAATGTCCAATTTGCCGTGATTTATAAGTCTTGCAAACAGACATTACATGAATAGTGATGAGGTCGGCATAATTATATTTGTATGCGATTTGGGCGAATGCTTAGGCGGCATAGTAGCTCGTAGCTAATCGTACCAGCATGTGCGGCGACTTCATCGATGTGCGGGGCATCGCCCCATAGAATTACTTTACTGTCTAACGCAATGTCTTCTGGCGCGGTACTGACATCAATGACAATCATATCCATTGCCACGCGTCCAATGACTGCGCATCGGTAGCTTTGATCGTTAGTAGTATCTATAACAGTGACATAGGCTTCATCGCTGATGACACGAGGGTAACCATCGCCGTAGCCGACACTCACCAGCGCTGTTCTAGTGTCTTTCTGCGCTGTCCAACGACTGCCATAACCAATAGCATTGTCTGCCTGAACTGTTTGCAGAGCGATAATTTGTGCGCTGAAATCCATCGCTGGCTGTAAGTCTAACTCATGCGCGCTTTTATCAATGACAGGGGCGCTACCATATAAAATAATGCCGGGACGTACCCAATCATAATGATGCTCTGGAAAATTAACGATACCAGCTGAATTGCATAATGAGCCTTTGATATCGTTGCTAACAGTCTCTTGCAAAGTGCTTAATACATCTGAAAAACGCTGTATCTGCATCGCATTTAATGGATGAGTGCTGTCATCGGCATTAGCAAAATGCGTGGCTAGTATCAGCTGATATCCTGCTTCATGCAGGCGCTTAGCCGCTGCCATAATATCTTCAGCGTTGAAGCCTAGACGGTTCATACCAGTATTATATTTAAGCCAAACCACTCTGGTCGCACTATTGGCTGGTGGGATATTGTCGAGTGCCCACTGCAATTGCGGTGCATGATGAATCACGCAGCTAATATCATGCTCAATGGCTTGCTGCCACTCATCAGTGGTAAATGCCCCTTCAATCAAACCAATGGTTTTGTCCCAGCCTAACTGCCGAGCTTCTAGCGCCTCAGTCAAGGTTGCAACACCAACACCGTCTGCTTGTTGCAATGCAGGCAATACCGCTGCCACGCCATGTCCGTAAGCGTTGGACTTGACCATGGCTAGAACTTTAGAGTTTGATGCCATTTTCTTAACTTGGTTTAAGTTGTGAGTAATGGCTTGTGGTTTGATTGTGATAGTACGCATAATTGGCTTCTTTATAAGTAGAATTATGAAGTTATAAAGCCAGTACTGCATCAATTGGGCTAATGCAGCACTGGCTATTTTATTAAAAACTATTTGTTCGCTTACGATTAAGCTTCAGTCTTTATCAGGCTGATTTTTATTAGGCTTAAGTTTTATAAGATTAATCATTCGTCGTTTTCGAAACTGACGTTTTGATAGTATTCTGGCGTTAGGTTAATAAAGCGGGTAAATTGCCCTTCAAAACCCAAACGTATGGTACCTATAGGGCCGTTACGCTGCTTACCAATAATGATTTCAGCCACGCCTTTATGGTCTGTATTCTCATTATAAACCTCATCACGATAGATGAACATAATCAAATCGGCATCCTGCTCAATCGCACCCGATTCACGCAAATCCGACATGATAGGACGCTTGTTAGGGCGGTTTTCTAGACTACGGTTAAGCTGCGACAAAGCGATAACAGGGCATTCAAGCTCACGTGCTAGCGCTTTGAGACTCCGTGAAATCTCAGAGATTTCCCCAACACGGTTGCCATCTAGGTTTGGCACTTTCATCAACTGCAGATAATCGACGACGATGGCGCCAAGCTTGCCGTCATGGTTTTTGGCGATACGGCGGCAGCGTGAACGCATCTCAGAGGGTGGCAGCGCTGTACTATCGTCAATATAAAGGTGCTTAGATTGCAAGTGCTGAATGGCATTCATCATTTTTGCCCATTCATCTTCATTCATTTGCCCAGAACGCAGATGCGTCTGATTAATCGCGCCCCATGAGGACAGCAAACGCATGACGATAGACTCAGCAGGCATCTCCATCGAAAACACCACAACAGGCAGATCTTCGTTAAATAAAATACCTTCTGCCAAGTTCATTGCAAAGGTGGTTTTACCCATAGAAGGGCGCGCAGCCACGATGATTAAGTCACCTGCCTGCAAGCCTTGGGTTTTATTATTCAACTCAGCAAACGGCGTCTGTAAACCAATCATGCCATCGGGATTGGATTTTAGCTCTTGAATCTTATCAATAACGTTGGTCAAAACAGCCGTAATACCCACAGGTCCACGTTGTTCAGCGCGTTTATTATGCTGCTCATTGATGCTAAATATCTTACCCTCAACACTGTCTAAAATATCACTGACGGTTTGGTCTTTAGGATTATAGGCGAGCGTAAGCATCTCATTGCCAGTCGTAATCAGTTGGCGTAGAGTAGATAGTTCACGAACGCGCTGAGCATAGGCGGTCAGGTTAAACAAGGTCGCAGGACTTTGGCTCAAAATATCTGCCAAGTAGCTATCGCCGCCTGCACTTTTAAGGAGTTTTTGTGCTTCAAGCCAGTCGTGTACCATGACCGTATCATAGGGTTCGTTGACTGCCGCTAAATGAGCAATAGCATCAAAAATATACTGATGTCGCCCTGCATAAAAATCATCTTTGGTAACGATATCAGCAATCTTGTCGTACGCCTCTTCGATACTCATTAAGGACGCGAGCAATGCCTTTTCAATGTCGATATTGTGCGGCGGTGTCTGATTGAGTAAGTCGTCGGTTTTTTCGTTGTCTGCCATGATTGCCTAATGTGTCAAAAGTCGATATAAAAGAGGGTATAAATGGGTATGTGATATCAGGGTTTCATTGGGTGCTGATACAGCAAATAAAACGCCACATGCCACTATAATTGAAGTACCAAAACCTGAGCTCGGTGTTGACTGGTAAATGCTATAATCAAAAGCGAAAGTTTAACACATAATAGGCTTTTTTCGGCACCGATAGACAACTATCTATTCTAGATGACGGTTGTAATAAGTAAAAAATCATCTATACAATATAAGTGTCAGTACTTATTTTTCCCATAAAAAATACAATAAAATTCACGACTCAATATAAATATAAAGGCGTAGTTACGATGCAAGATATACAAAAAAAATTGCCATTATTAATCACAACTGGTGAGCCTGCTGGTATTGGGATGGATATCGTGCTGCTATTAGCGGCTGAGGGTAAATTGCAAGATTTTGAACGCCCAATTTGGGTCACCGCCGATAGCACCGCTATGACAAAGCGCGCAGATGAGTTGGTTGCAGCTGATGTATTGAAAAACCCTCCCATCTGGCAAACTATAGATATCGTTACCAAAGATGATTTTTATGCAGGGCGACATCAGTATATTCGGACGTGGATAGTTCTTTTATTCTGCTTAATATATCTTGTGCTGAGCCAGTTGTCTGCGGACAAATTAACACGCACAATTCAGCAATGGTTGCTAAGCAGTTAGACATTGCCCATCAGTTGGCAACCAATAAAACAGTGGCCGCTATCGTCACTGGACCATTGCAAAAGTCTGCACTGATAGAAGCCGATATTAAACTATTAGATGGCACGATGTTTAGTGGTCATACAGAGTTTTTTATGCAGCAAAGTGGCTGTGATAAAGTCGTGATGATGCTCGCCAATCAAGCCATGAAAGTCGCGCTTGTCACCACTCATTTACCGCTAAAAGATATCCCTGCTGCAATCACGTCTGACAATGTACGCCAGACCGTACAAATTGTCGTCGATGAGATGAAAGCAAAATTTGGCTTAACGCAGCCACGTATTTTAGTCTGTGGTCTTAATCCACATGCAGGCGAGGGTGGGCATTTAGGCGTCGAGGAGATTGAGATTATCAATCCAGTGTTGCAAGAGTTCATCGATGTAGGCGTCGATATATCAGAGGCAATGCCAGCGGATACGTTATTTACACCCAGACATCTAGCCAACTGTGATGCGGTGATTGCTATGTATCATGATCAGGGGTTGCCGGTGCTCAAATCACATGGTTTTGGTGATACCGTCAATCTTACTTTAGGACTGCCGTATATCCGTACCTCGGTTGATCATGGGACTGCGCTTGATTTAGCGGGGCGCGGCAATGCTAGTGCCACTAGCTTGTATCAAGCATTAAAAATGGCAAACGAGATGGCAGATAAATCGCTTATTAAATAGACCTCTTGCATAAGCCGGCACCTTAGCGACATTTATCACGCAGTATTGGGTAACTTTGGTGTGAATGATGGCTATTTATGAATTATCAAACAGGGTTTAATATAAGTGGTTCCATTATACCAGTCTGTTTTAAGTGGTCTGTTAGTAGGTTTAGAGGGCTGAAATAGCTGGTTCTGCTAGGGTAATCCTAAAAGATCCATTCTATGATACTAAATCGCTAAGATTGTCGGGGATTCAGCATTCTGAGATAATGTAAGATGGCATATCTGAACTGAAAGCAAAGCGCTATTTGCATGCTCACTAAATTATCAGTACATCTATCAGAATAAATGAGAAACCCTAGAATGAAACAATCTTTTCAGACCCTGTTAAATCAAGTGGGACTTACCGCTTTAGTGACAGCATCATTACTATCTGGAACAGTACAAGCAGCAGATAACAATGACCATCTAAAGAGCACCGTTGATCAACAAGCCAAATTACTAATGAATGAGCATGATATTTCAGGGATGTCTTTTGGCGTCATCATCGATGGCAAATCACATTTTTATCATTATGGTTTGGCTGATAAGAAAGCCAAAATACCTGTCTCAGAAAACACTATTTTTGAGCTAGGCTCAATCAGTAAGACGTTTGCTGCTACCTTAGCCAGTTATTCAGAATTAAATGGCACACTTACATTAGAAGATACTGCTGATAAATATATTCCCTACCTAAAAAACAGCACCATTGGCAACACCAATCTTATAAACTTAGCTACCTATTCAGCTGGTGGTCTGCCGTTACAAGTACCTGATGAAATCAGAAACAATAAAGAGTTGCTTAGTTATTATAAATCTTGGCAGCCAGTCTTTTCTGTCAACTCAAAGCGTTTATATTCCAATGCCAGCATAGGATTGTTTGGTTATATATCGGCATTGAGCATGGATGCTGATTACACACAATTGATGGAAGAAAAAATACTGCCGTCACTCAATATGCCCAACACCTTTATCAATGTGCCTAATGACAAAATGGCGGATTATGCGTTTGGTTATAATGCTGTTGGCGGTGCTATCCGAGTCAATCCTGGCATGTTAGACGCTGAAGCCTATGGCATTAAATCCACCATTAAAGATATGACGCAGTTTATGGCGGCGAATATGGGGCTGGTGCCGCTGGATAAAGATATTCAGCAAGCGTTAGACAATAATAGAAAGGGTTACTATCAGGCGAGTACTTTTACCCAAGGGTTAGGATGGGAGATGTACTCTTATCCTACTCAGCTAAATACCTTACTCGAAGGTAACTCAATGGATGTGGTGCTAAAGCCTCAAGCCATTAAAATAGACAATCATCCAACGTCTATTTTAAACAACGTCTGGGTCAACAAAACAGGCGCTACTAATGGGTTTGGTGGCTATATCGCTTATATTCCTGCCGAAAAATTAGGGATTGTCATTCTGGCAAATAAAAACTATCCAAATGCAGATAGGATCAAAGCAGCGTATACGATTTTAGAAAGTGCGATGACTCATTGATTGAGCATGAGTTACAAGGCGACCTTATGAAAATGGCGTTTCACTAATAACCTAGCTAGATGCTGGGTTATTACGTTCAACTTTTAAGAGCAGCCTTCTACCAAATAAATCGCTTCTGGTGTACCAATATCAATGCTTTCTACCGCACCTTTTAATAGGTTTTTATTGTCTGCTGTCCACTCAGTCGCCTTAATCGTAGAATCACTCAGCTTTTGACCGCCCTTGATGTGATATTCAATTTGTAGGGATAACTTATCCTGTTTATTATTAAGCTCAATATTGTCGTCTTTTAAGAATTCTCCAAGTGGGCTTTCTTTTATCACCTTAAAATTGACGTTAGCAATCAGGCTATAGTAATCACCATCAACCGCATATTTATCGACCTCGTAGCTAAGCTCGTCATTATGTGCTTTCATAACGTCTGTAGCGGAATTGCCAATGTTGATGTCTTTATAAAACGGGATGCTTGGATCCTGAATACTGATCAGAGCAACTTTACCATCTATGATTTGATACAGCACAGAAGCACGTTCACCGTACTCTTTATCGACATAGTTCAGTTTTGGATTACTGACGTAATAGCATTGTTCGTTATTGCTCTTGGCTTTGGTCATTCCTAGGCTATTTAGCAACTCAGAAGTAATCATCTGACCGAAGCTTAGTTTCTGATAGCCTGAAGGGCTGACGATTTGCTCATCAGCTATATTTGCTGCTTCGCTAGTTTGGGCTTTATCCATAGCACTCGTATCTGTAGGCGCTAGATTGACAGACATCTCATCATTCTTAGCCATGTCTTTATCTATATTATTCGTTTGTGCAGTGCCGTCATTATTTGAAGATGAGGGCTGTGAGTCACAGCCTGTCATCAGTTGTACAGCAGCGATTAATAAAGTAGAAGCCATTGCCGTTCTAATTATCGGCAATGATGATTTTGAATAAAAAGTTAACATGGCTCAATTCCTGAATTCAGATCATTGATATTAATATATACCTCAATGAACCTTGTATAAACTGTTTTTCTTATGCTCAATTTCATTTAAGATAACGTCTAATCGGTGCGTCTATAGCGCACTAAAGACGAATAGAATATGGATGGTAAGCACACCATAAAGTACACTGTGACTCTTTCAATAAGTTAAAATCTTGATCCATTAGCCTACAGCTTAACGTTCAAATCCTCACTAGGGTACCATGCTCATTCGCATAATAGTCGTTATAAAAAATGATTTTAGAATAAAAAAGCAATGTGTCAGTTGTGGCAAGGTATGGGTAGTTTACTAATAAAATATCTCAAAAATACAGCAAATTTACGAGCTGTGGTATAATTTCGTATTACAAAACGAGCCAATAAAAGCGCTTATAAAACCAGTATATTGCTGCCATAGCGCTATAGCCCATTTATCTTTTACCCATTAAGACTTTTTTATGTCCAAAATTTCGTTTGATGCTCAGTCTATTACCAACAGCCTACGCGCTGCCAAACACCAACCGCGTAAGCGCTTTGGTCAAAACTTCTTACATGATCGCAGTGTCATCCGCGAGATTGTTGAGAGCATTCGTTTAGAGCGCGATGACAATTTGATTGAGATTGGGCCAGGGATGGGCGCACTGACTGAGCCATTATTGGCAGAGGTGGATGCGATGACTGTGGTCGAGCTGGATCGTGATTTGGCAGACAGCCTGCGTATTCGTATCGGTGCCAACAGCCATCCAAACTTTACGATCATCAAAGACAATGCCATGCATGTCGACTATCGCGAGCTGTATAGCGATGAGCGGGGCAAGCTCCGTGTGGTTGGTAATCTGCCGTATAATATTTCTACGCCTATCTTATTTCATTCGCTCAGTTATGCCGATGTGATTCAAGACATGCACTTTATGCTGCAAAAAGAAGTGGTCGAGCGTATTACGGCGGATGTCGGTAGCAAAACTTATGGTCGCCTATCTGTCATTATGCAGTATCACTGCCATACCGACTATCTACTGACCGTACCACGTGGTGCTTTTAATCCGCCACCAAAAGTAACCAGTGCGGTTTTTCGTTTGACGCCGCATATCATTAAGCCAGTCGTCGCAGAGGACGAAGAGTATTTCGCGCTTGTGGTGCGTGAAACCTTTAACCATCGTCGTAAGACGCTACGTGCCATCTTTAAAAAATCAACGTTGCTACCGACATTGAGCGAAGAAGATTTCGCAGCGTGTAGCATCGACCCACAAGCACGTCCTGAAGTCTTAAGTGTGAAGGATTTTGTGAATTTGAGCAATCAGGCGCGTAAAGTAGAGGTTTGAATCGAGTTACTGCTGATTCGTCGTCAAAGACATTTATATGGAAATGACGATATAAAATTTTCACATAAAACTATCACGTAAAGACACTGAGAATTTATGAGCTTTCGCCATCAGTATGTCATCGGTGACCTGCAAGGTTGCTATGCGGCGTACCTTCATTTACTTGAAATATTGGATTTTGATCCTGCACAAGACAAGCTATGGTTTGCAGGGGACTTGGTGGCACGTGGTGAAGATTCGTTAAGTACCTTGCGTCATGTCAAAGCACTTTGCGAGCAAGGCGCAGCCGCGACAGTACTCGGCAATCATGATATCAATTTGATCGCTGTCTGGCGCGGTGCGGCAAAGATTAAAAAAAAGGATCAAACAGCGCCTATTTTTGCTGCCGATGATTGTGATGAACTGCTTGAATGGTTACGTCATCAGCCAGTATTGGCTTTTCCTGATGAGCAGACGGTATTGGTTCATGCTGGCATTCCACCGCATTGGACGGTTGAGGCGGCCGCAAATCACGCGCAGCAGTTAGAGTCACAATTGCAAAGTAGTTTAAAACAGCTGGATCGTTTATTGCCAAATTTATATAGTAAGACTGCTGATGACTGGCATCCAGATATTAGCGGCTTTACCAAAATGCGTGCAATTGCCAATTATTTCACTCGTATGCGGCTGTGTAAACAAGACGGCACGTTAGAATTTAGCTTTGCAGCAGGGTTAGAAGCGTCTATGCCAGAGGGGTTTTTGCCTTGGTTTGAATGGCAAGTACCGCGGACTCGCAAGGTATTATTTGGGCATTGGGCAGCGCTGAAAGGTGAGGTAGACTTACCGTATGCGCGTGCACTTGACGGCGGCTGCGTTTGGGGTAATGATCTATTGGCTTATCGCTTGAGAGATGAAAAAATCATCAGGTCAAGTGCGCACTGCTTACAGCCAGAAACATAATATTAGGGTATGGACTCATTTCTATCTCCGTTTTAAAATGAGGTCACGCCCCAACTATTTGGCTTATCCAAACGATTTATTAAACCACCAAAACCTTCCCATTAGCTGGGTAGGTTTGGTGGTTTTTTGGGTTTAGGTAGTGAGGTTTTAGCATCGCCAGCGGTCTTGTTTTCAGGGTTGCTGTTATCGCTTTCAGGGTGGGCAGTCGTCTCATTACCCTCAGTAAAGGCGTTATGCGCTTTATCATATTGAATATCACTACTATAAGGAACGCTATTGAGCTCCTCATCTATCAGCCCATCATCGAGTTCAATGGTTTTTTTGGTACTGATATGATTGGTGGTGCTGTGTGTTTCCCGACTTTTTAGCGCAGCATCAGTGTCAGCATTTGAGATGTTATTATCGTAATCTATGTCTGTGATAGCCTGTTCATTTTGCATGCTTTTTTGCTTGGATTTAGGTAGGATTTTTACATCAGACAAACGCCGCACGACATAATTATTGGGAATAGTTTGTCCTCCTTTATGAGCGCTGGTATCGTCAAAGATCATATGTCCTTGGCTGTCGATACGAGCATATTTCATTGGCTTATCACGTGGCCAGAAAAAGTCTGAAGGATGGGTAAGCATATGGCTGAAAAGCTGCTTGGTTAAACGACTCCACTCCATGAATTTGACTTCTTTAGAGCGCAGTGCCACAAATAAGGCGAGCGAAAAGCTGACCATGAGGTTCACCATGCCGATAAGGGCAACGCCTAAAATAGAAATAAACACAATCTGCCAATCCCACTGGTTGGCAGATATATTAAACAGTCCATGCGCCAAATTCGCCGAGGCAAACGCAATGTGGCGAATATCAATCGGTAAGCCAAATAAATAGCCAATTGTTGCAGTGCTACCTAAGAACACCCCGAACAAGAAATTGCCCATAATGGCGCCGAGGTTGGCTTCTATAAAACCGCCTAAACGCTGTAACCAAGTTTTTGGTAGTAGGTATTGAAGTAGTTTGTGGCGCTGAATACGGGCACCGATTTGGTTGTAGACCGCCAAGTTATCGTAGTAACCAGCAATAAGACCCGATAAAAATAAATAGACGCCAGCAATGGCCGCGTGGGGCAATGCCAGTGAGTGAAAGGGGTCAAGATCATGCAGTAAGTGTGCAGCCTTGTCGGTATTGATCATCGGCGCACCAGTATATTGTAGCCATGCAAAAGAGATAATCAGAGCGACTGGTATCGCTAGCATAATATTACCCATAATCGCCACAAACTGGGTACGTAAAATATCGACCACCAATTCTGATAGTTTATTTAACTGGTGTGACTTTTTGCCAGAACCGTCCGATATAGTAGAGGCGATTGCCGCCGCCGTCATAGCAGGCTGTTTGGTAGCAACCGTACCATGAACGATATGGATAAAAACAAAACCCAATCCATAAATCATACTATTTACAAAGGCGCGTCCCATCGGTGCGAGGGCTAGGTTATAGGCTAATATCTTAAGCGTTGCCATAAAAGCAATAATAAAACCACCAATAGAGGCTTTCTTGAACATTTTTTGGTAGCCCGATTTATCGGTACTAATATAATGTTCACCCACACGGCTGGCATTTTCAGTGACTTTGCGCGACAGCAGCTTAGTATTATTATCAATTAAGTATCCAATACTATAACGGCGGCTAGCAGTGGTAATCAGTGCTTGAATCAATTCAATGAGCGCCTGATCACGCTTATCATAATTATCTGCTACCAGTTCAGTTAGGATGCGCATACGCTGCAAGCTTTGGTCTAAACGCAGCATCATATTGGTCAGGCGAATAGAGATCCCCGTTTTATAAATGCGCTTGCGTATGGTGGCAACGATATCTTCGCATTGTTCAATCATGACCAGTAACGGCGCAGGATCTACCGCTTTTTCGGGCGTGATATCCGTTAAAGTATCAAGCTCATGCGCTTCTCGGTACTGATTGACGTATAAGACCGCCTCTTGATTTTGTGCCACAAATGACGCTGAATAATTCAGCATTTGCGGATAAAATTCCATCAAATCTGGATGCAAGCCAATACCGCTGATACGGTATGACAAAATGATAATCGCGTTCAAAATACTGTTTTTTGCTGTCGCAACTAAGTTTAAATGCTGCTCATCGACTTTGAGTAGCTCAACCAGTTCATCCCATTTGTCTTTTTTAATATTGGCAAGCCAGCGCTCATCAGAGCGTTTATCAAATAAATAACCGACCAATTCTACGACAGAATCTTCTTGTGGCAATAGCGGTAAAAAACGGTGCCCGATAAGGCGACGTAGACTATTAAAAAAGCCCTGATCCGACATGATGCCAGTATCGGTATATAAAGCAATTTGGCGATATTCAATAATCAGTTTTAAGACGAAACTTGACAGTCCATCTGCATATTCTGGATGTTGACGTAAAATATCAATCAGCTCTTGAATGTTTTGATTGGCTAACGTGGGCCCTTTATCACTCACTCATAGCTCATCGATTAAGCGCTTGAGTACCGCAGGATCTGGCACATCACTTAAGGCTGTAATCTGTTGTAAAATGTGTTTTATTTCTGACACATTGCATCCCTTGTGGTGGTTATTTCAATCATTGTTATTATTGAGTATGAGCAAAGATATAAGTGCTTTGAATGGCTATATTGGTTATCAATGTCGCGATATCTACCACTGTTGATGGTTAGGTTTCTAATTTATAGCTCACTAATTTGGAAATTATTAGCTTTAAGCTTATTGGTTTCGGCGTTAAAGATATTTGTACCAATCTTAATGTTGTGACTTTGCGTTATTTTAATCGTAACAATGCCTGAGCGGTTAATTATTTTGTTAGCAGTTATTTTGTGGCGCTCATTATATCGATTGTGGAAACCATCACTGTGATGATATTTTTGGCAAAAAAGGGACAGTAGCGTGACTGTCCCCTTATCGTAGTGCGGTATGGCTTACTTTATTATAAAAGTAAGAAATTAGCTAGCAGGTACATCAAAGTAGCTAAGATCAAAGTTCATCATTGGATCACTACCAGCTTGAACCATTTGTGCATGAGCATCAATGCGTGGCAAAATACGACCGACGAAATAATCGGCAAGCTTGGCTTTATTGGTATAAAACTCACCTTCTTTACCGTTAGCGGCTTCTACCATCAACGCAAACATATACGAATAAGCGAGGTAACCAAAGGCATGCATGTAGTCAACGGCACAGCCATTGACTTCGTTTTTACGCTCGCCAATGTTGCTAAGCACAGTGTTGGTCAATGCTTCAATCGTGTCAGCAGCATCTAGCGTTGCTTGCTTGATACCATGATCTGCTTGCATATTGTTAACGAAATCACGAATCTCACCCAAGAAATGGATGACGTATTTGCCATTGTTTTTCGCCACTTTACGACCTAGTAAATCAAGTGCTTGAATACCATTGGTGCCTTCATAAATCTGGGCAATACGGGTATCACGAACGATTTGCTCCATACCCCATTCGCGGATATAGCCGTGACCGCCAAATACTTGCTGGCAATCAATGGTGGCTTCTAATGCTTTATCAGTCAAGAACGCTTTAGCCACTGGCGTCAATAGAGCAACACGTGCGGCAGCAGCTTGCGCAGCCTCTGGATCAGTACTAAATTTCTCTTCATCAAGGTTTTTGGCCACGTACATCGCAAAGCAACGTGAGGCTTCGGTATTGGCTTTGGCATTTAATAGCATACGGCGCACATCAGCATGATGAATGATGGCATCTGCTGGTTTTTCTGGACTTTGCAGTTGGGTATCGCTACGACCTTGACCACGGTCGTTGGCATATAACGCCGCATTCTGATAAGCAAGCTCAGAACCACCAAGGCCTTGCAGACCCATAGTGACACGCTCATAGTTCATCATAATGAACATTGATGACAGACCCGTGTTTTCGGCACCAACCATCCAGCCTTTAGCGCTGTCAAAGTTCATGACACAAGTGGCTGAGGCTTTGATACCCATTTTATGCTCGATAGAGCCGACTGCTAGGGTGTTACGCTCGCCTAAGCTGCCATCTGCATTGACCAAAAATTTTGGTACGACAAATAGTGAAATACCTTTTGAGCCTTCTGGCGCGTTAGGGGTTTTTGCCAATACCAAATGAATGATATTTTCGGTTAAGTCATGCTCACCGCCAGTGATAAAGATTTTGGTACCTGAGATATCATAGCTACCGTCATCATTAGGAACGGCTTTGGTTTTGATAATACCCAGATCAGTACCAGCATGCGGCTCTGTCAAGCACATGGTGCCCGCCCACTCGCCGTTGTACATTTTTTCTAAGTAAGTTTGCTTTTGTTCTTCAGAAGCCGCTGCGTTTAGGCACAGTGTTGCGCCAACGGTTAGGTTAGGGTAGAGGGCAAATGATTGGTTGGCAGTGAATACCATCTCTTCAGTCAGCATAGTCACCATTTTTGGGAAACCTTGACCACCGTATTCAGCGTTACCACTTAAGCCAACCCAGCCTGATTCAGCATACTGTTTATACGCTTCTTTAAATCCAGTAGGAGTCGTGACGACGCCATTACCTTCAAAGGTTGCGCCTTCTTCATCGCCGCTGCGGTTGATTGGCAAAAGAATGTTTTTTGACAGTTTTGCCATTTCTTCCAAAATCATATCGACTGTTTCCATATCGACATGAGCTAAGTTTTCGTTATTTTGCCAAAATTTAGGCGCGTTAAATACATCATTTAAGATAAAGCGCATGTCATTCAGAGGGGCATTATAAACAGCCATAAACATTCCTTTGGTTCAAATAAATAAAATTAAAGTTGTTAAAGATATCAATTGTTCTTTTGGTCTAACCTTAGCGGTTAATAATCAAAGTTTAGCAAATAAGCTTGCGCACGGGTGTGTTTCTTCGTGAGTTGTGCGTACACCAAAAGTATTGATAAAAGATAGCCTTTATAAAAATAAGAATAGATTTTTAGAAAAGGTTAGATTTTTTAAAGTGCTGACTCTACTCGTTATACATTTTAATAGCGCTAAGAAAATCGGCAACACACCTGAGTATGTTGCCGATAAAAATACAGTATTAGCAGTATTTAACGTCTAATTAAAAAGCGAACTGATCAACGTCCATGCTCATGTATGGTTCAACACCAGTGCTGATACGCTGTACGTGAGTGGTGGTACGTGGCAATAGCTTAGCAAAGTAGAACTGCGCGGTTTTTACTTTCGCGTCGTAGAAGGCTTGTTCGCTAGTACCGTTAGCAAGTTCAGTTTGTGCTACTAATGCCATGCGTGCCCATAAGTAGGCTAGCGTTACATAACCGCTGAAATACATGTAATCAACCGCAGCGCCGCCAACCGCATCTGGGTTTTCAGTGGCTTGCATGCCGATGCGTGCAGTCAAATCACCCCATTCTTTAAGGTGTTTGGCAAGTGGGCGAATAAACTGACCCATCTCGTCATTTTCTTTATTTTCTTCACAGAATGTCTGAATGATTTTAACAAAGTTTGCAAGCAGTTTGCCTTGTGAGCCCAATACTTTACGACCTAGTAGATCGAGCGCTTGGATTTCAGTGGTACCTTCGTATAAGCAAGCAATACGCGTATCACGCACGTTTTGCTCCATGCCCCATTCGCTGATAAAGCCATGACCACCATAAACCTGTACGCCATGGTTAGCCGCTTCTAGACCCGTTTCAGTCAAGAAAGCTTTAGCGATCGGTGTCAATAGTGACAACATTTGATCAGCAAATTTAAGCGCATCGCCTTCGCCTTTTGCAACAGTATCGGCAAAATGTGAGAGGTAATAGACTAAAGCACGACCACCTTCAGCAAAGGCTTTTTCAGTCAACAGCATGTTACGAACCGCTGGATGTACAATGATAGGGTCAGCGACTTTTTCAGGGGCTTTAACACCAGATAATGAACGCATTGCTAGACGATCTTTGGCATATGTTAATGAGCCTTGGAACGCATATTCTGCTGCTGTTAAACCTTGAACGGCAGTACCAATACGCGCCACGTTCATAAAGGTAAACATGCACTGTAGACCACGGTTTTCTGGGCCAATTAGATAACCCGTTGCGCCATCAAAGTTCATCACGCAAGTGGCTGAGGCTTTGATACCCATTTTGTGTTCGATAGAGCCACAAACGACGTTGTTGTTTTCACCTAGGCTACCATCTTCGTTGACCGTTACCTTAGGAACGATAAACAGTGAGATGCCTTTTGTGCCAGCAGGCGCGCCTGGTAGACGAGCCAATACAATGTGAATAATATTGTCCGTTAAGTCATGCTCACCCGCTGAAATGAAGATTTTTTGACCAGTGATGCTATAGCTGCCGTCTTCTTTAGGCTCGGCTTTGGTGCGGATAATACCCAAATCAGAACCCGCATGTGCTTCAGTCAAGCACATGGTGCCTGACCATTCGCCGCTGACCATTTTTTCTTGGTAGGTTTGTTTTTGCTCGTCCGTACCGTGATGCTCGATGGTTTGAATGGCACCATGCGATAAACCAGGGTACATAGAAAATGACCAGTTAGCCGTACCAACCATTTCATTAATGACGGTTGATAATGAGAACGGCATGTTTTGACCACCGAAGTCTTCTTCAGCAGACAACGCTGGGAAGCCAAGCTCACAATACGCTTTGTATGCTTCTTTAAAGCCTTTTGGCGTAGTGACTTGACCATTGTTAAACTGGCAGCCTTCAGCGTCACCACTTTGATTCAATGGTGATAGCTCATTTTCAGCAAAGCTTGCCGCCATCTCAAACAGGCTGTCCATTAGCTCGCGATCCGCTTCTTGGAATGCTGGCAGGGTTTTATAATGGCATTCGCTGTCGAGTAACTCATGCATCACGAATTGAATGTCACGTAAGGGCGCTTTGTATTGCATAACTTCCTGTCCTTTTGAGAATATAACCAATCATCATCAAGGGTAGGCACATGACTGCACTGTTATTTAGTGCACAAGTCCAGCCCATATTAATCTAACGAGCCCAAATAAATGCTAGGCAATAATGCAGATTGACGATGTTGTCGGCTATATAAAATAGTATTGAAAAGAATGGTGATGGTCAGAGTAAGCTTGAAACTTAATAAGCTCTAACAAATTCACTATAAAAGATAGGCTTTCAGAGGGGATTATACAAGTATGGTGACAGCACTGATAAGTCATGAACCTATCTTGCATCGGTTATACAATCGACGTTAGGCGTTAAGAGGAAATGCGAATAACCATATGAAAATACTAATGATACTGGATAAATAAACATTCGTTAAAGGGGTTTATTTGGCAGCGTACTGCTGAATCAACATCTCAGTCGCAGCATCTGCTGGCACTGGTTTGCCAAACCAATAGCCTTGACCCTGTTGACAGCCCATTTTTAGCAAGACATCGCGCTGTTGTTCGGTTTCGATACCTTCGGCGACTACCTGCATATCAAGTGCCATTGCCAAGTCTAAAATAGCTTTTACAATGGCATGTTGGGTACGATCGGTGTCGATGTTGGATATAAAACTTTTGTCAATTTTAATAAAATCAAATGGATATTCTTGTAAGTAACTCAAAGAGGCATAACCGGTGCCAAAGTCATCCAACGCCAGAAAAATCCCCAGCTCTTTGAGCAGAGTAAGCTGTTTTTTGACATTTGCATGACGCTGAATTAAGGATGATTCAGTGACTTCAATATGTAGCTGATGCGCAGAAATACGGTGTTGCACCAGTAAACTGCTCACCATCTCAGAAAACTCAGGGTGGCTAAATTCGGCGGCATCTGCATTGATACAGATATGTTGATAAAACCCTTGCTGTTGCCAAGTCGATAACTGCTTACCAATTTGAACCGCCATGTGCGAGAACAGCTCAAACGACAGTTTATGAGTGATATTGGCATTGATAAAATGTATCGGCTTTAGCAGTCCGCGAGTCGGGTGTTGCCAACGTACCAGCGCTTCAAAACCAATAATGATGCCAGTAGCCAGCTCAAACTTTGGTTGATAATAAGCAACAAACTGATTTTCAGTGGTAGCGGCTCTAAGTTCCGCCTCTAACTGCAAGCTACCTGCAGTGGCTTCGTCAATGGCCGTATCATACCAGCAAATGTCATCACCGCCTTGCTGCTTGACATAATGCAGTGCTTTTTCAGCTTTGGTCAATAATCCTGTCACTTCGTCGTCGTTAGTGGGAAAGTAACTGACCCCGACGGAAATATGACAATAAATCTTGGCGTCTGTTGCAGTGTTTTCATCTAAGGAGAAGGGGCGTTCACACATTTGCATCAAGCTATCTAGCTGATGACGTACCATATTAGCGTCATTAAATTCGAATAATAACGCAAAATCATCGCCGCCAAAATGGGAAAAACAATTTAAATTATCGAGCTTGAGGTTCTTCAGGCGTGTGACAAAGTTTTTTACCAAAGTGTTGATGCCGTCAGGGCCAAGCAAGCTTGCTAGATTGCGATAACGGTCAATATTAAAGCGCACAATCACGACTTCTTGATAACTGTCCAACAATAGGTCGCTGGTCTGACTCAAGAAAACTTTACGGTTTGGTAATCCAGTCAATTGATCATAATTGAGCAAATGAGCCACTTGCTTTTGATCTTTGACGACCGAGGACATATCACGCACCATACCGATATAATAAGTCTTGTGATTGACACAGATTTTGCGATAAGTCATGTGACAGTCAAGTATTTGTCCATAACGGTTCGGCATCGAAAAGTCGTTTTCATAAAAACCATTGCAGTCTAGATGGTTAGTAATATCTGCTAAAACGGCTCTTTCTTCATCTGATAAAAACTCTGCCGCATAAACACCAAGTGGTCTGCCAAGCAAAAATGACTCACTGTAGCCAATGATAATCTCATAACTGGCATTGACCGATAGATAGCGTAAATTGGCATCCAAGATGAATATGGCATCATCAAGCTGCTCGCATAACTCGGCCAGCAGTTGCTGCTTGTCTGCGATGGAAATAGGGGCGAAAGCAGTCATAGTTGGACTCAACACGTCGAAACGGAACAGCAATTAGGATTACGCATAGGATATTTACCCATAATAGCTCAAAGCATGCAGAGTCGCCAACGCCACCACGGGTGCGGTCTCGGTGCGTAAGATTCTTGAGCCAATTTGCCAAGGTTCAAAACCAGCTTTGGCTGCTTGCTGGCATTCATCAACGCTCAGACCACCTTCAGGGCCTATTAGCAGCTCAATATAAGGAGACTGTTGCGTTAAGATTGTTGGTAGCGACTTAGGCATTGCTGGTTGTCCGGCAGCTGGTACGCTCAGTTGCAGACGCAAATCTGCTGGTTTTTGTAATATTTGGTAATAAGGGTCTTGGCTAAGGGTGGTAACAATAGTACTGGTAGTAGGAGGGCGCACGTCCATTTGTGAATCGGAAGAGTGGGTCGCTGACTTTTGTAACCAGTCATTTATGGACACAGGCGCAATAATAAGCGGTGGACGGTTAAGACCGCATTGTTCACACGCAGCAATGGCAACTTGCTGCCAATGTGCCAGTTTTTTTTCTACTTGGGCAGGCTTTAGATTGACCTCGCCATGATGGCTACTTAGCAATTGAATGGCAGTGACACCAAGCTCGGTGGATTTTTGAATCGCATAGTCCATGCGTTCACCGCGGCTCATCACTAGACCGATCTTAGTGAAGACAGCGGCACTTCGGTCAGTATCTACATGTGCTAATAATGTCACAGTGGCGTGTTTTTTACTGATGGCTTGTAGCTGCACCTGATACTCGCCGCCAAAGCCGTCAAATAATATGCCTTGATCGCCAATATTGGCACGTAATACACGGCACCAATGATGGACGATACTCTCTGTTAATTCGGCACTATCTCCAATAGCCAAGGTGCTAAGTTGAGGATGGAGTGAGCTTCTTTCATCACTGATGTCATTGCTGGTGTCATAAAAAAAACGTCGCACAGTTGCTTAGTCCTATTGTTTGAATAATATATTTCAAATATCTTAGCAGAATATCGTTTGAGAGGGTAAAGGGATTATCTTTAGTAGAATTTGCATTAGTGCAATTCCCATAGCAAAAAGACTGGCGCTCCTAGGAACGCCAGTCTTTAAAAAATACATTTAATAAATACGATGAGCAATTAAGCTAAGCCGAGTGCTTCAACCAAGCGCTTGTTTGGCTCGACCTTATTCATGCTATAAAAATGCATGGCAGGTACGCCCTCAGCAATTAGGCGCTCGCATAAACGATAGACCACATCAAAACCAAATTCACGAATGGCTTTGCGGTCATCGCCAAAGTCAGACAACTGCTTACGTACATAACGCGGAATATCAGCGCCACAGCTATCGGCAAAGCGTACCAAATTACTTGAGTTAGTAATTGGCATGATACCAGCGATTAAAGGCTGAGCAACCGTATCGATACCACGCTTCTCTAAGGTATCACGCAAATATAAGTAACTATCAGCGTTATAGAAAAACTGGGTAATCGGTGCATTAGCACCTGCTTGGTATTTATTGACCAAGTTGTCAACATCAAACGCAAAGCTACGCGCTTGTGGATGCATTTCAGGATACGCTGCGACCTCGATATGGAAATGATCGCCTGAATATTCACGGATAAACTTCACCAAGTCTAACGCAAACGGCAGCTCGCCCATACCGACTTGACCTGATGGTAAATCACCACGCAGGGCGACTAAGCGCTTGATACCCAAATCTTTATACAGATCGAGCAATTCAGCGATTTCCGCCTTATCATCACCGATACAAGATATATGCGGCGCAATATCAGTATCGCCGCGTGCGCATAGTGCTTGGACGATATCTAAAGTGCGATTTCGGGTTGAACCGCCAGCACCGTAAGTCACCGAAAAATATGCAGGTGATAGCTTATTCAACTCATCATAAGTACTGAGTAGTTTTTCATGACCTAGCTCGGTTTTGGCAGGGAAAAACTCAAAGGAGAAAGCAGGCTTAGTCACAGTCTGGCTCCTTTTAGTATTTGTAAGCGTCAGGCTTAAATGGACCTTCGACAGGCACACCCAAATACTCTGCTTGTTTTTCAGTTAGCTTCGTTAAAGTACCGTTAAAGCCAGCAACCATCGCCGCAGAGACTTCTTCGTCGAGCTTCTTAGGTAGTACTTTTACATATAAGCTGTCAGTACGTGCGTCGGCTGGCAAGTCAGCGAATTTTTCTTCGAACAGGTACATTTGAGCCAATACTTGGTTAGCAAATGAGCCGTCCATCACGCGTGATGGGTGACCAGTCGCATTACCCAAGTTTACCAAACGACCTTCAGCAAGCAAAATTAAGTAATCATTTTCATCATCTGAGCGGAAGATTTGATGGACTTGTGGCTTAATCTCAACCCAGCGCCAGTTACCACGCATAAACTGAGTGTCGATTACGGTATCAAAGTGACCGATGTTACATACAACAGCACCTGGTTTTAGGGCTGCTAGCATGTGACGATCACAAACATGGTAGTTACCAGTGGTGGTAACGATCATGTCAGTGTCTTCCAGTAGACGGGTGTTGATGTTTTCTGCGCCACCAGTGTTATCACCATTGATGTAAGGTGACAATACTTCAAAACCGTCCATACATGCCTGCATGGCACAGATAGGATCAACTTCTGAGACACGGACAATCATACCTTCTTGACGTAAGCTTTGCGTAGAGCCTTTACCAACATCGCCATAACCGATAACTAAGGCGCGACGACCAGCAAGGAACATGTCAGTTGCACGTTTGATGGCATCATTTAAGCTATGACGGCAGCCGTATTTGTTGTCGTTTTTAGATTTGGTAACCGCATCGTTGACGTTGATGGCTGGTACTTTTAGCGTACCCTTATTCAGCATTTCAACCAAACGATGAACACCTGTAGTAGTTTCTTCTGAAATACCATGGATGTTATCAAGCATTTGGGCATAATCATTATGAATCAAAGCAGTCAAATCACCGCCGTCATCCAAGATTAAGTTAGCATCCCAAAGTTGACCTGATGTTTCACCGCCAACATGGATTTGTTGACGCAAGCACCACTCGTACTCTTCTTCGGTTTCGCCTTTCCAAGCATAAACAGAGATACCAGCAGCAGCAATAGCAGCAGCAGCATGGTCTTGGGTTGAGAAGATGTTACATGAGGTCCAACGTACTTCAGCACCTAGCGCGACGAGTGTCTCGATAAGAACGGCAGTCTGTATGGTCATGTGGATACAACCAGCGATTTTCGCGCCTTTAAGCGGCTGATCGGCTTCGTAGCGACGACGCAAGCCCATTAGGGCAGGCATTTCAGCTTCGGCAAGGGTGATTTCACGGCGACCGTAGTCAGCAAGGCTGATGTCGGCGACTTTATAGTCAGTAAAAGAGGGATCGATCGTATGGGCAGATGGGGTGTTAGACACTGCGTCCATAATATGCTCCTATCAGTGGTTAAGGTATGATAAAAAGAATAAAAACGCAGGTGCCGTTATTTGCGCTGTCAACAATCAATGAGATGATTGTTTAGCAGTTACCGAGCCTAACATAATGACTGATTAGCAGGGCTTTAAAGCCTAAATGCACTATCAGATATTATGGCGCAACACCTCTCGGAGGTCGTTATTGTAATTGATGAGTCATGAATTGTCACCTGTTGGATAACATAAATAGCTGACGGTATAGGCACGTAAGAAGGCGAGCAGTAATATGTAGCAATAAAAAAGGCCATCGATGGATGACCTTTTTTATTCTCATTTCAGACAGTCCAAATAGTACCAAGAGAAATTAGTACCAGTTATAGGTTAGAGAGGTAAAGAAGTTGGTGCCGTCTTGATTGTAACGCGAAGCATATTGACCAAAACTCTCATTGGTTGAGTAATCTACATTAGTCAAATTGTTAATACGACTTGTCCATGTCAGATTTGGACTCAAGTAATAATTACCACTGATATTGAATAACGTATAGTCCTCTATAAAAGTGCTATTATCTGCAACATTATAGGTTTTACCCACATATTCTGCTTCAGTACGAATATCGAACTCTGCAGCTTGGTAACCTATATATACCAGGCCAGTATTTTCAGGGCGATACACTAATTGTTTGCCTTTGTTAGCTCCGGAGTTCTCTTCAGCATTGGTGCGAGTGTATTGACCACCAAATAAAATATTACTGAGCTGCCAGTCTGAGGTAAAGCTATAACCTGACAAGCTTGCTTCATCAATGTTCAGTGCTTGATATTTATCAATACTACCATCGTATCTGTTATCAATAAGATTGTCGACATTACTATTAAAACCAGTCAAACGAGTAGTTTGTATCGTACTGGTAGATTCAATAAATACTTCTAGGTTTTTACTCTTTTCGACTTTTAAATCTTCATTTGGAACATAGTAAGCACTCTCGATGTATAAGTCATTCAGAGTAGGCGCTCTGTAGCCAGTAGCGAAGCTAGTACCTAGACGTAGGCTAGGCGCTAGCTTTACAGCATAACCAAGACCAAATGTAGTTTCGTGACCAAATTGTGAGTTATCGTCGAAACGAACATTGGCTTGAAAATCGTAAGCATCCTCATTTACTTGATAACCAGCAAAGCCACTCTTAATATCACGGTCATTTATTTTATAACTGTCTTTACCACCGGCACTAGGAGTGTTATCTGTAAGGTCCACTTCCTGCTGCAACCATTCGGCACCTGCTTGAAATTGTTCTATAGGTAATTCATAAGTGCTTATCAAATTCGCCTGTTTCTGCTTGGTTTCAAAGGCATCGCCCACTTTGTTATCAATCTTATCCAAGCTCTGACCCGCTGATAGTCGTACTGTCAGCTTATCGTTTTCGTATTGTGAAAATGCTGATACGGCACCATTCTTTTGATCAATCTCTGCATTGGGACCTGGTCCAAAACTAAAGTTATCAAACTCTGTCGTTGACTTAGAGAAAAGTCCAGTTGCGCCAACGCTTATATTTTGAGTAATAGGCATACTAGCATTTAAGGCAAAGTTATTGCTCTCAAAGCCATCGTCATCTTTATCATTGCCTGTTCGGTTGTCAAGCGCGCTGATACCTTTGGTTTGATTCCGACTAGCGGAAAGACTCAGTTTTGCGCCTTGAGCATTTGTAAACTGCGCTGTTGCACCATAAACATAGTGGTCATGTGAGCCAACACCTGCGGTCACAGAAAAATTAGTTTGATCGACGTCACTGCCTTTAGTAAATATTTGAATGACGCCGCCCATAGCATCTGAACCATAAATGCTAGAGCCTGAAGCACCGTATAAAATTTCAATACGATCAATTTGATCGGTCGGTAATAAGGCTAAAGCGGGCTGACCTGTTGACATTGAGCCATAACGAACACCATCTATTAGCACTAATACACGCTTACTATCATAGCCGCGAAGATAGAAATTACTGCTTTGACCCATACCACCATCTTGTTTAATGCTAAATCCTGGCTGCCGTCTAAGTACTTCTAAAACCGTCTGACCTTGAAAGCGTTTTAAATCTTCTTTATCTACAACCCGAGTTTGTGCAATCACATTGCTGGTTTTAGTGGGGGTACGGGTTGCTGTTACGATGATTTCATCAAGCTCAACTTGTGGTAGCCCGCTATCGTTAATAGTAGCAACGTCAGGTGTCACTGCCATTGCTGTGTTAACCGCAAGTAAACCTAATGCGCTTAAGATACTCAAACGAAGGTAGGTACGTGAAGATGAACGTGATAAAGACATAGTCAATTCCAAAATAATCATATTAAAAAATGCAGGAAAAAAAGTAACCATACTGACGTTAATATGGCTAAAAATTACAAAAAACAGTAGACAAGCAAAACTGCGTTCATTATCTACAAAACAGAACGCTTTATAAACCACTTTAACCTAATGTTTATTCACGGTAAGCTGAGTAGTTTTCATGATAGATTGCGGTTTACTCATTTAACGATTATCACTCTTATTCATAGTAGGCATTTATAAGGAGTGTCGTGAAAGGTAATAAAAAATCAGAAGCCATAAGCAAAGGCGAGAGCAGATAACTCACATAGATGACCATAAAAACGTGTAATCAAAAGCACTGCTGTTATAAATAATTGCTATTATAGGGAAGCACTCATTTGTTCTTCGTTGTACCATTCATAATGCTAAGAGGTTTGTTTTGTCTATTAAGTATCGCCTGATTCCTATAATTCCCAGTCCCAAGTTGTCCTCACCATACTCAATCATCAAAATGTCACTAATGGCAATTTTGTTTTTGCTTGTGATGCTGTTGATTGCGTTGTTGCCCAATAATGCATTTGCTGCTGAAGCCAGCGCATTGGGGATGGGTGGCAGCACCAGTGAGGAGTCGGCGAGTACGCCGATACCAGATTCATTCGGACGCGATACTCCGCGCCATACCGTGCAGGGCTTCATCAGTGCATTAGGTGAAAATGACTATCTGCTGGCGAGTAATTATTTAAACTTATCAAAGTCTGACAATCCAACCACAATCGTTCGTCAATTTAAGCAAGCGCTGGATGCAGGTGGGCGTTTTCAGCCTGATTTGCAGATTAATAATACGCCGGAGGGCAACCTAACCGATCAGCTACCGCCAAGCCAAGAAAACGTCGGTGCGATTAATGTGGGTGAAAAAAGTGTGCCACTGATACTTGAAAGAGTGGTGTCTAAGCAAGGAGAGCAGTACTGGCAGTTTTCTACGGATACGCTCAGCTCAGTACCAGAAGTCATAGAAAATACCGAACCAACGTTAGTGTCTCGCTATACTTTTGATTCATTAGAAGGCAAAAAGCTGTTTGGTTATCAAGTGGCGGATTTAGCCGCAGCGTTAATGATGACTGTCGGCAGCTTTGTGTTTACTTATATCATGGTATGGCTGCTGTACCATCTATTACGAATTGTCTATCCTCGTGTACGCGGCGTACCATTGCCATTACCTGATAAGGTCGTATTGCCACTGGCAGTGGTCATTATGGCGCTGATACTGTCAGAAGTGATGGTGTATGCAGGCGTGTCGGTGACGCTACGTGAACCGATCAATCGTTTTACCGAGATTGCATCTTGGCTTGCATTGACTTGGTTGCTGTTACGAGTCATCGATGCCATATTCACTCGTGCGGTAAACTTAAGTTATAAGAAAAATTATACTGAACGTGTCTCTATCTTGGGGCTGCTACGCAAAGTGGTCAAAGCGTTGCTGCTGATCTTTGCCGTGATTGTTATCTTCGGTAATTTGGGTTTCGATTTGACCACGGGTATTGCCGCCTTGGGTGTGGGTGGTTTGGCATTAGCACTGGGTGCGCAAAAAACCATTGAAAACCTTGTTGGTAGTGTCGTGGTCGTGGCGGATTCGCCCGTACGTATTGGTGATTATTGTAAGTTTGGCACTTATGAAGGCACAGTCATTGATATTGGTATTCGCTCATCACGTGTGCGCACCTTGACGCGCACTGTTGTGACTGTACCAAACGGTGATTTCTCATCAATGCAGATTGAAAACTTTACATCCCGCGATATGTTTCGCTTCTTCCATCAGTTATATATTAAACGCACTGCTGATATTGATGTGGTCTTTAAGATGGTCAAAGACTTGGATGAGTTTATAGATGAGCATTATTTGACCAACCAAGAATGGAATCAGGTCAATATTTTAGAGCTACGTCAAGACTGCTATATCATTCAATTACAGGCGTATGTTAATGCTAATGGCGTGACTGAGTTCTATGACAAACAGAACGTTTTGTTTGTTGATTTATTGAACCAAGTGGCAAAATATGATGTCGAGCATGCTTTGCCAACGCAGCAGCTTATTGTCAATCAAACTGAGCTTGAACATCACATAGAAAACGAAATTGAAGATAGGAATAAGGAAGATAACGTCGCCGAAACGACAAAAGACATGTCAAACGATGACCATGCTGATGATGCTAGCGACAATAAGGATAACAGCAACGATGATAAGCAGGCCGTGGACTTGAGTAAAGGTAAAGATAACGTCAAGACAGATGAAAAAGGCAGTCAGAAAAAGACTAAATCCGTAGAGAGCAAAAAAGACAATGCGTTAAAGGCATTGAGAAATAAAAGCCATATGATAAAGAAAATCAAGTTCAAGTACGCAAAAAGAAAATCTGGCTTTTCTATATGGAACCAGCCATAAAATTATGGATTAAAAACGGTATAAGATAAGCACTTGAGGTAAGTATCAAGCGTTTATCTTATACCATTCATAAAAATTAGAGCAGCAAAGAAAACGAGTGCTAGACTAAGCGTAAGCTAATCGAGTTTGACATAATGAATCATCACTTGAGTATTTGGTATTATAAAGGGACAGCAGTTTGATTACGTAATAGGCCGTAGTATGACCATAGCAACAAACTGGCAGCGCTGCGATGTGGCGACCAATCTTGTGTTAGATTCTTTAACTGTTTCGGCGTTGGGCGTTCCGTTAAGCCTAATAACGCCATCGCCGCTACTTTAATCGCTAGATCATCGACCGCAAGTACGTCTGCACGTTTGAGAGAGAATAATAAATACATCTCAGCCGTCCAGATGCCAATACCAGTAACGGCCGTCAGCACTTCTATTGCTTCTTCATCAGGCATAATTTCTAACGCAGCAAAGTCTATATCATGATCGACTAATGAGCGAATATAACGGGTTTTTTGTTTAGATAACCCTTGCGCTCTTAAGTCTTCATCTGTTGCTTTGATAATTGCCTGCGGATTCGTCAAGGCGGCATCAAGTAATCGTTGCCAAATACTGGCTGCTGCTGCCACAGACAGCTGTTGACCAACCATTGCTCGCATCAACTGCTCAAACCCACCGACATTATGCCGTAGACTGGGCATACCGACTTGTTCATAGATAGACAAAAATCTTGGCTCGATAACAATCAAAGCCATGATATGTTCATGTAGCTTTTGCGTGTTCTCAATGGTCTGTATGCTCATAAATGCTTATCCTGATTTATGCAAATACCACTATCGCTAGATGTTAAATATAGGGGCTATAGTCGATAAAGATTAAATAATGATTTTATGAGCATAACAAAAAGGACTGCCAATAAGCAGTCCTTTTGATTCTTCATACTAACCCTAAAAACTACTCACCATCAGCTTTAGATTTTTTGAGCAGTACAAATACTGCACCGTTACCACCATCTTTTGGCGGTGCAGAGCAAAATGCCAATACTTCTGGTAGTTGACGCAGCCAACCGTTGACGCAGGTTTTTAAAATGGCCTCAGAGCCTTTACCATGAACGATTTTTACCATAGTCTCGTTTTTCTGTTTTGCTTGACTTAGGAGTTGAGTCATTGCCACGCGCGCCTCTTCGATGGTACAACCATGAATATCTACGGCGTCATACCAACGTAGCTTGCCTTTTTTAAGCTGATCAAATATTTTATTCTGCAAAGTTGGCTGTTTGTAAGATAAATAGGCCTCAGCAGCGACAGGGTTGAGTAGTGCTTGCATATCTGACAAGCCAGCTCCCAAATCACTCGCTTCACTACCTTGCGCAGCAGCACGTTTAGACAAGGTGGTCGCATCAGGCTTGCCCGCTTTGCTAGCATTGGCAGGTGAGCGTACGTTTTTGTCTTCAAGCTGATTGACGCCATGCATTGCTTGCATAAACAGTACTTTGTCATCGTCAATATGCTCGCTAGCCATTTGCTTGACGGTCTTGTTTACTTGCTTTTGCGTGGGCAATGATACAGCCTCAGTAGGCTTTTGGTTTTCATCTTCAGGCGAATTGGTATCGCGACCTTTGCTAAGTTGGCCTTTTAGCTCTTTGAGCTGGTCTTGCATTTCTTTTGAAAATAGAGAGTTTGACATAGAATTTAACGTATCGTTGGTTGATGAATGATGGATTGATTTAAACTGTTTAGTAGACTTAAGCCACTTTACCCGTCTGCTGCGACGCCCGCAAGTAAGGATTGTAACGCTTGTCCAGGATGATCAGTCTTCATGAACTGCTCACCGATTAAGAAGTGCTGAATATTGTGCTTCAACATCAAACGAATATCAGCGCTATTATGAATGCCACTTTCGGTGACGATAAGCGGTTTAAGCGTGCTATCCACATCAGCTGCCAGTGCGTCGATTAAAATATTTTTTAGATCAAGCGTGGTTTGCAAGTCGACATCGAAAGTATTCAAATCACGATTATTAATGCCGTAAATATTATGCGCTGAGCGCGGTAGCTGTAGCGCACGTTCAAGTTCGGCTTTAGTATGGACTTCTATCAATACATCCATACCCAATTCGATACTTAGCGCATGCAGCTCTTGTACTTGGATGTCGTCAAGGCAGGCCATGATGAGTAAAATACAGTCAGCTCCCATCAGACAAGATTGATAGATCTGGTACACATCTATCATAAAATCTTTACGCAGTATCGGTAGGCTTACCGCATTAGCTGCTTGAATAAGATAGCTGTCATCACCTTGGAAATAATCGCGATCAGTCAATACAGACAGACAGCTGGCACCTGCTTGCTCGTATTGCTTGGCAAATAGGGCAGGCGCGAAGTTGTGATTGATAACGCCCTTAGAAGGAGAGGCTTTTTTAATCTCAGCGATGATACCAATATCATGCTCTTTAGTGCTAGCCGCTCGCAGCGCCGCCGCAAAGCCACGACTTGGTTTGTTATCCGCCGCTACTTGTGCTTGTAAATCTTCAAGAGATAATACCTCGCGTGCGGCATTTACTTCTTCCACTTTAGTGGCGACAATGCGTTGCAGTACGGAAGGAATATCTGTCTTAATTTCTGTATGAGTCATGCGGGTATCCGAATATCGTTGAATGTAAATAGACAAAATAGCTAGAGTGCACAGTAATGGTGCTTAGCCGTTAAGCCTGCGTCGCCAGTTGCTGCATGTATTTGGCGAGAGACTCGAGCTTGAGTAGGGCATCACCATTCTGAATGACTTTTTGTGCCCGACTCACACCATTAGCATAGTTGCTGGCAAGCCCTGCGGTATATATGGCTGCACCTGCATTTAGTGCAATCATATCACGTGCTTTAAGTACAGCACGGTCTTGAGAGTTTTCTCCTGATAGAGCCGCGCGAATCAGCTCAAGACTTTGTGCTGGAGAATCTACATCGAGACCGATAAGGGTTTGTGACTCAATACCTGCATCTTCTGGCATCATCTCATAAACAGATATCGCACCGTCTTTTAATTCAGCGACAGTGGTTGAGGTAGCGAGACTGATTTCATCCAAACCGTCTTTTGCGCCCACAACCATGACATGACGTGCGCCTAAGTTTTTCATGACTTTAGCGATAGGCTCGCACAGCTGAGCGGTAAAGACACCGATTACCAGATTGGGTGTGCCAGCAGGGTTGGTTAATGGTCCTAAAATATTAAAGATGGTACGCGCTTTGAGCTCGCGGCGTACTGGATTGGCATAACGCATCGCACTGTGATGATTGGGCGCAAACAAAAAGCCGATACCTTGGTTTTCGATACATTCTTTAGATTGCTCAGGGGTAAGTGCCAGACTGATACCTGCTTGCTCAAGCAAATCTGAGCTACCAGAGTTGGTAGAGACGCCGCGGTTACCATGTTTTGCCACTTGCGCACCAGCGGCGGCAGCAACCAATGCTGATGCAGTAGAGACATTAAATAAATTGGCACCATCACCGCCAGTTCCGACGATATCGACTAAGTAATCACAGCCCCGTGGTTCGATATTGGCTGCTAACGCACGCATTGCACTGGCAGAGGCAGTAATCTCATCGATGGACTCACCTTTCATACGCAGACCAGTCAAAATAGCACCCATCATGGCGTCGCTACATCTGCCTTGCATGATAATCAGCATCACCTGATACATCTCATCAAAGGTTAAATCAATGCGCTGAAAAATTCGCCCCAAAGCCGTCGTCAGTAGCGTATGTGTGTGTTCATCAGACAGTTGAGCAATATTAGTTGGGGTAGGGCTTTCATTTGTTTTTGTCGTACTCATTATGATCTCTCTTAATATTTTTATCCGTTAATCTTAAATTATCAATAGAATAGTTTTGATTTTAATTTTGTTATTAACGCCTTTTTTAGAACATACTTTAATAAACTGTTAGCCGACTTGTGGTAGTTCATCTGAGGTTAGTGCTGACAAATGATGCGTTTGCAAAAAATTGTTGAGCAGCTGATAACCTGCTTCGCTTAAGATAGACTCAGGATGGAATTGTACCCCTTCTATCGCAAATGTTTTATGACGGATACCCATGATTTCTTCAATACTGCCATCACTGTTTTGTGTCCATGCGGTCAGCTCAAGACAATCGGGCAGGCTGGTTTTATCAATGACAAGCGAATGATAGCGCGTGACTTGTACGGGATTAGGCAAGCCTTCAAAGACACCTTGGTCAGTATGATAAACGGCGGATAAGCGGCCGTGCATGACTTCACCAGCCTTGACCACTTGTCCACCAAATGCTTGTCCAATTGCCTGATGTCCTAGGCAAATACCTAGTATCGGTATCACGCCCTGAAAAGTCTTGATAGCTTCTAGAGAGATACCAGCCTGATCAGGATCGCAGGGACCGGGGCCAATGACGATCGCATCTGGCGCAAGGGTTCTAATATTTTCAATAGTGGTTTGATCGTTACGCCAGACGGTGATGTCCTGCTGTAATTCACCGAAGTACTGTACAATATTGTACGTAAAGCTGTCGTAATTATCGATCATTAGAATCATTAGCGTTCTACTTATTGAGTTCTACTTATGGAGATGGTTATATAACGCCGTTATCTTACCACTATTTTGTAGACTATCAAATGTAGGGTGTAGGCGACCCAAATAAGTGGTGAATAACAATCTATTTTGCTTATTGGATGACATTCGTTAACATCTCAAACGCACTAAAAAAGTACATACTTTTTTATTTATACATTCAATATGCACTAATTTAGTGCAGTCATGCGTTATTAATGACTCTGGATAAATAATTTGTATGACACCACTGACGATAAATCTACGGCTGCAATAGTTTCAAAGATATTATAAGTTGCTGTAATTGTTATTAATAACTATCCTTTTATCCTCTATATTTTCAGCGTTATAAAAAACTGGCATAGCCTTTGCATTATTACTGTTATGATTATCTTTGGTGATAAAGTGGTTCAATAATTATTATTAACAAGTGCCTGAAGAGTTCAGCATAATGAGGGATATGTTGTTAGAATAATATCGAACCAAAACACTGGCGGGTCTTATTAAGCGCATAACTCAGATGACTATCTTGACTAATAATATTGACAGTGCTGAGAATAAGCATAATATTAAACAGGATATTTAGCTCTAAACGCAGCGCTGACTGTTATCAAACCAGAGATTTTTAACCAACAGATTGTACTTATAATTTCAAATCGCAATAACCTAATCAACACAACGGAGACTATTTATGTCGAACAAACTACTAGATCTTATCCAATCCTCTAATGCTAAATGGGTTGATTTTCGCTTCACTGATACACGTGGTAAAGAGCAACATATCAGCTTCCCAGCGCATAGCGTTGACGAAGAAGTGATGGAAGATGGCAAGATGTTTGATGGCTCATCTATCGCTGGTTGGAAAGGTATCGAAGCGTCAGATATGATCTTGCGTCCTGATCCAGAGACGGCTTTTCTTGACCCGTTCTTTGATTCACTTACCGTAGTTGTTACTTGCGATATTATCGAGCCATCAACGCTACAAGGTTATGATCGTGACCCACGTTCTATTGCGCGCCGCGCCGAAGAGTACTTAAAGTCAACGGGCATTGGTGATACTGCTTATTTTGGTCCTGAGCCTGAGTTTTTTATATTTGATGATGTGAAATGGTCAATTGATATGTCTGGCGTTAGTCACAAGATCACGGCCGAAGAAGCGGCATGGTCGACTAACAATGACTATGAGTGGGGCAACATGGGACATCGTCCACGTGTTAAAGGCGCTTACTTCCCAGTACCACCAATCGATAGCTCGCAAGACATGCGCTCTGTTATGTGTGAGCGTTTAGAAGAAATCATCGGTGAAGGCTGTGTCGAAGTTCATCACCATGAAGTTGCGCCTTGCCAGTCAGAAATTGGTGTCGCTTTTAATACGTTAGTCAAAAAAGCCGATGAAGTACAGCAGCTAAAGTATGTTGTGCATAATGTTGCGCATCAGTTTGGCAAAACGGCTACCTTTATGCCAAAACCAATCGTTGGTGACAATGGTTCAGGCATGCTCGTGCATATGTCAATCTCCAAAGATGGTGTTAATACTTTCTCAGGTGATGAGTATGCTGGTTTGTCTGAATCTGCACTGTATTTCATCGGTGGTATTATCAAGCATGCGCGTGCGTTGAATGCGATTACCAACCCATCGACTAATAGCTATAAGCGCCTAGTACCGCATTATGAAGCGCCTATCAAACTTGCGTACTCAGCGTCTAACCGCTCAGCGTCTATCCGTATTCCACATGTTAGCAGCCCAAAAGCGGTACGTGTTGAAGCACGTTTTCCTGATCCAGCGGCCAACCCATACTTAACGTTTGCAGCGTTACTAATGGCAGGTCTTGATGGTATTCAAAATAAAATACATCCAGGTGAAGCGGCAGACAAAAACTTGTATGACTTACCACCAGAAGAAGAAGCACTCATCCCAACTGTTGCGGAGAGCTTAGAAGTTGCATTACAAGCCTTGCGTGATGATCATGAGTTCTTATTAAAAGGTGATGTATTCACTGAAGACATGTTAGAGGCGTTCATTGCCTTGAAAGAAGAAGAAGTGCAACGTGTCAATGTAACCGTACATCCCGTTGAGTTTGACTTATACTACAGCTGCTAATTAGTCGCTAAAGCACTCAGTTATTTTGAGTCATAAAAACCAGCTAAGTTATTCTTAGCTGGTTTTTTTTACGTCTCAATAATAATTTGCTAAATCAACGGATCTGTCCTCTTTGAAATTATTACTGATTTAACACCCAAAGTATCGCATAATAGATATTCATAATATTAGGTACTCATTAGGTTGACTGACTATGACTTCATTATCAAAACCGGTTTTTTCAAACAGTAAGTTAGGGTTGGCACTGATTGCTGCTACGATGATTAGTATGGTAACTCTCTACGCCCCTTTGGTAAATGCTGTGCCTATTTATAAAGTTATTGACGAAAAAACAGGTCAAGTCACCTTTACCGATCGCCCGCAAAATTATGAGCAGCAAGCAGGTAAACAAATCAGCCAAACGGGTGTCACGACGAAAGAAAGTCGCGTCAGCTCAAGTAACAGTGATAACGCGAGTAGTACGCCTCCTTCTAGTAATGTTAATACTTGAGCTGACGCGACTTTCTTTCGTCGTGACACCCGTTTGGCTGATTTGTTTACCTGCTTGCTATTACTGAACCAAGCGCAGAGCGTGCATATCGTCGCCCAGCCCAAAGCATTGATGTTAATGTGCAAGAGACGCCGGAGTTACAAGCAGGTGATAGTGTCAGTATTTATTTGGATGGCAATGAAGTCGCGCAAGGTCTCAGCGCATCGATTGCAACGGTAGATGTTTTACCAGGATCGCACAAGATAAAAGCTGTGCTAAAAAATGAGAAAGGTCAAACACTCAAACAAATAGAGCGTACGGTGTATGTGATTCAAAACAATACTACATTGCAAAATAACAAGAAAATCGCGCAACAGCTTTTAGCTTATCAGAATCTACCTTGGTATCAAAAAGTACTGTTAAAAATGCGTCAAGAGGGCAAACAACCGAATATGCAATCATTTACTAAGCCTATAGTGGACAAACCCATGACGCTTGAGCAACCGGTGATAAATTAACTTGTAGGCAATGTGTCAATCATGGATAAGTATAAGAGTTCATACAAAGTAGAGTAACTTTATAAGTTAATGTCTTCTATATAAACATAAAGGCAAGCGCTGATTGCAGCACTTGCCTTTATGTTTATCAGGATATTTATCAATTCTATATATTTATAACTTATTTAGTCAATTCAATCGTACCATTAGCAGTTACTGAGATAGTACTATTGCCAGATTCAAAACTTTGGCTAGGTACTGATTCGTCTGCTGCGCCTGCTTTCATGCTCATAGCACTATACATCGGACGTGGGTAGTTGCTACCTGTATTTAGATTCACATTGACCACACGATAGCCACGAGCATCCCAAGCGCGTGTTAGGTTTTTAGCTTGTTGCTGAAAGGCACGAGACGCATTGGTCATCAGCTTTTGCTCAAGCGCATCCTTTTTGGTATCTGAGACACCAAAGTTCAGATTGTCCATCACCAGCGTTTCTTGTAGGTCAGCGATGAGTTGGCTGGTTGCTGCAAAGTCGGTACTTTTTAAATCGATGTTTGCTTGTCCTGTCCAGCCAATGATTTTGTCATTTTTATCATAGCGAGGGTAGGTGCGCTGTTGTCCGGTACTCACGGTAACGGTTGGACAGCGCTTAGCAATTTTCATGGCATTATTAATTGAGGTGTTGAGCGTTGTCGCTAGAGTTTTAGAATCCGTTGCCTGCGCTTTTTTATATAAGCTGGCTCGTACTTCATCATTTTGAATTTCTTCTTTTACTTCTGTCTGAAAAGTAAGCTGATCGTAGCCTGTTGGTTCTGCATGCGCGCTACCCATCATGGCTGTGAGTAGAAATGCAGTACCAGTCGTTAGAGCAGCTTTATTAAGTAGAGTGGTTTTCACAATGATCTCCTGAGTGAGTTATATCAATAGTATTTAGGTGAGCCATACCATAGGTAAGACTCGCCTTTATATGAGAAGCTGTCCATTTTAGTTATTAGTTGATACCGAGTATGCTCAGCTTCCTCAACTAAAATAGCAAAATTTAACAGGCTTGCTGTGAGAATTTTGTCACCTAAGTTACAGGGCGTTTTGAGGTAAAAGAAAGAGTTTTACGATAGGGGTTGTAATATTTAAAAATTCTTGTATAATTTGCAACTGGTGGCTCCATTGGTAGCCTCGCAACATTGTTCTATGAACCCCGCCAGGACCGGAAGGTAGCAACGGTAATAGTCACAGTGTGTGCCGAGGATTTGCTTTTGGAGTCGCTTTTTTTTGCCTAAAATTTGATACCTGTTTTGATATTTAATTAGAGATGCTCGTTTGATCTATTAAGCCCTTCATTGTAAAGGGCTTTTTTTCGACCTTTTTCTGTCCGATTTTGACCTTTGATTGATTAATATGGGTTAAAATACAATGTATTAACTTTTATTAACATTCTGGACACTTTAGGGTTTTCTTATGAAGATGTTTGTTTGGTTGTTCATTGCCTTTGTGCTACTAGTGATTGTGTTTGGCGTATCTATATTTAATAAATTGGTACGCGCTCGCAACCAAGCGAAAAATGGTTTTGCCCAAATAGATGTACAACTGAAGCGCCGTCATGATTTGATTCCAAATTTGGTTGAAACTGCTAAACGTTATCTAACTCATGAAGAAGAGACGCTGACCCGTGTGATTAGTGCACGTAATCACGCGCAAAGCTTGCAAGACTCCAATACACATCAGCCAGACTCGCTTGAGCATATGGCGCTATTTGCCAAAGCTGAGAGTATGCTGTCTAAAGCGTTAGGGCAGTTTTCAGCGGTTGTGGAAGCTTACCCTGAGCTAAAGGCGGACAGCATGATTAAAGAGTTGATGGGTGAGCTGACCAATACTGAGAACCGCATTGGCTTCGCCCGTCAGCACTATAATGACAGCGTGATGTTCTACAACAATGACCGCGAGGTATTTCCCAACAATCTTATTAGTACGACTTTTGGCTTTCGCCCGTTAAGCCCGCTAGTTTTTGAAGACAGAAAGGTGATCGCTCAAGCACCTGTCGTCAATATGGGCTGACATTGAATTATATTCATATGTTCAGATGCGTTTAGCTATTTTTAAGTCAGGCATATAGATGGATTTTTTTGGTGAACAACGCACCCGTACCCAGCGAAGTCTATTGCTCTATGGGCTATTTTTTCTCATTGTCTTTGCCCATCTGGCAGTAGCGCTGGGTATCATGGCGCTGCTGCTAACGATATTTACTGGTGGCATTTATCATTGGGTGTTGATACTGGTTGCTATCTGGACAATCGGTAGCTTTGTGATCGGTAGTTTTTTAGAGTACAGACGTTTAGAAGCCGGTGGTCGCGCTATTGCTCAGCGTGTGGGCGGGGTTCGGCTGTTTATCGACCACAGCCAAGATGCGTGGGAGCATAGTCAAGGGGTTGCCCATCAGCATGAGGCTATACCAAAGGTTCGTTTCAGCGCCCACCATATCGCCGTGCGTGATGAGCGAGACTTCCCGCCTGTCTACCGTCGTTATTATGAGATTGCCCAGCAGCTAGCCATTGCTTCGGGTGTACGTATGCCGATTCTCTATATACTGCCTGATGAGCAAGGTATTAACGGCTTCGTTGCTGGTCGTCATAGTCAAGATATGGTATTGGTCGTCACTCAAGGCGCGCTTGATAAGCTGTCCGATGAGGGGCTATATGGGCTGATAGGGCATGAATATGGTCATATCTTGCATGGTGATGCGACATTTAATTTGCAACTGATGGTGGTGCTGGCAGGCTTGCAATTACTCTATGACTGGAGTGATTCTATTAATAATTTTGGCGCTGGTAATCAACGCAGTCATCAGAATAGCCATAATAATTATTTTGATGATGCGGTCAATCGACTGTCACAAAGAGCCGTCGATAGCCACGCGCGTAGCACTGAAGCTCAAACCGCCAATTTTACCACCCATAGTGAATGGGTAAGCTATTGGCAAAGTCAATCACAAAGCCAGCAGTCGTCAGCTAATAGCCAGTCACGATGGCTACAAAATAATAATAAGTTCGATAGTCAAGCACCGCGCAATATTTGGACGTTGTTAATACATGGATTGAGTTTTTCGAGTATGGCCAGTGCGCAACTGATTAAACACAGCTTTAATCGCCAGCGTGAATTGCTTGCCGATGCGACCAGCGTGCAGCTGACACGCTCGCCGGCTATTATGGAAACCTTACAAACCATTCATCAAGATTCGCTTGGTTCGCGTTTAACCAGTATCGCCGATATCAATGGTCTTAGTCACTTCTTCTTTGCCAGTAGTGGTGCTGATTTGGGTGACGTCTCTTGGTTTGCCACCCATCCGAGCTTGGCTGAGCGAATGAGTGCCATTAATGCCAACGCTTATCACGATTTTGCGGTAAAAGTGGCTAAAGAAAAGCGCATAAATCAACAGAAAATAAAAGAGATATATGAGCAGCGGCGATTAGGGGATTGGGGCGTCATAAAAGCAAATAGCCTAAGCAAAAACAAACAAGAAAAAAATACCCAATCATCAATATTTGAAACTCAATCAGCGTTAAATAACAATAAAAGCCTTACTAATAACAGAAATGATGTTATAGACAAAGAAATTACTGCTTTTCTTGCAAATGAAATAAAGAATGAGTTGGACGAAGATAAGGGGCTAGAGTTTGTTATCGAGAAAGATATCGTTGTTGAAGGACGTTTACAGGTTCAAGCGCAAAATATCGGTATTCATCAGTTGCTCAAGCCATGGCAAGCAAAACATGATAGCGATTTACCATCGGATACATTGATTGGTATCGATGATAGACAAAAAGTTTCACTGCCACAGTATATACCCAATCACAGTTATCACCCGCTCGGGGCGCAAGCTTTGATTGAAGCTGTTATGTTATGCCATCAAGGTCATATATTATCAACGACTGAGAGTTATGACTTGAGTGATATCTGGCTTGAACTTGCTAACGATAAAACGTCTGCTGCTGAAATCGATAATAACGCTAGCGCTAATATTAGCAGCCACCCCCAATTTTTAGCCCATACGATAGATCATAAATTATTAGCGGCAGTGGCACATCTTGATAGGCGTTTAGACAACGCATTGATTGCATTGGCAATAAAGCAATTGAGTCAGCATGACCTGTCAGAAACTGCTATCAATGAATTGCGTTTCAGATATGAAGCGAGTCATAGCAATCAAGATCATCAACATTATGTGCAGCAAAAAAAGTGTCGTACAATGCTGATGCGCTATCAACAGGGTATCATTGAGCTATTTGAACACTACCTCACGGCGGATTTAAGCCAAAATATCGCCGATAATATAGATAATGATAATTCTATTGATAAGCCTCAATTATTATCAAATCCTTTAGAAAATACCAACTCTCGCTTGCCATCGATTTTATCATTATGGCAAGCGCTACAGCTGCAGCAATTATTACCTATATTGTCTGCCGTATTAAACGAGGAACACGTGCATGCTCAGCCTCAGCTATTATGGTTATGGCAGCAAGCATTGCAAGCGGGTAGAGATGATATTTATGACCAGCTTGACCCTTCAGGACAGGTATTTGATGGTCTTGATGTTGCGGCGAAAACAATGCTTGTTTTATTGGCTTATCGCCTATCAAAAGATGTCAAGGGTCAAATCGTATCAGCACTAGATAGCTCAGTACACATTTCAGCACCTATTTCAGTACTCGGCTATAATAATGACAGTGTTGCTCATTATCTTGTGGATTTACGGCGTCATGCACGTTTGATTGATACTGACTTAGCCGCCGTTAGTGACGCAAATTTGCAATGGCTGCTATTGACTGCGCAAAATATAAATAGTATCCAGTTATTGGCAGTGATAGAAGCGGTGCCTATTTTATTAGCATCTGCCAGTCAATCATCTAGTTCTAAAGCCAAACGTAATGATAATTATAGACAGAGGCAACAGGGCGGCGCTCAAATAGATTATAATGTGATTAATAATAAGCCTTATGATTACAATGATTACCGGCAATGGCTGAGCACATTGCATACGGTGATGTTACACGATACGATAGTCAGTCAAGATGAATATGATTGCTTGACCGAGCTTGCCAATCATTGGCTGGGCGTTCGGCAGCTTTTTTGAGTAATTTAGTTGATGGTATTTAAGTAATTGTTTTGCTGGCAAGAAACGATATGTTCTTGACCTTTTCTTAATAGCATTTCTTTTGATAGTGAAAGCCTGTAAATTCATTTTAGATAAGTAGGATAGTAAATAAGCATGAGTGATATCCGAGAGCCGCTAATTGTATTGCAGCAGCGCATGCAGCAGCGCCAGATTTTAGCGATGATGGGTATCAATCAGTGGGTGCAGCCGAGCTCTAAGACATTGAGTATCGCAGGTATTTCTGCGCCTGCTCTGCTCGAGCAGACTACAGCTAATCCAATTTTAGCTAATCCTAGTATTTCTTCTGCGATTACCACTGAACAGCCAAGTATTGAATCTTCTAATATTGAATCCCCAAATATTAATGCCATATCAGATACGCTAGATGATGAGTCTATCAACCATTATTATAATGACGCTAATGATACAGATTTAAGCTATTCTGACCAGCAAAGCCCTGTTACTTATAGTTTTGACTCGACTACTCCTGACATCTCTAAGCCCGCCGTTACCTTACTTGTAAATACTGTTGTACAGCAAACTTCTATTGCTGATATAAATGACGCTTCGAGCTTTGAAGATGGCAGTTTTAAAGACGGTGGTTTTAAAGAAGAGGGCTTTCAAGAGGAAAGCTTTAAAAAAGTAGCACCATTTGATCTACAAGGTGGTCGCTATGGCGATTGGGTGATTTTGGTGGATATCCAAGCCCTTAATCATGACAGCCAAAAACTGTGGCAAAATATTACCCAAGCCTTATCCATCAGTTGTGAGACGACCTCATTCCCTATTTGTGAAGGTATGGATACGGCTGAGCTTGCCAATGCCAGCCTTGCTGGATACGTCTTTAAAATTGGCCGTAGCGAAGAGATACAGGTAGTGACATTGACCGCACTTCCTGAAGGTTTGGAACATCCTAACCTGACGACTGCACCCACGTTGGATGAAATGCTTACTGATAGTAATCTCAAACGTCAGCTGTGGGAGCAGTTATCAAAGTAGTATTAAAGGCTTACCACTTACTGTTATTACGACTACTATGACAGAGATTAAAAAATAACGATAAATTCACCTTCAACATTCAACCTTTAATAACCACGATGACTTCATCATATTTAGGACATTCATTATGACTACTAAAGCCGTTCCTAACCGCGTACCCGATTTTTCAGCGGGACCTGCTACTATACCGACGGCCGTATTATCACGCGCTCAAGAAGAGTTGCTTGATTGGCAGGGACGCGGCATGTCGGTCATGGAAGTGAGTCACCGTAGTAAAGAATACATCGCCATTGCCGAAAAAGCCGAAGCCAAATTGCGCTCATTGATGGACATTCCAGATAACTATAAAGTGCTGTTTTTACAAGGTGGCGCTAGCTTACAGTTTTCAGCGATTCCATTAAACTTGCTAAATGGTGGGCGCGCAGACTATCTAACGACGGGTGCATGGTCTGGTAAAGCTGTCAAAGAAGCCCAGCGCTATGCCAAACTTGGTCTTGGTGAAGTTAACGAAGTTGCAACAGGCAAAGGTAGCAGCTTTACTGATGTACCAACCGAGAGCGAGTGGACTATTAGCAAAGATGCCGCCTATTTTCATTACTGTGCCAACGAAACCATTCATGGTTTGCAAATATTTGAGCCGCCACAAGTCGATGCACCAATTGTCGTCGATATGTCTTCTTGCATTTTGTCACAGCCAATCGACGTGTCTAAATTTGGCATGATTTACGCCGGTGCGCAAAAAAATATCGGGCCAGCAGGTCTGATTATCGTGATTATCCGTGAAGATTTATTGGGCAAAGCGAGTGAATGGTGCCCACTGCTGATGAACTATGAGCACCAAGCTGAAAAAGAATCCATGTCAAACACACCAGCGACTTACTCTTGGTATTTGGCAGGGCTGGTATTTGATTGGTTAGAGGAGCAGGGCGGCGTCGCTGCTATCGGCAAAATCAACCAACAAAAAGCCGATTTACTCTACAAGACGATTGATGATAGCAGTTTTTATAGCAACCCAGTTGACCCTAAATATCGCTCTATCATGAATGTGCCTTTTACCTTAGCCGACAGCTGCCTTGATAAAGTATTCTTAGAAGAGTCGGAAGCGGCAGGCTTGATGAATCTAAAAGGTCACCGCGATGTCGGCGGTATGCGTGCCAGCATTTACAATGCAGTGTCATTAGATTGGGTGCAGCAGTTGGTCGATTTTATGATTGCGTTTGAAAAAAAGCACGCATAAATTATGCATAGACTTTAAAATAAAAGACGCAACTTTTATAAGCTGCGTCTTTTATTTTACGCGTTAGTATTCTTTTAAGATAAATGATGCATCATGTAGCGACTCTAACGCTGCAAAGCATTAGGTTAAAAAACCTAAGTTTGTTATGATAAAATTTTGCGGCACTTACTGCTTTACATTATAGAGCAGCACTTCAGTCAATTATCATCATATTCATTGGGCTAGCACAAGGGTTTGTTATAACTTTATTATGATAAAAAACACCATGCTAAAAGTCATCTTGTTAGTGGCAACACTAGGAGCAATGGCGAGCTGGATACCTGTTAGTATCGCAGCGCCAATCACCACGACTGCGCTTGGGCATAATAGTACCACTGAGTATATCGATGTGCCTTTTATGCCTTATGCCAACCCAAAGGCACCGACAGGCGGCACGTTATCGCTCGATGCGCGCGGCACCTTTAATGCGGCCAACAAGTGGATGACCACAGGTGTGGCGATGGTTGGCACCGATTATCTATATGACACCTTGATGACTGGCTCATTAAATGAAGCCTTTACCATGTATCCGCAGCTGGCGAGCAAGATCACTTATGATCCTGATGACACCAGTTGGATTATCTATCATATTAATCCTGCTGCCCGTTTTTGGGATGGAATGCCGGTCACCAGTAGTGACGTCAAAGCGACTTATGATGCACTGTTAAATAAAGGGCCAATGTATATTCGCAGCTATTTGGGTGATATTAAAGACATTCAGATTATTAATGACCAACAAGTGAAGTTTATCTTTGCCTCTGATGATAATAAAGAAATCTTGCTAACTGTCGGACAGTTTCCTATTTTTGCTAAGTCCTCTATCGATACGGATTTTGAAAAAATAACTTTGACGCCATTGATGGGCAGTGGGCCTTACAAGTTAGGGCGTGTCGATGCAGGGCGCTCGGTCAGCTACGTACGTGACCCCAATTATTGGGGTCGTGATTTGATGGTCAATCGCGGTCGTTATAACTTCGATATGATTAAGTTTGTTTATTATCAAAGCGATGAGATTGCCTTCGAAGGTTTTAAGTCTGGTCAATATCGTTTTCGCCCTGAGAATAAAGCCTCGAACTGGGCAACGGGTTATAACTTCCCTGCAGTCAAGGCAGGGATGATTAATAAAGAAACGATCAGCAGCGAAAACCCAGTACCGATGCAAGGTCTAGTCATGAATATGCGACGTCCCATCTTTCAAGATATTCGCGTTCGCCAAGCACTGAGCAAGGCTTATGACTTTGAGTGGATGAATAAGACCTTGTTTCATGGGCAGTATGAACGTTTACAAAGTTTCTTTCATGGCTCCGAGCTTGCTGCAACAGGGATGCCATCTGCTGAAGAGATGCAGGTGCTTACGCCTTTATTATCTAAGCTTGAACCGCTGCAACGTCAAGCCGTATTAATGGAGTGGCAATTGCCGACCAGTGACGGTAGTGGCTTTAACCGTAAGGAGTTACTAGAAGCGCGGCAGCTGTTGCTAGATGCTGGATTTTATTATAACGATATGAAGCTATATCAGCCCAATGGACAACTTGCTCAGATTGAGATATTGATGACAGGCGATACCATGGGTCGGGTGCTGCTGCCATATATTCGAAATTTAAAGCGCTTAGGATTTGATGCCACGTTACGTCAAGTCGACGGACCACAATATTATGAGCGGGTACGCCGTTTTGACTACGACATGATAGTTGATAAATTTGCTCAGAGTTTATCACCTGGTGCGGAACAAGTTGGTTTTTGGGGTAGCTCAGCGGCCGATCAATCGGGTAATAGAAATACTATCGGCATCAAAAACCCAGAGATTGACGCGGTGATAGAGCAGCTTGGCAATGCTAAAACTCGCGACGATACTGTATTATATACTCAGGTGCTCGATCGTCTACTACGTGCTGGTCATTATTTAGTGCCTTTATACGGCAAATCAGCGACCAATGTCGCCTATTGGGATCAATATCGTCATACTGAAAAACTGCCCTCTAATGCCATCGGTATTGACTACTGGTGGACGGATAAAGAAGCAGAAGCACGTGTTAACCAATACTTGAAGCAATAATTTAGAACAATAAGGGAAATAACGCTTCATCTTAAAATTTTATTTCGGTTAAAAAAATCAATAAAAGACATCAGCAATAAAGATAACTACTGGTAAGGATTTAATATGACTATTCGCATTCACCCAATCAAAGCGTTCAATGATAATTATATTTGGACATTGATTAATGAAAATAATAAACAGGCGATCGTTATTGATCCTGGTCAAGCTGAGCCTGTCATGAGTTATTTGGAAGAAAATAAATTGGAGCTAACGTCTATCTGGACGACTCATCATCATCATGACCATATCGGCGGTGTCGCAGAACTGCAAGAGTCTTATCCGATGACGCATCTGGTTGCGCATACTGAGCATAATGTCGATGAAGATCAAACCATCAAAGATGGTAGTACCGTCAGTGCGTGGGGCTGTGCAGCACAAGTATGGGATGTGTCCGGTCATACTGCTAGCCACGTGGCTTATATATTAGATATTGACGGGCTTAAACATTGCTTTTGTGGCGACACTTTATTTAGTGCTGGATGCGGACGGGTATTTACGGGGACGATTGAGCAATTACACAACAGCTTTAAGCGTTTAAATGGTTTGCCAGCTGAGACGCTGCTATATCCTGCGCATGAATACACTGCCAGTAATCTGCGCTTTGGACTATCTATTGAACCTACTAATGAAGCAATGCAGCAAGCACTGATTCAAGCAGAAGAAAAAACCGCCCAAGGTATTCCGACGTTGCCAGTCACTTTAGAACATGAACGTGCGATCAATGTATTTTTACGGACGCAAGAGCCGAGTGTGATAGCAGGGGTGAAGTCTAAAGTAACTATCGATGATGATAAATCTTTGGCTGTATTTGCTGCGTTACGTGAGCTTAAAAATAACTTTTAAACCATAACGGGCGCTTCGACTGACGTTTTGATAGTTATTAGCTGCGTATTCTTTCTGTCGTCATATTTATTATCTTAGGAAGCCACCGTTATGGGTCGTTATATCTTAAAAAGGTTACTGCTGATATTACCGACGCTTTTTTTGATATTGCTCGCAAACTTTGTGATTGTACAAGCAGCGCCTGGTGGTCCTGTCGAGCAGCAACTGGCGCTTATTGAGCAAGGTGCAAAAGACAATGCGCTTGGCGGTAATATTGGCGCGGGTAGTGCGGGAAATAACAGTACCTATCAAGGTACGCGTGGCTTATCTGAGGAAATGGTTGCAGCGATTAATGCCCAATACGGGTTTGATAAATCGGCACCTGAGCGCTTTTGGCTCATGTTAAAGAATTATGCTCAGCTAGATTTTGGCGAGTCTTTTTTTAAAGGACAGTCGGTAACAGATTTAATTATCGAGAAATTACCCGTTTCTATCTCGCTTGGGCTCTGGAGCACGTTGCTGATTTATATGATAGCGATTCCACTAGGTATCTATAAAGCCATGCATCATGGCTCGGAGATGGATAAATTCACTGCTATGCTGCTTGCTATCGGGCATGCAATACCCGTTTTCGTATTTGCCGTTATATTACTGGTGTTTTTTGCAGGTGGTAGCTACTGGAATATCTTTCCACTGCAAGGCTTGACCTCTGAGAACTTCGATCAATTAAGCGCGCTGGGTAAAATCAAAGATTACTTTTGGCATTTGGCGCTACCACTGCTGGCAAGTACGATTGGCGGTTTTGCGGGTTTGACCTATCTGACCAAGTTTAGCTTTTTAGAAGAGCTGGGTAAGCAATATGTACTTACTGCTCGTGCTAAAGGGCTGGGTGAGCGTCAGGTCCTTTACGGGCATGTGTTTCGTAATGCCATGCTGATTATTATTGCAGGTATTCCAGCGGCTATCGTTGGCATTTTCTTTGCCGGAAACTTCTTAATCGAGATTATTTTTAAACTTGATGGTTTGGGTCTCTTAGGCTTCGAAGCCATTCAACAGCGCGATTATCCTGTGATATTCGGTACGCTATTTATCTTTACTTTACTCGGACTATTATTACAGTTAATCAGTGATTTAAGTTATCACTTAATTGATCCTCGTATCGATTTTGAGGGGCGCTAATGTCAAGTTATCCGTTACCTTCAACGCCTTCATCTGCATCTCCTGTCTCTATGCCAAAAAAACGTCGCCTAAATCCTATCTGGCAGGCGCGACTTAATCGCTTTCGTCAAAATCGTCTTGGCGTCGTATCATTATTCATTTTTGCGCTGATATTCGTCATTTGTATGGCAGCCAATGTGATTGCCAATGACAAGCCGCTACTGGTGCAGTATCAAGGCGATTATTACTTTCCTGTCCTAAAAGCCTATCCTGAAACGGCTTTTGGTGGGGTGTTTGAGACTGAAGCCAATTATAAAGACCCTGCGGTACAGGCGCTGATTGATGAGCAGGGTTTTTACATTATGCCGCCCATTCCATTTGCTGATCAGACACCAAACGTTGAGCTGGGTATTCCATATCCAGCAGCGCCCAATAGCCAGAACTGGCTTGGTACTGATGACTTAGGCCGCGATGTGTTGGCACGGATACTTTATGGCATGCGGGTGTCATTATTGTTCGGTTTAGCATTAACACTTGCTGGGGCAGTGATTGGTATTATCGTCGGTGCAATACAAGGTTATTACGGTGGTTGGATAGATTTGGCAGGGCAGCGCTTCATGGAAGTATGGGGCGGTATGCCGCAGCTGTTTATGATTATTATTTTGGTCAGTTTATTCAGCCCCAGTATCTTTATGCTATTTGCAATGATGTTATTATTTGGTTGGATGGGATTGGTCGGTTTGGTACGGGCGGAGTTTTTGCGCGCGCGTAACTTTGATTATGTCCGTGCGGCGCGTAATCTTGGGGTATCGGACAGTCAAATCATGCTCAGACATATTTTGCCCAATGCCTTAGCATCAAGCTTGTCACAGCTGCCATTTATATTGACCGCTAATATTATCGCTTTAACCGCACTAGATTTTTTAGGTTATGGCTTGCCGCCTGGGTCACCGTCTCTCGGCGAGCTGATGGTACAAGGGAAAAATAATCTCGATGCACCATGGCTTGCGCTATCTGGGTTTTTTAGTTTGACCTTTATCTTATCACTGCTAATATTCGTTGGCGAAGCGCTGCGTGATGCGTTTGATCCGAGGCGCTCTTAAGATGACCATGACTGATACGCACACTGACAGCCTAAACGGCAACCGTAGCAATACACAGCAAAAGCTAATATTGAGTGTCGATAAGCTTAGTATTCTTACCAATAACGGCGTAACGTTAGTCGATAAACTCTTTTATGAGCTGCGGCAAGGACAAACTCTTGCTATCGTAGGTGAATCAGGCTCTGGCAAATCTATTGCAAGTCTCGCGCTATTAGGCTTATTGCCAGACAGTTTGACCGTTAGCGGTGAGGTGAAGCTGGCAGGGTCAGCAGGGTTCACTGTGCTACCGATAGCCAATGCCAATGCCAATGCCAATGTTAGTGTTAGTGCTAAGGCACGTAACGCTGCGCTGCGCTCTATTCGTGGGCAGCGCATCGGCATGGTGTTTCAAGAACCGATGACGGCGCTCAATCCACTACATACAGTTGCCAAACAAATTGCTGAATCACTACGTCTAGTTGGTGTGCCCAAGAAACAATGGCAAAGTCAAACAATCGATTTACTAAATGATGTCAATATTACCAATCCGATTGATAAGCTGAACCGCTATCCACATGAGCTATCAGGCGGTCAGCGTCAGCGCGTTATGATTGCCATGGCATTGGCACAGCAGCCTGATATTTTAATCGCTGATGAGCCGACCACCGCGCTTGATGTGACTCTCCAACATGAGATTCTCGCTCTATTAGATGACCTTAAGCGTCAGCATAATATGGCGATGGTGCTTATTAGCCATGACCTCAATCTGGTCAGGCGCTACAGTGATGAAGTAATCGTCATGCACCAAGGTAAAACGATTGAGCAGGGGCAAACCGCAGCGGTGTTTAACCAGCCCAAAGCCGAATATACCCGCTCGCTAATCAAACAAGACTTTGGCCAAGCACTGAACTTCTCTAATGATGATGAAAGTCAGCCACAAACCGTATTGCAACTCAGCAATTTACAAGTACAGTTTCCCATTGAAAAAAGTCTGTTTGGTAGTACTAAGCGCTGGTTTGATGCAGTAAAAAATGTTGATATGACGCTACAGAAAGGGTGGGCGTTAGGCATTGTAGGTGAGTCAGCTCTGGAAAAACCACGATAGCGCTTGCATTAAGTCAATTGCTTAGCAATCAAGCGCGTGTGGGTGGCGAAATAATAGTCAATGGACAAGATATTTCAGTATTGTCCAAGGGTGAGCTACGTCAGTTTCGCTCGCAAATTCAAATGGTATTTCAAGACCCATTTGCCAGTATCAATCCACGTATGACAGTGATGCAAATCGTTGAAGAAGGATTGCTCGTACAAGGCGTTGATAAGGCAGCACGGCAGCAGGCAGTGATGGATAGCCTTACTACCGTGCATCTGCCAGCTGAGTTTGCGCATCGTTATCCGCATGAGCTATCAGGTGGTCAGCGTCAGCGTGTCGCACTTGCGCGCGCCCTTATTATGCAGCCGAGTCTATTGATATTAGATGAGCCGACGTCCGCGCTTGATAGTACCACGCAGGTGACCGTCGTTAATTTACTACGTGAAATTCAGGAAAAATTGCAAATCAGTTATGTGTTTATTAGTCATGACTTAAAAGTGGTGCGCGCCTTATGTCAGCATATTATGGTGCTTAAAGATGGCATATGTATTGAGTACGGACGTACTGAAGATGTTTTTAATAGCCCACAGCATCCCTATGCGCAGCAGTTGCTGCAGGCGAGTATGATTTAGCTTAGCCAAAAAGAGTTAAGCAGATATAGCCAAATAAGCAGAACATGGCAGTTCATACTAATTGCGATATCCTAAAAATAGCAGTGATACAATAAGTTAAACAGACGTTCACTTTAGTTGGATGCTTAGATTTGTTTAATTTTTAGTTAAAGAGCCGTTTAAATTGCTGCTTTAAAGGATTGTCATCGCTATTATTACCATCATTAAAAAGGATTTTTACTCATGAAAAAACAAAATAGTATTGTTAAATTAGTAAATAACAAGTTAGTAAATACCAATGGATTGCAGAATGTCGGTTATTTAGCCGTTGCTAAAACACGCGCTAAAGTCTTAAAAGCGTTCGCTTATGTTGTTCCAATTAGAAGACCAATGCTATTTGTTGGTGAGAGCTCTTGTGAAGAGCTATGTGATATGGCTATCAACGAAGGCAGCACCAATGTATTTATCGTCACTGATGCCGTGCTTAATAAGCTAGGTATCCCAGCCAAAGTGACTGATTATCTAGATAGCAAAAATATCAGCTATACCGTTTATGACGGCATTACCCCAGACCCTACTTTTAAGGTTGTCGAAAAAGGACTGCGCAAATCTATCGATGCTAAGTGCGATTCAATTATTGCCATCGGTGGTGGTTCGGTCATTGATGCGGCTAAGATGATTGCGATGTCACAAGGCAATAGCTGCAAGCCGCAACAACTTATCGGCATTCTTAAAGCCAGAAAGCCTTCTATGCCGCTCTATTGTATTCCTACCACGGCTGGCACAGGTTCAGAAGCAACCCTTGGTGCAGTAGTATCAGACGATAAAACGCATCAAAAAGCGCTGTCTATTGACCCAAGAATGGTGCCATTAGCAGCGGCTATTGACCCTGTTATTATGAAAGGCATGCCGGCTCATATCACAGCGGATACAGGTATCGATGTATTGACTCATGCGCTTGAAGCTTGGATGAGTGCCAATGCCAGCGTCGAGACCGACTATTATGCGGCTTCTGCGGTCAAATCTGTGATGCAAAACCTACCGCTGGTCTATAAAGACGGCGGCAATCTTAAAGCCAGAGAAGCAATGGGTATTGCCGCTCATTACGGCGGTATCGCCTTTAATAAAGCGGGTCTTGGTTACGTCCATGCTATCGCCCACCAGTTGGGGGCGTATTATAGTATTCCTCACGGTCGTGCCAATGCCATCGTGCTGCCGTATGTGCTTGATGTCAATCGTCAAGGAAGTAAAAAAAGACTGGCAGAGTTGGCTAGAAAAACAGGTATGGTAAAATCGGGACAAGCTAGCAAGAGTGATGCTGAGATTGCCGACCACCTCATCGCGCAAGTACGCAAACTGATTGCTACTTTGAATATAGATCCAACGGTGAAAGGCATGCAAAGCAGTGATTTTGATAAAATTGCCAAAGCAGCAGCAAAAGAAGTCGGTGATACCTATGCCGTACCAACGTATCTATCAGCGTCTGAAATCAAGGCTATTTTTAACCAAGATTCAGCAAGCCAGTGATGAGCATACTGCTGGAAAATAAAAGAGTAACTAAGCTACATAAGCTGCCTAAGATATATTGATATAATATAAAAGAGCACACTACGCTGTCCGTAATGTGCTCTTTTTTAATTATTGTACTTTGTAGCAAACTTATCTTATTAAGAAATTGGGTATAATTCAAGATTATACTGTTTAATTATATTAAATAATATCTAATTACTGTTAAATTTTATCACAATGTAGGTATAGTTTAGTGAGGTCAAAGAGTTATCATAGTTATATTATATTACTTTTAGGAGGTATCGATGAATCATAAATTAAAGACGGGCGCTATTTCGATGGCTGTAGCAGCCATCAGTATGGTTTTCGTTGGCTGTGCTGCCACCGAAAATACGCCCGCTGTAAAAAATACTGCCATCGATAATCCTTATGCGCCAACGGACCCAAATCTCGCAGTCGCTACGGTCGCTGGCGGTTGTTTTTGGTGCGTGGAAGCGGGTTATGAAAAAATACCTGGCGTTGTAGAAGTGGTCTCTGGCTATACCGGCGGTCAATCGACCAATCCAACTTATAGCACTGTATCAGCAGGCGGCACAGGGCATACTGAAGCTGCGCAGGTCTATTATGACCCGACGAAAATCACCTATAATGGTATCGTTCAAGCGTTATGGCGCATTGGGGATCCTACCGATGATAAAGGTCAGTTTGTAGATCGTGGTACTCAGTATCGTCCTGCTATTTTTTATAATAATGCACAAGAAAAGCAGATAGCAGAGGCGGCTAAGCAATCACTGCAAGACTCTGGTGTCTATAGCAAACCAGTTGTGATTGAAATTGTTGCTGCTAGCAAGTTTTACCCTGCTGAAGAGTATCATCAAGATTACTATAAGAAAAACCCAATCCGCTATAAGGCTTATACCTTTAATTCTGGTCGTTATCAGTTTATCGAAAGTGTCTATGGTAAAGACTACGAGCTGGATTTTAGCCAGTTTAAACCTATGGCGGCAGGTAGCGTACAGGCAATATCAAACAATGCGTCAGCTACTAAAGCTAGTACAGGATTCAATCCAGATACCTTTGTGAAGCCTGCACAGGATGAGCTAAAGCAGTCACTCAGTGACATTCAATATAAAGTCACTCAAAAAGACGGCACCGAACGTGCTTTTGATAATGAATATTGGGATAATAAAGCGCCTGGGCTGTATGTCGATGTGATATCGGGGGAGCCACTATATTCCTCTCGTGATCAATACAAATCTGGCACTGGCTGGCCAAGCTTTACCCGTCCATTGAGCACGGATATGGTCGTTGAGAAAGAAGACCGAGGGATATTCGGAAGCCGTACCGAAATCCGTAGCCGCTATGCAGACTCACACGTCGGTCATGTGTTCGATGATGGCCCAGCACCGACAGGCAAGCGCTACTGTATGAATTCAGCGGCAATGCGTTTTATTCCACTGGCACAAATGGAAGCAGAAGGTTATGGCAATTGGATTGATGAAGTAAGCTAGGTTAGTTAAGCCTCGTTATATTGTAATCAAGGATTGATTGCTAATTATTAATGATAGCTATATTGAAAGGTACGCATTAAGAAAGGATACTTAAGTATCCTTTTTTTATTATCTATTGTTATTTGAAGCGTTAGAATGCAGGCTGACGTCTAGGGATCGCACTCAAAAACTCATTGCGCGCTTGATTGTCATGTACGTACTCACCCAACATCGATGTTGTACGTGTGGTGGAGTGCTGCTTATTTACGCCGCGCATCATCATGCACATATGCGCTGCATCCATCACTACTGCTACGCCGCGACAGCCAGTGACATCCATGATAGTTTGTGCCACTTGCTCGCTTAAATTTTCTTGAACTTGCAAGCGACGGGCGAACATGTCGACGATACGGGCAAATTTTGATAAGCCCAGTACTTGACCATTGGGTAAATAGCCTACATGAGCGATACCATGAAAAGGCAGCATATGATGTTCGCACAATGAATAAAATTCAATATTTTGTACCAATACCAGCTCGCGATTGCTCGATGGAAACAGGGCGTCGTTGACGACTTCATCCAAGCTTTGATGATAACCTTGGGTTAAATGTGCAAAAGCTTTTGCGGCACGCATCGGCGTTTCTTCAAGACCGGGACGCTGTAAGTCCTCGCCAGTTGAGAGAATAAGTTGACGATAAGACTCAACGCTTTCTTGGTAATTTGATGCTATTGTTGGGGTGTTACTCATAAGTTTGGCAGCCATCCAAAATGTGGGTGTAGCTTAACGCTAAATCCCTAATTACGAACAGTTACAAATAACTATTGTAAAGGATTTTTATAAAAATTGTGCAAGCTGGGAAGGGCTGTGATTATACTTGAAATCTACTTAACTTCATACTGCTGTGGCGAGCAGTTGGGCGTTTAATCGATATTAGACGACATTATAAGGTAATACAGTTTACGACTGTTTACTTAAATTAATTCGTGTATAATGACTTATTTTATAATTTGTACTTTTTACGCTGTGATATTCATCGTATCTCATCACTCTAAATAACTTACTATGATTAAACAATTTTGATCGACCCAAAAGGAAATATTATGCTACTACAAGGACAACGATTTGTCGTGACAGGCATTGCGAGCAAACTGTCTATCGCTTGGGCTATCGCTGAGGCACTGCACCGTGAAGGTGCCTCATTAATTCTCACTTATCCTAATGATAAGATCAAAAAGCGTGTCGATATGGCAGCGGAGAAATTCGAAGCAGATTTGGTACTTGAGTGTGATGTGGCGTCTGATGAGTCTATCGCTGCCTGCTTTGAGCAAGTCACTGCCCATTGGGGTGATGGAATCGATGGTGTGGTACATGCGATTGGCTTTGCACCGATGGATCAGCTTGATGGCGATTTTGTTAAGGCAACGACCCGTGAAGGTAGTCAAATTGCCCATGATATCTCAAGCTATAGTTTTGTGGCATTAGCCAAAGAAGCTCGTGCTTTATTGGCCATGCGTCATGGTTCGATGCTGACATTGACATATGAAGGTAGTATCTCGGTATTGCCAAACTACAACGTCATGGGTATGGCAAAGGCCAGCCTCGAAGCCAGTGTTCGCTATTTGGCTACTTCGATGGGCGGTGAAGGCATTCGTGTCAATGCGATCTCAGCAGGTCCTATTCGCACGCTTGCTGCCAGTGGCATCAAATCATTCCGTAAAATGCTCGATATCAGCGAAAAAATCGCGCCGCTACAACGTAATATCACACAAACCGAAGTTGGTAATGCGGCGCTTTTCTTGCTATCACCTTGGGCATCTGGTATTACCGGCGAGATTATGTTTGTTGACGCAGGTTTTAATACCGTTGCTATCAGTGAGCAATTAATGATGCTTGATGAGCCGAAATAATGCTCTTCAATAGTCGGTTATAGGGTTCTATAGATCAGGAAGGCAGCCAATAGGTTGCCTTTTTTGGTTATAATAGATGCTTTTTGGTGATAAGCCATTAGGCGGCGAATATGATAACCAAATTACCAAAGTGGATATTGTGGGGCGGGGCAGTACTGGCATTCAGTGCTGGCTGTGTTAACACCGCTGCGTTAATGGGGTTTACCAATCTATCGGTTTCTCATGTCACGGGCAACGTAAGCCTATTTGCAGCGGCTATTGCTTACTTGGATGTGCGTAGTATCTTGTATATCGGTGCGCTGCTACTGTCTTTTTTGGCAGGTGCGATACTGAGCGGTTATGTGATTGGGCAGACATCATTAAAGTTAGGTAGGCGCTATGGTAGTGCGCTATATATCGAGGCGGCACTGTTAATGGCCAGCTACTGGTTGTATCAGCAGCATGATTATTTAGGACAGTTGGCAGCGGCAATGGCATGCGGATTACAGAATGCCATGGTAGCGACTTATAGTGGTGCGGTTATTCGTACCACCCATTTGACAGGTTTGACATCAGATATGGGCGCAGCGATTGGTAACTGGTTGGCGGGCCGATCGATTAGCAAACCAACATTAGGGTTTCAAGCCATTATTTGGTATTGCTTTTGCGGTGGCAGCGCCGTTGGAGCATTTTTATTCGCCAAGGTTGGCTATGAAGCACTATTTGTACCCATTGCTATCGTCTTGACGGCAGCATTTATATATAACTACGCCTCAGATCGCTTGCCAGAAAAAAGAGAGCCAAAACACGAAAGGCGCTCATCATAATGATAAGCACCTTTCGTGTTTTGGCTTGGGTAATCATAAAACGTTGTTTTACTTCTCACCTTCATGGTCTTCATGTTCATGCATGCCCTGCATCATATCGAGTGCAGAGTCATCGGTACGCTGCTGATCTTTTTTAGCCAAACCGTCTTGATTGATATCTCTTGGTGCCATTTTAGTGGTTGAGTCTGTTTTATTTGCATCTGTCATAAAGTACTCCTATTTATTGTTATTCATTTTCCGATATAAATACTAATAAAAAATAGTTGTTAAGCTATTACTGGTATTAGAAATTTATTTTGACTTATTTAGTATGGGATAGCACCATACGCTTGTACATACTAAGTGTACGCTTGTTTAGTGACGATGTGTAACCGCACCTCACAAGGCTTGCTGTTTAATGAAAAGCAGTTACTTGGTTATAAGTTGCTCTCACTCACTCTCGGCGTTCGGTTCAAAAATAAAAAACTCATGAGATAAATATCATCTCTAGAAAGTACCGTTTTAAAGTACCTTTCCTAAAACGCATTAAAGTAATTCTTTACCTATAAAATAACCATATTTATTGCAAATTTTATAAGGGTTTTTTTATAAAGGCTTTGTTGCATCAGCTTTTTGTTATATATCTGTTATGATAACGGCGTATTTTTTGTGGTTGCTGGTTGAATAACCATTAATCACTAACATGCGTTTTTATTTTAGCGTCTTTTTACACTGTCTTTGGGAAAATAAGGACATTTTATGTCAGAGCAAAAACTAGATAGCCATCTTCCTGATGATGGCAATGAGTATTTATTTACCGATACCTTTCCAAAGGGTACTGGTAAAGGGTTGATAGTGGTCGCTATTGCGGCAGTTATCAGTATGATTATTTATAATGTATTGCCATTCGATATCAATGCCAATAGGGGTCTTGCCTTATTGTTCTTCATCGGCGTATTGTGGCTAACGGAAGCGTTGCACGTCACGATTACGGCACTACTGGTAGTCGTGGTTGGTGCCTTAGTTGGTATACCAGAATTCGATGCCGAAATAGGCTTACAAAGCTTTGCCAATCCGACCATTTATTTGTTTTTTGGTGGCTTTGCTTTAGCGGCAGCCTTGCATGTGCAGCAATTGGATAAAAAAATTGCCCTGAAGATTTTATCGATGTCAGGTGGCAAATTAAGCACGGCGGTATTTTTGATATTTGGCGTGACCGCATTTTTGTCGATGTGGATATCGAATACTGCGACGGCGGCGATGATGTTGCCATTAGCGCTAGGTATTTTAACGCAAGTTGACCGCGAAAAAGACCGAGGCACTTTTGTATTTGTACTATTAGGTATCGCTTACTCAGCAAGCCTTGGTGGTTTAGGTACGATCGTTGGTTCGCCACCAAATGCTATCGCTGCAAAGGCGCTCAATATTGCCTTTGTGGACTGGATGAAGTTTGGTGTGCCGATGATGCTGGTATTATTGCCGCTATTGTTAGGCGCGATGTATGTGTTTTTGAAGCCCAACCTGAACCGTAAAATTGTATTGGTTGAAGATGAGCCTATTGTATGGAATAAACCTCGCGTAGTGACGATTATCGTCTTTATTGTCACCGCGTTGAGCTGGATTTTCTCCAAAAAAATTGGTGCTGCGCTTGATATTACGGATACTGATGCAGTTATTGCCTTATCAGCTGCTGCTGCTGTGGTCAGCTTAGGTTTGGTATCTTGGAAGCAAGTGTCTGATAATACGGATTGGGGTGTGCTCATGCTGTTCGGTGGTGGCATCGCCCTATCGACTATTCTGAAAGTGTCAGGTGCGTCCTTGGTTCTAGGGGAAACGGTCGCTAATGCGTTGTCTTCTGCACCGCTTATCGTGGTGATGATTGAGGTATCAGCATTTATTATTTTCTTAACGGAGTTTGCTTCTAATACCGCTTCTGCCGCACTGCTGGTTCCCGTATTTGCTGCCATTGCAGAGCAGATGGGTTTACCGCACGAAGTGCTGGTATTGGTCATCGGTATTGGCGCATCTTGTGCCTTTATGCTACCCGTTGCGACACCGCCAAATGCGATTGTCTTTGGTACGGGATTGATTAAACAGAGCGAAATGATCCGTACGGGTGTCATTCTTAATATCATTGCTACCTTTATCGTCGGATTGTGGGCTTATTTCTTCTTAATATAGTTTATCAATCACATTAATCATAATTTATGAAACCCAATGTCTCAATAATCACGAGCCATTGGGTTTTTTTTGTTTCTCTTTTCTGTTCCTTTTTATGGTTAGTCGATGTATAACATAGTGGTTTGTTAGGAAAATAAATAAGATGGCGCACTCTAACTCCAACTCTAATAACAAGCATTTAAATACTATCGCGGCTATTTCTGATATTCATAGTAATGTCTTCGCGCTTGTAGCTGTGTTGACTGATATTAAACAGCGTAATATTGATCAAATTGTTAATCTGGGCGATATTTTATACGGACCGATTGCCCCTAAAGATACCTATGCGCTCTTAATGGCACAGCAGAACGATATCATTACTATTCGAGGTAATCAGGATAGACAGATTTATGAAGCGACAACGGCGGAGATTGGCAACAACGCAACCATGGCTTTTATCATAGAGGACTTGCCAAAAGCAGCGGTTAATTGGCTACAGAATTTGCCATTTGATTGTCATCTGAGTGAAGATGTTTATCTGTGCCATGGGTCACCAACCGATGACATGGTATATTTGTTAGAAAATATCGAGACGGGTCAGCCGACCTTACGTGATAATCTAGCCATTTTGGCACTGCTTAACGGTATCGATAGCACCGTTATCATATGTGGTCATACTCATATCCCACGTACGGTCACGCTATCGACAGGGCAGATGGTCGTCAATACAGGTAGCGTTGGTTACCCAGCCTATGAAGATGATTTGCCTATTTTGCATAAGATGCAAACCTATTCGCCCCATGCCAGTTACGCGATTATTAAATGTGTTGATACTGAACAGGCCAAATACTGGCAAACTGAGCATATCAAGGTGCCTTATGATTATGAAGCTGCGGCTAAATTGGCTTCAATGAATGGTCGTGAAGACTGGGCGTTTGCACTGAGAACAGGGCGAGTATTGCCTTGATGAGCAATTAAATAAGTATCAGGATTTTGCCTATTTTTAGCATGATTTACTAAGTTGCAAGCTATTATATGCATCAATATCTCTATGACCACACCAAACCTCTTTCAATGCGGGTAGCGCTTGAATATCTATTTGCCTAAAAAAACCGTCTACATTAAGCTGTCGATAATTTGGTCCTCGCTCCATTAGTTGATTAGAAAATAAAGAAAAGCTTGCAACTGGCGTCTCAGAATAGCTATAGATATGAATACTAATAACATTAGCTCCCTCTTTGCCGCCTAGACCTTCACGCCAAAAACCATGGCTTTGACTGTTTATCTCATCGACTATGGCCTGCATTTTTTCAGGCTGATGCTTTGCGTCGTAAGATAGTAGAATAGGGTTTGAATAAGGGTTCTCAATTTCAACTTTGCTGATGTCATGATAAGTAGCTCTTGATGTTAAGCTTGATTCTTTATTTGTACAGGAAGTTAAACACAACACTATTGGCAAAAATATAGTCGCTATAAACGTCAGCTTAATAGCTATCAGAATGCCCATATTGATCCTTTTTATATGATTTATCTAACATCACACATTTTACTCAGAAGTTATTAACGTACAAGGTAATTCTTTATGCCAACACTATTTATGGTGCAGCTTGGTGGTCGCCCCAAAGGTCGTTTGATTGAGCAGCACGATATTTTATTCGGTGTAGCCAATCAGGTAAGCGAGCTAATAGACGATATCAATAATCATTGGCCGGAAGTCAACAATAAATGGCATATTGATTCATACAGAGCGATTACCAAAGTGGGAAACCATACTGTTAAATTGATTGAGTCAGATAACCAAGCCGCGAATGATAACAGTTTAAAACTGTTCTTTATTAATTTAGGCGGCTATCAGCGGGGGAGTTTTGAAGAGTTTCATCATAAGCTACTTATCGTTGCTGATAATCAAAAAGATGCTATTAAACAAGCAAAGCAAAGTGAGTTTTATCAACAACTTACTTTTAAAGATAAAGACACACCTTTTAATGCCGCATCGCACATTGATGATAAATTTCAGGTAGATATCGATGATATATACGACGTGAACGACCTTGTCTCAAACATACAGATTTTAATTGAGCCTAGGATTCATAATAGTCACGAACTTACAAATGCTGATGAAGATAAAGAGTATGTTGGTTATCTAAGTATCAAGAATTTAAGGAAGTTATTTTAGGCTTGTTCTCAATTGAGGAGACTAGAGTTTAATGGACTAAAAGCGGTTATATCTCAATCATGCTTTGCAAGTTTTTAGATAATATATTTACATTTTCTGCGAAACCTCCTTTGACTGACAAGAATTCATTTCATTTTTAGTCTCATTATTTAATTAAGGACACACCCTAATATGGCTTTAAATATGTACTATAAAAATGGCATGATTCGCAAATCGCGTTGCCAACTCTCTGATGAGCTATTACCGACCCTTTATCAGATTCATGATAATGCTAAGTTTCCAAAACTCACTTGGTTGATTGATAATGTGTATGAAAATCCTCAGATTCAACCTGATGTCGCACAAGCATTAGCTGATGAAATGGTAGCGTTTGAGAGGTTAATACTTTCGCTGCATCTGCCTTTTCCTAGGCTGCCATTGCAAAAGTTGCAGAATTTCTTTACGGGGGCTGCCATTCGTCAACAGATTATTTATACAAGTAGCGTTTGAGCTGACAAATAATTTATTCATAAAAATAACATAGGACTGGCAGGTTTGAAAAATTTGATAAGAGGATTTCTTAAGTGGGTTATCGCAGGTATTGGTCTTGGGATAGGACTTTTTATTGTCCTAGTGGCTATAACACTTTGGGATAAAAAGGATAAAAAAGACACATCGGACGACACTACAGCGGTACTGAATAACGATACTGACAATGCTCGAAAAGAGAATGATGAGTCGTTAAACCTCCAGTTTACGGTCGAAGATCAAGACGTACCAGCAGGGTATAAGTTGACTGAGGATGGAAGCCTCATGTTGGATGCGCCTATTATGGGAATGGAGTGGGAGAGTATAGTGGACGAGAATGTCACTACTGAACCACGAATCTACGAACCTTTTATGATCTATCAGTGCATCACAGAAGAGGGTGAGCATTTACGTTTGGATGTGATTAATAGCAATATTGGTTATATGCTGAAGTATTATTTCGCTACCCAAGGCAATCGTTTAAGATTAGAGGCGCAGCAAGCTACTGAGGATACCTATTATACGACTCTTTCTAATGGTACTAATCTCGTTATGCGGGATCCGAATAATTACTATGAGCTGACACAGTTTGAAGATAGCGATACTTCTTTTTATATTATTAATGCCATCACTGGTCAGGAGATGAATCATTTTTTATGTGAGGATAACTCAATTGAAAAGGATCAGTATGCTTTGATTGCTCAAATGGAGCCAGAGCATTTTAAATTTAAGCCTATGACTAATGAGCTTAGAAATATTTTGACTGAGCGTTTTGAAAATAGATAATAGTCTGCATAGTTGCCAACCAAACACTATAACCACCTTGAATCACGCCCAAATTACCCTCATAATCTAACCACTTCCAAACAATAAATAGCCTAAGTAAATATGCCGAATACTTCTAAGAGCACCTCAGATATGCCGACTGGAAACAATACCAATGGATTTAAATCCGATGAATTAAGTAAATTAACAAACCCAAGTGAAGATGATTTAAATATTACGGCAAACAGTAATGAAGCGTCTTCACAACCTGATATGGTTGTTGATTTACCAGTACTCGCTAAAGACAGTTATTATTTAAGTCGTCTTGAGCGTGAGCTGGCAAGGGCTGCCGTGGCTAAAAATAAAAAAGTTTCTGACGATAAAGCGGATGATGGGCTAACTAAAAAACGTGCGCAGTATGAAAAAATCAAGACCCGCTCACAGCAAGCGGTGCAGGCACGTATGGATAGTATTCCAGACAAACTGGCAGAAAAACTGAATCTTGATTTGCCCGTGAGTCAACGTGCAGAAGATTTAGTACAGGCGATTATTGATCACCAAGTCATTATTGTTGCAGGGGAGACGGGTTCTGGTAAGACGACGCAATTGCCTAAGCTGGCAATGCTGGCAGGTCGCGGTATCACTGGGCAGATAGGGCATACCCAGCCTCGACGATTGGCCGCGCGCAGTGTGGCAAACCGTATCGCTGAAGAATTGGGCGAGCAGCTCGGTAATACTGTCAGCTTCAAGATTCGCTTTAATGAGCAGGGTACGGCGCAATCTGTTGTTAAGCTGATGACCGATGGTATCTTACTGGCTGAATTAGGTCACGATAGATTCTTGAGTAAATACGATACCATCATTATTGATGAGGCGCATGAACGTAGCTTAAACATTGATTTCATTATGGGTTATCTGAAAAAGCTACTGCCCAAACGTCCTGATTTAAAAGTGATTATTACCTCAGCAACACTTGATACCAAACGCTTTAGTGAATACTTTAGCCGCTATGATAATAAGCTCAAGCGCAACGTACCTGCACCTATTTTCAATGTCGAAGGTCGTAGTTTTCCTGTTGAAGTTCGTTACCGTCCCCTCACTGATGAGCCAGTGAACAGCTCCGATGATGACAGCTACGATGACTTTGAAGAAAATCTGCCACGTGCGGTTGTGGCCGCCGTCGAAGAATGCTTTGGCGATGCACAAAATAAAGGTCATGCTGACCAAGCAGACATTTTGATATTTGCCGCCACAGAAGCTGAGATTCGTGAGCTCCAAGAGGTGCTTGAGCGTCATGGGCCAAAGCATACGGAAGTGCTGCCATTATTTGCACGGCAGACTTATGAAGAGCAGCAGCGTATCTTTCAGCCGTCAGGTCGTGGCAGGCGTATCGTTATCGCGACCAACGTTGCCGAGACTGCATTGACCGTACCGGGTATCCGCTATGTGATTGATTTAGGGTTTGCGCGGATTTCTCGTTATTCGTATCGCTCACGCGTACAGCGTTTACCGATTGAGGCGATCTCGCAAGCGGCTGCCAATCAGCGTAAAGGTCGTTGTGGTCGTGTCGCACCAGGGGTTTGTATTCGTCTGTATAGTGAAGAGGACTTTACTGGTCGTCCGGAATTTACCGAGCCTGAGATTTTACGAACTAACTTAGCCTCGGTTATTTTACAGATGGCCAATCTTCGTTTAGGTAGCGTTGATGATTTTGCCTTTATTGAGCCACCTGATAGCCGCTTAGTTACTGATGGTCATAAATTGCTCGATGAATTGGGTGCCATTACCTCGAAAAGCGAAGCAACTGCTGCTCATCAAACCAATAAGCCAAAACCCAAAAACAGCCTCGACCATTTAAGCCTGACGCCCACTGGGCAAAAAATGGCGCGTATGCCAATCGATCCAAGACTGGCACGTATGTTAGTCGCAGGTAGTGATTTTGATTGTATCCGTGAAATGCTTATCGTTGTCGCCGCGCTTGCCGTACAGGATCCACGCGAGCGTCCTGCCAATAAACGTCAGCAAGCCGATCAAAAGCATGCGGAATTTCGTCAAGATGATTCTGACTTTTTATTCTATTTGAGTCTGTGGAAAGCATTGTTTGAAAAAGATGAAGATGGCAATAAGCTGTCTGGCAATCAGCGTAAGAATTTTACCAAGAAAAACTATCTGAGCTTCCCGCGTGTACGTGAGTGGAATCAAACCCATCGTCAGTTAGTACAAATGGTCACAGACCTTAAGCTGACGGATGTTAAAGAGGCAAAAGCTTCCGATAAAGGAACCGATAAAAATACTTCGTTAGAAAACATGACTAGCGATCCTACCGCGATCGAAGATGAAGAACTTAAAGCGGTTAAATATGCCAATTTACACCGCGCATTATTGACAGGTCTATTGTCTACGATTGCGCATAAAACCGAAAATCGCGGTGAATACTTAGCCGCGCGCCAGCAAAAAGCCAAAATATTCCCAGCCAGTACAGTATTTAAACAAGTACCGCCTTGGGTCATGGCTTTTGAAGTGGTCGAAACCTCGCAAGTCTTTATGCGCACTGTTGCCAAAATTGAACCAGAATGGATTATCTCAGCCGCTGGTAATTTATTAAAGTACCATTACTTTGAGCCGCATTGGTCGAAGAAGACTGGACGAGTGAAAGCTTACGCGCAGATTAGCTTATTTGGGCTGATTATTATTAGTAAACAGCTGACCAATTATGAGCAAGTGAACTTAGTTGAGTCACGAGAAATCTTCATTCGTGATGGTCTGGTGACTGGTAATTTGGGGCGTCAAGCGCCATTTTTACAGCATAATATGGATAAAATTGCCGACATTGAACGCATTGAAGATAAGTTACGTCGCCGTGATTTGTTGGTTGACGAAGAAGCACTGTATCAGTTTTATGATAAAAAAATACCTGAGCATATTGCCAGTCGCAAAGCCTTTGAAGATTGGCGTGCCGAGGTCGAAAAAACTGATGCTAACTATCTATTTTTTACCGATGATGACGTGCTCAATAGCCAAGCACCGACCACAGGCGATTTCCCAGAAGTGTGGAAATTGGGTGATTTAAAACTACCGCTACGTTATGTCTTTGATCCGTCCAGCGATGATGATGGCGTGACCATTCGTGTGCCACTTGCCGCCCTACCGCAGCTTGATGCGATCGAACTATTATGGGGCGTACCCGGTTGGCGTTATGAGCTAGTATTGCAATTGCTTAAGTCACTACCAAAGGATATTCGCCGTCAAATTGTACCGATTCCTGATACAGCCGATAGCTTGTTTGATGAACTGCAACCCGCTGGTGGACAAGGATTGCTTAAACAGCTTTGCCAAGCGCTCAACCGTCGCGGCGTTATGTCAGTGACGCCTGATAGCTTTAATCCCTCTAGCATTGATCGCTATTTACAGCCCCAAATCTGTGTGGTCGATGACAAAAACCGTATTATCGAAAAGGGTCGCGACCTGCAAACCCTACAGATTCGTCATGCTTCTGAAACCCGCCAAGCGGTGAATGAGCAGCAAGGTACGCATACGAAATTCCCTGAGCATTTTGCCTTTAGCAAAAATCATCATAGTGCAGGAGTGGTGATGAAGCAGTTTGCTGCGCTCGTAGCAGATGCGACAGGTGAAGCGGTATCTATCCATCAATATACCGATGTCAATGCCGCGTTACAGGCACACCGTATCGGGGTTTTGACCTTGATAAAAGGTAAGCTTGGTGCGAAGAAAAAACAGCTGACCAGCCAAATTGATAAGATATTTAAATTGGCATTCGCGCCACTTGGTGATATGGAGAAGCTAAAAACCATCGTCATCGATGCGGCATTGGACGCGTCGCTTGAAGAGCATTATGTATTATTTGATCATAGTGCTGATTTACCTGAAAGTGCTGATGATGCTGCCGTAGCGCTTGCTGAAGAATTGCCCTTTACACCAGAAGAGTGCGAGAAAACCTTGGAAGTGGTGTCGGGTAACTTTCTATTGACCGGTCAAAACGTCATAAAAATCCTTAAAAATGTTTATACTCGCTGGCAACGTATTCGCCAAAGCTTACTCATGCTCGATCGAGAGGTATTTGGTGAGTCTATCGAAGATATCGAAGACCAGCTAGAAGATTTGCACTTGGCTGATTTTGTTTATCGTATGGATTATAGCCATTGGCAGCAGTATCCGCGCTATCTAGAGGCGCTTGAAATTCGTATCGAACGGCTTGAGCACAATCTCGAATCTGATCTCGAAGGTGTATACGCGCTTGATGTACATATGGAGCGGTTGGCAAATCGTGCCAATGATAAAGCCATTAGTGAATACCGCTGGATGGTCGAGGAGTATCGTATTCAGCTATTCGCGCAACCGATGAAAACCCGCATGGCAGTGTCACCAAAGCGCCTAAGCAAGATGTGGGATAAAATTAGTTAGGATAGCCTTAGATTTTTAAAACTTGCTAATTGACAGCATATGACAATTGTCTTGTATAGCTCTTTGATTTAGTCGATAATATTTGATTAAATGAAAGAGCTATTATTTTTTATACCAACGTTTTTTGGATGTTACCTAATATATTGATGTAAGTTTTTGAGCAGGATAAAAAATAATGATTAAAGGTAGATTGATAATACTAGCATTTGCATCAACTATATTTATGAGTACGGGCTGTGATGAGACACAAGCCAGTAATAATAAAAATGTGAAGGGATTTGCGCCAACAAGCGTAGAAAAAGAAGTGCAGTTACGCGGTAAGTTTAAAAGAAGCTTTGAAGTTCACGAGTTCGTTTCTGATAACATCATTTACTATGTGTCAGACCCAAAGCAATTATTAATTAAAGATTCGAAAAGTCTCAAGCAAAAAGGTTATTACAAATATTTCGAAATTTGTGTCATTGGTAACATTAGCCCTATCGGTCAATATGGGCCTCTAGGCAAATATCAAAATCAAATAACTATTCGTGAGATTTGCGCGTAGCTTTGATAGCGTAGGTTATCGTATGGATATCCTATTGATTTTAAGTAACTAACTTTCACTCACTATCGATAAAAAGGCTGGATTGGCAATTGCTAACCCAGCCTTTTGTTTAAGTGCCATTGTTTTTTTGCGACGGATAAATCTTTTATGAAACAAAAAAGCAAAGGTAGCGTCATGAGAACTTTGCTCTAAAATTTAGCATCTGAGTAAAATTAGTGGCTGATCTTTTCTGTCAGCACACCCATACTATAAAGCAAGAATGCTATAACGGTCAGTGCTACAATAAATGGCGTGAGTATCCAAATCACCACATTGATCAATAATGAGGGCAATAATCCATTAAATAATACCGTGTTTGGTGTAAAAAAGTCCGTCATAACATCGACTGCACGCTTAGCTACGGGGAATAACAAAGTGCTTAGTGCCAGCATATAAATATACTTGCTAAAACCAGGGTCGCTCATGACCACCATAAAATAAAACACCAAAAAATAAGTGACACCCAATGCCCAGCATTTGAGAGTATAGCTTAGACGAATCATGTTAGTGCCTCCCGAAATATTCTGACGATCACACGTAGAAAAATTATTATAATAGTTGCTAAATTATGAATATACATTATATGTTATAATATGAATATATAGACCAAGTCAACTGTTTTTTTTCTTGGGTAAGATATTTCGTCGTTTGTTTGGCTGGAAAGAGGGAGGGTGTAGGAATCTGTTAAACAGATAATTAAATTTTGTACGCAGTTGCTTATGAAGCTGTCAAGACGCAGAGGGATTGCCTTAGCCAGAAACCATTATAGTAGGGGCATTATGGTAGAAGCCTCATTCTAGATATTTAACTCACTGCTTGGGCTTACTCCAAATAGCCGCTTATATTCACGGCTAAATTGGCTGGGACTCTCATAGCCTACTTGCATGGCGATTTGCGATACTTGTGCTTCGCCGAGTTGAATCAGCTGCCGCGCTTTCATCAATCGTAGGCTTTTTTGATATTGAAGCGGGCTTAGTTGAGTGATTTCTTTAAAATGTTGATGAAATCCCGACACGCTCATACCGCAGCGACTGGCCAAATCTTCTATGATGACGGGCTCTTCTAAATGCGCTTTTAGCCAATCGGTAGCTTGGGCAATACGGTGGGTGTGACTGCCATTAACCACCAGTTGCCGAAGTTTATGACCTTGCTGTGCTGAGAGTAGCCGATAATAAATTTCTTGCTGAATTAAAGATGATAAAAAATCTATATCATTTGGATAATTAAGCAAGTCTATCAGCCGCTCGAATGCAGTTAATATGGTGTCTTCTAATGGCCATTTTATACCTAGATGCTCATAATCGGCATTTTTCCGAGGTGGTATTTGCGCCATGACTTCACGAATGAGCGCCAAATTTAATTTCATAGACAATACGATGACAGGCTTCTCTACAGTGGCGTGTTTGATATGCATGCTTATAGGAATATTTACAGGGCAGAACATCAGACTGCTGTCATCAAATTTCTGGCAATCTGTACCTAAGTAAATTTCACGCGTGCCTTGTAAGACGATACATATACTAGGTTCTTGGATATAGCTGACAGTCTTTCTTGGTCTGTCGGCACAATAAAAAAACAAGCCTGAAATGTCTGATTCGATGGTTTGGTTTTTGGGTAATATACTAAGTAGCTGCTCAACCGTTTTTGTTTTCATGATTTCTACTTACTTTATAATTTGCCTAATGATATAAATATTTATAGGAATAGGCAAGGATGCTGGAGTAATGCTCTATCAGATTAGCGTGTTCACTTCTATAATGATGGCATCAAAACGCAGTAAGATTGATTTGCAGCGTATTGCCCAATACCAATAACATGCCAATCCATAAGGAATATATGATGAAAATTTTCTATAAAACGTGCGCAACAGCAACCGGTGGTCGTTCTGGTCATACAGGTCTTGACGATGGTTCGCTAGCTTTTGATCTGGTCTCTTTTCAAGAAACAGACAAGGAAGGTGTCAATCCAGAGCAGCTTTTTGCAATGGGTTACGCAGCTTGTTTTGATAGTGCTTTAAATCTGACCGCCCAGCAAATGAAACTGCCAATCACTGCCTCAAAAACCTCGACCCAAGTGGGTATTGGTATGAAAGCCGATGGTAGCTATAACCTAGATATAGATTTGTATGTTGAAGTGTCGGGCATTGATGAGGCTCAAGCGCAAATACTGGTCGAAACAGCTCACCAAGTTTGCCCATACTCTAATGCTACTCGCGGTAATGTCGATGCACGTTTGCATGTGACCGTGGTTTAACGGTCAGCAGTAGTTAATACCTAACAACTGATTCAACAGCTGTTTCTAATAACTATAAACAAATATAAAAACGACATGACTTTCAACTGCTTGAGTACATAAAGTATTCAGGCAGTTTTTTATTGAGTGATTCAACGTTGATCATTAAGATCAAATTATCAAGCATAAAAAGTTAAGCACAAAAAAGAGCCAGTAGTTTGACTACTGGCTCTTTCGTTTTCAATAGATGTGAATAAAAACATGGGTTTTATTCAAATAACCATCACGTATTATTTACGCTTGTTTCTAAGATTATTATAGTTGGCAGTTCACTTGGTATTGTTGACCATTGTCTGATTTGATGGTCATGATGCCGTAATCCGCTTTGGTGTGCCAATCGTAAGTGGTTTTAGGGTTAACGTTATTGACATAACGAGCGCCAGAACCTGATACCGCTTGCTCCATAGTGATTTTTGCATTGGTCAAGCCAACTTTAGGCAAGGTCACGTTTAGGTTAGCAGTTTGACCATTGGCAGTGTAGGCAGCAGTGAGTTGACCGTTGTCTTCACAAGTGAATGATTGGACTACTGGCTGAGTATTGGTCTCTGGGATCGTAGTAGTTGGTGCATTAGTGGCGCAGGCAGACAATAATAGAGCAAAAGGTGCTACGGCTAATAATTTTTTCATAATATGCCTCAAAAATATCGGTAAAAGTAGGTTGTTACTTCAAGCAATATGATACCGTAGAGAATGTAACTTCATGTTGTGTTTGAGGGCTATGGTAGTAATCTTATCTGTCTTTTTTATCACTAAGCCTCTATTAGCCTATTAGTTTTAAATAACGAATGAGGATATTTCACGTAGGGGCTTTTTCTCTATTTAAAATAAATACCAATACTGCACCCAAGATAACCGAGCTTGCTATAACGAATGGCATGGTCAATTGTTCAGATAAAAACACCACGCCTAACATCGCAGCCAGTATAGGTACACACAATTGTACAACTGCTGCTTGGGTGTTTTTTAACAAAGGCATGGCCATATACCAGATGCTGTAGCCCATACCAGATGCGATCGCTCCTGATGCACAGGCCAAAAGTACTCCCTTGATAGTAACGTCACCTAAATGGATGTTTTCCAAGCCTATATTGTCTAGATAAGTCATGCTTATCACTAACAGTATGGGCGCTGCTATCAGACTCCGAATGAAATTAAAACCTGTGGCTCGCAGCGGTGACACGCATGATTTGCCGCGTATGCTATATATGCCCCAAGCAGCACCACTGATTGCCATGAGCACCGCTGCTAGTAACGAAGGCACCGCTGCTGACGGTAGCATCAAATAGACAAACCCTGCTACCGCTACGATGAATGCCAGCCATTGTAAGCCGCTCAATTGCTCTTTCTTGTAGATGCCCCAACCAATCATCGTCAGCTGAACCGCTGAAAATAGAATCAGCGCTCCTGTACCAGTATCCAACTCTACATAAGCAATAGAAAAGCATAGTGCATAAATCACTAAGCTCACGCTACTTAACCAGCTGCCTTTGTCACTTAAAATAGCAGCGTGAGCAATGCTGTCAGGCTCTCGCACATGCTGTCGTAACCGATAAGCATGAATGGCCATGATAATACCTAGGCAGACAGCAGCGCTCAGCAGGCGCAAGATGGTAAAGCTCCAAGCATCTATATGACCCTCTGCTAACGCCATACGGCAAAAGAGAGAGTTTGCAGCAAAGGCAATTAATGCAATAACGGTGTACAAGGTGGCTTTCAAAAATAATTCCTACAATAAAGAAGTTGGTTTTTGAATAAAATAGGCAAATTCGACTTTTAGGGATGTTGTTATTACCGCTTTTTTACCAGCAAAAATACTGGCTGAAGTGCGAAAACTGAGTTGCTAGCTGCTAATTGCCAATTGGGAGGTGTCTCACAACAGACCATATTTTATTGCACTCGCAGGCGAAAGTGTTTTTTAAATTGGACTGATGATAGTTGAATTGACAATAAAGACTGACTACAAGGGTGGTGGCAGGTCAAGCGCATACTCAGAACGATTGCTTAAATGAATCGTCATAAATCAAATAAAAACAATAGATAGGAAAAAGTAATATGGATTGGGCAAGTATCTTTATTCATGACACCACTTGGGCATTTGCGCTTGAGATATTGGTGCGTGTCAGCGTCATGTTTGTGCTAATTATCTCGTTTTTGCGTTTGACGGGCAAACGCGGCGTCCGTCAGCTGTCAATCTTTGAGTTGACCATTATTTTATCATTGGGTTCTATCGCAGGTGACCCTATGTTTAACGAGGATTTGCCGATTATTCAGGCGGTGCTGGTCATGAGCGCCGTTATCCTGCTTTATCGATTGTGCACGTGGATCATGATGGAATCCCAACCTTTTGAAGATCTGTTAGAAGGGAAATCGCTCTATATTGTAGAAGACGGGATGCTAGTACTCGATAAGATTAAAAAGGGTAAAATGTCTCATGATGAGTTTTTTACTGAAATGCGCCAACAAGGGGTTGAGCATTTAGGTCAAGTGCGTACAGGCTTGCTAGAGACAGACGGTAATTTTAGTATATTGTTATATCCGCCTGAAAACACTGGCTATGGTATGCCGCTTTTCCCTAAGCAGTATCAACCTGTCGAAGAGATAGAGTCAGAAACATATTACGCATGTATGCATTGCGGCTATGTCGATCATATATCTGACCCCAATCAGCTCTGTGAACGCTGTGAGAATGGATGTCGAGACTGGGCGAAGGCCTTGAATAGTGAGATCGTTAGATAATAATAAATGAGATGATAGCTATATTAAATTATCTATGAGTAGATCGAGCTGTCTTATGTTGGCAGGCTTAATAATAGCCAATTCTACCAACGTAAGAGCCCTGGACTAAACGCTTTTGATATGCCCTATCTGAATTAGGCAATTTTATACCAATCAATTTTACGGGTCATGACCATCACGCAAGCGAGTAGCACAAAACAGAAGACAGCACCAAGCAATAAATTCATATCTTCGGTGGTTAATATGCCGAAAAACGCCGCATACAATCCTGCCAGTGTGACAGTAAAAATCGCCGCTCGCTTGACGCCGCCCAGTACATAATAAGTATACCAACCAATGAGTCCAATACAGGCGCTGGCAGCAATGGCATACGCTTTCCAAAAGACAATTTGCTCAGAAAGTGGTAATAGTAAGACATAAAACACAAATAGCGCGCAACCGACCAACAGATATTGAATAGGGTGAATACGGCTGGATTTAATGACTTCAAATAAGAAGAAAGTGCCGAATGATACTAAGATTAATAATAAGGCATATTTCATCGTTCGTTCAGTTTGTAAATACACATCATTAGGCTCAGCAAAACTCACACCAAAGCTGTTCAGGCGCACGTTTCGATAGCTATCAGGTATGTCAGTAGCTTCTGCTGTAGCAGCGCCTTCCATTGCTATAAGCGCATCACCAGAAGCCATTGACTGGCTGTTGTTATCAAGAGTGGCTTGACTGGTGACGACACATCGGTTGTTAGCGATGCTGACACATTGCGACAAATCTTGATTGTTGGCTATTGTTAAATACTGATTTTGCCAACTGGCTTCAAAACCTTTAGCGGTAAGTTTTTTGGCATTGGGGAGCGCCTTACCAATAAAGTTTGGCGCATGCCAATTACTGCGCATCGTTAAGTTAAAGTTTTGTCCAGTCGGCACAGTGTTTACATTGCTAATACCAGCTAACGGTAAATCAATGACGATTTCTGTACTGGTCAATGACTCGCTAGCACTGTTCGTAGCTAGGATGTTATTGCCATTCTGCTGGCTCGTTATATTTTTTACTGAACGCTGTAATATATCTTGCGGAATAGCTACTTCTACATAGGTCAGGTTTTTCAGCAGCGCTGTCTGAGGGTAGGTTGCTTTTATCGGTTTTTTATCAATGGTCACCGTTGGTAGCGTCGCCACGCCGCGCAGATCTGATACTGGAATAATCAATTTTGCTGCATTCCAGTGGATGATGGTTTTTTCTGGCTGGGTGTTATTTTTATTGGCGGGTGTACTGACAGAACCTTGTGCGTCACTAGTTTTGCTCGTAGTGTCATATAAGCTGCTGATGGCTTGATCAAATGTATAACGCTGGTCAAATGTCAACGTACCATCATAACTGGTCGCATGATAGATGCCACGTTTGTAGGTATCAGTGCTGACTTCAAGATCTTGTAGGGCTTGGGTCTGACTGGCAAAGACAATTTCATTTTTTGAATAGGATGGTGCACACTTACTGGTTATTTCAGGTGCTGTAATCTGACATTCAGGTGTAATTGTGGTAGGGATGATGATAAATGGGGTGATGATTTCTTGCGGATTGACGTGCTGCTGGGCAATTTCTTTGACCACCGACGCGGCATAATTTTGTCGTTCGTAGATCACTGAGCCAATCATACCGAGACCGATGGCAAAAATAATACAAAGCCCGGCGATGATGGACAATTTAGTCAATAGTGTTTTTTGCATGAAAGCTCCTCATATGAATCTTTAGTCCAAAACTGTGCATATAACAGTCAGTAGGTTCAAAGAAGATCATAGAGGAGAGATGAAGAAAAAATATGTAAGAACGATGGAGAGTGTGTGGAAAAATAAGCCTTAGTATTTTCTGATATCAGTGTTTTCTGATACCAGTATTTTTTGATACTAGTATCTTCTGGCATCAGTGTTTTTTAGTATCACCAACCACTTTATCCATAATAGCAAATAATAAACCAGACAACACAAAAGTCATATGAATAATGACTTTCCACATGAGTTTGTCCGCTTCACCCTCACTCAATTCATTAGGAATATCCATAAACGATTTTAATAGATCAATCGCAGAAATAGCGACGATGGCTCCGATGACTTTTAGTTTTAGACCAGAAAAATCTACTTTTCCCATCCAACTAGGTCGATCAACATGATCACCAGTATCAATTTTTGAGACAAATATTTCATAGCCACTAAATATGATAATTAATAATAAACTGGCTACTAAAGAGAGGTCGACCAACACTGATATATTAACAATGACATCTGATACAGAAGCGCTAAATACAGTATTGAACATCATGACTGTTTTTTGAATGAATTTTATAAATAATAAAACAATCCCTAAGACCAGCCCTAAATAAAAAGGCGCTAATATCCAGCGGCTGTTAAAGATGGTTTTTTCTAGGTATCGTTCAATGTTTCTTAGCATGGACATCTCTTAATGCTCTTAAAGGTAAGGTTGTAGATCATTTACTGATAACGTGGTATAGGATGGGTTTAAGAAAGCCATTCGAGCACTTGTTGTACCCGCTCATCTCTATCACCACCTATGCGATGAAATGGCTTTTGGTGACGGGTCAGCTGACTTTCAAAATAAGCACTGATTTCATCACGTTGATGTGGGCTATCTCTTAGGTCATCGGCGACCCACGGGATATCAACTTCGGTTAATAGAATCAAGTCGTAATGATGCGTTAACGCCGCATTGGTGAGCGCTTTAGGGCAATCACCATAATACCAATTAGAATAAACCATTAGCTCAAACAGACTGGTATCACAAAATAAATAATGGTTGTGATCGCTTTGAGCTGCTTGTTCAGCGAGTTTATTTTCTAACTCAATTTGACCTTGTGCAATAGGGAGTAAATCCTCCCAAGTGCAAGTCAGGTGTTCCTTATCCCATTTTGCTTGTAGATAGGTGCGCATGTATTCTGGTACCCAAGGGCAGCCAAAATGCGCTGCCAAGTCGCGACATAGCGTGGTCTTACCAGTGCTCTCTGCCCCTAGGATAGCGACATTGATGACCGATTTAGGCGTATGCTGCTTTAGGTTGCAAGCGGTAACGTCGTTGCCATTCATAGTAAGCCCAAATTGCGATAAGAGTGAAGACTACGTATTGTAGCGCAGTAAAAGTGAGACCTTTATAAAAGTACAGCGGGACTGAAATAGTATCGGCGATTATCCAGAGTATCCAATGCTCGATTTTTCGCCGCGCCATCAGCCACATCGCCATCAAAAACAGCGCGGTGGTCAGCATATCGGTGTAATCGACCCACGTAAATAAATGCAAACCTAATACCGCGCCATCAAAACTAAAGTTATTATTGATGACTGGTCTGAAGTAATACACCAACGCGACAAAGGCAATAGTTGCCGAGGCTAGTAAGGCTAGTATTGGCAAATCTTTTTTATCGAGATGTTCTACTTGAATAGCATTCTGAGCGTTAGTCCTTGCTAACGACTCATTTTGCTGCTGACCAGTAGGGTTGATATAGTCTTGCTGTTTTTTTATGGCTGTGTTTTTCTTACTCTGTGTCCAATTGATCCAGCCATATAGACTCATCACCGTATAGTAGGAATTGATAAACATATCGCCAAATAATTGCCATTTCCACAACAGATAGACAAATATAGCGGTGCTGACGAGACCTATCGGAAATACCAAAATATTGGTTCTGCTGGCGAGTAAGCCACTTGCTACCCCAAATATGACAGCAATCAATTCAAGAGCAATAAAGACAGTGGGATAGTCAGCGTATTGTCCAAATAACCAGTTAAAAATTTCTACCATGAGTATTCCCAAATATGAGCGGGTTTATGTCTCGCAGTTTTATGAGCTCGAACTGTGAACGCGTCGCTAGCAAAATGCGCCAATTATAACGTAGCTGCTCCAAAATGAAGTCAGGACTTTGCTTATTTTTCGCAACAAACAGATTATTTGTAACAAAGTATTAGAAAAATAATTATATTCAGGCATAATAAAGGCTCTGATTTTAAGTTTACAGTTATTCACTGAAATCAAACGACTGTTATTTTTCCACTTTTATGCTTATCCCAAGCCCTATAGTAGTAGACAAGGAAGCTTATCATGACGACTTGTATCACAGGCACTGGCCTGTATATTCCGCCTTATAGCATCAGTAATGAAGAGCTAGTAGATTCATTCAATAAGTATGTTGAGAATTATAATGCAAAGCATGCTGACGAGATAGCAGCAGGAACTTTGACTGCCCTAGAGCCTTCTTCAGCGGCCTTTATCGAAAAAGTATCTGGTATCCAATCACGTTATGTGATGGAAAAGGATGGTATTTTAGATCCTGAAATCATGGCACCAGTGATTCCTTATCGTCATTTAGGTGAAGAGCTGTCTATCATGGCAGAAATGGGTACTGCGGCTTTGAAAGACGCGCTAGCAGATGCGGGTCTTGAGGCGAATGACCTAGATGGTATCATTCTTGCTTGTTCAAACTTCCAGCGTACTTATCCTGCGGTCGCTATCGAGATTCAAAATGCAATCGGTATGACTGGTGGTTTTGCTTATGATATGAACGTTGCTTGTAGTGCCGCGACTTTTGGTCTATCGCAAGCACACGGTTCTATCGTTTCTGGTCTGGCTAAGCGTATCGCTGTGGTCAACGTTGAGATTACTTCAGCGCATCTGAACTGGCGTAACCGTGACAGCCACTTTATCTTTGGCGATGTCGCAACAGCATCTATCGTCGAAGAGCTAGAAACGCCAAAAGGTTATGAGATTCTTAACTCTAAGCTATTTACCCAGTTTTCGACCAATATCAAAAACGAATACGGCTTTATGGATCGCTCAGAGTTCTTAGCGGCACAGACTGAGATGTATCCAGACATTAAAGAGCCTGTTACCGACAAGCTATTCTTACAAAATGGTCGAAAAGTGTTCCGTGAAGTCTGTCCAAAGGTTTCAGAAGTTATCACTGAGCATTTGCAAGAGAACGATATCGCAACGTCTGACGTTAAAATGATGTGGCTGCACCAAGCCAATGCCAATATGTTGGATTTAATTCTACGTACTGTGATTGGTAAAGAAGCAGATAAAGCGATTGTGCCAAGTGTCATTGCTGAATTTGCTAACACCAGTTCAGCCAGTCCGATGATTGTTTTCCATCGCTATAAAGATGAGCTGGCATCAGGTGATTTGGGTGTTATCTGTTCATTTGGTGCTGGTTACTCTATCGGTTCAGTGTTGGTGCGTAAGGTTTAACTTTTAAAGTAAAATCTGTTACTAATAAAAAATAGCTAAGAACAACCTTAGCTATTTTTTTTGTCTGTTATTTTTGTTATGAGCACTTCATCACATTATTTAAGCAATATATTATTCAAGAATGAGGCGCTATTTGCGAATATAACGGGAAGAATGCTTAGAGGTTTTAATTTACCCCGAAAAATTTGCTATAATCACGGTCTTATTCCTCTCATCCAATTAAAAGTCCTTTTATGAAAGAATCCTTACGCCTGCGTTTAGACCAGATGGTAGACCGTTATGAAGAGGTCACCGCCTTATTATCAGATCCTAGTATCATCAGCGATAATAATAAATTCCGTGAACTGTCTGTCGAGCACAGCGACTTGATGGATATCACTACTTTATGGCAGAACTATGTGCGTGCAGAAACGGATCAGGCTGATGCAGAGGCTATGCTGGCTGATGCATCAGATCCTGACATGAAAGAGATGATGCAAGAAGAGATTGATAACGCCCGCGAGACCATCGTAGAGATGGAAGAGGCGCTCAATGTCATGATGCTACCAAAGGATCCAAATGATAAAGTGCCTGCTTTCTTGGAAATTCGAGCGGGTACAGGTGGTGATGAAGCCGCGATTTTCTCTGGTGACTTGTTTCGAATGTACCAAAAATACGCGCAGACACAAGGCTGGACAGTGGAAGTACTGTCGGCAAGTGAAGGCGAGCATGGCGGTTATAAAGAAATCATCACTCGCGTATCAGGCAACAGCGTGAATGGTCGCTTAAAGTTTGAATCAGGCGTACACCGTGTGCAGCGTGTGCCTGAAACCGAAAGCCAAGGTCGCGTGCATACCTCAGCTTGTACCGTGGCGGTGATGCCTGAGGTTGAGATTGATGATACAGTAGATCTAAATCCAGCCGATATCCGCTTTGATACCTTCCGTTCAAGCGGTGCGGGTGGTCAGCACGTTAACACCACTGACTCAGCCGTACGTTTGACCCACATTCCAACGGGTACCGTGGTAGAGTGTCAACAAGAGCGTAGCCAGCACAAAAACCGTGCGCAAGCGATGAAAATGCTGATTTCAAAGATTCAGCAAGTCAAAGTACAGGCGCAAGTTGATGCCGCAGATACCATACGCCGTGATTTGGTCGGTAGTGGCGATCGTTCAGAACGCATTCGCACTTATAATTTCCCACAAGGTCGCATGACCGATCACCGTATCAACCTGACGTTATACAAGCTTGATGCCATCATGGAAGGCGACTTGGATGAGATTCTTGATGCACTGTTGCGTGAGCATCAGGCTGATTTGATGGCCAGTATCGGCGGTGGTGATTAGTAACCATTAGGATATTAATGACTAGAGGCTCAATAGCTGGTCGTGAATCCATTAATTCATAAAAGCGTGACACTGTCTAGATGACAGTGTCTGTTTGTTTATAGCTGTTTTTTTACGGCTATCGACTATGATAATAAGTATAGATTTAATTTTGCAGTTTTCATTTATTCCATTTAATTATCTAATAATATTGAGAGTGTTATGTCAAAGCACAATAATCAGAACCAAGACCAAACCCCAGTTGTAGAAGACGCTAACGAGCTGATTGCGCAACTGCAAGCCAAGCTAGACGATATCAGTGCTTCAGGCAAACAGCCGTATCCAAATACATTTAAACGTACTGATTATGCGCAAGATTTGCAAACTGCTTTTGACGGCGTCTCAAAACAAGAAATTGAAGAAAAAGCGGCGAATGGCGAAAAAACACAGGTCAACGTGGCAGGTCGCGTCATGCTGAACCGTGGTGCCTTTATTGTTATTCAAGACATGACGGGTCGCATTCAGTTATATGTTGCACGCAAAGAGTTGGATCCAGAGACGTTAGCGACCATTAAATCATTAGATTTGGGTGATATTGTTGGCGTATCAGGCTATATCGGTCGCTCAGGCAAGGGCGACTTATATGTGCATATCGAAGAGTTTCAGTTATTGACTAAAGCGCTACGTCCAATGCCAAACAAGTTCCATGGTTTAGCTGATGTCGAAGCTCGCTATCGTAATCGTCATCTTGATTTGATGACCAATGAGACGACTCGTGATACCTTTATGATTCGCAGTCAAGTCATTAGCGGCATTCGCAAGTTTATGTTAAATGAGCGTTTCATGGAAGTTGAGACGCCGATGATGCATCCTATCCCAGGTGGCGCGGTGGCGCGTCCATTTGTGACGCATCATAACGCTCTAGATATGCCTTTATATCTGCGTATCGCACCTGAGCTTTACTTGAAGCGCTTAGTCGTTGGTGGTTTTGAAAGAGTGTTCGAGATTAACCGCAGCTTCCGTAACGAAGGTGTATCAACTCGCCATAATCCTGAATTTACCATGATTGAGTTTTATCAAGCGTATGCTGATTATCATGACTTGATGGATTTGACCGAACGCTTATTTAATGAATTGGCGATGGATATTTTGGGCACGACTGAGATTACTTATCAAGAAGAAGCCATCAGTCTAAAAGCGCCATTTATACGTTTGTCTATGTCTGATGCAATTGCAAAATATGCCGAAAACTTCGATATGGCACGTATCAATGACCGTGATTATTTGGCAGAGTACGCCTCGACAACGCTTAAACAGCAAGTGAAAGAGGTGTTTGGTGTGGGCAAACTACAGACCATTATCTTTGAAGAAACCGCTGAACACCAATTGCGTCAGCCAACGTTCATCACTGAATATCCAGCGGAAACGTCACCACTGGCACGCCGTAGTGATGACAATCCTGAAATCACCGATCGTTTTGAGCTATTCATCGGGGGTCGTGAACTGGCAAACGGCTTTAGCGAGCTTAATGATCCTGCTGATCAGGCAGAACGCTTCCGTGGACAAGTCGCTGAAAAAGACGCTGGCGATGATGAAGCGATGCATTTTGATGAAGAATACATCGAAGCGCTGTCTTATGGCTTACCACCAACTGCAGGCGAAGGTATCGGCATTGGCCGTTTAGTGATGTTGTTTACCGATTCTGCCAGTATTCGTGATGTGATTTTGTTCCCGCATATGCGCCGCAAATTAGAAAGCTAGAACTGGTTTACTTGCCATAAATCCATGCTGGGACTAAACTGAACATAAGAAAGCTCTTTTGCTTTCAATGGAATGGTCCCAGATTCTTTGAGACCTCATTTATAGGGATATCATGGATACTCAGCACGAGTCACCCTCACTTTGGCAACAAATGATTCAACAAAGTTTCTTATCTTTGTATGAGTTACCAGCAGATAAAACAACCAATCCTAAGCAGTTTCAAGGTTATGATTTCGTTTTTGAGTTTTCTGGCGCTATCATTTATTTGATCTTCAATGATGTGGTGATGCAAGCGAGTAGGCAAAAAGTAGACAGCGCTCAAGTTCGTGAGTGGAGAAAAGAAGTCGTCAACCAACTAATTAAGCGTCACGCTCAGCTTTATCTAGAAAACGATAAGTCGATGGCAGAAAGTAATACCTCGACAGCTGGTAAGGATGTTTATTTCATTGGTTTGACGTCATTGTCTGTTACCCATCAAGATGACAAACTACAAGCATCCTCGCATACGGTTGATTATGAATATGGTAGTCAGTTTTTTGCTGAAGACTGTGTTTTAGATCTGGATGATGAGCAGAGTGTCTTACAGGTATTTAGCCATCAAAACTTTGTCGATATCATCAGCCAATTGGTTACGCCAAGCGATTTGTCCGCATTTTTAGACTTTCATCGCAGCCAGCTGACAGGGTTTGAGTCATTCCAAGACGAGTCGACATTACTTATCCAGTTTTTACAGTCGCCTGACTTTCATCAAAGAGCGATTAGGGTGCAAGAGCAATTGATTGACAATCAGTTGATCGATCAGATTGAGCAACGATTGCTCAAAGCTACAGAACCAGATCAGGCAGTCTTTGCCAAAGCACTCATGGCTGAGATTCAGAAAAATACTCGGATGTGGTACAAGCTGTTTAATAGTTTGATCAAACATTATTATGAGGCAGGTCAACCCCTACCAAAAAAGCCGGTTGATATTTTGGTCGATGAATCAATGTATACTTACGCTTGTTTGGTTGAAAAAATCTTAGCCTACAAAACGATGGATCAAGACTCTCGCTGGAATGGTTATGTTTGTCATGAGCACTCTTATCACGTGTTTGGACGCCATTATCTGATGGTTTTCTATGCGCAAGATGATAATAGTTCGCTGAGTGCTGATAAGGTGCGCACGTCTCAACAAGACTTGTTGTTGGAGCTCAATGCTCAAATGCAGGATCCAGTGATGGATGATTTGTTTTTGATTGGCGTGGAGTTTAGACCTTGTGATGATAGCGTCAATACAGAGGTGCATTTGGATGCCTTTTATCAAAAAGGCTCAGTGATTGACGCTAATACTCAGCGCTTATACGAACGTTTAGCACAACTTCAAGCGCAGTTATAATCTAAACCTAATATAGCCTACTGGTTTGACACTCCATCTATATCTGTATTATTTACATTGGCATTCATTATGACGCAGCAATATCAAGTTTTAGCGCGCAAATACCGTCCCAAAAACTTTCACGAGTTAATTGGGCAAACGCATGTTTCTCAAGCATTGATTAATGCGATTGATTATAATCGCCTGCATCATGCTTACCTCTTTACGGGCACACGCGGTGTGGGTAAGACCACGATTGCGCGTATCTTATCTAAATGTTTGAACTGCGATATGGGCATCACCAGTACGCCTTGCGGTGTGTGTGATAACTGCGTGGCCATCGATCAAGGGCGATTTATCGATCTTATCGAGATTGATGCGGCATCCCGTACCAAAGTAGAAGACACACGTGAATTGCTGGATAATGTACCGTATGCGCCAAGTCAGGGGCGTTATAAAGTATACCTGATTGATGAAGTACATATGTTGTCCACACACAGTTTTAATGCGCTTCTTAAAACTTTGGAAGAACCCCCTGAGCATGTAAAATTCTTACTTGCCACGACTGATCCGCAAAAATTGCCGATTACCATTATTTCGCGTTGTTTGCAGTTTGTACTACGTCCGCTACCGCAAACTTTACTTAGCGAGCATTTGGCAAATGTTCTTACCCAAGAGCAGGTAGGCTATACGCAACCTGCGCTCTGGCAATTGGCCAGCGCCGCCAAAGGCTCGGTACGTGATGCGTTGTCATTGACCGATCAGGCCATTGCTTTCGGTCAAGGTGCGCTCGATGATGTCACTGTAAACGCTATGCTTGGCTTAATTGATGCGGCTGATTTGGTCAGTTTAATTACTGATATCTATAACCATGACAAATCTGCTGTCGCGGCTCATATAGAACAAATGCGTGCGCAAATGGTTGATGCGACGAGTATGTTTGATGGTCTTACTGAATTACTGCATCAATTAGCGTTGACTCAGCTGTTGCCTGAAGTGGCATTAAATGTAAATGAGTCACAGGCGCAAGATATTAACACGCTTGCGCAGCATATGAGTCCAGATGTTCTGCAACTGTATTATGAGATTGTCGTGCAAGCACGTGAAGGTGTTAAGCTTGCGAGCACACCAATGCAAGCGCTGGAAATGTGCATTTTACGCCTGCTGGCATTTCGTCCGTTGCCAGTCGATGAGATATTAAATCATACTTATGCTGGCTCTGTAGCACATGAAGTACCAGCTATAGAAGATGGGACATTTACACGTTCTACACAGTCATCGAATAAGTCATCAAATAGCCAATCGGCTTCTGCACCGCCATTACAGTCTTATGGCGTTGATTATCAAGCACGAGATAATGATGATTTACAAGTCAAAACCTATAACAATTTTGAGCCAAGTTTGGCTCAAAATGATGAGCAAAATCATGATGTATTAGTTACTAGCCCTGAACCAGTTGTTGAGCCTGAACCAGTTGTTGAGCCTGAACCCGTTGTTGAGCCTGAACCCGTTGTTGAGCCTGAACCCGTTGTTAAGCCTGAACCCGTTGTTGAGCCTGAACCCGTTATTGAGCCTGAACCCGTTATTGAGCCTGAACCCGTTATTGAGCCTGAACCCGTTATTGAGCCTGAACCCGTTATTGAGCCTGAACCCGTTATTGAGCCTGAACCCGTTATTGAGCCTGAACCCGTTATTGAGCCTGAACCCGTTATTGAGCCTGATGCAAATAATTCTCAGTTAACAACGCAACTGGATGATCCTCGTACTTTGCTGCGTTGCTCACCGCAAGAACTGCTAGGTGAGTGGACACCAGAAAAATGGGATTATTGGCTACAAACGGCTCGTGAAGCGGAAATATTGGCTCAAGACGAATTGGCACTTGCGCGTCAAGGTATGATGACGGGCTTATGCGATGGCAAGGCAATATTTATAACCAGTGTAGATAGTCGGCATTTACAAACCACTTTTCAGCAATTAGCGGCTAAACTGCAACAGCAGTTCACTCAAGCAGAAATTGACTTGCAAATCGATGGCAGCGTCATGCAAGCAGAGGATAAGACGCCTGAGCGTCGCCAACAAAAGCGCTTGGTGCAAGCCAAAACGGTTGCAGAAGCAAGACTGCTTGCTACGCCTGTGATGCAGTATTTGAATGAACGCGGTGAAGGAAAAATGGGTAAGGTTCAGTTGTATTAAACAGTCAGAAAAACTGTTGTTAAAATTATTTAAAAGTCTATACAGTTATTAAATACAACTTTCATATAAAATATCAAGGCGATGTTGTACTATCGCCTTGATATTTTTGTTTTTATTGCAGAGTAAATGGGCTTTTTTAAACAAGAGAGAAATATTTAATAACGATAAGATAAATTAAGATTCGTTATAATGGTTAAGTTATATTAAAAACTGAAATGAAGTTTAGGTGAGAATATGTTGGATAATTTACGCGGTATGGCTGTGTTCGCCAGTGTGGTTGGACATGGCTCTTTTAGTGGCTCAGCACGTGAGCTTGGCATTACAACCAGTGCAGTCAGTCAGCAAATCCGCTCATTAGAAAATGAGCTGGGCGTCGTGCTATTACACCGCTCAACTCGTAAGCTGAGCTTAACAGAAGCTGGCGAGAGCTTTTATGAAGCCGCAAAAGACGTTGTCAGTGCTGCTGAACAAGGGCGGATTAAGGTCAATCAGTTGCGTGATGAGTTGGCAGGCAGCTTACGAGTGGCGACAACACCGGAGCTTGGCGTTAATCATATTTTGCCGGCACTTTCTACGTGGATGGCGGCACATGATGATCTTAGCATTACCTATCTGGCAGACAACCACTATATTGACATGATTGATGAGCGGATCGATATTGCGATTCGTATGAGTCCATCGATTAATGACTCGAGCCTCAGCAGTCATCCACTGACTGATGTGCGCCAAATGTTGGTTGCGTCACCGCAGTATCTACGTCAACATACCAAACTGCAAACGCCTAAAGATTTGGCTGACCATCAGCTGATTTGTATTGAAATCATGAAAGATGCCAATCAAATTGATCTCATTCAGACAGAAACGGGTAAAAAGACGCGCACGAAAATGAATTCACGCATTTATACCAATAATGTCTTTATGGCGACCACCTTGGCAAAAGAAGGTCATGGCTTGGTTAGAATGATGGAAATGGACATCAAAAAAGAGCTTGAAAATGGTGATTTGGTCGAAGTGTTGACCGGTTATCAATTACCAAGTTTTGTACTATATGCTGTCACCTTAAACCGTGATCAACAGCCAGCCAAAATCACTCGCTGTTTAGAGGTGTTAAAAAGTACTTTCATGCCAATTAGGTGACGTTTGAATAATGCACGGTAGAGAGTAGTTTAAAGCTCGTAAAGCAAAAAGCCTATAGACATATTATCTATAGGCTTTTTTAGTGTTAGCGTTTAGTGTGACCAATCATTTAAAATGATGGTTTTAGCAAGTCAATCAGACGCTCAGCCACTTGTGTGCTCTCATCGCGGCTCATATTAAGCGGCGGTAGCAAGCGCACAACATGCCCACCAGTGACATTGATGATTAGCTTTTGTACATCACGCGCACGATCAACCAACTGACTACAGTCCATGTCCTCAGGCAAAGCGATACCAATCATCATACCTGCACCACGACTGCTGACGCCGTATTGTCCTAGTGTATCGACCAGCGTCTCTCGAATAAACAGCCCTTCGGTTACGGCATTGGTCATGATATCACTGTTAGCCAATACGTCATATACGCTATGTACTACACGACTGGCTAGCGGCGTTCCGCCATAAGTAGAGCCATGACTACCAGCACCAAACAGGCCATTAGCGCGGCCACGTACCATACATGCGCCTACTGGAAAACCGTTACCCAAGCCCTTAGCTGTCGTCAATACATCAGGACGCGCATTACTATGTTGATAAGCGAAGTATTTACCCGTACGGCCATTACCTGTTTGCACTTCATCCAGCATAAATAGCCAGTTATGGGCTTCACACTCTGCTTGTAATTCTTCAAGATACGTAAATCCGTTGGCAGCAGTATTTAAACCCCCTTCACCTTGAACAGGCTCTACAAAGATGGCGCAAATTTCATCATGATCTTGCGCGGCTTGCTTAATCGCGGCAATATCGCCAAAGGGTACACGGATAAAATCATCATCTAATGTATAAAACCCTTCACGGGCTTTTGGGTTGGCGGTGGCTGACAATGATAGTAAGGTACGACCATGGAATGACTGCTCCATAACGATGACTTTTGGGCGTTTAAAACCTTGCTGATAGGCATATAGACGCGCCAATTTGAGCGCCGCCTCGTTCGCTTCAGCACCACTATTGGCAAAAAACACACTGTCCATTTGGGCGGCTGTACATAGCACTTCACCCGCACGCTCTTGCCAGTCGATACCGAATAAGTTACTGGTATGTACTAAAGTCGCTGCTTGCTGCTGAATGGCGTCAGTCACTTGCGGGTGGCAATGCCCTAGACCGCATACAGCAATACCAGTCAGCGCATCTAAATAAGGCGTGTCATCTTTGGTATATAGCCAGCTGCCTGAACCGCGTGTAAAGCTGATTGGCTGACGGTTATAAGTGGGCATCAGATAAGTAGCAGACATATAAAACATCCTTAAGATGATAAATTAGTTAAAAGAGAAGGTATTGATTATAGCTCGTCAGAAAAAGGCGTGGTTTCTGCAGGTAAGGTATAGTCTTCATTTGCCCATGCACCTAAGTCGATAAGTTTACATTGACTGCTACAAAACGGCTTGTATTTATTGTCTTGCCATGCTGTTTTGGTACCACAGCGTGGGCAAGGATAGGTTTTAGGGGAGGTTTGGGGGGTAGATTCAGTCATGATAAGGGTGGGAGTATCCTCGATTTATTTGTATGATGAACATCATTAGCGAGCGGCAGTCGGTAATTGCATCTATTTTCATCTCGTATGCGCTTGATAGACTACGATAGCGCGTTACTCGCTGTCGCCATATTACTATTGAAGTGGATTGGCTATATAATAGCATGCGCCCGAATAATGGCAAAAGACAAATACTTTAAGGATAGTAGATGAGCAATAATATTGAGCTTACACATCAGCAACAGCGAGCATTTCAACCAAAAAAGCTTTCAGCACCACGTGATTTTATTATGCCAAATATCATTCACGACAATAAAGGCACTGTCCCTTTAATATTAGAAATTGGTGCAGGGAAGGGTAAGCATGCGCTTGGTTTCGCCGCAAAAAATACCGATAAGCATTTGATTGCGATCGAACGTACGCGTAATAAATTTGACGCTTTTGCCAAACTGGCAGTGCTACAAGACTCGCCGAATTTAACGGCCATTCATGCCGATGCGATCGCATGGATTGTGCATGCCATTAAACCCAATAGTATCAGTCAAATCTTCATACTGTACCCCAATCCTGAACAGCACAATCCCAACCAGCAATGGCTAAACATGCCTTTTTTCGAGTTTTTATTGTCACGCTTGCAAGTAGGTGGAGAGGTGGTACTAGTAACCAACATCGAAGCCTATATAAATAATGCAGAGCAGCAAGCAATGGAGATATGGTCGTTGCCTAATGAGCGCTATCAAGTCGCTGATGACGGTCAGCGCACGCATTTTGAAATAAAATATTTAGCCCGTGGAGAGGTATGCTGGGAGCTTAATATGTGTAAGCCGGAAGGTTATAAAACTAGGTTTGATGAATGGCAGGCCAACACTGTGAATCACAGTTAAATAGCCTAAGTAAATAAAACACTAAAAAATAAAACCGCCAAAAAAGGGCGGTTCAAAAATTACTTACTATTAGAAAAAATTTTCTTCAATCAGAATTACAAATAAGGTTTTACTAAAGTATCCGAATCGGTATAAGCATCAAGCACCGTCAAAAAGGTGTAAGCACCAATAAATTTTCGACTAATAAACATAAATTCTTTTGGTGGTAAGTTAAACTCAAAAGACTGCATCGCTTTTGTAGCTTGTGTTGAGAGGCGAGAGTGGAGTTTGCTGTTCGCCCAAATATAACGGTGGTCCTTATCTAGACAATCGCTAGGAATATCAGGATTGGTCGCTGGATCACTAAACGGTTCGGTTGCCAATAAAAATAGTGACGCCATATCAGAGCGTACTTTATCACTCATACTATCAAAGAAGTCATAACCCGTCATCGCAAGCATCATCGCCTGATGGTCATGGCGGTAACCAGCTTTTAGTAAGCCATGCGCAATGGTCAAAAGGTTGTTATCAAATTGACGAATAGCACCAAAATCTAATAATACTAATTTATCGATATCGCCTTCATTTTCACTGACACGAACCAGATAATTACCAAAGTTGGGGTCCGTCTGCATTTCACCCCACACAAAAATCTCTTGCATCATGATTTCGATGGCTGCCTGACCAATAGCGTTACGACGCTCATGAGGTAATAATTGTAATGCCTCAGAAACTACGGTAATACCTGGCTCATAAGACATACAGAGTAGGCGTTTTTTGGAATAAGTGCGATCAATCTTGGGAACTATGTAACGCGGATCATTACTCAGACGGTCATAAAACCGTTCTGTCGTCGCGGCTTCAGCTTCATAGTCCACTTCATGATGGAGTAGGTCACGTATCTCTTCGAACCAAGCATCGAGCGAACGGGTCTGCGGAACGATATTACTTACTCTTAATAGTTGCTTAAATAAAGCAAGATCTGAGTTGATCGCATCAGCAACACCCGGATACTGAATTTTTAATACAACTTGCTCGCCAGTTGCAATCACCGTAGCGCGATGAACTTGAGCGAGAGACGCAGTGCCTATAGGAACCGTATCGACATCTAATTCATGTAGTTTTTCACCCAATAATTGTTGCAGGGTTTGTTGCATGGTTGACCATGATAACGTAGCGGTATCGTCATTGAGCGTTTGCAAGGCACGGGTGATTTCTGGTGGCAAAATATGTTCACCATAAATCGCTAGCATTTGACCAATTTTGACGACCGAACCTTTTAGCTTACCTAGCTCTTCTGCGAGGTAGTTTGCTTGGGCTTCCATAAATACTTGGTTGCGTGCTGTACGAGCTTCTTTATTTAAGAACATGCCAGACACACTATTACCCGCCCAGCGGCGACCAATATTTAAGGAAGTTTTGGCAATCGACATTCGTCTATCAAACCCTGAGGTTTTTAAGTTATCGATGGATTGCTTGGTGCTAGAAGGTTTAGACGTATCATTTGCCATAAATATAATCATTCATCCAGTTGGTATTGATTTGTGGGTTCAAAACCTACAATACAAGGGAGATGCGATGTACGGGTACAAAATTGTATCATATAAAGCACATTTGGCTGATGAGCCTAAGCTTGCCAATAGCAGTTACTTTCTAAGCCGCAGTATATATTTGCAGATTATAACTTCGTAAAAAATAATATCAAAAAATAAGACCTAGCATGATGCTAGGTCGAATCATAAAAGCTAAAAGTAATTTGGTATATCAGACTGAAACTGCGAACAGCTCTCGCCTGAGTAATATTGATTTTTAACTGTCTCCAGGAGCAATGGCATGATGACCAATATCACGGCGATACTGTGCACCATCAAAACTAATCGCACCTGTTACCGCAAGTGCGGCTTGCTGAGCATCTGAAATACTATCTGCAAGAGCAGTCACGCATAATACACGTCCGCCATTCGTCACTACTTCTTTCTCACGGTCTATGGCATCGCTGTCAGAAAAAGCAGTGCCAGCATGGAAGACTTTGACAGCGTTGTCATTATTGTCATCTAGTTCTGGCAAGCCAGCAATCACATCACCTTTTGATGATGTTTCAGGATAGCCTTTTGAAGCAATGACGATACCGAGGGCAGGGCGGCTATCCCATTGAGCATCACTAGGCAACTGTCCTGCTAGACCTTTCGCCACCAAATCTACCATTGATGATTGTAAACGCATTAAGATAGGCTGAGTTTCTGGATCACCAAAACGGCAGTTAAATTCGATCACATAAGGGTCACCTGCTTCATCAATCATGAGACCTGCATATAAAAATCCCGTATAAGGGTGACCAGCATTATTCATTGCATCAACCACTGGCTGAATGACTTGGGCCATGACTTTTTCATGGACATCTTGAGTGACCACTGGCGCAGGAGAGTATGCTCCCATACCGCCTGTGTTCGGACCTGTATCGCCTTCAAAAGCCCGTTTATGGTCTTGGCTTGTTGCCATTGGCAAGATATTTTTACCATCAATCATGCAGATAAAGCTGGCTTCTTCACCTTGCAAAAACTGCTCAATCACCACTCGGCTGCCTGCATCACCAAACTTATTGTCCGCAAGCATATCATCGATGGCCTCATATGCCTGTTCGATAGTTTCTGCGACGATGACCCCTTTACCAGCGGCAAGGCCATCAGCTTTGATAACGATGGGTGCACCTTGTTCATCGATATAAGCTTTAGCAGCTACTGCTTCGGTGAAGCCTTTGTAGGCTGCGGTGGGGATATTGTTTTGTTCCATAAATTCTTTGGCGAAGGTTTTGGAACCTTCTAATTGCGCACAGTATGCTGTTGGCCCCCACGCTTGAATCCCAGCATCGCGGCAAGCATCAATGATACCAGTGACCAAAGGCGCTTCTGGTCCAACAATGACCATATCAATGGCATTGTTTTGGCAAAAATCGATGATTGCACTATGCTCACTAGCGTTCTCATCTGTCGATACTAGGACAACGTTTTGGCATTTAGGTTCAAGCGCTGTACCAGCATTACCAGGCGCGACGTAGACATTATTGACCTTATCGTCTTTTGCACATTGCCATGCTAGCGCGTGTTCGCGACCACCTGAACCAATCACCAAAATATTCATCATACGTCTTGCCCTTAGCATTAAAGTTAGTTATGAGTTAGCCACACACTCTCAAATATACTGGCATATTCTAACAAAAAAGTCGTACTGATTGCCATGAGTATCCACTTGCCAGCAATTAATCATCAATAAACGGAAAAACTTGTCTCATGAGCAAATGTTATCGACATGTTGCTGATTCATGAAATGATGTTGTACGCTTTAGCTGGCGCGCTATGTACGTTACACTTCACTAAATTAATGGTATTAAATCCCGATTGCGACATATTCCTAAAAATAAGGGTAAAAAAAGGAGAGAAACTTAAAATATCAAGAAAAAACAGAATAAATTGCGTAAATGGATATACTGCTCCGCAGCACCAATAATGTTTCACATATTTATGCGGTGCCATTAGTTAGTACGAATTAATAAACTTAAATAAATGATAAATCAAATCTATAAAAAAGGATGAAGGACATGCCAAACTCCCTCAGTATCGCAAAAGAGCGCATCAGCCAGATAAGCGATATTGCTACCAGTTATGTACAAAAAGACAAATCATTATTTGATCATTTTATTCATAGCTATTATCAGCCACTGCACGCAGAGGCAGCTGAGACTATCAGTAATGCTGACCTAGCGGGCATGGCATTACATCATTTTACGTTGCTCCAAGCCTATGATGGCAGCAAGCCACAACTGAAGGTGCTGAACCCCAAAGCAGAAGAGCAGCATTTTCATAGCTCACATACGGTTATTCAAATTGTTGCCTATGACAGACCGTTTTTAGTCGATACGATTTTGATGAGTCTTGAGTCTGAAGGTATCGATGTTCATCGTACTTATAACATCATTGTCAGTGTTGCACGTGATGATAATGGTCATATTACTCATGTCGAAGGCGCACATGAAAGCGCGACCTCTCATTTGTCTTTGATTCATTGTGAAATTGCCTATCAAGATGATGAAGATCTGGCTGCATTACAGCAAATGTTATTGGCAAAAATTGATACGCTAGATACAGTCGTTGGCGATTGGAAGCAGATGCGTGCGCAGTTGACGGATATCAAAGCTGAGCTATCAAACAAGCCACTGCCAGAAGTTTTTTACTCGCAGCAAGAGATACAAGCGTTTTTAGATTGGATATTAGACGATCATTTTATATTCTTGGGTTATCGTGAATACCGTTTGGAAGGCGGGCAGGCTGTCGAAGTGAATGCTGAACCTGCTGATTTAGATTTATTCGCCATTGGTAATAGTGGTCTTGGTCTATTACGCGGTGCTGAAGAAGATAAACTTTCAGAGAGTTTTAGCCAATTGCCAAAAGTATTAAAGCAACTATTGACTGAACCGCGAGTGTTGATGTTGTCCAAATCAAGCCGTGTATCGCCTGTGCATCGTCCCGTATATATGGACTTTTTGGGTATTCATAAATTTGATGATAGTGGTAAGCTGGTTGGTGAATATCGATTTATTGGTCTATTGACCTCACAAGCGTATCAACTAACGGTACAGCAAATTCCGCTATTACGTGACAAAGCCAATAAGATTATGGCGATGGCAGAATTGCCACGTGACGGTCATGCGCACCATAAAATGATGCATGTGATTAACACCTTGCCGCGTGACGACCTCTTTCAAGCCAGCGTCGAAGAGCTATATCCTATCGTTTCTGGTATCAGCCAGTTGCAAGATAAAAAGAGCCTGCGCCTATTCAGCCGTGTGGATCATTATCAGCGTTTTGTCTCATGTTTGGTCTATATCCCGCGCGACAAGTTCAACACTGAGCTACGTATCAAAGTACAGAACGTCCTAAAAGAAGCCTACGGTGGCACATCATCAGGGTTTACCACAGAATTCAATGAATCAGCTCACGCACGTGTGCATGTCCATGTGCGTACGGTGCCAGGTCAAGTGAAAGACGTCGATACTGCTGCACTTGAAGCAAAACTATCTGCTTTAATGCAATCATGGAGCGACAGCTATCAAAAGATGCTGCTGGATAATGTAGGTGAGCAACAAGCCAATGCTCTAAACCGTCGCTTTTTAAATTATATCCCTGCGGCTTATCAAGAGCGTTTTGATGCCCGTACTGCGGTTGAAGACACCAAGCGTTTGGCTGTATTGACAGCAGAACAGCCGATGATTTGGCATTTATACCAATCAACGGGCGATGCAAGCAATCAATTACACCTAAAACTGTATGGTCGTGAACAGCCTGTTATTTTATCCAAAGTCCTGCCAATCCTTGAAAACTTTGGTGTGTCTGTCATTTCAGCACAAACCTATGAGTTTGATTTACCAGAACAGCCGATTTGGATGCAAGAGTATGAGCTAACACTGGAGCATGTCGATACTGTCAACATGCAAGTAGTGCGTGGTCAGTTTGAAGACAGTCTCAAGCAGATTTGGGCGGGACATGTCGAGAGTGACTCCTTTAACGAATTGGTATTGACGACCAATTTAGACACTTATGATGTGGTGGTACTACGAGCATTGTCACGTTATATGATGCAAGCGAAAGCACCATTCTCTAGTACGTATATTCAGCAAACGGTAGTAAAAAATAGTGACATTAGCGTGGCGCTCGGTAGTCTGTTTGATGCCCGTATGAACCCTAAGTACAGTGAAGATGAGCGCTCAGAAAAAACCGCGCAGATTCAACAGCAAATCACAGCGGCATTGGCAGGTGTGGATAGCTTGGATGAAGACCGTATCTTACGCTGGTACTTAGATTTAATTAACGCCATGGTACGCACCAATTTCTATCAAACCGATAGCGATGGTCAGCGTAAAGATCGTTTATCGTTTAAGTTTTTGGCAGCAGATATTCCTAATCTACCAAAACCAAAGCCGATGTTTGAGATATTCGTGTATTCGCCGCGTGTTGAAGCCGTGCATTTGCGCGGTGGTAAAGTGGCTCGTGGCGGTCTGCGTTGGTCAGATCGTATGGAAGATTTCCGCACCGAAGTGCTTGGTTTGGTCAAAGCACAGATGGTCAAAAACGCGGTGATTGTTCCTGTTGGTTCAAAAGGCGGTTTTATCGTCAAAACCAAAACCATGGCAGATGGTCGCGACGCATTCCAAGCCGAAGGCATTGCTTGTTATCAAGCATTCCTACGCGGTATGCTCGATGTGACGGATAATATCGTTGATGGAAAAATTGTCCCGCCAGCCAACACCGTGCGTCATGATGGAGATGATCCGTACTTAGTGGTGGCGGCTGATAAAGGAACGGCTAGCTTCTCTGATATTGCGAATGCTTTGTCTGCTGAATACGACTTCTGGCTCGACGATGCCTTTGCTTCAGGCGGCTCGGTTGGTTACGATCATAAAGCCATGGGTATCACTGCACGCGGTGGTTGGGAATCGGTCAAACGCCACTTCCGTATGCGCGGCATGGACATTCAGAACCGTGATAACTTTACCGTGGTTGGTATTGGCGATATGAGCGGTGACGTATTCGGCAATGGTATGCTGCTATCAACCCATACCCAGCTGGTCGCCGCATTTAACCATCTACATATCTTTATTGATCCTAATCCAGATGCTGCTACTTCACACGCAGAACGTGCCCGCTTATTTGACATGCCGCGTTCGACGTGGGATGACTATGAAAAGTCACTTATTAGCCAAGGAGGTGGCGTTTTCTCCCGCCAAGATAAGAGCATCACGCTCAGTGCTGAGATGAAACAGCGTTTTGATATCGCTGAAGACAGCATGGCACCCAACGAGTTAATCAGTGCGTTGTTAAAATCGCCTGTCGATCTTATTTGGAATGGCGGTATCGGTACTTATGTGAAAAGCGTGAATGAGAGCCATGCTGATGTCGGCGACCGTGCCAATGACGCGGTACGGGTCAACGGCAATGAGCTACGTACATCTATCGTTGGTGAAGGTGGTAACTTAGGCTTTACCCAGCAAGGGCGTATCGAATATGCACAAACGGGCGGTCGCATTTATACCGACGCTATCGATAACTCAGGCGGCGTAAACTGCTCAGATCATGAAGTAAATATCAAAATTCTACTTGGTAAAGTAGTCGAGCAAGGCGACATGACCTTAAAGCAGCGTAATGAGTTGCTTGAGAGCATGACTGATAGCGTGGCAGAACTGGTATTGCGTCAAAACTACCTTCAACCACAAGCCATTGAGCTTAGCCACATTCGTGCCGCGGCTAACTTAAGTGATCATCAGCGTTTCATTCAGATGTTAGAAGGCGAAGGGCGTCTTGATCGGGCGATTGAATATCTGCCATCAGATGAAGAAATTGCCAAACGTCAAAAAGCAGATACTGGCTTGACCAACCCTGAGCTGGCAGTTGTCATGGCTTATGGCAAAATGTGGGTGTATGACAACTTGTTATCATCAGACTTGCCAGATGATGCGTACTTTATCAATGAGCTGCGCAAGTATTTCCCTGATGAGTTGGCGACGCGGTTCTTTGATGAGATGACTGAACACCGCTTACATCGTGAGATTATCAGCACCTATTTGACAAATAGTGTGGTCAATCGTTTGGGCATTGAAGCACTGTTCCGCCTTTATGAAGAAACAGATCAATCGCTGGCGACCATCGTGCGTGGTTATGCGATTAGCCGTGATGTGTTCAATGTATCAAAAGCTTGGAACACCCTTGAAGCGCTGGACAATCAAGTCGATGCTACATTGCTGCTAACTCTTGAACTACGTCTACGTGACGCGCTTGAGCAAGGTGTGGTTTGGTTTATCAATGCCTTTGGTCAAGAATTGCAAGTCGCTGACATGATCAGTCGCTTTAGTGATAGTGTTGAGAAATTAACCAAATCAGGCGGCTTTATTGAGCAACAATTTGCAGAATACTTGCAAGAAGATACCACTAGCCTGATGCAGAATGATTTGTCTAACAATGATGCCGCGTTGTTTGCGATGCTGCCTTATCATGTTGATGCACTTGATGCCGCACTGCTTGCTGAGCAATATGAGCGTCCTGTTGATGAGATTGCAACATTGTACTTTGATGCCTATCACGTCTTGCAGTTAGATTGGATGATGGACAACATCGCAACGTTACCACAGCAAGACTACTGGGATCGCCGCGCACGCCATGCGTTGATGAATGAGCTGTCACGTAGTCTCCGTCTACTGATGGATGCCATATTATCTAAACCAGATGCGAAGCAAGCGTTTGGTGAATGGCGTTCACGTCACTTGGATCATCTGGAGTCTGTCACCACAGAGATGAGCAAGTTAGATAATCTGCATAGAAATGATGAAAATGGTCAAATTGGTCTTTCAACGTTGTCAGTATTGATGAGTGAGCTAAGCGGTTTGGTAACTAAGTAAGTAACTAGTCATTCAATACACAACAAGATAAAGGTCTTTTCAAAAAAACCACCGTTATTAATTAACGGTGGTTTTTTATTGTCTGGCTAAGCGTAAAAAGTAATCAACGGCGTGATGCAAGCTCGACTCTTGATGACCGCTTTAGCTTACGAAGCTTTTTCATTAGTAACATTGACCACTCGGCGACAGCCTTGACCACTGATTTGGCTAAAACCACCCGAGATTTTTTCAACCTTGATTTGAGTCAAGATGCGATCTTTTAACGCCTGTACGTGAGAGATAATACCAATAAGCTTACCTTCTTGTTGTAAGCTCGTTAAAGTATCGAGCGCAATATCAAGCGACTCTTCATCAAGCGTACCAAACCCTTCATCCAAAAACAGTGAATCCACGCGAATGTTGTGACTCGCCATTTGGGATAGCCCAAGGGCGAGCGCCAAGCTGATAATAAATCCTTCGCCGCCCGATAGGTTTTTGGTACTGCGAATATCACCACCTTGATAGTTATCAATCACATTAAGCTCCAGCGGATTACTGTCATCATGAATAAGCAAATAGCGGTCACTCATTTTTTGCAGTTGCGTATTGGCATGGCTAATCATGACCTCAAACGTTAAGCCTTGAGCAAAGGTGCGATATTTTTTGCCATCAGCAGAACCAATTAACGTATGTAGCTGCTGCCAAACTTGTAGTTTTTGTTTTTGTTCATCGATTGCAATCAGCTGTGTCGCCTGTTGCCCTTTTTGGCTGTCGTTATCCTTGAGCTTTTGGTCAATCGCACCGATTTTTTGACTTAACTCATCGATATCCGCCTGTATTTGGTGATGCTTGCCAGCAAGTGTTTCTCGGTCTTCATCTTTCATAGGTGTGGCAAGTTTTTGCTCTAACGCTTGCTGGGTATTATTTAACTGAAACTTAGCTTGTTGTAGGGCATTATCAATCGCTAGTTTACGTATATGTAATGCCTCACGCTCTTCTTTAGGCAGACGCGCACTCAAAAAATCTGCTTCATCGACGAACTTTGACTCTATGAGTAAGTTAGTAAAAATGCTGTCCTGTGTATTTACGGTAGTAGTCGCCGACTGTCGCTCTGTGGCTAGCTGTTGCTTTCTGAGCTTTAATTGCTCTAAAGATTGCAGTACAGAATCTAGCTGTCTTTGCGCTATGATTTGTTCGGCTTTAGCTTCATCAGCAGCGCTGCGTAACTGGTTTTCTTCATAGTCTGTATCTTTATCTGCGAATAGCGCTTTTCTAGCTTTCTTTAATTGTTCGATATCATCAGTTTTATTATCAATTAATGTCTCTAATTCTTTGAGTGCTGTCTCATCATTGGTGAGCTGTGCTTGCTTACTCTCAATATTCGCAGTCAGGCTGATCAGAGTATTTGTGAGTTGCTGTTGGCGGCTACTTTGCTCATGATGATATTGCTTTAACTGCTTCAAAGCATGACGTTGTGCCCGCAACTGGTCAATATGCTCATCATAATCTGCGCTTGCTAATACTGTTTGCTTATGAAGGCTTTCAATGAGCTGCTGCAGTGCGCCTTGAACGTCAGTCGCTTTGAGCGCTATCGTTAAATGATTCTCGTATTTAGCCGTTGGATACTTACTCACCAAAGATGAAATATCGGTCATCATGAGTATGAGTTCAGAAAAATTAGTGGCAATCTTATCTTCGACACTTTCAACTTTTTGAGCATTTAGCTTGATATCAGTCGCCAGATTATTAATGGCGCGACTAAGTAGCTGTTGCTGCTTTTCATCGGCTTCGATGGCAATACTGAGCGTTGCAGCACTTTCAGCTAGGTTGTCATATTTGACGACTATCGTTTTAAGAGACTGTTTATGCTCAGTCAGTTTGAGTTTGATGATGCTTAATAAGGATAAGCCCTGATCAATATGAATATCAGTATCGTTCGTAATCTGCGCAAGTGGATCGATAATTGCCACAGTCGATTTCGAATAACTATTTTCAGTGTTAAATAGCGAGGAAAGGTTAGACTGAATATCAGCGTGTAAAATTTTAGATTGCTGCTGCAAGGGCGCTAACTGCTGCTGTTGATTATTGATGGCTTCTTTTTTGGTGGCATGGTCGATATGATGTTTAGATAAAATCTGCTCAAGATTATCAATAGCAGTTTCTAATTCAGCTATGTGCTGCTGAGTTAATTGCGCCTTAGTCTGTTTTATTGTAGACGACTGGTTTTGATCGTCATTGGCGTCGGTATTATTATTTTTGCTACTAGGGTCTAATAACGGATGATGTTTACCATAAGGATGCTCATGTGCACCGCAAAGCGGGCAGGGCGACCCATCCTCTAGCTCCACTATATAATCTTCAAGCTTAGCGACCTTTTGTAGTAGATGTAGATGCTCTTGCCTATCTTGCTTTTTGAGCTTAACCTCTTCAATATTTATCTTGTGACTGTCAATCAAACCTTCTAAAGTATTAAGCTCTTGATTCAGTTTGGGTAACGTTGCATTGATGTGTTGAATTTGGTTGGTACGCTCAGACAGCTGCTGTAATTTAAAGCTGGCTTGCGCAATCTGGGTGCTGATTTGATCGACTTGCTCTTGCTCGCTACGCATATTAGCAATGGGCTGGTTTTGAATGAGTGTGGCTTGCTGCTTTTGTACGCTGGCAAGTTGCTCGCGCTGCTGCGTTATCAATAATTTCTCTGCACCTTGCTGCTTATATAACTTATCAAAATCAGTCTGTAGCTGGCTGGCTTGATTACTATAAGCAAGTTTATCCGCTGTTAGATTGGCATTATCTTCCAACAGCGCCTTTAATCGGCTACAGCTGTTATCAAAGGTCACCATATCTGTATCGAGGTCGTTTAGCTCTTGGTAATCGCGGAAGTATTTTTCTATACTGCTAAGCTGAGTTCTGACATCTTGCTCTGTTTGCTTGTGGTCAGCTATATCTTGACCTAATTGTTGAGTGTTACTAACTAATGCATCTTTACTTTTATTATCGCTAGCTAAAGAATAAGAGTGCTGTTTTATCTCAGTATCCAACTCGCGCGTCTTTTTAATAATAGGCAAAGTAGCATGTAGGCTATCTGTGGCTTGCTTTTCAATGGTATTGATATTCCCTAAATGGGTATTGGCGTGTGCCAGCGCTGCTTGCTGTTTTGGAATCTCCTTAAGCAAATCTTGCTGCTCAATCTCTAACTGCTTGACCAAATTTCGGCTGTAGCTAAGCTCGCGGAAATAGCTATCAATCTCTAAAGCCTTATTAGCGCCATCTAAACGCTGGGCTTCTGGCATAAAGGTTTGCTGCGTATGCTGTGCCGCTGCAAAATCGGTCTGATAGGTCGAGAGATTTTGCTGTAGCTGCTGAACGCTATCCAGCCACTGTAGCTGTTCACTTAGGGTTTTAAAGGTTTGCCGTTTTGTGCTTTGCTGCTGGTTAAAGCGCTCTAAATCTGCTACCAGTAGCTTTTCGTCTTCAATATTTAATAACGACAAGCTATTCACGCTTGCCTGTAGTTTGCCAAGCACTTCCTCTTCAGAGCGTTTCTTTTCATGAACGTTTAACGATATTTTGGCATAAATAGCAGTACCCGTTATTTTCTCTAAAATCGCGGCTCTATCGCCAATATCAGACTTTAAAAACGCGGCAAAACTGCCCTGTGCGAGCATGATGGAGCGCGTAAATTGATTAAAATCCATGCCGATAAGGTTTTGTATATAGGCAGAAGTTTTGGACTTTTTCTCTTCTAAAATCTTGCCGGTCTGCACCTCACTAATCTCATGCTTAATTGGTAATAAATTGCCCTTGGCTTTTTTGTGGGCACGATGTTGATACCAATAGCATTGATAACGCTTGGAATCAATCTCTATAATGACTTCTGCTGAGCATTCACCTGTACCTTGGGTCATTATCTCGTTCGTTGAACCAGTGATATCGCCCAGTCTTGGCGTCTGGCTATAGAGTGCTAAGCAAATCGCATCCAATATGGTCGTCTTGCCAGCACCCGTTTGCCCAGTAATGGCAAAGATGCCTTCATTAAGAAAAGCGGGGTCACTAAAATCAATGTGCCATTCGCCTTTTAAGGAGTTGAGGTTTTTAAGTCTTAGTTCTATTAGGCGCATGGCAGGGTCTTATTTTTATAGGTAGTAATAAAGAGGGTAATAATGAGAAATGAAGCCTTTATTCTAGTTAGCTTCGATCAAAAGCGTTTATGATTAAATAATACTATTCAGCCTGAGTATCTTCGTGACGTAAGTTATAAACGATTTGTTCATAGGCGTCACGTAAGGATGATTTTTGCTCATCAGGAATATCATGAGCAGTCAAGCAACGCTCGAATACTTCTTCCTCATTTAAATCTTGTAGCGTTTCAGAGATCTGTTGTTGATTTAGTACTTTATTATAGGTACGAGTGTTTTTGATTTTTAACACCTCGCACGGCAAATTATCTACCATCGTTTGGATATGCTCACGTAACTCGCTGATAATCTCCTCACCCGTATAGATAATTTCGAGCCATACAGACTCTGTTGCGTCAAGAGATTGAATGACTTTATCTATAGCCTGATTAATGCACTCCAAATCACCTGAAACTTGCGCCAGTTTTTGAAACTTTGGAATAGGTAGCGATACTACTTGCATCTGATTAGAGTCATCTCGGTGCAGTATTTTTTTGGGAGTATCGAGATTTTTAAGCATTGATTGGTTGTTTTGATCTTGCTGATCAGGGATGTTTTCTGTAGCAGCAGTTTTTGTCACCTCATTACCTGCTGATTGCTCGTCAAAACCAAACAAGTCATCCATAAATTCTGTCGTCTGACTGGCTGCTTTCTTAACAGGTTTTTCAATCGGGGCAACGGTATTGGTCAGCTGAGGAATAATGCTTTCAACTGCATTGTTTGAGGCTGGTTTTTGATTATTAACATCATTTTCTACTGTACCAAACTGTACCAGCAATACTTGTTTTTGTTGCTTAGCCTCACCAAATCCCATCGCGATTGGCGAGCCTGAATAGCGAATGCTCTCACGACCACCGACGCGTTGCGGTACGTGCAAATGTCCAAGCGCCACATAGTCAAAAATTTCATCGAACATGTCAGCAGAAATCTTACCGAGTGAGCCGACATAAAGCTCACGCACACCATCGTCTTCAGTAGTGGTGCCACCAGCTGCAAATAGATGCCCTGTGGCAATGATGGGAATGTGACGCTGGTTTGCGTCGGCTAATTTAGCTTGCTTCGCCTTAGCAATGCTAGCTACTTCATCATAATGGGCGCGAATGCCTTTAATGACATTGGCATCTTTGCTATCAGCCGACTCGCCAGCCTGACTGCTACGCACGTCACGATCACGCAAATAGGGGACAGCCGCAATAATACAATGCGGGTTTCCATTTGTATCTTCTAACACCAATACTTCATCGTTTAATTCTTCACAAGCCGTACCGATAACATGGACATTGAGAAACTTGAGTACATTACTTGGTGCATCTAAAAATGTCGGGGAATCGTGGTTGCCAGCGACGATAACGATGTGTTGACAGCATGATTTTGAAACTTTTCCTAAAAATTCATAATATAGCGCTTGAGCTCTATTGCTTGGGGTCATGGTGTCAAAGATATCACCCGCAACGATTAATATATCCACTTTCTGCAAGCTAATGGTATCTTGCAACCAATCTAAAAACGACTCAAATTCGTCATAACGCATGCGTCCATAAAGCCTGCGCCCCAAATGCCAGTCGGAGGTATGGAGGATAGTGAGAGGTTTAATAGGCATAAAATTGGTATCGGCAAATGTGGGCATAGTTGAGCTTAAGAATATTTAATATAAAGGATTCATTCTAGCAAAATTTTCTATATTGGAGGTGGCTATCTAAAGATAGATATAGCATTCTGACCAAAGTTACAATTTATTTAACACTGAGTACAAAACCTATACGTCATACCTCATTGTTTCTAAAAGAAATTTAATTATCTGGTTCTGATGAGTGGTATCTAATGGTTGATAAACGTTTACTTTATCTCTAGTATATTACTGGTTATTTAACTGTGTTGATAGTGAAAAACTCTATATCTTAAAGCCTTTTAAAGCCTTTTAAAGTCTTATATGACGTTCTTACCCTCCCAAAACTAAAAAAGTATTGCTATGAAAAAAGTCCTTAGTATTTTTGGCACTCGGCCAGAAGCGATCAAAATGGCGCCTGTTGTCAAGGCTTTAGAAGCCAACCCTGATATTCAATCCATCGTTTGTGTGACTGCCCAACATCGTGAAATGCTAGATAAGGTGCTGACTCTATTTGAGATAGTACCCGACTATGATTTAGATATCATGAAAAGCAATCAAAGCCTCACTCAAGCTAGCTCTAGAATGCTAATGGCGCTTGAGCCTATTTTACAAGAATGCAAGCCTGATTTAGTACTGGTACACGGCGATACATCGACCACACTATGCGGTGCACAAGCAGCATTTTATCAACAAATACCGATCGGACACGTTGAATCTGGGCTGCGTACCTATAGTCTCTATTCACCTTGGCCAGAAGAGGCTAATAGACAACTGACTAGTGTCATTACCAAGTTGCACTTCTCTCCAACTAAAGCTGCCGCGCAAAATTTGTATGATGAGCATAACAACCCAGAATACATCTATGTTACTGGCAACACCGTTGTGGATGCCTTGTTAGATGTTAAGGATAAGTTGGAAAATAATGCATCACTACGATTGGACTTGCAGCAGCAATTTTCAGAATTGGACTTCAGTAAACGTCGGGTACTTATTACTGGTCACCGTCGTGAAAATTTTGGAGAAGGCTTTGAGTCAATTTGCCAAGCAATTAAAGATCTGGCTCAAAAGTATCCAGACTATGAATTTGTTTATCCTGTTCATTTAAACCCTAATGTTAAAGAGCCTGTCAATCGCTTACTAAGCGGTCTTAATAATGTCAAACTTATTGCACCACAAGATTATCTACCTTTTGTATATTTGATGAGTACCAGCCATATTATTCTCACGGATTCAGGTGGTATTCAAGAGGAAGCGCCATCGCTTGGTATTCCGGTATTAGTGATGCGTGAAACGACTGAACGACAAGAAGCAGTCGAGGCAGGTACCGTTAAGCTAGTAGGTACTCATGGCCCTACCATCGTTGCTGAAGTGAGTAATCTGATTGAAAACGAAGCTATTTATTTAAAAATGAGCCAAGCCCATAATCCTTATGGTGATGGTAAAGCCTCACAACGTATTGCTAAGACTATCGTTGAGTTCTTATATGAGCAAACTGCTAAAACTGAAGCGTTAAGCTAACTTAATATTAAATAGACGGGATTAAGATGAAAAATATTTGTGTGTTCGGTTTAGGCTATATTGGTTTACCTACAGCAGCGATGTTCGCCCATCATGGTGCCAATGTCGTCGGTGTCGATGTCAATCAGCATGCGGTCGATACCATCAACAAAGGCAAGATTCATATCGTTGAGCCAGGTTTGGAAGCAATTGTTAAACAAGCTGTGGATAACGGTAGACTCAAAGCCAACCTAACGCCAGTACACTCAGATGCGTATCTGATTGCCGTACCGACACCTTTTAAAGGCGATGACCATACCCCTGATTTGTCTTATATTCATGCAGTCAGTAAAGCCTTGGCACCACTATTAGAAAAAGGCGATTTGGTCATCTTAGAGTCAACGTCACCCGTAGGGGCTACTGAACAGATGGTTAAGTGGCTTGCGGCCTCTCGCTCTGACTTAACTTTCCCTAAGTACCACGAGCCTGATACTGAAGCTGATATCTATGTGGCTTATTGTCCTGAGCGTGTATTACCAGGTAAGGTGGTTGAAGAGCTTATCTCTAACGACCGCATCATTGGTGGTATGACGAAAGAATCCACCAATAAAGCAAAAGAAGTTTATCGTATCTTCGTAGAAGGCGAGCTATTAGAAACCAACTCTCGTACCGCTGAGATGGCAAAGCTAACCGAAAATGCCTCTCGTGATGTAAGTATTGCTTTTGCTAATGAGCTGTCTATCATCTCTGATAAGCTCGACATCAATGTGTGGGAGCTGATCGAACTGGCTAACCATCATCCACGCGTCAATATTCTTCAGCCAGGTGCTGGGGTAGGTGGTCACTGTATCGCTGTCGATCCATGGTTTATCGTAAATCAAAATCCAGATGAGGCTAAGATCATCCGTGCCGCTCGCGAGATCAATGACAGCAAGCCTAACTGGGTAGTAGATAAAATCAATGCTGAAGTTGATAAGCTAAAAGAGCAGGGGGTGACTAGACCAACTGTCGCTCTACTAGGATTGGCATTTAAGCCTGATATTGATGATTTGCGTGAGAGTCCAGCAGTCAATATCGCTAAAAAAATACTTGATGCTGATAATGCAGAAATATTATTGGTTGAGCCTCATATTCAAACGCTGCCTGAAAAGTTATCAGCTGGCACGCTAGTGGCTTTAGAAACTGCTGTCGAGCAGTCTGATTTACTAGTGGTGTTGGTTGCTCATGATGAGTTTTCGGATAAGGCATCATTGGGTACTGTGAATGTAGTGAATGTGGTTGGCAATCATTAGTTTCTATATTTTTAACAATGTTGAAAATACCTTCTTTATTATTCAAAATGGTAACCTTGGAACTCTTATAGTCTCTATAAGAGTTCTAAAGTGACGTTCATACAATGTTTTATATTTTTGGCTATATTTAGGTACATATATTATGAAGAAACTTAAAAGGTTATTTAAGAAAAAAGAAGATAAAGAGACTGATGTAAAAAATAACAATAAAGATGTTATTACTCAAGTTGATAAGTTAAAAGAATACATGCATCTTATCGAAGAAGAAAATAAGCAGTTAAAGCAAAACCAAAAAGTATTGTTAGCAGAAAGTAATACGATATCATATCAACTGGGAAAAACTATTATAGATAGTCTAAACGACAAGTCTATTAGTAAGGAACTGCCTTCGAAGTTGTTAGATATATATGTGGAATCAAGAAAAAGAAGACATTCACGCATAGAAGATGCCCCATTACTAGATAAGTTACTTATATTTCTTAAAGATAATTCTCTGACAGAAGCACAAAGAATAAAAAATGTAAACCCAATAAAAAGTATTAATTATCATCAGGATAGCAGCTTTGATGATCATCATAATATACGCCTAAAGAAAGTCATACTAGATAATAAAAGTGGTTGTGAAGACAATGATCTTATACAGACGCAACAATCTTACGCATTGAAAATTCAGAAAGATGCACCCCTTAGTTTGTTCAAATCTCAAGATGCTATAGAGCTATCAGAAAAGACCACTATTTGGTATACAATACCAGTGAAAGCTGGACAAGCGCTGATAATAAAAGCGGCTTCTCAATATCGAAATACGGGAAACATTATCAATCGTAAAGCTATATTGTTAATCAAAAGCTATGATTCAAACGATAATGAAGTTCATAAGCCTTGTGGAAAGATGGCTCATTCTAAGCAATTGAATGCCTATTTCAGGTATCTGCCATCTACCAACAATGAAATTGAAGATTTGCATACCTTTGTCGTACCTAATGAGATCAGTCAAATTCATATTGGACTGCGTAGTTTTAACACGACTAAAGATGAGCAGGTCTTTATTAGCAACTTTAGTGTTGAGCCAAAGGTAGATGCGTCTCAGTTAGAGGAAAAACCATCGTTTGGTTCTTTTAGCCATTTAGACACTATAGAGCTATTACAAAATGTTCCTGTTTGGTATGAAGTGCCAGTGCAAGCTGAACAAGTTCTAACAATAAAAGTTGCTTCTGAATATCTAAATACGCAGGCTACTGATCGTAAAGCTATACTGCTTTTGAAAAATTTTAACTCCATTGGCGATGAGATTCATGAGTCATGTGGGAAAATGTCTTATTCTTCCAATTTAAAAGGCTATTTTAAATACTTACCTTCTACTAATAACAAAGTTCAAGACTTACATACTTTTGTCGTACCTAGTGGGGTCAGTAAAATTCATATTGGACTGTGCGGCTTTAATATGGCTAAAGATGAGCAAGTCTTTGTTAACAGCTTTAGTGTTGAGCCAAAGGTAGATGCGTCTCAGCTTATTAAATTTGTCGCTCCAAGCGAGCAGGCAGCAGAAATTAGTATTATCGGCTGGCCCTACTACCCGATTAATAATAAACCTAATATTATAGGTATTATGGATGAATTCACTACAGGCTCTTTCGAGCAAGACGTAAACTTAATCCAGCCTAGACCAGACAACTGGTTTGCTTTGGCAGAAAAATACAAGCCAGTACTATTTTTCATCGAAAGTGCGTGGAAAGGCAATTATGGAAGTTGGCAGTATCGCGTGGGCCAATACGCTAATAAACCAGGTTATGAGATTGAGCATATCTGTCAGTACGCTCGTGATAAAGGCATACCTACATTATTTTGGAATAAAGAAGACCCTGTTCACCATGACAAGTTCATGTGCAGTGCCAAACTAGTAGATCATATTTATACAACCGATGCCAATATGAAAGCATCATACACAGCAAAAACTGGAAATACTAACGTACATTCATTGCCTTTTGCAGCGCAACCTGCTCTGCATAAACCAGCACCGTTATTAGGCCGAAAGTCACGGTCATGTTTCGCTGGTAGTTGGTATGGCAATCGTCATGCTGAACGAGGTGAGGCGATGAACTGGTTGCTACAAGCGGCTAATAAGTATGGTTTAGATATTTACGATCGCAATTATGGCACTGGTATTTTCCCTTTTCCAGAAGAGTATCAAGCAGGTACCAAAGGTAGCTTACCTTATAAAGAACTTTGCAAAGAGTATAGCCGTTATCGAGTGTTTTTGAATGTCAACTCAGTCACTGATTCACCTACTATGTTTTCGCGTCGTGTTTTTGAGCTCATGGCTAGCGGGACACCAGTTGTGAGTACTTATGCTAAAGGCATCGAAACTCTGTTTGACTCAGATGCTGTATGGTTAGTTAATAGTCAAGAAGAAGCTGATAATGCGATACGCACATTGATGAGTGATGATGTAGAGTGGCGTAGACGAAGTTTAGCCGGTATCCGTGAGATATTCTCAAAGCATACCTATGCTCACCGTCTCAATAGTATTTTTTCAGATCTGAATATAGAAAGTCGTATCACTACGAACCCTAATATTATGCTCTTCGCAAAAGCTAATAGCCTAGAAGAAATTGATATTTTTAAACAATTTTCTGAGAAACAAAGTTATAAAGAATTCCTTTTGGTTATTGAGTATGCACACAGTACATCTTTAAAGAAAACCACGCTATCTGAAAACATCGTTCTTATTGAGCCAGATGAAAGGAATACTTGGGCCGCCAAAAACCAAAAATATTATGCTATCGCCGGTTGGGTGACGTCTCATAATTACTATGGTGAGCATTACTTACGTGATCTTATCAATGCTAGTATTTATGAACCAGATGCCAAAGGTTGGGCTAAGGCACTTAATAATGATGTATTTGGTTATGGTGAGCAAGGGCTATTAAGCGGCGCACTTTGGGACACAAATGAATTTCTTAGAGGTCATATTGATGCTCAAGCTGATGTTAGCATTATAGATGCTGACCTATATTTAGCGGACAGTGATCAGTTTAAAAATATAGCTTTAGAACGCCAACAGGTGAGAGGAGCTTAAAATGTTAAAACGTGTATTAATATGCGCCAATCCTGACCTTAATTATATAGATGGCTCTTCTATTTGGGCACAAACCATAGCCTTAGCAACAGCGGCAACCGCTACTGCGCAAGTTGACTTCATAGCTAAAAGCACGCCAGAGCGCGATGAGTTGTTTGCCCCACTCAAAACTGCACAGCATCTTAATATTATTGATGGTACTAAACATCAGCACTGGCAAGGTAAGAGTTACAAACGTCTATCCTTAGCTATGATGGCTGAGCTTGCAGTCGCTCTTAATCATATTTATGCTTACGATGTCATTATTGTCCGTGGTTTAGAGATTGCCACTGAGTTGCTAAAGTTTCCTGAGGTACTGTCTAAGTGCTGGATGTACCTAACAGACATTCCTCAAAACCTAGCTGATTATGATACTGAACAACAGCAGGTTATGCAGAGTATTGGTCAAGGGTGTCAAAAACTACTGTGCCAGACTGAAGGTTTTAAAACACTATGGCAAGCATTAGTACCGAGTCTTAAAGACAATAAGTTCAATTTGTATACGCCAGTTATCCCCGATATTCCGGATGACTTATCTTTGATAGCAGAGCGTCCTGTGCGCGCTATTTATGCTGGTAAGTTCAAAGCCGACTGGATGACTTTGGAAATGGTGAACGTTTGGCCAAGTATTCATTCTGGGTTACCAGAAAGTGAGTTTGTGATGATTGGCGATAAGATACATAATGAGCCTTTCCACCCCGAATATCAGCAGCACATGCAGCAAGCTTTAGAAGATACAGATGGTTTGCTTTGGTTCGGTGCTCAATCTCGAGAGGTGGTTCAGCAAAAACTGCAACAAGCTAGAGTGGGCCTCTCTTGGCGAGCAGAGAGCATGAATGATACGGTGGAATATTCTACTAAAATTTTAGAGTATGGCGGTGCAGGATGCGCTGCTATTCTTAACCGTAATGCATTACATGAGCAATTATTAGGAAGTGACTATCCTTTATTCGCTAATAGCGCAAGGGAGTTTTCTCAGCAGCTTACTCGTGCGCTAATGGTTCCTGAAGTTGCTCAGCAAGCTGCCGATGCACTACAGAAACTAGCGAAGAGACATACCTTCTCAACACGTGTGAACGAGATACGACAATGGCTAGCAGACATACCTGCTGTACCTAAGGCTGTAAAAAAAACACGCATATTAGTAGCAGGACATGATCTCAAGTTCTTTACTTTATTACAGAGTAAGCTTGCGGCCTCAGGACAGTTCGAGTTTCTGATTGATCAGTGGCAAGGTCATGATAAGCACAATGAATCACAAAGCCATGCATTACTACAACAAGCTGATATCGTTTTTTGTGAATGGTGTTTAGGTAACCTTAAATGGTACTCGCATCATAAATTACCGCATCAGCGTCTTATCGCTCGCTTTCATCTTCAAGAGCGAGAACTACCTTATGTGGCAGAAGCTAACTGGGATAACATTGATCATATTAGTTACGTTAGTGAGTTTATTCGACGCGAAGGGCAAAAAACTTTTGGATTTCCTTATGAAAAGACTTCGGTAATCGCTAATTTGCTAGATGATAAAAAGTTTACACCTAAGAAAAAAACTGATGATTCTCGTTATACGTTAGGTATCATTGGTGTAGCCCCATCTCGCAAGCGTTTAGATCGGGCGATTGATTTATTAGAAGCATTATTAGAAGAAGATGACAGATATTGCTTGCGTGTCAAAGGGAGGAATCCACTAAATTATAACTGGTTACTGAAGCGTGAAGATGAATTAGCTTATTATCAGCAAGTGTTTGAACGCATTAATATAAACCCTAAATTAAGATACAAAGTCATTTTTGATCCACCTGGCGATGATGTTAATGAATGGTTCACTATGGTAGGTTTTATTCTTTCTCCATCCGATTTTGAGTCTTTTCATATGGCGATAGGTGAAGGGATGTTGACGGGGTCAGTACCTATAATATGGGATTGGGACGGAGCTGCTGAAATTTGGGGTGAAGATAATATAATTAGTTCTTTGGAAGGAGCTAAAAATTTAATTATAAACTCTAACTTAAATAAGGAACTTGATAATACAAGGCATGTATTAGAGCGTCTTTCATCAAAAAAAACTGTTGGTCTTTGGGAGGATTTACTTAAATCCAATACATGTACTGACTTATAGAGATTATTGAATAAATTATTTGGTGTTATTATGAGTGTTAAAAAAGTATTGGAATTTGAAAAAGATGGATTTATACCTGTAAATAGACCAGATTTACAACCTTATCCAATGAGTATTCCTTTTGATTGGGCGATTGACCCTTATAATGATTCTAATTGGTGCTTCCAGTTGAATACATTAAGATATTTAATGATTTATTTAGGAGCATATAATGAAACTAAAGATAAAGAATATATTTTGAAGCTTATTAAATGGATAGAGGACTGGTGAGCATTCATTCGGAAAAGTAATATTGAGTTCGCTTGGCATGATATGGCTACGGGCATAAGATCTGAAAAATACAAATTCTATTTGAAGCTTGTGATAATAATAATATCAATAAACCATATTTTTTCAAGAACTGGTAAATAAGCACTTAGAAGTTATGATGTCTGAAGGCTTTTTAGAAGTAATCACAACCATGGTCTTTATGTAATACATGGCATTAGATGTCTAGCAGAACTTATTGACGATAATAAAGAAGTTATAGAGTTTTGTGAGAAAGGTTGGGATGAAATATTGGAAAACCAACTTGACGAGAATTTTATTCATAAAGAACATTCTCCTCATTATCATTTTCTCTTTGTCGAAACTTTAGACAGATATTTGAAAACTAATTTTTATGATAACTTTCCAAAAATGCACAAATACTTCAGTGAAGCAAAAAAGAACTGCGATTTTCTAACTTTGCCAGATGGAAGAGAAATACCGTTTGGAGATACAGACAACGCTTTATCTCGAACACCAAAATATAAAATACCATCTAGCGAAAAACTAACTCTATCCGGATACTTTGTCTATAAAGATTGTGAAGACCTTACTTACTTGGCTTTAACAAATAGTTATCATAGTACAGTTCACAAGCATTGGGATAATTTATCCTTTATTTTTGGTTATAAAGGTCAAGATATACTTATGGATCCCGGTAAGTATAAATATGATAATAGTGACCATATAAGAAAGTCAGTGGTAGAGTCGAAATCTCATAATACAGTAAATATTAATGGACTGGTATGGGGAAGAAGAAACCTAATAAAAAACTCACTAAGGCTCATAGGTAAAATTGATAAAAAAGGTATAGTCAAATGTTTTTCTAGAATAGCATTGGAAACTCATAAGGAAAAAATACTGATAAACCGTAATATGTATTATTATCAAGGATTTTTAAAAATCAAAGATAGAGTTGATATAAAAGGTAATTATTATTCTATTTTCATATTAAATAAAGACGCTAAGTTATTGAAAATAAATAATGACGGTTCTTATATTTATATTTTTAATGAAACAAAGGTTAGTTTTAAATTCTTAAGTGATGATGAGAAGATTGTTTTACCAACAATAATTAATACTCCTGTATCATACAGCTATGGATCTTATAATAATAGTATCACACTTAAAGTTAATTTTAATAAAACCCTAGATACAGAGATGCAGATACTGTAGGAATACATATATATATACATAAATCAACTTATTATGCTTTAAAATTAAAGTTATGACTTTTATTAAAATTTAAGGAATACAATGTTTGATATAGAAATTAAAAATCTAGAGAATAGTATTGTTGTAAGTTTAAAAAATACTAATAACAATTTCTGTGAGTACGCTTTCTATTTATATGAGGATGGTAGCAAAATTAGTACCATTTGGTATCAAGAATCACCTACAATAAATTTTGATATTGACATAAAAGGCGTTGAGTATTTCGTAAAATGTTTTATTAAAGATAATAAAAAAGAAAAAACTGAAATTATTACCTCTGAAAAAATTTTTATCGAAAAAGTTAATTATGATTTAAAAAAATGGAGTGATAAAGTTGAACTTACCTCATTAGATGAGATTAAAAATGATTTACAATTTAAGGACGGGGTAAAGATATTTAAACATAAGGAGCAAACAATTGATTTTTTGGTTGATGGTTCGGATCGCTTTGAAAAAGATAGAGGCATTTTAATTTGTTTTTCAGCTGCAGTTCCTAATCGCTCGGAAAAGTCAGCACCATTCTTTTCAGGCATGAAAATAGCTTTGCAAATGAATATGCCTATTATTGCAGTTTCTGACCCTTCATTAAGCTTTTCTAACAATCTATCTTTAGGATGGTATGCAGGAAATGAGAATATCATTGATTTGCCCAAAGTAATTGCTAATATTTTAGATCAATACGCCACTACTCTCAATACGAACTTAATATTATTTGGAGGCTCGGGCGGAGGTTTTGCGGTTTTATCTGTTATTGATGAGATGGAGACCGACGCGACAGGTGTCGTATGGAATCCACAAACTTCTATTTCTGAATTTGATCCAAATATAGTTCGTAACTATATAGAAAGCAGCTTCCTCGAAGATACCTATGTATCTAGTGAGATTATAACTTTTTAGAGACAAAAGGTATTAAACATGATTTAACAAAAAGTTATAAAAATAGAAAGAATAATAAAGTTTTGTATATGCAAAATTTAGGCGATACTGATCATATCAGAAAACATGCCAACCCTTTTATTAAATCATTAAATGCAAAAAAAATAGATAAGTACTCATACTCTACTAATTCAGGGGTATGCTTGTGGATTAAATATTGGGGAAAGGGTCATATTGTTCCAGACTACGAGATGAGACTGAATGTAATAGATAAGCTTATTGGGAAAAAAAATATAGAGGATATCGCATTAAGCCTATATAAAAGTAAAAATATGATTACAGATTTTGAATGCCTATCTGTATCTGAGTTAGGGCAGATTGGTAATGATACATTAGAAAACCTATGCAAGGATTTATTTATTGATAATAATTTGCTTTTTAATTCAATTAATAAAGAGCTGTTTTATGGGTCTAAACCAGTATTTAGTAAATGGCTAAATAATAATAACTATGTATATTATGAAGGCGATTTGAATTTTTGGATTGTTCAAAGATTTCACTTCTGTTACTGTGTCATATTTCTTGATTTTGAGTTAATTGTATATCGAGGCGGTAGAGGAGTTAAATTATCGTCAGCAATTAACGATGTGGATGCTATTACGCAGGATGGTTTTATACCACTAGTTGAACCAAAAATATCATTGATAAATGGATACTATAGACCTTATCATTATTTTTACGATACTTTACAAACCTTAGAACACAGTAAAATTTCCAATTTTAATGAAATTATAGACTTACAAGAAATAGCATTCCTTCCATCTAGTATTCTAGCTCCAAGATTGAATAATAAAGTAATCTCAGTTGAGGAATTACCTGCATATCTTAAAAACAAAAATAGCGTTGCGATAGCATTAAGTTCAGTTCGCCCAATTAAAGGTTTGAATTTTATTAAATCGTTTTCAGATAAAATTTATGATAGAGTTGAAGCAACATATAAATTGTCTGATGAGTTTGTTGAAAATAATTTTATTATATGGATAGGTATTTGTCAGGAGTCACGACAATGGTTTGAGCAACAAACTGCCTTAGAAGGACTGATTAATAAGATTAAAGCTCTTAGAAAAGATGTTCATTTTATTTTCGATGGGCTTACTTGTCCTCATTATTTGAATGAAGACGAGTATAAGTATGAATATTGCACTAAAGAAATTGAATTATTAGAGGAAATAGTTAAAAGTACCGGTCTAAAAAGCGCTGATTTTTCAAATACTATAGGAGCACATGCTTTTAAAAAAATTTATTTTTCGAAACTAGTTGACTTTTTCATTACTGATGCACTAACAGATTCTATATGGCCGGCAACATTTGGCAAGAAACCAGGAGTTGCATACTCTATCGAAAGGAGTGAAATAGTACAATATCATCCAAATACTGAATTTGTTCCTCAAGAGCACGTCATTGAGTCTGGTGATCAAACCGGTAATTGGGCTAGAGTTGGTTTCAGTATAGATCCTGATTTCTTTATAGACTTTACTATAAGTGCGTTAGAACAAAAAACTTCATTTTATTTTTAAGAAAACTTACTCAAGCTTATTATTTATAATTAATTTTTTAAAATTAAATGCTGTATATCAATGTTTAGAATCATTTTAGACCACTAAAGTTAATAACTATATTATTAATAGAAACTACTAGGTAATTAGATATGGGTTTATCATTTTTAGATTGCACACTCCGTGATGGTGGTTATTACAATTCTTGGGACTTTTCACCTGAGTTAATTAATGACTACCTCATTGCTATGCAGGCCGCGGGTGTAGATGTAGTAGAGTTAGGTCTTCGCTCAATTCAAAATAACGGTTTTAAAGGTGCTTGTGCTTACACTACTGACGAATTTTTACGTAGCTTGAACCTACCTGCTGACTTGATCATTGGCGTCATGGTTAACGGGAGTGAGTTAGCCAGTGATAAGCCACAGGTTGATGTTTTAGAAGCATTATTCCCAGTATCAGCAAATGAAACACCGGTTGATTTGGTGCGCATTGCTTGTCATGTACATGAATTTGAGAAAGCTTTAGAGTCAGTATCATGGCTAAAAGACAAGGGGTATCAAGTTGGTTTTAATTTGATGCAAGTCGCTAACTGTTCAGAAGACGAAGTGAAAGCATTAGCGCGTATGGCCGCTGATTACCCAATAGATGCTTTGTATTTCGCTGATAGTATGGGAAGTATGACGCCAGATCAAACGGCTGAGATTATCAATTGGTTCCGTAGTGAATGGACAGGACCTATGGGTATACACACTCATGATAACCTAGGTTTAGGTCTATCTAATAGTTTGCGAGCTATTGAAGAGGGTGTAACATGGATAGATTCTACTGTGACAGGTATGGGACGAGGGCCTGGTAATGCGTTAACAGAACAATTGGCCATTGAGATAGCTAGTCTACGAAACCAATCTGCGAATTTTGTGCCTCTAATGACATTAATACGTACACATTTTGGCCCTATGAAAACGGCTTATGGTTGGGGCACCAATCCTTATTATTATCTCGCAGGCAAATATGCTATTCACCCCTCTTATATTCAAGAGATGCTGAGTGACTCGCGTTATAGCGAAGAAGACCTTTTAGCAGTGATTGAGCACTTAAGAGTCGAGGGCGGTAAGAAGTTTAGTTTAGATACCTTAGAGGCTGCTCGTCATTTTTATCATGGAGAGCCTAAAGGAGAGTGGCTGCCAACTAGTGTCTTTGAGGGACGAGATGTTCTACTATTAGGTACGGGGCCTGGTGTCGCTCAGCATCGCGAAGCATTAGAGCGCTATATCCGTCAAGAAAATCCTTTAGTGCTGGCACTAAATACTCAAATATCAATCTCTGCTAACCTTATTGATTTGCGAGTGGCTTGCCATCCAGTACGCTTATTGGCTGACTGCGAAGAGCATACTAAGCTTCCCCAACCTTTAATCACACCTTATTCAATGTTGCCCAAAGATGTGCAGCAAGCGTTAGGCAATAAAGAGGTATTAGATTTTGGTATCAATGTGCAGGTCGATACTTTTGAATTTGCAGACAGTTATTGTACTATTCCCAATTCTTTAGTTGTATCATATGCATTGGCACTTGCTACTAGTGGAAAAGCCAATCAAGTTATGTTGGCAGGTTTTGATGGTTATGGTGCAGATGACCCCCGCAGCAAAGAGATGCAACACCTATTTAGAACTTATCGAAACAATCCTCTTGCTTTGCAAATCGAGGCGATAACTGCAACACGCTATAACCTAAAAAATAAGTCTGTGTATGCGCTACAAAAAAACACTTGAGACTAATGTTTAATAGTTATTGTAAGGAAGGATATGCGTAGTGTCGTTATTATACCGGCTCGCTATAGTTCGAGTCGCTATCCTGGGAAACCCCTAGTACATCTTCTTGGTAAACCTATGATACTGTGGGTAGCAGAGCTATCTGCCATAGCAGTGGGTAAAAGTAATGTTTATATAGCCACTGAAGATGAGCGAATTGAAGAAGTGGTAAAAAAAGCGGGTTTTCAAGCAGTGATGACTTCTGATGACTTACCTACTGGTACAGATAGACTGGCAGAGGCTGCACAAAACATTGCTGCTGATATCTATATCAACGTACAAGGCGATGAGCCTTTGGTAGATCCTCAGGATATTATTAAAGTGAGAGATGCCAAAATAGCCAACATGCAGGACGTTATTAATGGTTTTAGTTGGCTCAGTGAGGATGAAGACCCAAATAATGTCAATATACCAAAAGTTATCACGAATGAGAATAATGAGCTTGTATATATGTCACGCGTATCTTTGCCTGGCTACAAGACAATTGAAAACGCTCCTAAGTCCTATAAAAAACAAGTATGTATATATGCCTTTACCAAACATGAGTTAGAAAGCTTTTACCGATTCGGTAGAAAGAGTCAACTAGAGCATTGTGAAGATATAGAGATACTTAGGTTTTTTGAATTAAATAAAAAGATTAGGATGGTTGAGACTAAGCCTGGAAGTTTGGCAGTTGATGTACCTAGTGATGTGTCGAAAGTTGAGGCAGCAATGCGTGAGGTAATGAGTAGATGAGTATGAGTCTGCCATTATCTGACTATAAGACTTTCATCTTTGATTGTGATGGAGTTCTTCTCGATTCTAATAAAGTCAAAACTCAAGCTTTTTATCAGGCAGCGTTGCCGTATGGAGAAGCGGCTGCTCAAGATTTATTAGAGTATCATGTTGCAAACGGAGGTATTTCAAGATATCAGAAATTTGCTTATTTCTTAGAGCATATAGTTCCTTTACATACACCAGTCGCTGTAGAGGCAGATTTAGAGTCCTTACTCAGCACCTATGCTCAATTGGTACAGGAAGGACTACTTAGCTGTAAAATAGCGACAGGTTTAAAAGAGCTACGATATCAAACTCGGCAAAGTAAATGGCTAGTAGTATCTGGCGGTGATCAAAAAGAACTTCACAGCATCTTTGCACAGCGTAATTTGACCTCTCTTTTTGACGGTGGTATTTTTGGTAGTCCTGATAATAAAGATCACATATTAGCTCGTGAGTTAGATAGTGAAAATATTCAATTCCCTGCTTTATTCTTAGGAGATAGCAAATACGACTACCAAGTTGCTCATCAAGCTGGAATCGACTTTGTGTTTATAAGTGGGTGGAGTGAAGTCGAAGCTTATGAAGGGTGGTGTAAAGTTAATAACTTGTCCAGTATTAAGAGCATTGAAACTCTATTATTATATAGTCAGTTCACAATAAAATAAATACAACCCATATCCTGAAATAGCTTAGGCAGATTATTCTCCATCCACCCTTGGCGTAGAAACTTAGCTTGAGCCCATTTCTTTTCAATGGGGTTTAGATCAGGACTGTAGGGTGGCAGCCATAGAATACGATGACCGTGCCTGTTCAGTAGTTTTTGAATACGCTTGCTCTTATGAAAGCGGGCATTATCCATAACGATCACGCATTTAGTCTTGAGACTTGGAATTAGCGTGAACTTGCACCAGTCATAAAATATATGGCTGTTGATATTTTGTTCAAAGTAATCAAGCGCAAACAGCATCTTTTTATACAAAGCACCGATGACATTAGTGCGCTTTTTTGCTTGCCAGTTGAAGCTGTCGATACAGGGTTTGCCTATCGGTGAGTATCCGTAAGGTCTTATAGTTTCAGCCTCAAAGCCGCTCTCATCCATATACACAATGGGATAGCCTTGCTGTGTAAAGCGATCAAGCTTACTCTGATACGACGCTCTTTTATCAGGCAGGCTTTTGGATGCTCTAAGGTCTTTTTTTTGACTGATACCTAGGCGTTTTAAAGCAGTGTGCATGCCGGTCTTACTACAGTTGAATCGCCTAGCTCGCTCATACAAATAGTCATCTGGATGTTGTTCAACGTCTTTTAAGAGAGCTTCATTCGGTATTTTAGTCGGTGGTTTATTCCGGGTTTGTTTGATACTTGAATCTTTGAGCCAGCGCTGTAATGCGGTTTTGCTAATATTATAAAAAGTACAAGCCTGACGGATACTCATGTCTTTGTTTTTGACACTTTTAATCACTTGTGCTCGAAAATCTGCTGAATAGGTCATTTGTTATTCTGCCATTTCGCTTGTTTTAAAACGATTGTATCTTATTTAAAAAGAACTGACTATAGCGTTTACTTTGTGGATTTTGTTAGTTAATGGGTTTTTTTCAATGTATTAATAAATAGAGAGATATACTTTAGAGGTCATTAGAATAATGCCCAACATCATTGGATTATAGATTCTTAATAAAAAAAACGGTGGTGTATCAAAAAGTATGCTGGAGTAATAAAGGAAGGGTGACAGCCGAAGCAAGATGATATATTTGAGGTTATGAAGACACAAATACAGATCAATTGCCCCGACTGTCACAGTCCCAGTTTAAAGAAAAACGGCATAAAAAGCTATGGCAAGCAGAACTACCAATGTAAGGACTGCAAACGCCAGTTTATTGGCGATCATGCGGTAACCTATAACGGCTGTCACTCTAGAATAGAAGATCTCATACGACTGATGACTGTCCGAGGTTGCGGCGTTAGAGACATAGCCGTTATAGCCAAGGTTAGTATTGGAAAAGTGCTTAGTACTATAGGCTCATCCATTTACAAGATTGTACCTAAGAAGCGCTACTATGAACGCTTAGAGGTTGATGAGTTCTGGACTTACGTATATCGCAAGAAGCGTAAAGTTTGGCTTATTTATGCTTATGACCGTGCTACTAATGAGATTGTCGCTTATGTCTGGGGCAAGCGTGACTTAAAAACGGCTCAGAAACTAAGAGCACGTCTTAAGCAACTTAAAGTGAGCTATGACTCTATTAGCATGGACAATTGGGACAGTTTCATAACGGCCTTTAAAGGTGATAACAAACGAGTTGGCAAACAGCATACGGTAGGTATAGAAGGTAATAACTGCCGTCTTAGACACCGATTAAGACGATCGGTTAGAAAGACTTGTTGCTTCTCAAAAAAGCTTGATAATCACTTTAAAGTATTCGATCTGGTGTTCTTTTATGTCAATTATGGCTACGTCTGATGCCAGCATACTTTTTAGAACACCACCAAAAAAACTTAAGCCAATAAAGTGAGTAAGGTAATCAATAAAGTATTATAGTAAGTTAGGCTTTTAGGGTATCTATAATATAGTACCCACAACTAAATTTTATAGCGTTCTAAGGGTTAATTATGTTTAATGTAAGCATTTCTGCAGAAGATAATAAAATCTTCGGTAAGCTTGTTGTCGATAGTTATTTTTTTGAAGAAGCTAAGTATGATTATGCTTTTTATTTATATAATGACAGCCAGAAAGGGAAATTAGATGCTAGGTGGTATAGGGATAGTAAAGAAGTAACTTTTGATTTAGTAGGTATGTCTGGAAATTTTTATATCCGATGTTTTATTCGTGATAAAGAGATTAAAAATAAAAGAACTTATGATTCTGAAAAGATAGCTATCGACCTTTAGTACTATAAAAAGCAGTTTTTTATTTTTACTAACTTTTCTAAAATTAACTTTCAATTAATTAACTAAGACCATATAGTTTTTATACATAAAAAAATAATATAGTTGCTATAGTGCCAGCTATTCTATTTAGTAGGTACAATACAATGAGATATTTATTTAATACCTCTAAAGAGATTAGAGTCGCTTTAATAAGTGACGAGTTAACGTCTTTAGCATTGGACGAAAGTTCTGTAAAAGTTTTTCAAATTAAAGATAAAAACTGGTTTCAGCTATTTAAAATATTTAAACCTGACTTTATATTGGTTGAATCAGTATGGCGAGGTTATAAAGAGTCATGGCGTTATAAGGTTGCCAATTACCCTGATTATCCTGAACGTAATAATGTTGAGCTACGCAAGCTTTTAGAGATGGCGGATCAGTATAATATTCCTGCTGTGTTTTGGAATAAAGAAGATGCTGCCCATTTTAATCGCTTTATTAATTCGGCCAGTTTATTCAAATATATACTGACCGTCGATTCGAACTGCGTTGAGCGCTATCAGGCGATATTGGGTGATAAAGTAAAAGTAGGGGTGTTACCCTTTGCTGTGCAGCCTAAGTTTCATTATCCTGCCACCTCACCACCGCGTCACCGTAAGAGCCTATTTATCGGCAGTTATAGTAAGCATGTCCATAATGCTCGGCAAAAGTGGCAAGATATGGCATTTAGTGCAGCGTCGCCCTTTGGATTAGATATCATAGACCGTAACTCAGACCGTAAGTCTGATGTCTATCGCTATCCAGACTTACCTAATACTAACGTATATCCTGCGGTCGCTCACAATAAGACTGGCGATATGTATCGTCAGTACTCGCATGCACTTAATGTCAATACTGTGACTGATTCACCGAGTATGTTTTCTCGTCGATTAGTTGAGATTATGGCATGTGGTAGATTAGCGATTACTAATCCCAGTTTGGCAGTTAGTACGCGCTTTGAGGGTATGTGTGAAGTTGTCGACAGTAAAGAGCAGGCTGATGAACTATTCGCGCAGTTATCTAAAGGCTATACTAAGCATCAGGAAGAAATGATGCGTTATGCGAGTGCCCATGTGTTAGAAAACTATAACTACGATCAATGGCTCCAGCATATTATAGACTTTCTTGAATTATAGCGTAATACTCACAATGCAACTCTACTTAAGTTTTTAGAAAGCATTAATAAAGTAAGCCTGTTAGCAATGACTAATAGGCTTTTTTGTACTCGTTAGAAAACTTATCCTAGCCAATAACCAGCTGCTCCAAACTATCATCAGCCGTTGCCAAATTAGCTACCATAGATAATGCATGCGCTTGCTGGTGAGCAGTCGATTTTGGTGTTGCCGCTGTACCATCACGCAACCAGTTATTGTCAGGTTTTGAGGTGTTCTGATTATTTTGCTGATTTTGTAAGTTGTACCAAGCCAAGTCATCATGCAAGCTTACGACATCACCCATAATCAGCAGAGCAGGCGTGGGCAACTGGCTTTTTTCTTGCAACTCAACGATATTGGCAAGCGTACCTGTTAATACTTGCTGATTGGGCATACTAGCATTAGAGACAATGGCAATTGGGGTGTCGCTACTACGCCCAGCGTCAATCAAGCCTGTCGTCAAGCGCGGCAGCGAGTGCAGCCCCATATAAAACACTACTGTTTCATCAGTATTCAAAAAGTTTTTGAAGTTACTATTGGGCGCGCCAGCCTTTAAAAACCCAGTGACAAAACGTACTGATTGCGAATGGTCACGGTGCGTGAGTGGAATACCTGCATAACTGGCGGCAGCGTTAGCAGCAGTAATACCAGGTACGACTTGATAAGGGACGCCGTGCGCACGTAAGCTTTCAATCTCTTCACCGCCGCGGCCAAAGATAAAGGGATCGCCACCTTTTAGCCGTACCACACGGCGACCTTCTTTTGCACTATTGACCAACAGCTCATTGATACCAAGCTGTGCGACGGCATGATTGCTGCGTTTTTTACCGACAAACACTTTGTCAGCATCGCGGCGGCATAGGTCTAATACTTGCGGAGAAACTAACGCATCATAATAGACAATATCGGCTTGCTGCATGAGACGCAGCGCTTTAAAGGTAAGCAGTTCTGGATCACCGGGGCCTGCACCGACGATATAAACTTCGCCCATTGTATTTTTTACGGTTTGGGATTCTGTAGATGTATTATCTGCTGTATTTTTTTCATTGATAGCGGTTGCAGTGTTATCTAAATCGGCTTGCAATTGGGCAGCCGCTTCCTTCTCATTACCGGCAAACATCAACTGACTGACTTGACCTTCAAAGGCGCGTTCCCAAAACTGGCGACGTCCGGTAAGGGTTGGAATTTTTGTTTTTACCTCACTACGAAACTCGCCAGCCAGCTTGGCCAATTTTCCATAACCTTGTGGAATTAAAGTTTCAAGACGAGCGCGCAGTAAACGTGCCAGCACCGGCGCTTTACCGTTAGATGAGATACCAATCACAATTGGATTGCGATCGACAATGGCAGGAAATATAAAATCGCATAAATGCGGGGTATCAACGACGTTGACGGGAATATTCAGCTCGCTAGCATCAGCGTGAATCTGATGATTGAGGGTTTCATCATCCGTTGCGGCGATAATAACGCGTGCACCTATCATATAAGCTTTATTGTAGTTTTCACAAATGAGTTCGTGCTTACTATCTGAGAGTAAAGCTTGTATTTCAGCACTGATACTTGGCGCAAGAATCGTGATAACAGCACCTGCGCGACGGAGCAAGTCAGCTTTACGTAGTGCGACATCACCGCCACCAACGATCAATACTTTGCGGTCTTCTAATTTAAAAAATAGCGGAAAGGTGTTCATAGCATCACCAATGATTCAATCAATATAAAATATGCCACCATTATGAGGTATCACGCGCTACGTCTCATGCAGTGAATTGGCATTAACATATTCGTTTTTGTCATGATAAAGGTGTTTTTTGCTAGGATGTGGAATAGGTAGGGAATTAAAATGCAGAATCGCGATATAAAAAACCACAAGCTAACTTTTAAGCTTGTGGCTGTTATTTATATTAGATTTTTGCGTTAGGTATTAACAAGGACGAGATTCAACCTTGTAAAGCAACCTATTCAAACTCACTTAGCATTTTAGTAATACGCGCATCTTTTTGTTGCCAAATATCCTCTAACCAATCAAACATCATCTTTTTAGTGGTCTCGTCACGGTCATAACCGCCATCCATGATGGCCGCAAATAACTCGTCCGGTATGGTTAAGCGAGTCACATCGACACCCAAGCGTCGAATATTGCCTTTCCATAAATCATCATAATCAGGCGCGCCGTCTGGGTAGACGATAGTGATATCTAAAATAGAATCCAATTCATCGCCTAACGCATTAAGCGCTAACGACAAACCGCCAGCGCGTGGTTTTAACAAATGCTGATAAGGAGATTTTTGTTGGTCATGTTTTTCTTTAGTAAAGCGCGTGCCTTCCAAATAGTTTAATAGGGCAAAGGGTTTGTCTTTTAATTGACGACAGGCACGCTTAGCCTCAAGGAGATTTTGTTTTTTAAGTTCTGGATTCTTTGCCATCGCTTTGGCAGAAAAGCGCTTCATCATTGGAAAGTCTAAGAAGTAAAATGCTTGACCGATAACGGGGATATAAATCAGATTAAACTTAGTAAAAAATCGCGTTAAAGGCAGCGTATCTTGGCTGATATATTGCACGATACTGGTGTCGACCCACGATTGATGATTGCTTACCAAAAGATACTGCTTGTCTTCGCTCAAGTCGTCGGGCAGATTAATGCGCCAGTCTTTATGGGGTAGCGCGTGGTCAATCACGGCATTATTACTATTAATCCAGTATTTGGTAATCGCAATTAATGCATCATCCGCAGCTTTCGCGCCAGTCAATACTTTTGCCGCGCCTAAGCTCCAAATAGGCAGACCAACCATCGCACTGTTGGCCGTGAGGACGCCTGTACCGGTCAAAAAGGAGGCTGCTTTACCTACAGCTGGCAGCTTATCGTGCAGTTTTTCATAGAATGAATCGATTTTTTTTATAAAGGGCATAACAAATATCCATATTGATGAGCGCGAGTGCCTATAAGGATTGGGCAACTTCGTCCATGATTTGGCTTTAAAAAGTCAGCTTAATGACGTGCAGCCCACTAAGGCAAGCCATAGAATACCTCAATGTTAAACAATAAGACGTTAAAGAAACGTTAATGTTTTAATCAAAACGATTGTAGAACGCCACTTTCGTATTGATTTTCATGTCAATCACCATAGTTAACACAAAAAAAAGCGATGATTTTAATGTCATCGCTTTTTTTATTTAATATTATTGGCTTTGTACTGAATTGCTGATTAATTACTGGCTAATTACTTACAGCTGCGTGTGCAGACCACACTCACGGCTTTCTTCAACCTTAGTCGGATCAAAGTAATCAAACTCATTTGGTAGATTATGCTCTTTAAGATACACGTCTAAATCAGCGTCATTTTTCTCAAATAACGGCGCTACTTTTAACACACCATCTTTTGATAAGCTAAGCACATCAAGACCTTGGCGGAATTCAGTTTGATCTTTACGAATGGCATTAAACCAGACATCAGGTTTTAGCTCATCGAGTGCACGGCGGAATGGCTCAAGTTTTACTTGGTCAGTGAATTCGTCATGCTGCGGATTGTCAATGCCTGGGATACCGTTCATGGTGGCATCACGATAGGCTGCTGTTTGCTTAGGAATATAAGTGATAACGTTTAAATTCAAATCACGGATAACTTTATTGGCAAATTGATAGGTCGCATCGGTGTTATAACCTGAATCTACCCACAATACCGTGATATCAGGGCGCTGCTTGGCGACCAAATGCAAAATCGCAGACTCATAAGGGCGGAAGTTGGTGGTAATGATTGGGTTTTTCGCTTGGGTCAGTGCCCATGCAACGATTTCTTCTGGTGATTTACCCTGCAGGTCTTGGTTGGCTTGGTCGATATCTAGATTTGGATGTAACTGGCTCATGGTAGATTCCTCAATTGTTGTGAATATAAAAACGATAAATAATAAGTTTTATGGTTGATGCTACATCAAGCACCTGCAAACATTGGTAGTGCGGCGGCATTGCGACCGTCATAACTGCTAGCAAGAGCGGTAAACGCTTGTGAGATCTTAAAGTCCGACTGTAAGTCGTGTTCATTGAGCACAAAGCTGTCGACGCCCACACGTAAGAGATAGGCAATTTGATCACGGCCGAACGCGCCAGCCACTCGAATCTCGCCTGTATAACCGATTTGGCGCAGCGTTTGTACAAAGCTAAAATTGCGTCCATCAGCGAATTTGGGCACATGAATGACGATGAGATCCTGCTTTAACAGCAGCTCACTGAGCGCTGCCAAGGCATCTGTATCTGTATCAGCGGTCATCCATAATCCAACACGGCTACTATGTTGAATGATTAACTGATAGACCTCTTTGAGCAAACCGCTTGCCAGCGCCCCTGAGCCGTCCAACAAATCAGCAAGTGGGACTAGAACGTCAGGCTTATCTTGCTTATGCAGCAGCTCAAGTAGCGTGATATCTACCGAGGCGATACCATCTGGTAACGTCTCAGTGGTTAACGCATGCCAGCTATCGTTATGGCTAATATCGACGCCCTGACTATCCAAAATATGGTGATTAGCCATAGACCTTCTCCTTAAAGGGATCAATACCGACGCGCTCAACCAATTCGCCAAAGCTTTCTACATCGTTATCGGTGGTGGCACGCAAATCGACATAGACATCAACGATCTTTTGAATGGTGTCAGCAACCGCTTCGGTAGGGACGGAGCGGCCTAGTATTTTGCCAAGTTTGGCATCGTTACTCGAGTTGCCGCCAAGACTGATTTGATACCAGTTTTCACCTTTTTTATCGACACCCAGTATACCGATATCGCCCGTATGATGGTGCGCACAAGCATTGATACAACCCGACATGTTTAAGCGGATATCGCCAAGATCATATAGGTAGTCCAAATCGCTAAACTGCTTTTCAATTTGCTCAGCGATATTATGGGTGGTGGCGTTGGCAAGCGAGCAATAATCCCAACCTGGGCAGACGATCATATCGGTCAAGGTATTGATATTAGGTCGTGCCAGATGTAGCTCAGAAAGCTGTTGCCATAACTCGTATAACTGATTGGTTTGCACGTCAGCGAAGACTAAATTCTGCTGATACGTACCGCGCAGCTCGCCAAAGCTATACTTGTCAGAAAGGTCAGCAAGCGCATCCATCTGCGATTCGGTGACATCGCCTGATGGGACGTATTTACCGTCAACCAATCCTGCTTTTAAAGAAATGACAACCGCACGGTAACCAGCGACTTTATGTGCCACAGTATTTTGGTTGTACCAATTGGCAAAATCCTTATCAGCGCTCAATTGCTGCTGCAAATCAGACTGTGCTTGTAGCGCATCAAAGGTCACATAATCAGGTTCACTAAAGAAGCTACTCGCATGCTCAAAGTTGGCATCCGTCAGCGTCAGTGGCCCGTCCTTGGTATGTGCTTCCCACTCAGCATCGACCAATTTGGCAAAGGCAGGGCCGCCCAAGGTATCGACCAAAATCTTGATGCGTGATCGGTATTTACTGCCTTTATCGCGGCGACCATGTAGGTTATAGACGCGCAATATGGCATCTAGATAGCTAAGCAGATGCTCGCGAGGTAAAAATTTATTGATCACTTTACCAAGTACTGGGATACGACCGAGACCACCACCAACTAGCACTTCAAAGCCAAGCTCGCCATCTTCATTTTTCTTTAAATGCAAACCGACATCGTGGACTTGCGTCGCTGCACGATCATTATCAGTGCCGATAACGGCAATCTTAAATTTACGCGGCAAAAAAGCAAACTCAGGATGAAAGGTCGACCACTGGCGAATGATTTCGCAATAAGGGCGCGGATCGGCAATCTCATTTTGATGAATGCCGGCATAAGGGTCGGTGGTGGTATTACGGATACAGTTACCAGAAGTTTGAATAGAATGCATCTGTACCGACGCCAGCTCTGCCAAAATATCTGGCACCTCTTCTAGTTTTGGCCAGTTCAGCTGCATATTGGTACGGGTAGTGAAGTGTCCGTAGCCTTTGTCATATTTACGGGTAATCTCCGCCAACTTACGCAATTGGTAGCTGGCAAGCAGACCGTAAGGAATGGCGATACGCAACATCGGCGCATAACGCTGGATATAGAGGCCGTTTTGCAAACGCAGCGGCAAAAATTGCTCTTCTGGCAGCTCGCCTGCCAAAAACCGTTCGGTTTGGTCGCGAAACTGGGCGACTCGTTCTTCTACCAAGGCTTGGTCAGCGTAGTTATATTGATACATGACGTAATCTCAATTTTTTAAACATAAAAGCAGCGACGAAAATGATTGGCGTGTGTAATCAATCTTATTGCCAGTCGCAAGGTAAACAATTCAGAGTCACATCATATAAGCTTGCGCCTGCAAACATAAATTCCTTTAAGACATATGTATATCCAAAGTCAGCATAAATTTTCATAACGAAAGTTAGGTAGCCTATGCTTATCAAATTTATCACGACTTATTTCATCACTACCTATAAAGGTTTCAAAAAATGACATCTACCACTGCTAACCAACAGCCATCAAAACTTGTTCCGCCACATGGCAGCAGCGAGCTTAAACCATTACTATTAAAGGGTGATACCCGCAACCAAGCATTGAAACTTGCCAGCAGCTTGCCGACGATTACCCTGAGCTCGCGTGAGCGTGGTGATTTGATTATGCTCGGTATCGGTGGCTTTACGCCGCTAAATGGCTTTATGAACCAAGCGGATTGGCAAGGGGTGGTTGATGATATGCGCCTGCAAAGTGGCAACAATGCTGGCTTGTTTTGGCCAATTCCCATCACTTTATCAGCGCCGAAAGAAACTGCCGACAGCCTAAACCAAGGTGATAAAGTCGCGTTAGTGGCGCAAGATGGTGAGATTATGGGCATCTTGACGGTAGAAGAGACTTATATCATTGATAAAGAGCATGAGTGTCAGCAAGTTTTTACCACCACTGATAGCGAACATCCGGGCGTGCAGCAAGTACTTAACCAAGGTGAAGTAAATATCGCAGGTAGTGTCGAAGTATTGAGCGAAGGCGAGTTCCCAACCTTATATCCGGAAATTTATAAAACCCCTACTGAAACGCGGGAAATACTGGATGCCAAAGGCTGGAAAACGGTTGCCGCTTTCCAAACGCGTAATCCAATGCATCGCTCACACGAATACCTTGCCAAGATTGCTATCGAGATTTGTGATGGAGTCTTGATTCATTCATTGCTCGGGGCATTGAAGCCAGGCGATATCCCAGCCGAAGTGCGTCAAGAAGCCATCAAAACCTTGATTGATAATTACTTTAGACAAGATACGGTTATTCAAGCCGGTTATCCGCTAGATATGCGCTATGCCGGTCCACGCGAGGCATTACTACATGCCGTATTCCGTCAAAACTATGGCTGTAGCCACTTGATTGTTGGTCGTGACCATGCTGGTGTCGGCGATTATTATGGTGCCTTTGATGCACAAACGATATTTGAACAGGTTGGTAAAGATGATCTTATCACTCAACCACTAAAAATTGGCTGGACGTTCTGGTGTAATGCTTGTAATGCCATGGCATCAGATAAGACTTGCCCGCATGAAGCGTCTGAACACGTTAAAGTATCAGGTACGAAGCTGCGTAAAGCGCTATCAGAAGATGAAGAAGTACCAGACAACTTTAGCCGTCCAGAAGTATTACAAATTTTGCGTGATTATTATGCTGGTATCGCAAGAGAGGAACGTGCTGAAGTGAAATTGGTTGGTGCCTCTGCGGTGTAAACCAAGATTATCAGCATACAAACCAGTATCAAAAAAAGGTGTCAGATGATAAGTCTGACACCTTTTTTTGATACTGGTTTTCAACGCCTGTTATCTAAGCTAGCGTTCGTTATCTATTAAATCTCTAAATCTGTTGTCAGCTTTTGATAGTCACCAATCAATGTGCCACCGCCAGAGCAGAAGTAGTTAAGCGCGTATTTATCTTGACTATCAATAGTCAGCTTATCATCCTTAAATTGAAAGAATGCTGTACTGTCATTGACTTTGCTTTGGAAAATAATGCCGTGCGCGTCGTCTTGACCCATTAATGTCGCCTTGCTATCAAACTGGCAACTGGGCTTTTTAATATCGCTACGGGCGCGAACCTTTATGTTGATTTGCTGATCACTCTCTGCCCGTACCATGACGCCAACCCAATCATAGCCTTGCGCGCGCTTTTCATAACCTTCATCAGCATAATCTCCAACGACTGCTTGCACAGCTGGCATGACATCGGCTATAGGTTGTTTTATGGCTTGGTGATTCACGCTAGGTGTCATGTTATTACAGCCACTTAAGGCAAACAGAGCCGCCGATGTGGTGAAAAATACCGAAAAAAAGCGTGAGTGACGAGCGGCACGAGGTGGAGACATGATCATTTAAGTACCTTTGATAAAGGAGTGATTAAGAGGAATGGTCGTTATCTAAACGAAACGCCTAACAGCATGGCTGTAAGGATATTAGAGATAGTATCGTTTACATAAAGGCTCGTCTATTTGACATACTCCCACCACTTTCGCCAAGCTCAAGTGGGGGGATTCTAAAAGCAAACGCTCTTAGGCAACATTCTCACGAATATCACAAGTTTTCTGTTTCAACGGGCGACCCTTTACCGCATCTTCCCTCCGCAGACAACACGGCATGCCCTGCCGCTAATATGTTGCGAGCCGCGTTAACATCTGCGTTCGCAACATAACCACATTGGACGCACTCAAATTTTGATTGAGTTTGTCTATTTTCTTTGGCGACATGCTTGCAGTTAAAGCAGGTTTGGCTGGTGTAACGTGGATTGATTTTCACTAGCAGCCCACCTTGCCATTGCTGCTTGTACTCAAGCATATTGACCATCATGGCCCAGCCTTGATCCAAAATTGATTTATTCAATCCTGATTTGGCTTTGACATTATAACCTTTTTTCTCCATCGACCCGCTTGCAGACTTCGACATATTGGTTACTTTTAAGTCCTCACAAGCAATCATAGCGTGGTTTTTGCTGATGCTGGTGGTGATTTTATGCAAGTAGTCATGACGAATATTGGCGATATGATGGTGCAATTTCTGTATCTTACGGTTTTGCTTTTTCCAGTTTTCACTGAATTTTACTTTCTTGATTAATTGACGCTGTAATCTAGCAAGCTTGAGTTGATTGGCTTTAAAGCCGTTTTTAGGTTTGATGTATTCACCATTTGAGGTGGTGAGTAGTTTGCTGATACCCATGTCTAATCCAATAGCGCTTATGGCAGGATGCCGAGGGTTCTCAGCCAGTTCAAGTTCACACCCAAACGACACGTACCAGCGCCCTGATTTCTTGCTGATGGTGACGTTTTTGATGGTGCCGATAATGTTTTGGGATTTTCTAAACTTCACCAAGCCAATACCGTTGGGTAGTTTGACTCGATTGTCCTCAACACGGCAATATTTATCAAACTGAACCAAGCGAATTGAGTCGCAGCCATCGGACTTGTGCTTAAATCTTGGCATCAGTGGACGTAGTTGGATCTCCGATCCATCAGCCAATTTAAAGAACTTGGGTTTACGGGGTTTCTTTTTATTTTCTTTTAACCTGGCATGGACTTTGGGGTCAAAAAAACGTGACCAAGCAGAGGCGAGATCACGTACTTTTTGTTGTAAAGCCACCGCATTTGAACTGGTTTTTAGGAAGTCAAAATCAGGATTACTTTTTAAATCTATAATTTTATTAACCAGATTGGTGGCATTAATAAACTCGTTGTTAGCAAACATCTCAAATGAGATTGCCAGCATTTGATTCCAAACAAAACGCGCAGAGCCGACAAGATTATTTAAAATAACCGTTTGCTCCGTATTAGGCTCAAGCCTAAATTTATACGCTTTGTTGATCTTCATAAACACTTTCTTTATTAATGAGTGTGTATTTGATATTATGATTATAATTCTAGCACTTAAGGGTTTTTATTACAATGAGTGAGATATATAAAAATCGCTATGCCGCCTTTAACCTACACGTTCATTTGGTTTTTTTTACCAAGTACCGAGAAAAAGTTTTAGTTGAGTTGCATCATGATTATTTTAGTGAATGTGTTGCTGAGCTCTGTAAAATTTTTGACGCTGAGCTAAAGGAGTGTAACGGTGAGGCAGATCACATTCACATGCTTATTCAGTATCCGCCAACGGTGTAGTTAAGCAAGTTGGTTAATAATCTAAAGTCAGTCACAAGTAGACGAATGAGAGGCGATTTCATTGAGTTAAGAGCAGCTTATGCCAAGCCGGTGCTTTGGTCCCGATCTTATTTTGCAAGCTCTTGTGGTGGTGCGCCATTAGATATTATTAAGCAATATATTCAGAATCAGCGAGGCTAGCCTAAGCCTTGTGAAATAATTAATAAAATGACTTATGCCAAGTTAATCACTCGATAAGCGCATTTGTCACTAAGCATTTGACTCACATGCTGTTAGCATATTTCTCATTATCCATAGAACCGCATCCAAAGGATTATGAGCATTAATAAGATTGTTAATGCTGTGAAAAACGCTTCTATCAACATTATCGAGAGCACCCATGCAACCAGATAACAAAAGTATTCAGCAAATATCTCAAAATCTTCGTTTTGCGAACATACATACACTTGTTGAAAATAAAAATACGCAGACGCCGCTCGCCAATATCAGTGTTAAAGTTAGTAGCGTACTGGCGTTTGCCATGCTGATGACAGGCTGTAATCCTACCGAAGCCACTCAGCAAGACGGCTCGAACGCAACGGGTGATGCAAAAAATATCAGTTTATTAAATGTCTCTTATGATGTATCACGCGATTTTTATAAAGATTATAACGCTTTATTTAGCGCAGATTATCAACAAAAGCATTCAGACAGTCAGGTCAATATCAACCAATCACATGGTGGCTCAAGCAAACAAGCGCTGTCGGTTGCCAATGGTCTGCAAGCAGATGTAGTCACCTTAAACCAAGAAAGTGATATGAATCTGTTGGTTAAAAAAGGCTTGGTTGCCTCTGACTGGCAGCAAGCGTTCCCAAACAATTCGGTGCCTTATACCAGTACCATGGTGTTATTGGTGCGCGATGGTAACCCCAAAAATATCAAAGACTGGTCGGACTTGGCGCGTAATGATATCGACGTGGTGATACCCAACCCGAAAACCAGTGGCACCGCGCGTTATGCGTTTTTGGGTGCTTATGGTTACGGATTACATCAATTTAAAGAAACGGTGCAAAGTCCTGCCAAAACGGATGATTTTATAAAAAAGCTACTGGCAAACGTGGTCACTTATGACAATGGCGCACGCGCCGCAACGACTAGCTTTACTCAGCGCGGACTGGGCGATGTGCTCATCACGACCGAAAATGAAGCGCATTTAGCCGTCAAGAAATTTGCCAAAGGACAGGTCGATATCGTTTATCCCAGTTATTCTATTGTGATTGCCAACCCAGTAGCGGTCGTAACAGCCGTCACTGACAAGGGCGGCAAGACGGCAGCGGCGAATGCTTACCTAAAAGGCTTATGGGACACTCCAGCACAAGAGCTTATGGCAGAGATGTATATGCGTCCAAGTAACCCACAAGTGCTGGCAGCTCACAAAGCAACCTTGCCTGATATTGAGACTTTTGAGCCGGTAGCAGTATTTGGTTCTTGGGAGCAGATTATGGACACTTTCTTTGTCGATGGTGGGCGTTTTGATCAGCTGGCAAGAGTGAAGTAGGGAGCCTTTATCAAGAGATCGTCAATGACCTGATACATGCTCAAAGTGCTCAATTTGTATGAGCCAGAGCGGGTAGTTAGTAGGGTGTCAGCCTTATGTGTTAACGATACTATTTAAGTAATTGATAACCTTGTGTTTATCCCTTTGTTATTCCATTTTGGCAATAACATACGCATATTCATCATTAAACATAATAAGATGGCACTGTTAGCATACTTACATTACTTAACAGATACCTTTGAGGAATTTATGACATACGCTTTGCACTATCAACAAAAAAGTAAAAAACGTCACGTCTTGAGCATTGCAGGCGTTGCATTAACCTTAGGGCTGGCTGGCTGTAGCAATAGCGAGACAGAAACGACTGCTAATGCAGATGGCACCGCTGCCACAGAAGGTCAAAATATTGAGCTACTGAACGTCTCATATGATGTGGCACGTGACTTTTATAAAGACTACAACCCATTATTCGTTGAGCATTATAAAGCTGAAAATCCAAACAGCAATATTCTAATCAAGCAGTCACATGGTGGCTCAAGCAAACAAGCGCTGTCGGTTGCCAATGGTCTGCAAGCAGATGTCGCTACCATGAACCAAGGCTCTGATATTGAGCTGCTTGAGAAAAAAGGTTTGGTTGAATCAGATTGGGAAAGTAAATTCCCAGACAATGCCGTGCCTTTTACCAGTACCATCGTATTCTTAGTCCGTAAAGACAATCCAAAAGGCATCAATGACTGGGAAGATTTGACCAAAGAAGGCGTTGAGATCGTCATGGCCAATCCAAAAGTGACGGGTAATGGTCGTTATGCGTTCTTGGGCGCTTATGGTTATGGCTTACATGCTTTTGATAAAAACGAGGCCAGTGCCAAAAACTACGTGAAAGACATGCTTAAAAACGTCAAAGTTTATGAGAATGGCGGGCGCGCTGCGACCACCACTTTCGTTCAGCGTGGTATCGGTGATGTCCTAGTGACTTTTGAAAATGAAGCCAACTTGGCAGCGACTGATTTCGGTGCTGGTAAAGTAGACATCGTTTATCCTAAATACTCTATTAAATCAGAAAGCCCTGTTGCGATTGTCCAGTCAGTGACAGATAAAAAAGGCACAACGGATGCTGCAAAAGCTTATCTTGACTACTTATGGAGCGAGCCTGCTCAGCAGCTAGCAGCCAATCTATACTTGCGTCCTAGCGTCAAAAGCGTCCTTGATAAAAATGGTGATAAATTACCACCAATTGAAACCTTCCGTCCAAATGATGCCTTTGGCACGTGGGATGAGATTATGGGTACTTACTTCAGTGATGGCGGCGTATTCGACCAGTTAGCCATTAACGCCCCGCAGTAATCACCTGCTAAGTGCATAAGAGAAGCTACTGCGCTAGCAAATGCAGTCAGTCACACCGTTAGTCATGCAGAACCTCATAAAGGACATGGTCGTATACGCTATGTCCTTTATACCGTAAGCACACCAATAACTACCTGATAGCATGGTTTTATGGACGACATCATCGTTAAATGCTTTCTGTTAAGTGCTCTTTTTAAGTATCAATAGTGAAAACCCACGTTAAGCAATAACAATAAATAGTAATCATCGCTAAGTACGATTGGTTAGGCAATAGGACATCATTATGAGTGCAAAAACATCTCCTGCCAGCAAAGCCCCTGCAAAAAAAGGGTGGTTAACACGTTTGCGCCAACGCAATGTGCTGCCAGGGTTCGGCCTAAGCATGGGTATCACGGTCTTTAGCTTATCGCTACTGGTGGTATTACCGTTTGCCATGATGGCCTACACCACGACTCAGATGGGTTGGACTGGATTCTGGGAGACAATTAGTCAACCGCAAGTCACTGCTGCTATCAAGCTAAGCTTATGGATGTCGTTTTTGGCGATGCTGACCAACATGGTGTTTGGCACATTGGTCGCTTGGGTACTCGTACGCTACGAGTTCTGGGGTAAGTCGTTGATTAATGCGCTAGTTGATTTACCATTTGCATTACCAACGGCGGTCACGGGCATTTCGCTTGCGACCCTTTATGCCCCTAATGGTTTGATTGGTCAGTGGTTTGATAAATTTGGCATTCAGGTCGCCTTTACACCTATAGGTATTTGGCTCGCCTTGGTTGTGGTCAGTTTCCCCTTTATTGTCCGTGCGGTACAGCCTGTACTCGCTGAGCTATCGGTTGAATTTGAAGAGGCAGCCGCGGTATTGGGCGCCAATCGTTTTACGACGTTTCGCAAAGTAATTTTGCCAGAGCTTTTGCCCGCTTTACTCATGGGTGCAGGCATGATGTTTGCTCGTGCCACTGGCGAGTACGGTTCGGTTATCTTTATCGCTGGCAATATTCCCATGCAATCAGAGATTTTACCGCTCATTATCGTTAGTAAACTAGAGCAGTTTGATGTTCAAGGGGCTTCTGCAGTTGCATTATTTATGCTACTGATCTCATTTGTGATCTTATTGACCATTAACATTATGCAGTGGAAACTGTCGCGCCGTGTAGGAGCTCGCTAATGCAAATATCTAATAGCTACGACTACCAGAGCAACGCAGCGACTAAAGATACGCCATGGATACGCCTTACCTTTATCGTCATCGCAGTGCTATTTATGGTCATCATGTTGGTCATTCCGTTGCTGGCTGTGTTCTATGAAGCCTTTAAAGGTGGCTGGCAGTTGTATATTGCCTCGTTGGTTGATCCAGAAGCCCTGCAAGCCATTAAGCTGACATTAATTACCGCTGCCATCGTCTTGCCCATTAATATGGTGATGGGTATCGCCATTGCATGGTTGGTGACCCGCTATCAGTTTAAAGGTAAGCAGCTCGTTACTACCTTGCTTGATCTGCCATTTTCAGTATCACCCGTCGTTGCAGGTTTGATGTTTGTTTTACTATTCGGACTCAATTCCACCATTGGCGGCTGGCTTGAGAGCATGGGGTTTCAAGTTATTTATGCGGTTCCAGGGATCGTGCTCGCTACTTTATTTGTCACCTTTCCCTTTGTAGCACGTGAGCTGATACCGCTGATGCAGACGCAAGGCGACTCTGAAGAGCAAGCGGCATTGACCTTAGGCGCGACTGGCTGGCAGACGTTTTGGCATGTGACGCTACCCAATATCAAATGGGCACTACTCTATGGTTTGATTTTGACCAATGCGCGGGCAATGGGTGAGTTTGGGGCGGTGAGTGTGGTATCTGGTCATATTCGCGGCGAGACCAACACCATGCCACTACTGGTTGAGATTGCTTACAATGATTATAACTTTACCGCCGCTTTTGCCTTATCAAGTCTACTTGCCGCGCTGGCGCTCGTGACGTTGCTTATTCAACAAGTCATGACTAAGCTACAAGAGCGCAAATTTGCCAAGTCCGAACGGCTGGCAAGTGTGCCTGAGTTACTGGTAAGTGCCAACGCTACGAAGGCTACCAATACTACTGATGCAACAACCGCTGAAAGTTCGGATAAATGATAAGCAAAATTATCTACACTTGGTCTGCACAAGGGCTGGCATTTAATTTAATAATATAAATGCGGTAACCAAAAAATCTGCCACGATACCAAAGATATAATAAGAGAACCCATTATGAGCATCGAGATTCGCAACGTTAATAAAAAATTCGGTCAGTTTACCGCCTTAGATAATATCAATATCACCGTGCCGACTGGCAAGCTGACCACTTTACTGGGACCATCAGGCTGTGGCAAAACGACGTTGTTACGCATTATCGCTGGTTTAGAGTATGCTGACTCAGGGCAGATATTGTTTGATGAGATGGATGTGACCAATACGCCAGTGCAAAAGCGCCATATTGGCTTTATGTTTCAGCATTACGCATTATTTCGTCATAAAAATATCGCCGATAATGTCGCCTTTGGACTGACCTTGTTACCAAAGAATGAGCGGCCAAGTAAGGCAGATATCAATAAGCGCGTTGCTGAACTATTAGATTTGGTGCAGCTGCCCCAAGTTGCCAATGCTTATCCGCATCAACTCTCTGGTGGTCAGCGTCAACGGATTGCGCTGGCTCGTGCCTTAGCAGTGAAGCCGAAGTTATTGTTGCTCGATGAGCCTTTTGGTGCCCTCGATGCCAAGGTACGTAAAGAGCTGCGCACGTGGTTAAAGAACATCCACCATGAGCTTGGTATTACCAGTATCATGGTCACTCACGATCAAGAAGAAGCCCGCGCCGTCTCAGATGAGATCGTGGTCATGAATCAAGGGCGGGTAGAGCAGGTAGGCACATCGGAGGAGCTGATACACCAGCCAGCCAATGCGTTTATCAGTGATTTTTTAGATTTGGCATAGTGAAATTTGGTGCAGTTCTTCTGTTATAACCCATAAAAAAAGACCTATTTATTGTAGGTCTTTTTTTTATAGGTTAAAGCAGGTCTCAATTTCATTTGGTATCTAGCGTTATTGAGATCAAATGTTGATAGCAATAATGTTAGATAGTTATCATATCTCAGCAGGCTTGGACATATCGATATCTTTGCTAGATATTTGCTTATAAGTAATATCCAAAATCTCTTGGCACCATTCTGGCAAGTCGTCAGCGACTTCATACCACATCCACGTACCGTCGCGAACACAGCTTAAAATACCGAGTTTCTTTAAATGGTTCAAATGACGCGATATCGTTGGCTGTGGTTGATCTAGTATTTCTACCAACTCACCAACACAGCGCGATTCTTTGTTAAATAGAATTTGAAATATTTTTAAGCGCGTCGGGTCAGATAAGACTTTAAATAACTCGATAGGTCGTATCGTAAAATTATTATCAGACATAGAACAATTCCAATTGGGCTTTGTTAATAGGGGTTCAATATAACAGCAGTTATCTACAAAATCGATTAAAAAATGGGCCAAATTACAGTTCGTCGTTAATTTACTACCTTTCATCATATTCGGTTACACGCACGCTTATATTCACTTACATCAATTAACTGTGTGCAATATAACTCTACTTTGATGACTGTACTTTTATACCAATAATATATCAAATGCTATCGCAAATGATAATAGTTATCGTTATTATACATCAAGCCATAAAAATGACCGTGAATATCAAATCAAACACTCTATTCACCATGTTTATCATCAATGCACTAAATTTATGAGCAATAAAAGTAGTTACCGAATAGCGGTATTCAGAGGAGCCAGACCATGTACGTATGCATCTGTAATGACGTAAAAGAAAAGCAAATCAAAGCAGCCATTGCTTCAGGTATCGATACCCTTGACGGTCTAAAAGATACCCTCGATGTTGCGACTTGCTGTGGCTGCTGCGAACCGATGGTTAACGATTACCTAGATGAGCATCATGCTAGACTCGATGTCTTGGCTTACGCTGTCTAAACGTTATCAAACCAGAGATTTACTACCCAGCTGTTCATCACCTCATTACACCAATATCACTAGTACGCCTCGATACCACATACATTCAATATTCCGCACTTATCCTTTGGTCATTATACATAAAGGGTAAGTTGCGAGCGTCCATATAACTTTACCTATACGCCTACTACAATGATATTGAGCATCATTAGCAGCCATTATTGCGATAAGCCAGTGATTACTAAAGCTAGCTAATTATGATTCTCAATTAGCATCTTATTCTTAGTTCATAACATTACAAGCTGTATAGAGCCTATATGCTACTATATCTGTCTCACGTTGTAAGACGTTTTGTTGATTTTGATCTTTACTGATCAGTTTACCAATAGTACTATCCTTATATGGATAATTATGAATGTACGGTGATCTGTAAAATATAAATAGGGGAGTATAGGTTATGATAGGTAGCCCAAAAGTCATTGATTATTTGAATTTTTTGTTAGGCGGTGAGCTTGCTGCCCGTGACCAGTATTTTATTCACTCAGAAATGTATGCTGAGTGGCATTATGGCAAATTGTACGACCGTATCCATCATGAGATGGCAGATGAGACGTTACATGCCCAATCTATTATTCGCCGTATCCTAATGCTGAGCGGCACACCAAAAATGACGGTCAATGCCATCAATATCGGTGCGACAGTTCCTGAAATGCTGCAACTTGACCTTGAGCTAGAGTATCAAGTACAACAGCACTTAAAAGACGGTATTGCTCTTTGTGAAGCAGAGCGCGATTATGTCACGCGTGAGATGTTGGTAGAACAATTAAAAGACACTGAAGAAGATCATGCGCATTGGCTTGAGCAACAGTTGCGCTTAATTGAGATGATCAGTCTGCCCAATTATCTACAAAGCCAAATGGCAGAAGTTACTCCCAATCTTGTTTAATGTCACGAAGATATGAACAATAACCATAGTATTTAGCATAAATAACGACATGAAAGGGAGAGAGATAATGAAAGGGGATAAAGAGGTTATTCGCGCTTTAAATAAAGTGCTCGGACAGTCATTGATTGCCATCAACCAGTACTTTTTACATGCGCGCATTGCGCGTCATTGGGGATTAGAAACTCTCAATGAGAGTTTCTATAAACAATCCATCGCTGAGATGAAATGGTCTGATGAGCTGATTGCCCGAATTTTATTGCTAGGCGGTTTACCAAATTTGCAAGATTACGGCAAGATGTTCATCGGTGAAGATGTGCCAGAGATTATCGAATGCAATTTGCGCCTAGAAAAACAAAAATTCGAGATCATTACCGATGCCATTACTCTATGTGAAACAAAGTCTGACTATGTGTCACGCCAGCTATTGGTGACGCTAAAAGATGGTAATGAAGAGTATCAAGACTGGTTAGAGACTCAAGAAGACTTGATCGAAAGCATTGGGGTTGAGCGCTATATCCAATCACAAATGGATGATGACGCGCCTTAATGGTTCATTATTGATGCAATGAATCGTACTATTCTCTAAAAATGCCAGCGTGTCGTGTGGTTTATAATCACTCACATGCTGGCATTTTTATATCTCATATTTGACAATACGTGCTATCTGCACTGCTGACAAAATCAACGCTTAATCAATATTTTTCAAAGTCTTTATCCAAAATCCAAATATCGGCGGCTCAGTATAAGCCGCGCCCATCTTCGGGCTTGAGTCGTAAGAAGTACAGCCCCGAGAGAATGGTTAAGACCCCAAGTATCCAATAGGTGGTTTGAAACGCTGTCAGCGTATCCATTTGTAGGCGTTCACGTAACAGCGTCAGTACCGCTGCCCCAAAAGCAATACCGAAACTAATCGCTAACTGCTGATTGACCGCCATCAAGCTATTGCCGCTACTGGTTTGAGCACCTTCTAAATCACCGATAGTAATCGTATTCATCGCGCTGAATTGCATAGAATTACAAGCGCCCATTATGGTCAAAATAGGGATAAACCATAACCACTGTGAGGCATCGGTAAACTGTGCCAACACAATGATGAGCGTGCCCATCAAAAACGTGTTGAAGACCAGTACTTTGCGATAAGTATAACGCTGAATAATTTTACTGACCCAGGGTTTAATCCCGATAGCACCGACCGCGATGGGCGCGAGGAGCCAACCTGCCTGCGACGGTGAGTATTCAAACACCACTTGCAGCAACAGCGGCAGCAAAAACGGTACAGCGCTAATACCTAAGCGCGTGAATAAGTTACCAGTGATGCCAATACGAAAGGTGCGAATGTCAAACAAACTCAAGGGGAACAAGGGTGCTTGACGACGCTTGGCGTGCCAGATATAAGCGCCTATCAATAAACTGGCCACCAAACTAAGCAACAACCCATAAAACCCTCGACCAGTCTGTGAGCCGAATTCTACAGCAAGCGTAAACCCACAAGCCGCTGCCGCAAACAATAAAAATCCTGTCCAATCAAGCCGCTTGGTATCCTCAAATAGTGCGGGAACCAGTTTTTTGCCCATGATAAAACCAAAAATGCCCATCGGTATATTGATCAAAAATATCCAATGCCAACTGGTATATTGTACGATATAGCCACCTAAGACCGGTCCTACTAGCGGTGCTACCAAAGCAGGAATTACCGCAAAGTTCATAACGGTCAGCAGCTTATTGCGTGGGTAGGATTTGACCAATATTAAGCGAGCCACAGGCGTCATCATCGCCCCGCCAATGCCTTGTATAACCCGTGAGCCAATCAAAAAATCCAACGTTGGTGACGCAGCACATAGCAGTGAGCCAATACAAAAGATAATAATCGCTGCCAAAAATACTCGGCGCGTGCCGTATTTATCCGCCAAAAAACCACTGATGGGAATAAATATGGCCAAAGTTAGCGCATAACTGATCACCGCCCACTGCATTTTTAATGGAGACTCACCCAGCGCCTGTGCCATTTGTGGCAATGAGGTGTTCAAAATAGTGGCATCTAAAATTTGCATAAATAGCGCCACCGCTAGCACATAGGGCAAGTATTTATCTTGTGTCGGGGTTAGCGTTACCATGTAAATCTCATTAGATATCCCATCATAAAATGAACAAAATAGTCTATTGACGACTAATTCGCTATACCAACCGAGTAGTATAAGAAAGACTCAATCATAATAAAAGGGAATCAAAGTAACGGCTGGCGGTTGAGGTTATAGAATTCTGTGTTTAGAGATAATAATATTAACACTGCTTACAAGAGAGGACTTTAATATCAGGGTTGGTTATCGTTATAGTAAACCCTCGCTAACGACTTAAGCCAATAGATAAGCAATACAGCCAATCTCATCTCAATCATATGAGATTGAATTGACTACCGACGATATAAGTAGAAGCATCAACAATACGATAAAGATAAACTGAGGATATATTATGAGTCAGGAAAGTAACAAAGCTTGTAATCATACCGATGGGCAGAACGATAAATATGTCCCGCCAAAGGTTTGGACGCAAGACAAAGAAAACGGTGGTAAGTTTGCCAGTATCAATCGCCCAACAGCGGGGGCTCGCTATGAGAAAGCGCTGCCAGTAGGCGATGCGCCATTACAGCTGTACTCGTTGAATACGCCAAATGGCGTCAAGGTCAATATCCTGTTAGAAGAGCTTGCCGAGATTGGTATTAAAGGTGCTGAATATGATGCCTATAAAATTGATATCTCTCAAGGAGAGCAGTTTGGTTCTGGCTTTGTAGCCATAAACCCTAACTCAAAAATTCCAGCCTTGGTTGATCATTCTGCTGATGTAGCTGGCGAGCCGATAGCGCTATTTGAGTCTGGTGCTATCTTGATGTATCTGGCAGAAAAATTTGACCAGTTTATGCCTTTATCACTTGGCAAAGCACGTGCAGAGTGTTTGTCTTGGGTCATGTGGCAGATGGGTAGTGCGCCTTTCTTAGGTGGCGGCTTCGGACATTTTTATGCTTATGCGCCTGAACCGCTAGAGTAGCCGATCAACCGCTATACCATGGAAACCAAACGCCAGCTCGATGTGCTGGATACCCCATCTAAAAGACAGCACATATATGTGTGGCGACAACGAAGCCGATTATAATATTGCGGATATGATTATTTGGGCATGGTATGGACAATTGGTGCTTGGAAAGCTTTATGACGCTGCCGAGTTCCTGCAAGTTGATGACTACAAGCATGTGAAACGTTGGGCACAGGCAATTGCTGAACGTCCAGCCGTTAAGCGTGCCGTAGACTTGTCATTAAAGCCTATTGACTAAACCTGTCGATAACAGACGCATTGATAAAATCAAGGCTGATAGGCTATTTGCTTATCAGCCTTGATTTTATCCGACATCTTGCTATTCTATATTCATATATGGTTATATTAAAATAGAGATATACTTACCTGTTTACATAATGATACATTAGTACAACAGATAGAAACCTTAGTACGTTAAGATAGCTTGAGTAGCTCAAGCAGATAACACCTTAATAAGCGGGTATTTGTACTGCTTATTTAATTGGCTCAATATCATTGGGATACCAGCAAGGTGAATAGAGCCAACTATAATAGACTGAGTAAATCAGACAACATATCTGATTGAAATAAGATTGACTATATTGATGGATAACGATTATGAAGGATGATAACCGTAAACGGATCAACTTCTCACGACAGGAGATGGCTAGCGAATTAAAAGTTATCAATACCAAACTCAGCGCCATTTATAACGATCAACAGATAGATGCTAATCAATACTCAATATTGCAATACAAAGCCAACTTAACCACCCATCCTAAAAAAATAAAAAAGATACTCTTATTGATGATAAAAAATAAAATACGATTACCTATGTTTGCTGCTATCAGCGCAGCTTTATTTAGTACAGCGACGATGGCCAGCAATGGCATTGAATTTACCAATCAAGACTGGCAGGTAGTATGCGACAATACCCGTACGTGCCGGCTGGCAGGCTATCAAGCAGAAAACAATAGCGAATTTCCTATATCGGTATTGCTCATACGCCGTGCAGGCGCAAATGCTGGTGTGGATGGCAAAGTAAAGTTGGGCGGTGCTAAAGAAAGCTCATCTAAAGCCTTGATGCAACTTGGCAATCGTCATCGTATATCGTTGTTCATCAATGGTAGAGACTATGGCGAAACCAAGCCGTTTTCAACTGCAGCAGGTAATGCTGATCTGACCCCAACACAAGTCACAGCGCTACTAGAGGCACTGACTAAGTCAAGCAAAATTGAGCTAGTGCTACGTAACTCACGCTGGCAACTGTCTGATAAAGGGGCTAGCGCCGTCATGCTCAAAGCAGATGAAGCCCAAGGTCGAGTAGGGACGTCATCTGCTTTTATCAATACTGATGCTGCTGCCAAATCAAATAGCACTGTATTGTCACCCAAGTCCGCACCAAAACTGCGCTTTGTGGCGCCCAATCCGAAAGCCGTCGCTAGTGACAATAGAAAGTTTGTGATGAAATCGTCGCAGCTAGCGGTGCTGATGAAAAGTACGATGAAAGATGCGGATAGTGACTGTCCCAATCTATCAGACAAATCACCATGGCGTGTGAGCCGACTGAATGGCTCACAGCTCTTGGCACAACATGACTGCTGGACAGGTGCTTATAATACTGGTGCAGGCATCTGGGTCATCAATGACAGTAAACCTTATAAACCGACATTGGTAACCACCAACGCCACTAGCTATGATAAGGGTAAAATCACTTCCGTACAAAAAGGTCGCGGCATCGGTGATTGTTTAACCAAGACTGATTGGGTATGGACAGGTAAGGCATTTGAAAAAAGCCATGAAAGTACCACAGGGCTTTGCCGTATGATTGAAGCGGGCGGTGCGTGGCAGCTGCCGACGTATGTCACTGAAGTTAAAATGGTGCGATAGCCGCCAATAATACTGCTGATTGTCTTATTACTCAGCATATTGAACGCGTACATCTATAAGCAAATTTGCTTTATTTACCGAGAAATTTAATAAATAGCTACATATAATATTTTATTGTGCTATACTGCGTCGCCACGTTAGCTTAGGCTTTCGTGAATTATGAGATTGATAACATCGCCTGCGATTTTGGGTCTAGGATGACCATAAGTAATTGTTGCCGATGATTTTGTGTACTTAAATAACCTGTCATGAAAATAGCAGTTATTTTTGACTCATATCTTATCTACCGAACCATAAATATGGTTTAAATTGGTTGTTATTCGCGATTATTTGCTTTGGACAAAGCATTAATAATACGCTTATATCAAACAAGGATGAGACACTCGGCACTACCACCAAAATACGTCAGACAGCACGAACGCATTTATTGTAGAGGCTCTAAGCTTTATTGGCTTGGCTTCTGATTATCGACACTTACATGTGGTCCGGTAATTCTTTAATAAAGGCAGCGTGGTGAACGGTTATCAGTGGTATGCATCAAGCTTGCTGAATTTACAGCAACTTATACTTACCAAGGATTCTCATGACTGATATTTTATCTGCAATCGCCGCTGAAAACGGCATCATCGAAAACACTGATACTCCAAATAATGATACTAATAATCAAGCGGCTACTACTGACGCGACTGATGAAGATCAAATTACCTCTGCTGAACTAGACATTGCCAAGCCGATTTTGACCGCGCTTGATCGCAGTGGTTATACCAATCCAACACCTATTCAAGCACAAGCCATTCCTTTTGCACTAGCGGGCCGCGACTTATTATTGTCTGCGCAGACCGGTAGTGGTAAAACTGCGGCATTCGTTATCCCTGTACTTGACCGTTTAAGCCGTGCCACTAGCTTTGATAAATTAACTAAAGCCCTTATCTTAACGCCAACGCGTGAGCTTGCTCAGCAAGTACATGATAGCGTACGTACTTATTCTAAAGATATGCGTGGTCTATTCTGCGTGCCTTTAGTTGGCGGCGCACCATACAATGGTCAGACCACTGCGTTGAAAAAAGGCGTTCAAGTTATCGTTGCGACCCCAGGTCGTTTACTTGGCCATATCAATGCTGGTCGTGTTGACTTATCAAGCCTAGAAATTTTGGTACTTGATGAAGCTGACCGTATGCTAGACATGGGTTTTGCTGATGACATCAGTGACATCCTTCGTGCCGCACCAATTGATCGTCAAACGATCATGTGTTCTGCAACTTGGGATGGCCCAGTAGGTAAAATCGCTGCCAGCTTCACTAAGAACCCTGAGCGTGTATCAATCAAAGTAGAATCTGCACACATCGAAGAAAAAGTGTACTACTGTGATGATTTTGATCATAAAAACCGTTTACTTGACAAAATCGTTTGTCAGCAGGATATGGAACAGATCATTATCTTTGCTGCTACCAAACGTAGCACTGAAAAACTGGCCAAACAGCTACAAGAAGCGGGTCATAAAGCCAGCTTCCTACATGGTGATTTGCCACAAAGCAAGCGTAACCGTATCGTTCAAGACTTGCGTAATGGTAAAGTAAAAATCCTAGTAGCGACTGACGTTGCGGCTCGTGGTCTAGATATCCCAGCTATCTCGCACGTTATTAACTATGATCTTCCACGTCAGACTGAAGATTACGTCCATCGTATCGGTCGTTGTGGTCGTGCTGGTCGTACTGGTATCGCTATCAGCTTATGTAGCATGGATGATCGTCCACAGCTAAACGCTATCAATCGTTACTTAGATCGCAAAATGGAAGTATGTATCATCGAAGGCATGGAGCCTAAGAAGACTTATGTACCTAGCGAAAACAAAGGTAATGGTCGTGGTCGCGGCCGTGGTCGTTCAAACGGCGGTGGTGGTAATGGTCAAGGCCGTGGTCGCGCGGGTGGTGGCTATCAAGGTAATCCTGCTAATGCTCGCGGTCGTTCAAGTGACAGCGCATCAACTGGTCAACGCGCAAGCAATGACAGCGGTTATCAAGGTAAGCCACGTGACGCGTCAGGCAAGCCAAATGAGCGTTCAGGTGGTAAGCCGTATCAAGGCAAGCGCACTGGTGCTCCTAGCCGTGGTGATAGCACTGGCGTTCCACGTGGTGAGCGTGCTGCTACCGGTCGCGGTCGTCCAAGTGGCAGCCAAGGTCGTCCAGCTGGTCGTTCTGACAGCCGTGGCCAAGGTCGTCCAAACGGCGGCAACCGTGGTAACAACTCGTAATACTGTTATATTTGGTGATTAGAGTTATTAATTCCTTAATCGCCTAAAGATAGCACTAAAAAAGCCAGATACTCGTTATCTGGCTTTTTTGTGTTTATTCGATCGCTGCTTGCGCGTTTTTTTCGCCTTGTCTATACTAACAAGCTTTTATTCATCGTGTGCTGCGGAGCTATTTGATGCCCGATATTTCTCATTTAACTATTGATAGCCTGCCATTGGCTTTTGGCATCATTATGGCCATTATCGGTTTGGTTTTTTATACCCAAGGATTACCCGGTAAATTCTGGCAGCGCTTTTATGCGGTATTGCCGGGTATTGTGCTGTGCTGCTTTATACCTGCAACGCTTAATAGTTTAGGTGTCTTTGCTGACGGTATTGGCTCACAGATTTATGGCTTTACTGCCACTTATCTGTTGCCAGCAAGTTTGCTGTTAATGACCTTGTCGATGGATGTACCAAAGATATTGGGGCTAGGCTGGAAAGCCATCGCCATGTTTTTTGCTGCTAGTATCGCGATTATTATTAGTGGTCCAATAAGCTTAGGTGTCGCTAAATGGATCTCGCCTGAAATGTTCACGGATGATACGCTATGGCGCGGGTTTTCGGCGGTGGCGGGTAGCTGGATCGGCGGCGCGGCAAACCAAGCGGCGATGAAGGAGCTATTTGGCGTCAGTGATGATTTATTTGGGATGATGATTTTAGTCGATACCACCAATGCCTCACTTTGGCTGTTGGCTATCTTGGTACTGGCGAAGCATAGCGATAAGATAGATCGGCTATTGAGGGCAGACACCAGTAGTATTGATAAAGTGATTAAGGCGGTTAGAATTATGAGCGTGACAATGCTCGTCCAGCAACTTTAAATGACTTGATGGTGATGTTTGGCTTATGCTTTGCTATGGTGGGTGTCGCACACTTTATTGGTGGTCAAGTTGCAGGGTTTTTTGCGCCCTATAGCTGGGCTGTACAATATAGCTTTGCCAGCTCGTTTTTTTGGATGGTAGTGATTATAACTCTAATAGGGGTGATTTTTTCCTTTACCAAGATACGTCGCCTTGATCATGTGGGCGCTTCCAAAATTGGTACGGTATTTATCTTCATCTTGATTGCTGCTATTGGTATGCAAATCAATCTTGCGGGTATCGTTTCGCAGTGGCGACTGCTCCTTATTGGTTTATTATGGATGAGCATTCACGTTGTCATTATCTTTGCTGTGGCTAGGATAATTCGCGCACCATTTTTCTTTTTGGCAGTCGGCTCCAATGCCAATACTGGCGGTGCATCATCGGCACCTATTGTCGCAACGGCGTTTCATCCATCGCTTGCACCTGTAGGTGTGTTTTTGGGCATTCTGGGCTATGCGGTAGGCACTTTCGGTGGCTATATTAGTACCCAATTGATGCGCTTGGTGGTGGGGTGATGGTGTTTTTATCAATATTGACTGCTTTTATCCAAATAATCACCCAACCACTTCAAAAACTCATCGCCAGTTGTTGATACATTTAGGCGCAGATGAGTAGAGGCACGGGCATCTGGATAAAACAGTTGCCCTGGTGCGACCAGCCAGCCTGCTTTATAGGCATCTAGTGCCAGCTGCCTGGTATCCCACCCCGTATCTACCCAAACAAAAAGACCTGCTTGCGTATGCTCAGGATAGACAAGCCCTATCTTTGGTAATACTTTGCGCATTCTTTCATGAGCGCTATATAAATGCTGCTGCACTTTTTTAATCTGCCGGCGATACTCGCCATGCGTCCATAGATGATGACAAACCCGTTCGCCAAATTCTGGCGTGTTTGAATTGCTTAAGGTTTTAATACGCAACACATCATCGATGTAGTTATCAGGACAGACCAACATGCCAACGCGCCAGCCTGACGCCATTGACTTTGAAAATCCTGTCGCATAAAACACCCTTTCGAACTGATCTAGGCTGGCATAACGCAGCACTTGACCACCCGGTACGAATGCAGCGTATAAATCGTCCTCAAAAATATAAGCATCGTACTCATGAATAAGGTTAAGTACTTGGTGCGCACGAGCAGGGTGTAGGTTACAAGAGGTCGGATTATGCAGTACGCTATTGGTTAAATAAAGCTTAGGACGATGCGTCGCAAACAGCTTTTGCATCTGCTCAATATTAGGCCCTTGATGGTCACGTTCTACAGAGACGACGTTTAATCCCTGTTGTTGCAAACAGCTTGATAGCCAATACCAGCCCGGCCCATCAACGACCACTGTATCCCCAGCTTGAGTAAGCAGCCGCGCCACCATGGTCACGGCTTGCGACACTCCTGCCGTAGTAATTATATGGTCGGTATGAGTTTGCATACCCAGTGTATGCAGGCGTTGAACCAGCTGCTGACGTAGCGGCAAATAGCCGTGAACATTACCATAGTCATAGATAAAGCCATCTGCTTGCTGGGTGACCTGACGTATGGCCCATTCCATCTTCTCATTACGTACCCAGTCTCTCGGTAATGTTCCCACCCCCGGTGAGCGATAGTGCGGGATATCACTAAAAACTTGCTGTATCAGCCAGCGCGTATCTATTACCGGGTGCTGAACAACTGCTCTTTTATCATCATTCGGTTGAACTGAATTTGTCTGCGTATTGACATAATAGCCCGAGCTGGGCTTAGCGATTAGCACACTGGTAGCCACCAATTGCTCATAAGCTTGTACCACCGTAAAGCTTGATATATTTAATAGTTTCGCTAACTTTCGCACCGAAGGCACACGCTGATTGGGCAGATAAATCTGCCAGTCAATACGCTGCTGTAGCCATTCAGCGACGGCGGCAGTCTTGGTTAAATTGGGATTAAGCGTATAGGTTTCGACCATAATGAATGTGCTTATCTTTTCAATGTCATAATTAATTGTCATGTTAAGAGCAACTATACACTTTGTTCACCATTCGTAAAACTGTATCGGGTCTGTTATGGGCATTTAAACTATAGTTGGTTATTAAGATTCAAATATTAATAACAACTCAGAACGAATGACAGCCACTTTAGGACAAGCCTATGATCCCTTTACACATCGTATTAGCCGTTTTGGTTACCTTTATTTGGGGTGTAAACTTTACCTTTATTGCCTGGGCGCTTGAAAGCTTTCCGCCACTGATGTTAACCGCGTTACGTTTTTTCTTTACTGCCGTGCCGTTGGTGCTGTTCCTTAAACCGCCCAAATTCAACCGTACGCTATTTATCTATGCCATTGGTACCTTTGTTATGCAGTATGCCTTTGTATTCACTGCCATGCATTTGGGTGCATCAGCAGGTTTGACGGCGCTGTTGTTGCAATTTCAAATTTTTATTACCGTCTTGCTGGCGTATGTCATATTAGGTGAAGCGGTGAGTCGTATGCAGATTATCGGTATGTTAGTCGGCGTGCTAGGGTTAGGTGTGATTGCGCTCAATCTCGGCGGTGATATGCCTTTGGTTGGCTTTATCTGCATACTGATTGCAGCCATAGGCTGGAGCTTTGGTAATATTGCTTCAAAACAAGTATCAACGCAGCAGAGCAATATCTATACTACCGCGCCTGCAGATAACAACAAAGCTTCAAAGAAAACATCGACCCTGTCTGCGGTATCATTGGTAGTATGGGGCGATCTGATTGCTTATATGGTTTTGACTCTGTCCTCTCTGCTATTTGAAAATGAGGCATGGACGCTTGCAACATTTACGCAGGCGTCCTTTAAATCTTGGTTATCGCTTGGATTTATCGTCTATGTCTCAACCTTGATTGGCTTTGGACTTTGGGCGCATCTGCTTAGTCAAAATATCGCCTCTAAGGTGATGCCTTTTGCCTTGCTGGTACCTGTATTCGGTATGGCAACTTCAGTACTGCTCATAGGAGAGGTGGTCACATGGTGGAAGATGCTAGCGATGCTGCTCATCTTATCTGGACTGATCTTGGCAAATGTGAAGATAGGCTTAGGCAGGAAGTCTGCTCATGCATAGTAGTAAATAACTTATAGCTTCCTATAAGGTTAGTAAGAATAGACTAAAAGAGCCGTGCATCACATATGAGGCATTGCTCTTTTTTTATGTCAAATGCTTTATATGCCACCATGATAAAGATGAAAATAGGCTACTTATAGCTATATCTGTACACTCACAGTCAAAAACTCTGCACGTACAGTCCATCTATTTTGCCAAAACCTCGCTATAGTGAAAAAGCTTGATCATTAGGATAGATGATAAGCCAAATAAAGCGCGCGCTGAAGGGTAAAGATAAGTGGTCGTATAGACCGGCATATTCTTTTATTTCGGCCATATAAACGCGCTTATTTTGACCAAAATTTCTCGACAAGGAGTCTTTTATGAGCAACGCTCACCCCTCTATAGATCCTATTACCTTGTCCGTCGTACGTGGTGCCTTAGAAACGGCGCAGCGCGAGATGACGACAACCTTAGAAAAAACCGCACGCTCTAGTGTCTTTAACTTAGCTCACGATTATAGTAATGCCTTGTTTGATCATCTGCCTGAGATGATTTTGCAGGGTCAGGATATTCCTATTCATCTAGGTTCACTCATGCCGGCCATGAAAGCCGTTGCCGAATATTACGGTGATGACATCCATGAAGGCGACGTTATTTATCACAATGATCCCGTGATGATGGGCAGTCATATCCTAGATTGCTGTATGTATAAGCCAGTATTTTATAAGGGTGAGTTGGTGTTTTGGACAGTATGCAAAGGTCACGTCACTGATATCGGTGGTCCCGTGCCAGCAGGATATAATCCAGACGCTAAAGAGATATACGCCGAAGGGTTGCGCATTCCGCCTATCAAGATTTGGGAAAAAGGCGTTCGACGTCGTGATGTCATTAATTTGATTCATAGTAATATGCGCTCTCGCCGTAACCAAGAAGGCGATCTTAATGCTCAATATGGGGCTTGTGCGGTTGGTGAGCGTAATATGATTGCGTTGCTAGACAAGTATGGGGTAGAGACCGTCCGTGCGGCGATCGAAGAGCTAAAGAATATGGCTGATACCCATATGCGCTCATTAATTTCATCTATTCCAGATGGCCAGTATCATGGTGAAGCAGTATTAGAAGATTCAGGTCATGGTTTGGGTGATTTGACCATCAGCGCCGATATTGAGATTAAAGACAGCGATGTACATATCAAGATTACCAGTCCACCGCAAGTACCTTACTTTATTAACTCTTATGCTGGTAACTCGATGTCTGGTGTTCTACTAGGGCTGATGATGTTTGCCCAAGTAGACCCACCGTACAACGAAGGTTTATACCGCTGTGTCACGGTAGACTTGGGCGAGCATGGCACACTGTGTAATGCCAGAGAACCCGCCCCTCATGTGAATTGTACTACCACACCGATGGAAACCTTAACGGATGCCGTGCGTATGGCATTTGAAGATGCCGCGCCAGATCGTGTGATTGCTTCTTGGGGTCATGCCTCTGGTATCAATATCTCAGGTATTGACCCAAAAACGGGCGAGCAATACGTCACTATGATTCTAGCTTCGATCATCTCCGGTGCTGGCGCAACTCAGCAAATGGACGGCTGGCATGCTTGTGGCCCATTATGTTGCTTTGGCGCGCTAAGCTCTGGTGATATTGAGCTACTAGAGTATCAATATCCTATCTTAATTCATAAGTATGGCTTGGCAGAAGACAGTGGCGGTGCTGGTGAGTATCGTGGTGGTTGCGGCACCGTATGGGAAGTTGAACCGTTGGGTCATGAGATGACAGTAGTGGCGTTTGGGGAAGGCCGTGAGCACCCGACGATGGGTGCCGCTGGTGCGGAGTGTAGTGGTCAACTAATTTAGGACACCTGATAAGAGGTTTTGATTAAAGTAACGTCTTTCTGTTTCAGCTGGTGTTAAATAATTGTTGAAAGTGTGCGGTCTCACGGTTAGATAGTAGCCCCAGATATAATCACTAATGGCACTTTTAGCCTCAGCGATATTCTCATAACCGCCCTTTGGCATCCACTCTGTTTTGAAGCTTCTAAAGAAGCGCTCAGTTGGGGCGTTATCCCAACAATTTCCACGACGGCTCATACTCTGTGTCATACCGTCGCAATCATCGATTGATTCAGCAAATTTCTTACTGGTGTAATGCGTGCCCTGATCTGAGTGAAATAACACACCACTTGGTTTGAGTCTCGTCTGATACGCCATTTTCAGAGCGTTACCTGTCAGAATACTATCGGGTGAGTCTGAGACACTAAAGCCCACCACACGACGGGCGTACAGGTCTAAAACAACGGCTAGGTAACACCAGCCGCCTTTAATGCGAATATAAGTGACATCGCCCGTCCAGACTTGGTTGGGCGCCGTTGGGCTAAATCTGCGTTTTAAAAGGTTGTCATGGGTTTTATGTTCCTGATCAGCGTGCTTGTATTTGTGGGTCTTGAGCTGGCAACTGACCAGTTTCATTTGCTTCATAATCTTGGCAGCTAAGTAACGCGTTAGCCTAATACTGTGCTCATTCCACAGGATGGCGACAATGGTGCGAGCCCCAGCTGATTGTTTGGAGTCATTGAATATTTGACGTATCAAGGCTTTGAGTTTGACACGTTCAATATCGATAGGCTTAGTCTGTGTACCATAGTAGTAGCTGCTTTTAATGATGCCAAATAAGTCACATAGTCGGCATTTACTGACGCTTTTGTCTTGCTCTGCAAGCTTGCTTATCAGCGATAGCCGTTCAGGCTGTCCAAGGCCAGCAGAGCAGAAGCCTTTTTTAATATGTCGCGCTCCATAGTGAGTCGCTTAACCTGCTTACGCAATTCTTGTAGCTCGCGTTGTTCATCCGTTAAAGCGTTGCCGACTTTAGGTGCTTGGCCATTCGTTTCTTGTCGATACTGACTCAGCCATTTCTGCAGGGTGGATTTGCCAATGCCAAGTGAGCTTGCTACATCAGGTATTTTACGCTTATGCTCAGTCACTAAGCTGATGGCTTCAAGCTTGAATTCTCGGGTATATTGATTGCGATTGTTGGTCGTACTAGTTTCCTTCTTTGGGTTATTATAACCTCTTAGAAGCTGTCCAATTTTATTATGCCACTACAGAGCAAATATCACCTGAGCTGAAATTAGGGCGCTTAGAGATTATCCATAAGGATGGCGTCACTGATCTGCACAAGCAAAATATAATGACTGAAATTCAACCGGGTGACCGTGCGCGTAATACCAATCCTGGCGGTGGCGGTGGCGGCTACGGCATCTCGTTTGCACGGTCGGTACCCGCAGTGTTAAAAGACGTCGAAGAAAGAGTGATATCAGTGGCAGCAGCTAAGACTGAGTATGGTGTGGTTATTGACCCACAAACGCTGGCGGTCAATGAAGCAGAGACGAATGCTTTACGTCGTAAGCTGACGGCATAAAACCCAAAACTAACTGATGATATTAAATAATTTGAGTTAAGGATGACTTATGAACAACGATTTTCGTATTGGCGTTGATGCTGGCGGGACTTTTACAGATTTTGTCTTGGCAGAAAAAACCGGTGATGTTCATCTGTTTAAAGCGCCATCGACCCCAGAGGATGGCACCTTGGCCATTGCCAATGGTCTACAGCAAATAGCCACGCAGTTTGACCGTCCTATTGAAGAGATTATTCAAGCATGCGACCTATGTATCAATGGTACAACCGTGGCGCTAAACGCTCTGATTCAGATGAAAGGGGTGAAGGTCGGACTATTATGTACGGCAGGCCATGAGGACAGTATCGAGATACGTTTAGGGCATAAAGAAGAAGGACATCGCTATGATGCTAGCTATCCGCCAGCACCGCAAATCGCCACCCGTGATCGTCGCTTTCCTATTCGGGGTCGTATTTTAGCTGATGGTACTGAACACGAGCCGCTAAATGAGCAAGACGTGCTCGATGCAATCAGAGCACTTAAGGAAAAAGACGTTCAAGCAATTGCTATCTCTTTCGTCTGGTCTATTCGTAATACTCAGCATGAGCAGCGCGCCAAAGAGCTTGTTGAGCAGCATATGCCAGGGGTGTTCGTCTGCTGTGGTAGTGACGTATATCCACAGATTAAGGAATACACCCGTACCTCAACGACCCTAGTAAATGCTTATTTAAGCCCAGTTATGGCATCTTATGTCCATAAGATTGACGACTACTTTAAGGCGTTAGGCGCTGAGCAGCCCGTACGTTATTTCCAGTCTAATGGCGGGCTTGCAGTTGGTAGTATCATGCGAGAGCGTGCGGTAAATGCCAATAACTCAGGCCCCGCATCGGCACCGCAAGCAGGCCTTTATATTGCCAGTCCTTTTGGAATTAATGATATTATCACGGTTGATATGGGCGGTACTTCTTTTGACATCACTATGGCTAAATCAGGCAGAACCAGCCTCAACCGCGATATTGATTTCTTACGTAATCGTATTGGTGTGCCTATGATTCATGTAGAAACATTAGGGGCAGGCGGCGGCTCTATTGGACATGTTAATACCTTTGGTATGCTAGAGGTCGGTCCTCAGAGTGCTGGAGCGACTCCTGGACCGGCATGTTATGGTAAAGGCGGTGACTTGCCAACCGTCACAGACGCAAACTTAGTATTGGGCTATCTACAGCCGAATGCGGTGTTAGGCGGTAGTGTCACTTTAGACAAAGACAAAGCAGTACAAGCGGTGCAAACACACATCGCTGATCCGCTAAACATCGAGTTAGATCATGCCGCATTTGGTATCAGTGCTATCGTTAACCAAAACATGTCTAATGCCATTCGCCGTATTACTATCGAAAAAGGCTATGACCCTCGGGATTTTGCGCTAGTCTGCGCAGGCGGAGCAGCTGGCATGCATATTATTGCTCTGGCTGAGGAGATGGGTATTGGAACTATTTTAATACCCAAAATCGCATCCTGTCTCTGTGCCTTTGGTCAGATTATCTCTGATATCAAGTATAACTACTTAGCGACATAAATGATGATTCTCGCACCAGATGTAGAATTGCAATCACTCAATGCTAAGCTACAAGAGCTTGAGGAGCAGGGTGTACAAAAACTGCTAGAAGATGGCTTTACAGATGAAGATATCACCATCGAACGTACCATGGAGATGCGCTATGTTGGTCAGGTGCATGAATGTAACGTGCTGATACCGAATGGTAAGCTCGATGCTGATAGCGTCAGCACCATTTTAGAATTGTTCCATCATCGCCATCGTGAACTTTATACTTATGATGAGCGTGATAGTCACGTCGAGCTGGTCAACATTGAGGTATCAGTAATTGGTAAAATAAGTAAGCCAAAACTACCGAGCCTTGTGCCGCAGGAAGGGGATATCAGTAATGCTAAAACGGGTAGCCGCGAGATGCTGTTTGATCAGTCCTATGACTGGATTGATACGCCTATCTATGACGGTGAGAAATTCGGTGCTGGTGCATTGGTCACAGGCCCTGCGCTTATCCAAGAGCCAACCACTACTGTGGTCATTAAAAATGGCTGGCAAGCAGAGCTGCATGAGACTGGCACTTATAAGCTGACTCGAGCAGCATAAAGCAAGTCTATAAAAGCAGGTTATAAAGAAAAACCAACTCAAGGCTTCAGGCATTAAGTACTCTTTAATGCCTGAAGTCTTTTTTATTTTATGATATAAAAGAGGATTATTGATGAATAACTGATAGGATACCAGTACAGTTGTATACCATATATTGAGTGTTCAAGGATGAATGCAAATCAAAAGCCAAATTGTTATCAAAATACTTCTCATCAAACCTTGCTAACAGATAAGACAAAAGACATCGCTGCACATGATTTATCAATGAATAAAAATCTTCTAAGCCCCTCAGGGTTAGAGATGCCAGCAACGGAGCGCATGCAAACCTTAGGTGCCTTCGATTGGAAATATACCATCAACGAGACTTATTTTGATCTTGATGTTAGTTTTCGGCAACCGAATAAGTTTTCTGGTTTTTTGCAACATGCTAAGCTTCTAGAGATAGGTGTTTCGCACTATCATGCTAATACTGTGCACTATAATCGCGGCAGACAGAGCTCTGGCTATATTGATGACAGTATTTTAATTACTTTTCCTATGACAAGCGACGTCCGTTTTACCCAAAAAGGACGGCAGCTGACCTCTAAACCCGGTCAATTTTTTATTGAACTGTCCAGCTTACCTTATGAGTTCTATCATCTGCACGAAGCATCACTGTATGTGATCAAAGTGCCGCTCGCATTACTCACTACGCAAATGGGCACCATAGAGCGACAGTTTGCACGCAGTATGTCTATTGATGAAGGGGCAGGCAGGTTACTGGTATTTCAAATTGGTCAAATACTGGCGCTTATTCATAACAATCAGCTGGGTGACTTGGAGATAAAAATACTAGAGCAGCAGCTGCTTAATCTTATTGTATTGACATTGAGTGCCCCGAAAGAGGTGATGATGAGTTGCAGCTCGTCCATACAGTCGGTGCACCTAAAGCGCATCGAGAATTACGTTTATTTGCATCTAGAAAACTCCGCTTTAACTCCAGCGATGGTCGCTGCTGCTTGTCATATATCTGTCAGATACTTGCATAAACTGTTTTCTAAGTTGCCCTATAGCTTTTCAGAATGGGTCAAGGAATTGCGTTTAAAGCAGGCCAATCACATTTTAAAAACCAAAAGCTACGTGACTATAGATGAGGTCGCTCATAGAGTAGGCTATGCCGATCAAGGTTATTTTTCACGCATTTATAAGCAGCATTTTGGTTATTCGCCGCGAGATACACCAGGCACAGGATAGTCATTGTTATGTACTCTGTCATGCAGTCGTTGTATGATTTATGAATTAAGCATAAGCGCGTATATTAGGCTAAGGAAAAACCAAGATGGCTGGTGTTACGAATGATAAAACAGCAAAAGTAGAAATTTATGAAAGCGCTGATGGACGGGCGCAGGTAGACGTGCGTTTTGGACAAGATACTATTTGGCTTACGCAAGCACAAATGACCGAGCTGTTTGGTCGTGACCAATCGGTGATTTCTCGTCATATTGCCAATGCCATAAACGATGAAGAGATCGCTGAAAAAAGCAATATGCAAAAAATGCATATTGCAAATTCTGACCGCCCTGTGACTTTTTATGACTTAGATGTAGTTATCTCAGTAGGTTATCGCATCAAATCTCCCCAAGGTGTGCAGTTTAGACGCTGGGCAACCCAGCGCTTACGTGAATACTTAGTTCAAGGCTATACGCTCAATCAAGAGCGCTTTGATAAAAACTCAAGCGAGCTACAACAAGCGTTAAATTTAATTAGAAAAACCGCGCAAAGTCCCGAGCTTAAAACCGATGAAGGACGCGGCTTGGTTGAGATTATCAGCCGTTATACACAGACATTCTTATGGTTACAGCGTTATGACGAAGGCTTGCTTGATAATCCTGCAGGGCAAGAGGGCGGTATCTTACCCAGTCCGACTGAGGCGATGGCAGCGCTGACGGATTTAAAAGCGCAGCTGATAAATAGAGGCGAGGCGACTGAACTATTTGCCAAGCCTCGCGGTGATGGTTTGGACAGTGTGCTGGGTAATTTACAGCAAACCGTCTTTGGCGAGCCTGCATACCCGACCATCGAGAGTAAAGCGGCGCATCTGCTGTACTTTATGGTCAAAAATCATCCTTTTACCGATGGTAATAAACGCAGCGGCGCTTTTTTGTTTGTAGATTTTTTGCATCGTAACAACCGACTGCTCAATGATAAAGGTGACATGGTTATTAATAACACGGGGCTTGCCGCACTAACCTTATTGGTCGCTGAATCTGACTCCAACCAAAAAGAAACCTTGATTAAGTTAATTATGAATATGCTGTCTTTAGAGAGTTAATAAGTAGGTTTATCATCCGTGCCACGTAATACTCATAACGCTAATAATAAAAAGCACAGTCTAACGACAAAATTAAAGGAAATTCAATATGTTTAGCATGATAAAAGACTGGCGCGAGCAGCGCATACTGGACAATAGCGAATTTACTCATGCTGACTGGCTGCAAGCGGCTCAGCGTATTGTGATACTTGATCGGTTAAATGAGGACGAGCTAACACGCTTGTTTGAGCTGGCGACGCTGTTTTTGGCGGATAAGTCGATTACTGGCGCGCAGGGTTTTGAGATTAGCGATGCGGTTAAGCAATCCATCGCCTTGCAAGCTTGCTTGCCTATCTTAAACCTTAGCCTTGAATGGTATGCTGGCTGGTCAGCCATTATCATTTATCCTGGTTCCTATAAGAGTGAAACTACCACTGTCGATGAGCTGGGCATTGTCCATGAGGGTAGTGAGCACCGTAGCGGCGAAGCGTGGCTGCGCGGCCCCGTTATTCTGTCGTGGAAGGATGCCAAACACTCAGGTGAGCGCGATGGTCATAACGTTGTCATTCATGAGTTTGTGCATAAACTTGATATGTTAAATGGTCGTGCCAACGGCTTTCCACCGCTACAAGCGGATATGAATCCTGCGCGCTGGACTGAAATTATGACACGAGATTTTGAGGATTTTCAAAGCCATCATAAATCAGGTCTTGATCGTTATGGCGCGACCAATCCAGCGGAATTTTTTGCGGTACTCAGTGAGGTATTTTTTGAGACGCCGCAAAAGCTGGTCGATGCTTACCCTGATATTTACGACATAATGATGAAGTTTTTTCGCCAAACACCACTTTAATAAAAATCATTAATAGTCACTATTAATGTTCGATAATGAATATATAGACATGAAAAAGCAATGAAAAAGGGCAGTGTGTTAATTTAATAACACTGCCCTTTTTTTTGGCTTATTTTTTCTTTAAGCCTATGTTTTTATAGATAAAAACTATTTAAGTTGTCCATTGCTCATTCACAATAGCGACCAAATAGCGTTTACCTTGATACTCTTCAAACACTAAACGCATGATGCGCCAATCCATACCAGCGTATTCCTCTGAGCCTTTATGATAAAACTCGACAACCTCTGAATTGGGATAAATTTTCTTCAGGTTATTAATCATATTCCCACTGTGTTGGAACTCATTAATACTGATACTGGCATTGTTAAATTTGCTAGCATCAATCCACGTGTCTAAATATGTAGGTAGTGGCGTGACAAGTAGATCGCCCGTACCGTCTTTTTCACCCCAAGTAAAACGAATTTTGGACTGTTGCAAATATTGGGCGAATTGTTCACGGCTAAAGACTTTATCCGTCTCAGGACGCACATAGGCATACATCGAAAAACGGACGCCACGGGTTGGATGAATATCATTGGTGATGCGAGCGAAGTCTTTATTTGCAAGCGCGCGCTGAATACGTAAGGCTTGCTGCTTAAGGGTTTGCTGACTGATATCGGAGACAACAGGCGTTGATGAATGGCCGTTAGATTGATTTGGAGTGGCTATATTGGATTCAGCAGAAGATTGACAGCCAGTTGCTGCTAGCGCCAAAGCCAATGCGCCGCCAACGGTTAATTTAGATGAACGGTCTTTGAAAGTAGATAATAGGGTCATAAAGCATCCTTATCGCAGTGGTTATCGAAATATACGTTAATGTGAATATAATTGGGCAAATTTCACAAGATTACTAAGCAAAAAGTTATTAAGTAATAGATCGTTTTTAGTAGATAAACCGGAATGATACGATAATACAGCAGAGTCATAATATGGTTATGATGTAATGGTTTATAACACTTATATCATTGAAGCTCGTAGAGAACGCTATGCCAACACATTATTCACTGACGCTGCTAGCTATGGGACTAATAGCAACCAATTCTGCTATAGCTGATATAGCAGAGTCAACTCAGACTTATGCAGCCATAAAAATAGCGACCATTAGCAACATGTATCAGCAAGATGTCAACAATCAAGGCATGGATAATCCGGTCGTATTGCAACAGTATGCCGACCCAGATCTACAAGCCGCGATGCAGATTGAACAGGATTATTTTGATAGAGAGCAAATATCTTGTCATGTTGATTATGATGTATTGTGGGATTCGCAAGATCCTGATTATGCACAAGACAAACAGTTTTCGATGACTGACCAAGGATTGGTGCAAGTGAGTTTGGCACATGGCAGCAATGTCTATTATGAGTTGTCATGTAATGGTACCGATGACGATGCTAATTGCCGAGTAGCAGATGTGATTTTAGATGAAGATGGCAAGTCTTTGCGCAAGCATTTACTAGAAACCTGTCGCTAGTAAATGTTGAGTATTATTTTTATTAATATCTAAATATAAAAAGCTATAAACCCTAAATAAGAATCACAGTACCAATCATGAGAGCTTATAAATGGCACTGTATAAAACTATGAACCTAACTTCTAAAGCCATTGGTTTGTTTTCGCATAATGTATATTATGTTAAATAAGCAATACCTGATAGTAAATTCATGGAATTATAATCAAACGGTAAATTATTAATCTGATTGATAATTTCTTGACCAAAATATGTACCACCTATCAAATAAATACTGTAATCACTCCTAACGTAACTACTAGCTGATATGTCTTGAAGGTTTAATACGCGGAGCCCTAATTGAGCTTAGTATATTAGATCAAGTCGCTAATAACCTCTTTGCATGTATTTCACAAACCTATGTGTTGTAGATACAGTAATTCTACCATTCATTCAAAGTTAATCTGTTCGATGAACTTGTTCCGACTATGGTTAATATGCTTATTACCTTCACCATGCATAGCTAGCCCTTTGCGTAGTCTCTTATTCTTAATCATCTGGCTCTTTGGTACGAATGCTTTTGCAATGCGTTAGGCATATAAAGATATCACTACCTATAGATTATTAGCTTAGCTCAAAAATCATCACTCTTTTGGTTATCTGTTAATTCATATCCGTTCTAATAGCGCAGGTATGATCTTACAATGCTCCTACTTAGCCTGTCTGCAAGTCTGGTTTGGAACTACCTTATAGTGGCGAATATCATGACCAACTAAGCTGTAATACTTTTTGTTTTAAGTTATCAAAAACCCCTCACTATTCGTAATATAATTTCATCTAAAGCACTAATTTGACAACCGCCAAATTTGCACAGAACAGTACTATGCCCCTAATTTTTATATTCTGTGCACGTACAGGAGCATGGTTTTTGTCGAAAATATGTGCAATCAAATGCTAGGCAAAGCATCCATCTTATATTAACCTCAATTATTTGACCAAAATAACCATTAAAATAACCTAAAGCTCAATAAACGCATAGCCTACTCTTCCTTCAGTCGTTATACTATAATCATCCCCAAGTGAAGGTTGGGGATGATTCTACTTTACAACCTTCCATTTAAAGGGTTTTGTAAACTCACTAATGAATAACAGTGTCCATGTTAGTGTCCAATAGCTATCTACGTTTCCCAGAAGACGCTTCTCAGGATTTATAAAACGTGCGCAAAGATTGCTCTAAATCTAAGTATAGAGATAATAGATTAACATTCACAATTTACCTAGCTTATAAAGCTGACGGATGTACATCATGGCTGTCGATAATTTAAATGATATCAATAAACTTGAATGCCGAGATAAAGATTACTCGGTCAGTGTCTCAGGTATCGCGGGTTTAAGTATTCGTATTTATCCAAATGGTAAAAAGGAATACTACTTACGGTACGCTCATCCCCATATCGATGGTAAGCGCCCTAGAATGATGCTAGGTAAGGTCGAAGATATCAGTCTATATGAAGCTAAGTATAAAGCAGAAACTATACTTAGCATGGTCGCACAAGGCTCCGACCCTAAAGCCATTCATAAAAAAGAGCAAGTCAATAAGTATGCTCATCTAAAGAACGCCACATTTTCTGAAATCACACAAGCGTGGCGAGATCACAAAACGTCAAGTCGTCACCATAGTAAATCTAGAAAGCGCGCGTTTAGTGACTCAACCCTTAAATTTTGGGATTTGTGTCTAGGATACATGTGCCAAGAAATTGGCGACTTAAGAATGAATGATATCACGAGCGAGATGATATTGAGTGTATGTGAGGCGATTCAAAACAATGAAAATCAAGCAACCTTCGTTGGTGCCAGCACTCGGCTTTATACTGAAAAAGTCTTCTCATTTGCTGTCGCAAGAGGATTATGCGATAGAAATGTAGCTATTGATACACGTGGCGAGCTCGCACCTGCCAGTTCAGGCAACCACTTACCAGCCATTACCAAGCCTGATCAGTTTGCTACCCTCCTGAACGATATGTCCCATTTCAAAGGTGCAAGTAAAACCACATTAGAAGCGATGAATTTACTACCGTATGTCTTTGTGCGTAGTATCGATTTGCGGTCTATGCGTTGGCAAGATATAGATTGGGATAATAAGCTATGGGAGTTTTCTCCTACTAAAGGCGAAGGTCGTGATGACATGGTATCTCATTTAGTTGTACCACTAGCCACTCAAGTAATTGAGCGCTTACGAAAAATACAAGCAATCACAGGTCACAAAGAACATGTATTTGCATCGATACGTGTCTCAAGCAATCCTTATATTAGCAAAGCAACACTAGTACAAATATTTCATAGGCTTGGCTACAAAGATGTGCAATGCGCTCATGGCTTTCGAGCATCAGCTAAAACCTTACTTATGGAGCAACCTGAGTTGCGTTATTCAGATATCGTGACCGAGCTGCAATTAGGACATCGAATAAAGGATACGCATGGCGGCGCTTATAACCGATTAGATGAAATTGATACTCGAATACTGATGATGCAAGATTGGGCTGATTATATAGATAAGCTCCGGGGTTCAACGTAATACTTACTTTACGTTAATAATATACCTATTAGCATTCACAATGCACAATAAGCCCTTTGCATAGCATCTCATTCCCAGTCATCACATAACAACCAAAACACCCTAACATTCTATTGTTGGTAGCCTAGATATTGGAATTTCTGCAACCTCGCGCTTGTGATCAACGACCAATCTGACGGCTTCTAATCTCCGGTATCTTATCTGCATGAGCTCACTTCATGTACTGACAAACTCTATAGCCTCAGTTTAATTATCCAGTTTTACCAAACAGTCAGAATTAATATCAGCAATCGTTTTGGCACCAGTCAAGGTCATTGCGACGCGTATTTCTTTATCTAGCAGTTCTAACAAATTGCTTACCCCTGCACCGCCATCCGCTGCTAAAGCATAAATAAAAGCGCGCCCTAGCATGCAAATATCAGCGCCCAAAGCCAACATACGCACAATATCTAAGCCATTACGTATGCCAGAGTCGGCTAAAATTTTAATCTCTCCTTTAACCGCATCGGCAATAGGAGGCAGCGCCCGTGCACTGGATAAAACACCGTCCAGTTGTCGCCCACCATGATTGGATACGACTATGCCGTCTGCCCCAAAACGCACCGCATCTTTGGCATCTTCTGGGTCCAAAATACCTTTGATGACCATAGGCCCATCCCAGTACTCGCGAATCCAATCTAAATCTTTCCAAGAAATAGAGGGGTCAAAGTTATTACCTAGCCAGCCTATATAGTCTTCCAATCCTGTTGTCTTGCCTAAATAAGTAGAGATATTACCCAGATCGTGCGGACGGCCATTCAGTCCTACATCCCATGCCCATTGCGGATGCATCACAGACTGGAAGTAACGGCGCATAGCGGCATTTTTACCGCTCATACCAGAGTGCATATCTCGGTAGCGTGCCCCTGGTACCGGCATATCCACCGTGAAAACCAAGGTCGAACACCCCGCCGCTTTGGCACGCTCCAAGGCATTTTTCATAAAACCTCGGTCCTTTAATACGTAAAGCTGAAACCACATTGGACGGTTAATTTTAGGCACTACTTCCTCAATCGGACAAACCGAAACTGTCGACATGGTAAACGGAATGCCTTTTTGATCGGCTGCCATAGCGGCCTGCACTTCTCCGCGGCGGGCATACATACCTGTCAGACCTACGGGTGACAACGCGACAGGCATAGACAGAGTTTCATTAAATAACTGCGTCTCGAGACTAAGCTGTGACATATCATTCAGTACACGTTGTCTAAGGGCAATTTTTGATAAATCTTCAACATTATGTTTTAAGGTATATTCCTCATAAGCACCGCCATCTATATAATGAAATAGAAATGGTGGCAGTCGGCGCTTGGCAGCAGCCCTGTAGTCGTTTGGAGATGAAATAATCATACGCTTGCCCTTATTCTGTTAGATATCTATGTAATATTTTTGAATCTCTAATTATTTATTGATTAGTGCTAAACGATGGATGCAATTGGCTTGTTTTTGAAGCAGCAAGCTTAGCCCAAACTGCCTATTACAAACAGCACGAGCAGTTACGTTTGGTTTTTGACATTTTACCGATGCCGGGATTAAAGCTATTGGTTGGGTCTAGACTTTTATAGAAATTCTGCAAATCAGGCTCTGCTTCGTATAGATGACCGACATTATGCTCAGCAGGATATTTGGCTCCGCGTGCGCTCAATAGCTCTAACATCATCTTTTTAACAAGCTTGGCATCACTGCCCTTCTTTAATATATAGTCTTGATGAAACACATAACAAAAGAAATGTCCGTAATACAGCTTCTTTTCTAAGTGTTTTTCAATGTCTTCAGGCAAGCTTTCAAGCCACTCTAGCTCGTTACGTGGTATGGCAATATCCAGCGCTAATATCTCACCGACCTCTTTTTCATGTATAACTTCATAGCGTAATGCGGCACCGGCTGCGGCAAAACGATTTAAAAGCGCGCTTTCTGATTCTTCCTGACTACATTCAAAATAGTTACCCGTGTCCGACGCATCAAAAAACGTCTTCAGAAAATCTTGAGCCTCTGCTATACCTTCATCACTCATTTTTATGATGAGGTGATGCTCGTATTGATTACGGTACTCCATCATGCGCTTGGGCAAATGCTTTGGAAATAGAGTAGCGATAAACTGCATGACTTTGTCAGTGAAATGCTTTGGCATCCATGACCACTTATGAAATTTTGCATCCATAGCGCCTTTGATAGAGAACAGTCTAGGTAAAGCATTTGTACCGAGATGCTTGATACTCAAGAACGTGTCTTTACCGTATTTAGCGGAGACATCAAATATATCACGATGCATATACTCGCCCACTTCAGGGATATTGTCGAAGCGGGATAGTATCTGTCTTCTGAGCTGTGCAAGCTCACTCACACTGTTGGTGCCTATGTAGAAAGTTTGCTCTTTTGCCGCTATTGGATAAGTGTCAAGACGTACTGCAAATACGGCAAGCTTGCCAGCACAGCCGCTTGCTTCATACAGTCTGCGCTTGTCCGCATTAAAGCGACTGGGCGTGCTTGCATCAACATCTTTTACTCGGGCGATGTACTCTCTGTCAGATGCGAGCTTACCAGTGTCAGGTAATTCTCTTCTATCAAAATGACCGTTTTGCAAATTCGTTAATATTTCTTCAGGAGTATCACCCAACTTGACGTCTAGATGATTGACTAGCACCAGTTGACCGTGTTCATTTATTTGGGCAAACAATGCAAGCTCGGTGTAAGCAGGCCCTCTTTTAACCAGAGCTCCACCAGAGTTATTAGATATACCACCAATAATAGACGCACCTAACGTCGAGGAACCGATGACAGAGTGAGGCGCTCTATTGACAGCATTAAGCTGACTTTGCAACTGATGCAATGTCGCCCCAGACAAGCTAATCACTTGCTCGCCATCATTCACCAAATACAACTGGTTTATGGCAAGCGTATTAATCACCACAACGGGTCTATCGTAGTCATTACCGCTTGGTGTTGAGCCTTCAGTCAGGCCTGTTTTTGCCGCTTGCATAATGATAATACAGTCGCCTTCAACGCACACTTCTAGGCTACGCCAAATGTCCAGCAATGTTTGCGGAAACAAAACCGCTAAGGCACTGCCGCCACCAGAGCGCCACCCCATTCTATAGTGCTCATTTTTCTCTGGATCAGCTTGTACATTACTCGCGCCTAGCAAGTTGGTTAGTTTATCTAACACCTGATCAGGACTAAGCATGCCTTGAGAAGCTTGATTTGACGAAGATATATGACGCTCCTTATCTTGTAATGGTGTGTCACTCATGATGCCAAGGGACCTTGAAAACCAAAAATATAAATGGCGGCCATGACGATGATGCCACAGAACAACACATAGTATATGGTGGGTAAAATAGTACGCCTAAGTGTGGCGCCCTCCATACCAAGTAAACCCACCGTTGCTGATGCAGCCACCACGTTATGTATGGCAACCATATTACCGGCTGCGGCACCAACCGCTTGCGCTGCGATGATTAGAGAAGGTGAAATATGTAAGCTCATGGCGGCTTCATATTGGAATTGACTGAACATCATATTAGATACGGTATTAGAGCCTGCGATAAATGCACCTAAAGCACCAATGGTTGCACTAATCAATGGAAAAACATTGCCAAAAGTACCTGAAAACAACTCTGCACTGGCGACTGGCATACTCGCCACATCTGATAAGTTTATGCCTGAATTAATAAAAATTCTAACCATTGGAATCGTAAAGATAAGTACAAAACCTGCCCCTAACACAGTCTTACCTGATTCTTTAAAGGCACTGTTTAGTGCGCTGACGGGCTTTCTAGTTTGAAAAGCGGCGGCAACCAAAGCACTAATTAGTAACAAGCCGCCCGGTAAGTATAAAGGACTAAAACTGGCACTGATATCTGTCTCACCTAAAATCGAGGTTAGGTCTACTGCTACACTGTTAAGTAAAGACTGAAAGCCTGTAAATACTCTTGAAAACACCAGTAAAAGGGCAACCAATAAATAAGGGAACCACGCCATAAGGGTGGACATCTTCTTATCACTCAAGGTTAGCGTAATATCTTCTTTACTGACCACTAACTTACCAAGCCATTCACTCGGCCAGTTTTTTTGCGGTTCAAAATCCCATGTGGTTTTTGGTACCAAAAACCCTCTTTTAGCAGCATTAACAATGACAGTAATACTGACCAAGCCACCGACCAGTGACGGAAACTCTGGCCCTAAAAAAACACCGGTTATCATATAAGGGATTGTAAATGCCAAGCCTGCAAAAATTGCAAACGGCCAAATCGCAAAGCCTTCCCGCCAGCTTTTGTTTTTACCAAAGAAGCGAGTGAGCATCATCACCATAAAAAGTGGCATAAACGTACCAATGACACCGTGAATAATGGCGACTTGACTGGTAATCAGTTGTAAAAATTCGCCCCACTGTACTCCTTGTTGTGCCAGTTGAGCACTAATGGCAGCTTTATCTAACCCATCATTTACCCCTATCACAATAGGCGTACCGACCGCACCAAATGATACAGGTGTACTTTGTATCATCATTCCCATCAACACCGCACCCAGCGCCGGAAATCCTACTGCCACCAGCAAAGGCGCTGCAATAGCGGCAGCTGTACCAAAACCAGAGGCGCCCTCAAGAAAGCAACCAAAGCACCATGCAATAATAATGGCTTGCACACGCCTATCTGGCGATACATTAGTAAACCCAGCACGGATAACGGCGATTGCACCAGTATGTTTTAATGTATTCAACAAAAAAATAGCACCAAAGACTATCCACAATACCGAAACCGTAATGACCAAACCCTGAATAATAGATGATGACACTCGGTTAAGCGTCATATCCCATATAAAAATGGCAAGCGCAGCGGTAACCACTAAAATGATAGGCATTGTTTTTTTAGCTGACCATTGCAAACCTATCAGAAAAATACCACAGAGAACGATTGGCAGTAATGCCAAAAGCCCATATATTGTTTGATTCAAAATTACATCCTTTTGATTGTGTGATCTTCCTTGAACTAAGTCATCGAAGCCTTTATTTTGACGAATCTATGATGACTAAGTTGTATTAAATATTCACAAATAGGGACTGCTTATTTACTAAAGCTGTCTTGTAGACAAAGCCGAGCACGACTTGCGACAGTTTATGTCCCAATGTTAAAAATGCCCTGAAATAGTCTACGCCTTGTTAATTCATTGATATATTGCATCAATGGACAATGTTATTTTCCTTTTTTGCTATAATTAGAAACACATTACTAAAATTGGAGAACAAGTGTGACCAAAGCTGACGACATGATTTTATTCGTTCAAGTTGTCGAAGAAGGGTCATTCTCTAGAGTCGCTGAAAAATTATCATTGACGAACTCGGTAGTGAGCAAGCGCATTGCGAGATTAGAAGAGAACTTAAATATACAACTGCTTTATAGAACCACTAGAAAGTTGAGCTTAACCGATGCAGGCAGGGCGCTTTATAACAAAGCTAAAATTGCTAAATCCGCCTTTCAAGAAGCTGAAAATGCTGTCACGGGTTACGGCGAAGATATGAAAGGTCATATACGTATAACCATGCCTGTGGTCTCTGCGAATTTCATATTTAGCGAATCTATTGCCGAATTCTGTAAACAACACCCTGAAGTATCAGTAGAGTTACAAATTACCAATCGATTGGTTGACTTGATAGAGGAAGGATTTGATTTGGCACTAAGGACCGCTGTGCTTGAAGATTCTTCACTCATTGCAAGGCGCCTTATAGATAGCCAGTGGATTATATGCGCGACTCCAGCCTATTTAGAGCAACATGGTGCGCCTCAAACTCCTGAACAGTTACAAAATCATGAGTGCTTGGTTTATAAGTTTGATAATACGGCTAACAGTACATGGCCGCTATATATAGACGGCAAAGAGCAATTAATATCTGTCCCTGGTCGGTTTCATAGCAATCATCTGAGTGCAATTAAACAAGCCGCGCTTAGCGATTTAGGTATCGCTTTTTTACCACAAGTGTTGATCTATGAGGAGATACAGAAAAATACACTCACGCAGATTTTACAATGTTTTACCAGCAAGAAGCTGGGGCTATATGCGGTTTATCCTAAGGCCAGACAACCGGATCAAAAGTTAAAACTGCTCGTTGCACATTTACGAGACTCATTACATCAAAAACAGGCTTACTACTACTAAGTAATAAGCCTGTTTTTGATGTATATAAAAAAACTAATAAAGCGGTCTTAAAATTAAAGAGATAGTGAAGAGTTTTTTATGGGCAATAAAAACTGATTGATGAGCCAAATATAATTATCATATTAGCTACATTGGCAAGTTAGGTAATCAAGTCATAACACATTGCTGTTCTGAATATTAACTTGCTTGCGTATCTATTGTCGTATTATCTTCTTCATTTGCTAGCTCAGACTCAGTGTCAAACTTACGCTGAATCTCCTGATAAAAAGAATGGCCTGCGTTGGTTAATATATAAGCTTTTTTGCTAGGTACTTCAATCATAATATCTCGATGAACCAATAGTTTCATAACCACGTCTTGTAACGTCCGCTCACCTTTTGTGATGAGTTTGGACTTCTCCAATATCTCTTTAACATGAGGCATGTCTGCCATTTTCAAAAAATCATCTTCAGTCAAGCCACCACTTTTTGCATTGGTTAATTTACTGAGTTTAAATTTATGGTGATTAATATATTGACCAATAACAAGCAACATAGTCATCGCTTTCATTGCTAGTTCAGTTTTTGTGCCATCTAGCGTGCCTGTAGCAACGATGCAAATATACTCAGGATCATTTATTGGTGCAATAACCAGATGATAACCGCTCATTTTATACTGTTTAACGTATTCATCTTTATTGTCTATTATCTCAATAAATAATGGATTAACGGTGTCATCACCTGCATTATCAAGGAGATGTTTATTGAGCATCTTTCCATTCATTAAATGGCTATATATCTCTCTGCTTAATGTGTAATTTGCCATAATAGCGTGCTACCTGTCTATTTGAAGTAACGTTAGGATGTTTAAAGTGAGGCTTCTGCATAATCCCAAATGATATAATCAAGATAATAAACACCATCATCAATCCTATCACGATCGTTGCGGCGCTGAGACACACATGCGTCATCCAGTGCACTTAAAAAGTATTCGAGCGCATACAAAAAATCTATTATGCCCGCATTAGGCAATAACTCCTGTAGCTTCTGCCACACATAGCGTTGTACATTCTCAATCATATTATCCACTGCTATCTCATATAACGTTATACTCAATATTTGTTCGCAGCGTTCCTCTTCAATGTCAATCTCTAGTGGTAACGCACGTAAGGGATTATCCAGCTTTTGCTTCAACGGACGTCTGAGCATCATCTCATAATAATTATTAAAATGATCCAGTCCCCTACTTGGTGAATAGTTAAAACGTTTCTCGTACTTTTTTTTATGATCTTCTAAACCATCAAAGGTTGTGGCAAGCTTGAATACCTCGCTGTCCGCATTTAAGTATTTATTCTGATGGCGTCCATGCCTTAAAGGCACTAGCGATTCAACCAACACCCCAAAAGCGCGCTCCATACTCAAAAAGAACTCTCTTTCTTGTGCTAAATTCACCAAATAAGCGTTTAAACGACTGGCAATGGCTCTGATGTCTTTGTAATAACAGAAGATAGCGCCAACGCGAAACTGTAGTGTTCTCGCCTTGTCTACTTCCCCTATTTCTTCAAAATAATGCTCAAGATCTTTTAAGGTTTCTGATAGATTTTTAGTCCCTTTTAATTCAAGGCTTGGGTTAATAAACTCAAGGCAAGGCGTGATGTTACGATGATATACATGCTGCGCTCTATGAAATAACTCATCTAAACCCGTCTCTAATGAGCCCATTTCACGGCTTTTATACATATCTGCAATTTCATCGACACGGTAATCTAGGACTCGCATATTTTCAGAGATATCTACTTGAATGTCGCTAAGTTTTTCATAGAAAAAAGCATAAGTCTCTTTAAAGTTAATACCCTCAATGGGCAAAGTCGTCAACTCATTTGCCAGTCGAACGACGTCTTGTCGATGCGATTCAAAAGGTTGAGAATCTAATTGTTTTTTGCGAGAAATATCCAGCCATACTAAGATGTTATAAATGTCTTTTGATAGCGTTACCATATTGGTTAAACCATCAATATTAACGAATACATTCGCCTGCAATAATGCCTCGACACTTAAGATATCTTTTAAGGCATAGTCATCATCTTGATAAATAACTTGTTCGTAAAATTTCAGATACGCTGTCATAGGAAACTGTAACGCTGTCTCGTTGGCATTAATCACATCAACGAATCTAAAAAAATGGGATTTATGCTTTAATATACCTGCTAATATCGCTTCTCGATTAATGACCATGCACAACCCTCCCCTGACGGTTGATTTGGCTCGGCATAATATGGAAGATACAATCACGAGATTTGGGCTTGCCATCGAGCAAGCTTTTATCAACTCGAATGTAATTAGGGATATAGCGTAGGGCGTCTGCATGCAAGCCCGGATTGGCGCATATAATAGTGAATCCAGCATTGCTTACCTGTTCAACAATGGTCTTGATATTATCTTTGTCAATGGTGCCCACTTCATCCACAATAATAGGCATGCGTAAGCTACTGCCTTTTTGGAAAGCTTCACTAAACAGCAATGTGGCAATTAAGGCGGTAATGGTACTGGTCGTACCGCCTGATTGTGACTTTTGTTCGATTTCACCCGTCGCCTGCGTATACTCGTAATCAATACTATCAATCAAATTACGCATTTTTAAACGTTGACTGTTTGAATGGCTAGTCTTTTCAACATAGTTGATAAGTGATTCATAAAAGCGCTCATCTAAAAGACTAGTTTGATTGGCATTGTGCTTAGCATAGGTACGCTCCAAATTCGCAAAATCAGGTGCTAAGTTAAGCTTAAGAGAGACTTGATGTAAGTTAGATATCTTATGCTCATTCAATTTTTTATTGAGGGAGCTAATCGTCGTACGTAGTAATCCAGCCGAATCTGTAATTTCTTTTAATAAGTTATCAATCACACTATTATGGGTTTTTATTTTGTCATGATAATTGCTTTTTGAAATTCAAGCGTATCAAAGGAGTTTTTGTATTGCTGAATCACCTCTCCCAGACTATTGATACCTTCAATACGCTGGTGCTGATTAATACCCTCTACCAAAACCACTTCTGTAAAATCTGACACTTTGCTGACAAGCCTGTTAATACGCTCACTTAGCCCGCCTATGCTATTGGCGATTGTAGATGCCGCATTTAAATTAATCTCAATATCATTATTTTCTAAATATGATGCTATCTCAGGATCGTCTTCCGCTAGATAAGGCAATCCCTGCGATTTTCTCACACCTGCCAGCAGACTTGTAATGCTCTCAGCCTCTTTACCAAAGCTAATAATGTCATCGAACTGCTCTACGATTTGATTGTACTTACTGTCTGTTGATGCTTTAGATTGCTCGTTAATGGCTAGCAGGTCTTGATCCTCTGCCAGCGCCTTGTCTTTTTGGCTTATTTGCTGTGTTTTATCCTCTATCTGACTTTTGATCAAGGATAATCCTTCAAGTAGCGTAATATTGGTATCAAGCTCTACTATCTGCTCCTTAAGGGTTTGTTTTTTCCCCTCAGCAATCTTTTTACCTATGTCTGTATCAAACTGAGACAGTGCGCTGTTTAACTCTCCAATCTCTTGGCTCAATGTAAACGCTTCTTTCTTATCTTGTGTAATAGTTTTTTCAAACTGGGAGCGCTGTTTATCAGCATCATAAGGGTGATAAAATGTATTAGGTAAAGTGCACGATAAAAAGGACAAATGATTAGCATCATCAACCGTAAACAGCGCCGTAAAATCACTAATTTGACGTAGAGCTTCCTCCGTCAATGGGCTATTAGCGGTAATATTTAAAAAATCCTCATTAATACTGCCTAATATATGAGCGCTATGGGAGGGTAACTGATTGGCAAGTAACAAGTCATGATTATCAAGTCCGTTTTGAGCGGATTTTATTTTTTCCTCTAAGTCCTGTTTCTGCTTATTCTTTTGCTGAATTAAAATAACTGTGTTTTCTTTAGCTTGCATGGCTTTAAAAGTTTCGTCATACCTATGACGTTGGATAGTCATTTCAGCAATAATATCTTGTGGGCTTTTGTGAGAAAATTGACCTAATATTTTCTCAGCTTTGATTTTCTGTTGCTGCAGCTGTGCTACTTCCTCTTTTAATGCTTTGTGCAGTGTACCCAATCTAGTAATCTCATTTGCAACTTGCTTTACTTCTTCTATGGCATGATTGCGTTCTCTCTCAATGTCTTCCTTTCTAGCACCAATAGCGATTTTATCTTGAGCATACTGCTGCTGCTTTAATTTAAATTCTCGTAAAAATGCCGTGTACTCTAAGACCGCATGTTTTGCATCCAGATGTAGAGCATCAAACTGCTTTTGAATAAATTCATAGTCGTCTTTATTCTCCGTTAAGCTTTTAATCTTTAAACTTTCTTCAAATAGCTGCGCGCGCTCTATCTTAAGGTCATGTACATTTTCGTTCAGCTTCTCTTTGTCTCGTCCCCGCTGCATCTCGATAATAGTCGCAATAGCATTGGGCAATTTCTTTTTCTCATCCTTACCAGCATCAAACGCTAATTCATAAACTTTGACAAAAGAGCGAATAGACGCCTCTTTTTGGTCTTTAATCGGCACCACACAAAAATGGCTGGTCTTAGATCCTCTATTACCATACATCACATTTTGTAATTCTTGCTTGGTGGTGAGGTGTAATCCACCCAGTTTTTTCTGTATCTCTATCAGGCTTTTAATACCTAACTCATCAGCAAAGTAATTGGTCTGCTCATTCCATATGAACGGCTTTATCTCTTCATAAGGCACAGGGAAGAACAAACGATGGTATTTATAATCTCCAACACGGTATAGCAGCATCGTAAATAAACCAGCGTGGTTCTTTACTTCTACGGCGATAAAAGATTCACTGATTGGAAAATAATGTTTGTAAGACTCTTCCTTGCTGTAGGGATCATTTGCTTTGTTCGTAAAGTTAAATTTGCTTTGTTCGTAAAGTTAAATTTGCTTTCACAGTTATTAAAATTGACCTCAGGGTATAAAATAAGCTTAGTCGCGGCGAGACTAGAGGTTTTGCCGCGGTTATTTTTACCAAGTAGTACTAAAGGCTCGTCGATGGGTATCTCTGAGTAAGCATGACTTGCGGAGTTAACTAAAACAATCTTATTAAGAGAATAGTTGAGTCTAAAGTCATCATTCAAATAGTCATCAATACCCTGTTCTAAGTCATTGTCGATCAATGGACTATCTTTATGATCCATAGTAGGGGCATTTATATTGTGAGCCGTAAGCTCATTAAAAGACAGGTGATGAGTATTAAAATCAGTAGCCATACAAATATGCCTCTTGTTCTAAGATAGTATTATGTTTTTTAATAATGCGTATGCAGGGGAGCAGTGCTTGAGGCATATTCTCATCAAGGTTGTATACCTTTTGCATATATTCGGGCGAACATTTATCAATAACTTGCTTAAGGCAAGACTCGACATCATTTGGAATGACAAAGTGAATCTCCATGCTTGATGGCAAGTTATTAATCAGTGAGGTTGCCGTTTTAATGCCGCCCAAGTCAAGATCTAGACATAAATACAAGGTGTTATAAAGACTTAAAAATGGAAGGTGTAAGCTATTAGTAATCTCTGTCCCTGCACCAAAGATGACGTCAATGTCTTTACGCATATCCTCAGTAATTTGGTAGTGCTCGCTCAAAAACTTAAATGTTTTATCGCTATGAATAAACAGCTCTCTGTTTTCTAATATTAACGCAGACTTATTGGTTTTATATTTAGGAATCCTACCGTCGTCTTTGAATATCAGAACGTCAGGATTGTTTTGGTATTTTTGGATAAGGAGTAGTGAGCCATTCACTTTAAATGCATGGCTATTATTTTGCATTGCTCCTGAGACTCTATCTTCACCTTGACTGTCAGCATAATGATGTAAAAAAGCCAACTTTTCAGGGTCGATATAACTTAGGATGTAAGTATGTGCACCCTTTTTAATCGATTGTAGGTCAGACTCAGCAAATCCATCAAAGGATGAAATAGACGCTATTAATTTCTGAAAAGCTCTAAGATTAACAGCTTCACCAGCGTCTATTTTTTCCAAATAGTTTTTTAAGGTTTTCGCAGCCATATATCAAATCTTTTTTAAAAGTCATATTAAAAACAGGTAACCGCAGATCATGCAAGTAGTACAATGAAGGGAGCATCATACCTAACAGTTTAGTGGTCCGCTGACTATATCATATCAGCACAGTTTCAGACATTAATAGAACAAAAGCGAGAAATACGACGACTTCACGAAGTATATAAAAAGTTCATGACGAATTGAGACAGACTAAATAAGGAAGTAAAAAGTAAAGCAGTATTTTGCTACTCCCTTACTCATAGATAGCGTACTAAAAGTTGATACCGAATAACGGCTAGGAGAATGTTGATGAATGCCTGTTTAAATACAGTCTATATAGTAGATATTTTATAAAAGTGGTACAGTAGTTTTAAAACAAGCGAAAAGTAAAAAGATTATGACTTATTCAGCAGACTTCCGTGCTCAAGTGATTAAAAGTGTCGAACAACAAGATATGAGTATCAGACAAGCTTGTGCATTTTATGACATTAGTAAGGCCACGCTACAGAATTGGCTCAAAAATCCTAGTATTAGACTAACACGCAAAAAGCCACCCAGTATAATCCCTAACGAAGCTTTATTAAAAGATGTTGAACAGCATCCAGACGATTACATGTACGAGAGAGCACAGCGTTTTGGCTGTAGTAAGTCGGGCATCGAGGCCGCTTTAAAACGTCTTGGTATCAGTCAAAAAAAGACCTTAGAGCATCCAAAAGCTTGCCCATTAAACAGAGCTAAATATCTAAGTAAACTGGGCGACTACATCGCTCAAGGCTATTCAATTGTATACATGGATGAGAGTGGCTTCGAGGCTGAGACCATCCGCTCTCATGGCTATGCACCTATTGGTACCCCTTGCATCGATAGCTATAACTGGCAAGGTAAAAAACGCACCAATGTTATTGGTGCCTTATATGAAAAAGCGTTATTTGCACTTGATTACTTCGAAAAGAATATCAATGGCGACATATTCTACAACTGGTGCAAAAACACGCTAATACCAAGTCTTAAAATAAAATGCGTAATCGTCATGGATAACGCCAGCTTTCATAAACGCGTTCAGAGATTACTCAACAGGCATGGTCATCGCTTGTTATTTCTACCGCCTTACAGCCCTGATTTAAACCCTATTGAAAAAAAATGGGCACAGGCTAAGTTTCTACGACAAGGGTGGATGGAGAATAATTTACCTAAGCTGTTTCATGATATGGGTTGTACCAATTTTATTCTGGATTGACTATACCATAATGCTACAGGCTTACTATTATAAGAAATTGCAAAGGTTTTGAAAAATGTAAAAACCTTTCACGCTATTCAATAATTAGCGTAAAAGGTTTTCTGATATTATTTTTAATAATCCACAGTGTAGCTCAACCCGTAAGTTGTGCCCGATGCAGGCAGACGATTCAAGTCACCATAGGTTGTTTGATGATAGACCGTTAGATAATCCTTATTGAGTAAGTTATAAATCCCATAGTCTACTCGGCCTACCGGCATTTTGACTTGTCCTAATACATCAAGCGTCATATAACCTGTGACTGGTAATGCGCTAGAATCAGGATCTTTTTGTTGATCCTTAAAGGCTTTATCATCACCACCAATTGCTAATGCTTGTAGACGTACATTGCTGCCTTTATCAAAGTTGTATTGCGCAAATGCAGTGCCTTTAAGGGGTGTCAAGCGTACGGCATCAAGCTCCAACCAATCACCATCTTTATCATATTGGCCACGAGTATAGGCGACACTGCCACCCAATTGCCATTGATCATCAATATCATGGCTGAGCGAACCTTCTATTCCGTAGACGTGCTCATCAGCATCGACCACTTCTACCGTATAGTCATTGGTAAAACGTACCGTTTTGTCTGATTCATTATAAAAACCGCTCAATCGTGCAGCAGTATTGCCATGCTTACCTTGCCAGCCCAACTCGTAATTGTCGATTGCGATAGGTTGTACATTGTCTGAGTTGACGACAAAGCCTGCCCGTACATCACGTAGCGCACGCTGAATATCAGCAGTCGTAAAGCCTTGTGAAAAATTGGCAAATACTTGGTCATTTGGGGTTAATTGATAGCTGGTACCGATATTAAATAGGGTTTTATCGTGGTCTGTATTGCCCTTTTCCACTTGACCGGCCTGATAGTCAATGCCATAAGCATTACTGACACCGTTGATGAGAGGATCATTAAAATACTCTTCGAGCAATTGCTCATAAATGGGCGTGAAAGTAGCCGTTTCTGCTTTGAGTTTTTGATAGCGCACGCCCGCACTGGTATGCCATTTATCAGTGATATCTATATCCGCATTGACAAAAGCGCCCCATTTATCAATGGTGGTATCTGGTCCGCCATTATAAGTAAGACCATTAGTTTGAGCGCTCAAACCATTACTAGCAATAAACATGTTTAAGTCTTGGCCTTCATAGGTTTGCTCACTTTTTTCGCGTTCAAAGTCAGCACCATAGCTAAATAGCGTCTTTTTACCTGCGATTTCGCTATCCGTTTGCATGGCTGCGCGTAGACCCATCACTTCAATATCTGCTTCTGATTGAGTGACGAATGTTGCCGCGCCCAACAGCTTACCTAGCGTGTCTTTATCAGTAAGGCCATTGGTAGCCCAAACTTCAGCTGCTTGGTCTGCTGCACTTTTCCCAGAAGGATAGAAACGGCCTTTTTCGTCTCGATAGTAGCCAGTCACGCTCAGATTTGAGCCTGCAATATCATCATTATTATAATTTAGGTTCACCGATGTTTTGGTGGTATAAGGCTCGTTTTCTACGTCGGCACCGTCAATCGCTTTTAAAGATGGTGGTAATTTTTTCGGTTTTAATAATACTTGTAAATTTTTACCATAGTCTGGACCATAGTCAGTATCCTGCTCATCATTATAGTAAGTCACTGCCAAATCAAGACGTTGGCTGTCAGTGAGCTCTATACCCAAGCTACCGTTAACACTTAGCGACTCGGTATCTTGTTGGTCAGTTTGATTGACGTCTGGGCTGATGCGATTATCATGACTATCGAACTTGCCGCCTTTCGTTTCATAATCCACATCTAGGCGACCATAAACTCGCTCACCGCCATAGCCTAATGTCTGCCCCACATGATAGCCCAATGAATCTGAGTCAAAATTACGGCTGCTACTGACGCCGATTCTGGTTTGTCTAATAGGACCATAACCCACCATAGATTTTGTGACGAGGTTAATCAGACCACCAGCCGCGCCAGCCCCATAAATACTGGTCGCACCAGACAGCACCTCTACCCGCTCAAGCTGCGCAGGATCGATACTGTTTAGCTCGCGTGAAAGGCTGCGTGAGCCACTCAATGGCACACCATTCAGCAAAAACTGCACGGGACGGCCATGCATGGTAGTGCCATAGTTACTGGTTGAGCCACTACTTGCCCCCAAACTTGGAATCAGCTGAGCCAATATATCTCCAGTAGTACGATTACCTGTCGCCTGCATTTGTAGCTCATTTTCGGTAATTACCTGTGTGACGGCGGGCATCTCACTAATTTTTTGTGCCAAAGCCGTTCCTGTCCTTGCTGTAGCAGTGACCGTAATGGTATCTAAAGTCGCGTTTGGTAACTCACTTGAGGCGGCGTTGACAGCTAAGTCTTCTGAAAGCATCGTATTTGAAGCGATGTCCATAGCACTGACATTGTTTTGTGCATATAGTTGCTGGCTGATACAAAAGGTAAGAAAGGATAGAGCAACTTGATGGTGGCGTTTCATATTCACTTCACTTAATTGGAGGATCAAAGAGTGGTAAAAGTTATATTTAGCTAATAATGCTGTGTGTACTAACTTTGTGAACAATATTGTAAATGATAATCATTTTTGTTTCTATAATTATTTACAATATTAAAAACCCTATTGCTTCCGAAAAAATACTACTCCAGCGTCACTCAAGATTTGATATCTAAGCGGTATCCATAATTCAATTAATAGCTTTCTATATGGCTCAACACTGATATATTATTCATATCACCCAAGCGCCTGAACAAGGCTTCTTAGAGCATATGATGGCCTTGGTACGATAGAAGATGCCAAACGTACCAGAACGCCAAATGAGATTGAACTGACTATATTGCCGTCCTCTCAAAAGGCAAACTCATTGCTATTTTTATTTCAGTGGCTTTGTTAGTTTTCTTAATTTCGACAACGATTAGCGTAGTAGTCATGAGCTGGATGCTCAAGCTAAGGTGATTGTGATCTTGGGACGAGCGGTGGAAGCTGCTGGCGACGTCGATGTACTATGGATTTAGAACAACAATTACCAGAAGTGGCTCGCCGTGGTAGTATGCTACTGCTCATTTCATTAATATTAGTCCAATACGGTCTTATGAATTTGCCGGCAAGAGAGATAAATACTGGGCGTACAGTAGGTGTCACTTTCGTTCTGCTAAGCATGATTATGGAGCTGTGGCTCACTCCTTCATTTACCAACACAAGCAATGCTAAAGTTAACGTGGCTAGCAATTTAAGTGCCATAAAAAGCACTCCAATAGGCACCATTCTATTTATGCTTTAGGTAACAACTTGCCAGTAGAATAACGAGTAATTATTGATATCGCTAAGTCTACATCTCATCTACTTTTTGAGCCTTGAACTCACAGAAAAGTGAATTATATGCTAATAAATTTCCTATTTGGGTGCGGCAAATCTTTAGCACTCTAATTCACTAACCTATAATGATATTACAAACACGCCTTAACTCAAATTAAAAATCCATTGTGGCTGACAGCATAAATGTACGTGGCTCACCCAAACCTAGACTGGTATAATGCGGCTTTGCCCAATAAGCTTTATTCGTTACGTTAGCAACACTTGTTTTCAATGTCAGCGGCTTTTTATCAAAAGAAGTGGCATAACGTGCACCTAAATCATATACAGTGCGACCTGGTAATGACAGTGAGTTGCCTGCGTCGAGATATTGCTTAGATATCGAGTTTGCATTAGCTGTCAATGTCAAGTCTTGAATAAAAGGTAGGTCCCATTCAACGCCAAGCTTAGACTGCCATTTTGGGACACTTGTAGCTCTATTGCCCTCATTAACGCCACCAAGCGTCTTGGTTAGCTTCGCATCAATATATGAAACCCCACCCATTAGGCGTATATCTTCAATGGGTGAGCCAAAAAACCCCCATTCAACACCTCGGTTACGCTGTTCGCCAGCATAAGAAAAGATATTACTAACAGGGTCCAAATAACTATTCGGTTTCTCTATTTCATAAGCACTTAGGGTATGTGAGAACTCACCAAGATCAAGCTTTACGCCAACTTCTTTTTGTTGCGTCTTATAAGGGGCAAACATTTCACCAGCATTCTCTGCATCTATCGGTGCAGTAGAACCTTGGCTCAAACCTTCTATATAGTTAGCATATAAAGAAACTTGATCGTTTACTTTACTTAGTAGCGCTATTGATGGCGTAGTCGCACTTTCGTTGTAATCCTTTGCTGATGCCAGCATACCTGCTTGTTTACTTTCTGCCTGTTGATGTCGCAGTCCTAAAGTCAGCTGATATTTATCCTCAGCAAAAGACAGTGTGTCTGCAAGACCATAGCTGGTCAAATTCGTTTTTGTGTTCAGTAGCGCAGGAGAATTGAAGGGAATATTACGCGACTCCCATACTGGTTTATATATGTTCGTGACCCAGTCTTCAGCTAATAAACCCCTTCTAGCACTTAAATCATAATCTTCCTGATAGTCAACGATGTTAAATGCCAATTGATGATTAACTCGTCCTGTTTGGAATTTACTTTTTAACCCTATCTCAGCAGACTGTCTTTCGACTTCATCATCAACTTCTCCAAGGTTAGTCCGATAATCTCCTGCGGCATTGATAATCTGCGCGACAGAGGCACTCTGCGACTTAAATTTTGTTTTACTATTTCCGCCCGCACCATAAATCATTAAATCGTCAGTCACATCATATTCACCACGTATCATTAGCCCCTTATCTTCACTATCATTAAATGCCCAGCTTGGGTTCAGTAGCGTCTCTGGTTTGGGCGGCTTAGGAATCGACAATCCTGGTGCTAGGGTGAGACCGCGAGTCGGTCCATCGACACGATCTTTACTATGATAAAGATCTGTCGATAATCGAGCACGCTCTCCTTTCCAGTCCAGTGCAACAGAAGCCAGTTGCGCTTGTTTTTCTTGATCATTTACTGCACTATCACCCTCTCTATAAGCACCATTAATCCGAACACCAAACTGCTTGTCTTCACCAAAACGCCGTCCTACATCCACATGCCCACCAAGTTGTGAGTCTGATAAATATCTTGCCGTCACTCGCGTCAACGGCTCATCGCCTGCTCGTTTAGGCACTAGGTTGACTGCACCGCCTACTGAGCCTTTGGGCGGCATACCATTCAATAAAGCTGAGGGCCCTTTGAGTACTTCGATACGCTCAAACATCTCAGGTGAGCTACGATAATAAGGTGCCATACCGAATAGCCCGTCTACCGTAACATCACCAATGTCTGAAGAGAATCCACGGATAGAATAACTTTCAAGATTCTGGCCACCAACCCCACTGCTAAAGACGGCAGGATCAGTAGCAGCGATGACAGCCGTAATATCGATGGCTTGCTGATCTTCAATAAATTTATCGGTATAGCTGATGGCACTAAACGGCGTCTCTAAAAAATCCTTATTTCCCAAAAATCCAGCATGATTGGTATAGGTCACCTGCCCGCCTGCGTAGCTAGGATTGTCGTTGCGTTCTGCCACTACCGTTATCGCAGGCAAGGTCACTGTAGGAACGTTATTATCCTCGTCTAACGGTGGGGGTTTCGCTCCTTTGCCAGACTCAGTAGTTTGCTCACTATGTGTCACATTACTATTTGTCTGTGTGCATACGCTGATAGCATACAGATGAATACCGTCCCAGCGACTAGGCTCAAAGACATGGCAAGTCTTGCTGATACGATATAATTGAGCGCGAAAGAAGGTTTGGTCAGTGTCGCCCGCTGTTTGACCCTATTTTTATGACCTAGGTGTTGAAGTTGGTGCATGGAAACGTCCTCTTGTTTTGATGGAAAATAATAATGCGAATAAAAATACAAATGATAATCATTAACAATTTAGGATAAGAAGAACCCTCTCTTTCTCACTTAATCATTCACTAGGCCGTGTCCTAGTCCTACGTTAAAAACATCATTCGTCTTAGGATAGCTTTAGAACGTTGGTTGATAACCTTTGAGGACATCGTCCATTATGATGTTTAATGAGGTTGGGCTGGCGGCTGCTATATACCACGCATCTGCATCAACAAAAACAACACGACCGTTTTTCCATGCTGCTGTTTGACGAAGTAAAGGGTTGCTCACCTCCTCAGGATTGATAATAGCGCGATGCTCCATGACAGCGGTACGGTCTACGATATAAAGAATGTCTGGATCTGCCTGCTGTATAAACTCACTAGAAATCGGTTGTCCATGTAGGCTGGTCTCTACAATCGTACTCGCAGGCTTCACACCCAAGTCATTAAAGATAAATCCATAGCGTGATTGCAGCCCAAAATTGCTAAAAGCCCCATTATTATGTAAGACAACCAGTGCTTTTTCTGGGCGGGTTTTTGTGAAGTCCTGAACCTCTTTGACTCTTGTATCTAACTGCGTGGCTTTTTGTTCTGCCAATGCCTCCTTATCAAAAATACGACCTAAAGTTAATAAGTGGCTTTTAACACTGGCTATATGCTGCTGACTGTTATTAAAATTCACATCGAAATGTAGAGTCGGTGCAATCCCTGACAGCTCTTGATAGTTAGCGGCGTGAAGCGGGGTCATCAAAATCAGATCAGGATGTAGCGCATGGATACGTTCCATATTTGGCTGAACAATAGCGCCCAAGTCCTCTACTGCGTCATCCGCTTTGTACTGCGAAAGAAAGTGCGGAATATAGTCTTTGACCATTCCTGCAATCGGAACATCGAGCTGATCCAAAAAATCAGCTTCATTCATATCCAGTACCGCGACGCGTTGCGGTCGATTATTGATGACAGTAGTACCAAGCTCATGCTTGATCGTGATGGGCGTCTCAAGTTTTTGTGACGCGTGTGCTGGCTCATTTGTCAGCTCAGTAGAAGTTTTTTCGCATCCTTGTAATGATACCGCTGCCGACATGACCAGTACCCAAACCCAATCTCTCTTACTCAAATTCATACTGCATCCCCTGATAAATTGAAGTAGTTGCACAGGCAACCACGTTCACTACGAATGATCTCAAAATCAAGATCGTATAACTCACTTAAGTTGGCTTCTGTCACGACCTGTTCAGACAATCCACTAAAGCTAAGCGCGCCATGCTTCAAAGCCACAATATGGTCAGAATAGTTGGCTGCAAAATTGATATCATGAATCACCAAAATAACCGTGCGCCCCTGCTCATCACATAGACGGCGTAAGGCTTGCATGATTTGTACGGCATGCTTCATGTCAAGATTGTTTAGTGGCTCATCCAATAACAACACATCTGTCTGTTGCGCGATGGTCATCGCCAAAAAAGCCATTTGCCGCTGTCCACCACTTAATTCATCCAAATAAGAATGACGTAGAGGCTCTAATGCCAAAAAATCAATGGCCTCATCAATGATGCGTCGATCTTCTGTGGTTAGCGCACCACGGCTATACGGAAAGCGCCCAAAGGAGATCAGCTCCTCCACGGTTAATCGTAGATTAAACCCTGGAGACTGCCGCAGTGTCGCAACATGATGCGCGTATTCAGAAGTACCAATCTCACGGATGTCACGATCATTGAATGATATCTGACCACTACTTGGCTCCAATAGCCTTGCCATCATCATCAACAAGGTGGATTTTCCAGCACCATTAGGACCAATTAAAGAGGTAACACTGCCAGCCTGAAATTCTAGGCTGATATCTGATAGCACAGATTTTTTGCCATAGTTTTTATGGACATGGTTGATGGTAATCATGTGAACCCTCTAGTACGGACCGTCAGCGCAAGAAAATAGATGCCACCCACAAGGTTGACGAGAATACTGACACTGGTTTTATAATTAAAGACATGCTCAACAAAGATTTGAGCGATTAAAAATATGGCGATAGTAATGGCACAAGCGATGGGTAAGGTGACTTTGTGTTGGTTACTCCCTGCAAGCGCATAAGCGATGTTGGCAATGAACACACCCATAAATACCGTAGGACCGATCAAGCTCGTTGACACAGCCACCAAAATGGCAATTAAAGCCAGATATAACTTAACGTATCTAGGATGGTTTACACCAAGAGACAGCGACTGCTCACGGCCAAGCGCCATCACATCTAAGACAGGCAGTGTCTTACGACTAACCCATAGTACGGTGGCTACCGCAAGCGCTCCATAAAACAGAGTCTCTGGCTGAGATCGATTAAACGAGGTATAGCTTAACCCCTGAAAAACCGAAAACTCGCCAGGGCTAATACGCAGCTGAATAAACTGCGTAACCGTACCGATGACCATCGTTAACACCAAGCCAAATAACAACAAGGTATAGACATCATTTTTACATCGAGGGAAAAGCCAGTGATGAAGTGCCCAAGAATATGCCAGCATCAATACGATTGATACGATAAAATTACCACTGACACCTAGCAGCATCAGTCCATTTGTACCCATCACAAACAGCAGCAGCACTTGCCACAGTAAATAAACAGCCTCATAGCCCATGATAGAAGGCGCCAAAATACGATTACCAACAATAGTTTGAAAGATTATAGATGAAAAAGCTAAGCATATACTACCGAGAACAATAGTCGCTAGACGCATCAAACGCTTAGGAATTAAGTAATCAAAATCTAAATCAGAGCCTATCAATAAGAAGATAAGCGCCAGCAATACAATCAGTATCACGGTCGCCCAAATCTTTGCCGCAGTACTCATCTTACTCCCCTCATGATTAACACAAGGAATATTACACCGCCTACCCCGCCTGCGGTAAGGCCAATAGGAACCTCAAAAGGATAAATGATGATCCGCCCAAAAATATCACAAATCAGCAGCAAACAAGCACCGCCTAAGGCGACTACTGGCAGTGTCCGCGACAGGTTTTCCCCGTACTTTAGAGCGACTAGATTTGGAATAACCGGCCCCACAAAAGGTATGGCGCCGATGGTGATGACTGAAGCGGTCACCGTTACTGAGACTAGCATAAGCCCTAAGGCAGCTGTCGCCGCATAGCCGAGTCCTAGACTGGCGGCCATGTCCTCGCCCATACCCAGTACCGTAAAGCGATGGGCATAAATATAGGCTAATACAATGATGGGCAAAATAATATAAATAAGCTCGTAATGACCTTGTACAACCCTTGAAAAATCTCCCAATAACCACCCTTGCATACTTTGTAAAATATTATGGCGATACGCATAAAACTCCGCAATTGAGCTCAGCACACTGCCATACATCAACCCAAGGACAGGAATAAGAACAGCGCTCTTAAACTTAATACGACTGATAATGAGAATAAAAAGTAAGCTTGAGGCAAAGCAAAAAACCAGCGCAAAGATCATTTTACTACTCGTACTGGCATTAGGAAGCATGGTGAGCGAGACCAAAATGCCAAGTTTGGCAGCATCCAAACCCCCTGAAGTTGCGGGCTCAACAAACTTGTTACGGACGATGTGCTGTAAAATCACGCCGCTAACAGACAAACCCACTCCTGTCAGTACCAGCGTAATCAGCCGTGGTATACGGCTCGCCGTTAGGGTCAACCATGCATCGTTGGAGAAATTAAAGAGAGCGATAAGTGAGGTCTGTTTTGATCCCAGCATAAGAGAAACGGCACAGAGTAAAATGAGTAACAAAGATAGTGAGCGCATTGTTGAAGTTCTTCTTACTTATTACGAATGACTTTTTACTACGCTGAAACATACCACCAACAGTCTATAAAACTCATTGCTAGGACTTTTCATTAAAGCATAAATGAGAATCAATCATACTATGCTTGTTTGAATAGGTAAGTTGAATATAAGGTGAAATTGGGAAGTTATACCGTGAATAAGGGAACTTATTCGGAACGATACCTCAGCACTTACCAAGGTTTGAAGATTGAATTAACTCAGGCGCAACATAGGTTTGGCATAAATAAGTCGTATATCAGCAATGCTTATTTAGCTGATTTTAGAAGATTGTGGCAGCTTGACATCTATTGGTTGGCTAGATAAGTTGTGTGGGTGTAACGCCATAAAATTTGGCAAAAGCTTTACTGAAATTGCTAGGATCACGATAGCCAACATACCATGCAGTCTCTTGGACGCTTTTATATTCATCTAGCAACAAACGCATTGCTTCCTGCATACGCAGTTCACGGATAAAGCTGCCGATTGTTTTACCCGTTTGTTGTTTGAACTGTTGCTTGAGATAGCATTCGTTTATACCCACTCGTTGAGCCAACAAGGAAATTGTTAATTTATTACTGTACTCTTGGCGAATAATATCAACGGCCTGATCAATTTGGCTTTTTTGGTTTGCTAATCGGCCTGATATATCTTGAATGCCTAAAATATCTTGGCAAAGCAGCAATGCTTGACTCTCTAAAGCTAATCGATCACTCAAAGTACAGCAAGGTAAAGAGAGGATATAAGCTGCACGAGCAAGTAGACGTGGCTGGTTGGATAAGCTGACTTGAACCATTTCAGGATCTTGATTATTAGAAGGTAATAGCCATGTTGGAACAGCGAAGCTTTCTGCCCAGCGCGACAACAATGTTTGATTAAAATCGATTGTTACGATATGGCTATTTATAGGGGAATTCTGCAAATATTCAGTGTCAACTATAGAGTTTATATCACCAAAATCTCCTGATCGTCGCCAAATTTGCTGCGAATGAATACTTGTATCAGTCCGTAAATTACTAGCATGTAAGGTATAGTTCGCATCTACAATTAAGTGCATCCCTACATCACAAGAAAATGGTGCGGCGGGTTCCACCAAAGATTGGCTGCTAGCAATGCTGTTTCGACCGAGCACGATACCATTATGCAAGCTCAGTAAGTCACCATAACCAGAGCTGCCATCATAAGTTGGACGTTTAATCAAATAGTCAGAATCAGGATGATCGAAAGACCAGTATTCGGTCTGATAGTGGTCGTAAAATGCATGTAAGTTTGCCATATAAATACAATCAAGATGTTTTGGTATGTGTGTTTATGTTATATCCAGCTAAAAATAGCTTTACACGTATAAATAGCCAGTTCTCCAGTCTTGAAGCAATAATAGCATTATTAGTAATAAACAATCATCTTAATGTTAATGATTATCAATTAAATATAATTCAATGGTATTCACATACCAAAAAGGAGTAAGCATGAGTCTGCTGATAGCGAATATAAAAAAAGAGCTTGATGATATTGAACAGTTTTGGAAGCCTACTGATATCGCTCAGTTTAATCAATTAACCGTAAAACTGGCTAAATTGAAAGGTGAATATGAATGGCATAATCACGAATATGAAGATAAGCTATTTCACGTATTGTCAGGCCAGTTATTTATTATATTAGAGGACAAAACCGTAGAGGTGAACGCTGGTGAAGTTGTTGTTATTCCTAAGAGCAGCAACCATAAACCTTATGCGCCTACCGAAACGAGTGTAATGTTTTTTGAACCTTTATGAATATATAGCCGGTACAATATAATTCAGATACAAGGAAGGCGAGCGAAAGTACTACAAATAGTAGACTAAGCGAGCCTGACACCGTATCTGATTTATATAGGATTGACTATAGAATTAAATCTATAACAATGTTTCTATTACAGCTATTTGATTGAAATGCATCTGAGCACTCAGTATTAATAATTTGTAAAGCCGTTAAAAATACTGCCGCCTTTGTAAATTAAATGTCGAAAATGCAATATGCATAATAAACTTATCAACCATTTATTGAATACCCACTTTGCTTTTCAAAGAGTGGTCAGCCAATCAATCTTGCAGATTTTTCTCCTAATGAAGGTGTGAATATTAGCACTCTCATTACTCGCGTTTATATTATTTCAATATCAGGATATAACGAGGCTAAGTTAACCAAATCCCTCCAATGAGTAGGAGCTTCTCTGCCTGCTTACAAAGCTATCTGGAGATATGCATATGTCAAATAGCTGGTTTTAAATAAGTCGTCATCTGCGTTTCAATGCTATTGTATTAGCATATAAACTTGATTATTTTTCCTCACGGTATAAGATGTTTTTTGCTTCTACTCTAAAATCTTCATGACTAATCGCAGGCTCAATGCTAGCTGTATTTAGGTTCACATGTGAGACAGACGCTTCTGGCTCACGATATAAGATATTCTGTGCTTCCTGTCTAAAATCACCATAACTGATAGCAGTCTCGACTTGAGCGTGCTTAGCTTCAACATTAGCCTGATTGTGATTTTTTTTAACCTCTGCTAGAGGTGAACTATCTGCTGCCGACTCGTTGATTTGATGAGTAGCTACCGTAACAGGTAGATGAACACTTACCATGGATGTTTGAGGGATTGTTGAAAAAAAACGAGCCGACACAAATATAGTCATTAACAACAAGACACCCACTATAGCAAACCATTTTACATGACTCAGCAAACTGTCTTTTGCTAGCTTTGCTGTGTCGGTTGCTAATAGCGGCTCGTTATTAGAATTACTGGATAAGCCAACACTTTTATTGATATCACTTTTATTGTCTGAGAGAGTCATAATTCAATACCGAGTCAATCCATGTTATGAACGGCCTATCACCGTATCCTTGATCTCAGGATACGGGCTCTCGGGTATGTTGCAATGATTTTTGGTATGAGCGATAGAATTGACTGATAAGCGGCTTGAAAGCACTATTATTGTATGGCTAATTGCTGATGAGCAATTTGAAAAATGGTGATAAAAATGAGATGAATTGCAGTCTAATAAGTAAAATAGCACAGACTATCTCGAGGTATTAAGCAGATATTTAACGCTGCTTGGCAAAATTCAGTCCATTTGAATTGAGAATATACCTTAGATTGAATGACTAGTTGAAATTATGAATGTGCAGCAGACCCTAATCATTGGTCTCACGATACAAGGTACTTTGGGATTCTTCTCTAAAGTCATCATAAGTGATGGCTGCCTCAGCTGCTGGCATGGTCGATGGGGCTTCAGTAGTCTCTACCCCATTAGGATTGGTGTCTGGATTCTCAGTGGGGGATTCCTCTGGTTGCGATATCACTGTCGATTTGTCTATCGCGCCTGTATCAGCAGAAGGTTGGTTGTCATCGGTTACTACTGCTTTGCCAGTGCTAACAGCTGGTGCTGCATCTGTCGTTGTTGTTTTCGTCTCTGCACTATCAGGTGCAATCGTTTTCGTTGAGGTCGATAGAACACCGGTGAAAATTAGTGTTGCTACAATAATAGCAATCAATAATGAGCCAAATATCATGCCAATAATAAGCGGTTTTTTGCTACTTACTTGCTTTTCCTTTGATTTTGCTAATTGTTTAGCAATGGCACTGTCATTTACAGCGTCGTTATTATTAGATAGTTGTTCGTTTCTAACTTTTTCCGCTGCTAATTTTTCTGAATCTTGACGTTTTAAATCATCAGCATTTGCGCTGTCAGCGATATATAAAGAAGATTTATCGTTATTTGCATCAGAGTCTAAAGAGTTGTCAGTATTAGCTATCGGTGCATGATTTGTCGAAAAACCCTCGTCTTTATCGTCATCAGAAAAATCTACATTAATACCTGCGCTCACGCTTTCTTGCTCTAAAGTAGCAAATAATTCTAGCTCTGTGGCGCTTAATGGCTCATACGATGAAAGATGATTGGTATTCTCTAGTGGTTTTAATGCATTTTCTTTGAAAGTAGCGTTATCCTCATTACTATCGACATTTTCGACACGCGTGATAAAACGCTCGTAGATATTATCTTTACGCATACGCTTACGTGGCTTAGTATTAGCAATTTTGGCTAAATTTGCCTCTAACTGCGCATTAGGGCTATTTTTTTTGTCGCTCATGAAGTAATACCAAACCAGTTTTTACCGCGAAAAAGTAGATAATAGCTAGAATTAAGAATAAAGTTTTTATTGTTTGCTAAATTGTAACACTAACGTTAATAAACAATATAGTAGCTCGCCTCGTTCGCTTCAAGCATAATTTGTCGCTTACTGCTCTTATTCGGATAAAATAATCAAAATAGCCAAGAGAAGATAAGCCACAAGCAACGGTGACATCATAAACAAGTGAGCATAAAGATATGGATTTAAAACAGCTCAACGCTTTTATTGCTATCGCAGATTCACGGAGCTTTAGTGCCGCAGCGACTAAAACTGGATTGTCACAACCAAGCTTGAGTCGTCTGCTTAAACAGCTTGAAACAGATATGGGTGTGGAATTGGTCGATCGCTACCATAGACCGCTACATCTGACTGAAGCTGGTACATTCTTTTACGACAAAATCAGCGCCATATTGACAGAAATTGATACCGTCACCAGCATGACGCAGCGGCTATCGACGCCCAGTAGCATGCTGAATATTGGCTTTGTCCCATCCGTGCTTTATGGATTGCTTCCTGAAATTATTGCCATGTTGAAGCAATCCAGCCCCGATATCGACGTCAATCTCAAAGACATCAGCTCATATCAACAAATAGAGGCACTCAAATCTGGTGAGATAGACATCGGATTTGGGCGTTTCCCCCATCAAGATCCATGGATTCAGCAAATACTACTACGTCATGAGCGTTATGTCGTCGCCTTACCAAAAGCGCATCCTTTGGCGCATGTAAAGGAGCAACGGTTGATAGACTTAGCGAATAATCGTCTGATTCTCTACCATCAAACCCATTTACCGATAGCGACTAGCGTAAGATCAACCAGCGCAAAGCTGGATAATAATACAAAATCCAGACGCATAAGCGCTGAGCAATCCGCACATAGCACGCCTATTACTGAACCTTTACTACACTTATTCGCACAATACGGTATTTCGCCTTTTATGACTACGACGGTGAGTGACTTGCAAGTAGCGCTAGGCTTGGTGGCGGCTGGCGAAGGCATTACGCTTGTGCCTGCTAGCCTAAAGACCGTGCGTACCGACCAAATCAGTTATCAACGTTTAGTACACGAAAACGTCACCTCCCCTATTTATCTGCACACACTCAAAGATTTCGTTCATCCCAGCATTTCTGATTTGCTGCGCGCCACCTATCAGGTATATGAGCAGCGCGGCATCACTTATCGGCAGCAAAAATTTGTGTCACAGCCTTAAATTATCAGATATTGAATGGATATTGTGTTATAAAGAACCGCTAAAAAATAATCAGCCTTAATACTCGATATTATCAACTGATTATGCTAACTAAAAAGAATGGCAATGCAAACAAATAGTAATAACAACTAGAATAATCATTCTCCTGACTGGCTTCGGTGTGCTAAAGTCGATACAAGATGAATCGTTTTATATTTAAGCAGTTTATAAAGCCCTTCTCTCATGATCATTGGCAAGCTGACACAGGTAAGTGATAATTTGCCGTTTTAACCATTTAGAGGTATTCATGACCACACAACCACTCAATAACCCACGCACCAACCCAAATGCCACTGACGATACCGCGACATCGCAGCAAGAAGGCTTTAGCTGGCGCATCTTTGGTCCCGGTATTTTGATGGCAACCGCTGCTATCGGTGGCTCGCATTTGATTTCATCGACGCAGGCTGGCGCTATATATGGCTGGCAACTGGCCATTATGATTATTTTAGCCAACGTTTTTAAGTATCCATTTTTTCGCTTTGCAACCGACTACGTCTATGACACTGGCGAGAGTTTGATTGCAGGCTATGCCAAACGCTCAAAAGTATATCTGTGGGTATATTTTATACTCTCTATCCTATCAGCTGTCATTAGTACGGGTGCGGTCTCGCTCATCGCGGCGGTGATACTAGGTTTTATGCTACCCGCTTCCCTTGGGCTATCGACGATGGCGCTGTCATTGATTATCGTGGCGGTTTCTTGGTTCTCTTTAATTGCGGGTCACTATAAGCTGCTTGATGGTGTGACCAAATGGATTATGATTGCCTTGACGACTGCGACCGTCGCTGCTGTCATCATTGCTGCTGGCAAGCCGACAGTCATGGCTGCTGACTTTGTCGCGGCTTCCCCTTGGAATTTAGCAACTTTAGGTTTCATCGTGGCACTCATGGGCTGGATGCCAGCACCGCTTGAGTTTGCCGCCATTACCTCGATGTGGACATCTGCCAAAGTCAAAGCCGATCACACCACCCATCGCCAAGGTTTGCTTGATTTTAACGTCGGTTATGCCGTTTCTGCCATTTTGGCATTGTTCTTCTTATCGTTAGGTGTGTTTGTACAGTATGGCTCAGGACAAGAAATTGAGCTGGTCGGTGGCGCTTATATCAATCAGTTGATCAACATGTATACCGCAACCATCGGTGAATGGTCACGTCTATTGGTCGCTTTCGTCGCCTTTATGTGTATGTTTGGCACGACGATTACCTGTGCAGACGGTTATGGCCGTGCCAACGCTGAGTGCTGGCGTCTAATAAAAGGTGAAAGCGAAATCAACAAAAAGCAAATCGCTTTTTGGACGACCTATGCTATCGGTGGTGGGTTGATGATTATCACTTTCTTTACTGGACAACTAGGTACTATGCTTAAGTTTGCCATGATATCGGCGTTTGTTTCAGCGCCTATCTTTGGCTGGTTGAATTACTCATTGGTTAAAAACCATAAAAAACTGTCTTTTGGTATGAATGCACTCTCTATCGCAGGACTCATCTTCTTAACGGGTTTTGCGCTGTTATTTTTAGCCAATCTTGCTGGACTATTTGGCTAGGTATCGGTTTTAAAAATATCTATTTATATCATAAAAGCCCTTTTAGCTTAGCTATTAGGGCTTTTTGGTAAGCTAAAACCATGAATCGATAAAAATAAGCGCAACCGCTATTGTAAATAAATGTAAATAATGGGCTATACGTGTCTTTGTGAATTCAGCAATATGAATAATAGTTTGAGCAAACCATTAATTTATAGATAATGCTATTTACATAGTGAATAATATTAGTTTTAATAAACTATTTATTTAAATTATTGTGCTCAAACAATGCTTTGCACTCACTGATTATTGGGTATAATCGAACACAATAACGATAATACTATCTCTCTATGCAAGGACACTCACATGACTTTACCTTCAGCAGGCGCACGCTTTCGCAGTGCTTTGACCCAAAAAAATGATAATAACCAGCCACTACAAATTGCAGGTGCTATCAATGCCTATACTGCAATGATGGCGACCCAAGTCGGTCACCAAGCGTTATATCTCTCTGGTGCTGGTGTGGCAAATGCCTCATTTGGTCTTCCTGATTTGGGTATGACTAGCCTTGATAATGTACTAGAAGATGCACGACGTATCACTGACGCAGTTGATACGCCGTTATTAGTAGATATCGATACTGGTTTTGGTGGCGCGTTTAACATTGCACAAACCATCAGAAAAATGGAAAAAGCAGGCGTGGCAGCGGTACATATCGAAGATCAAGTCGCTCAAAAGCGCTGTGGTCATCGCCCAAATAAAGAAATCGTCAGTATTTCAGAAATGGTTGATCGCTTAAAAGCGGCATTGGATGCCAAAACTGACCCTGATTTTGTGGTCATGGCACGTACGGATGCGTTATCGGTAGAAGGTCTTGATGCTGCTGTCGAGCGCGCTGTTGCCTTCCAAGAAGCAGGCGCAGACATGATTTTTGCCGAGGCGTTAACCGATATCGAAATGTATCGTAAGTTCACTGACGTATTGGATATCCCAGTACTCGCCAACATGACAGAGTTTGGTCAGACCGACCTTTACACCACTGATCAACTATATAGCGTGGGTGTCGAGATGGTGTTGTACCCACTATCAGCATTCCGTGCGATGAACAAAGCGGCATTAAACGTTTATCAGCATCTATTGACTGATGGCACACAAGAAAAAGTTGTTGATACCATGCAAACCCGCATGGAGCTGTATGATTTCTTAAATTATCATGAGTTTGAGCAGACACTAGACAAGCTATTTGCTAATAAGTAGTTAAGAATTAGTTATTGGCAATACTGAAAAGATAGCTCACCTTTGAGTGTGTTATCTTTTCGAAATCCGTCTTCATTTACTTTTAGGTTATTTATGCCATTTTTTACTGCTAATACTGCTTTTAAAACGTCACTACTGAGCAGCACGCTTGCGGCGCTATTATTCATGACGGGCTGTGATAAAACACCAGAAACCGCCGACGACACCACCAGTGGTGCAAGCACTGCTGAAGTTGATGCTACCGCACCTGCCACTCAAGATGACTTGGTCATGACAACGATTACGCTAGATACTGTCAACAGCCTACTATTTGCACCGGCTATCAATAGTGGTGCGCTCAGTGCAGAGCAAGTCAGCTGTCTCGAATCACGCGACAAAGACTTGGGCAAAGCCGAAGTCGATAGCTTCTATAAGAGTCAGGTTACCGATGCAGAGTTACATGAGTTGCATAACTTTTATACGTCAGAGGTAGGGAAAAAGCTGATTGCGTTTGGTAATGAGCAATTGCGTGTCATGAATGGTGAAGAGATTGCAACGCCAATGGCTGATCCTACTCCAGAAGAGATGACTGAGATTCAGACGTTCATGGAATCACCACTGGGTGTCAAGTACATGAAAATCAATAATGCAGAAGGCGAAGGCAGCGCAATGGAAGTCTTGAATGTTCCTATTGAAGCGGAGTTTGAGCGTTGTAATGTCGATTTAGATGGTCCACAGCCTGCCTAACGCTCAACTGGCGCTATCATCATTCATCAACTGATAAATTTATTATTAGAAACTTAGAAACACCGTTTTTCACCCAAAAAGCTACCCACAAAAGGAATTTCATCATGGCAGCACAGAACCCATCAACAAAAGTATTGTCAGGCGCAGGGCTACGCGGACAAGTCGCTGGCAAAACCGCTCTATCTACCGTCGGCAAGTCAGGCTCTGGTCTGACGTATCGCGGTTATGACGTGTCAGAGCTGGCAGACAAATGCATCTTTGAAGAAGTGGCCTACTTGCTTCTTTATGGCAACTTGCCGAACCAAACTGAGCTTGACGCTTATCAGACCAAGCTCAAAAGCTTGCGTGGTCTACCACAGTCATTAAAAGACGTGCTTGAGCGCATTCCTGCCGAGTCTCATCCAATGGATGTTTTACGTACCGGTTGCTCTATGCTGGGTAACTTAGAAACTGAAATGAGTTTTGATGAAGAAAACGACCAAGCAGATCGCATGCTTGCGGTATTCCCTTCTATTATCAACTACTGGTATCGTTTTACCCATGACAACGTGCGTATCGAAACCGAAACTGATGATGCCACCATTGGCGGTCATTTCTTGCATTTGCTAAAGGGTGAGAAACCAAACGAGCTACACGAAAAAGTGATGAACGTGTCTCTTATCTTGTACGCAGAGCATGAGTTCAACGCCTCGACCTTTACCGCTCGTGTGTGTGCTTCTACGCTATCTGATATCCATTCTTGTATCACTGGCGCGATTGGTTCACTACGCGGTCCTCTGCATGGTGGCGCTAATGAGGCGGCGATGGATATGATTGAAGGCTTTAGCTCACCTGATGAAGCCGAAGAAGAAATGATGGGTATGCTAGCGCGTAAAGACAAAATTATGGGCTTTGGTCATGCCATCTATAGCGAATCAGATCCACGTAACGTCGTTATTAAAGGCTGGGCTGAGAAGCTAGCTGCTGACGTTGGTGATGAAGTGCTATATCCAGTATCAGTACGCTGTGAAGAAGTCATGTGGCGCGAGAAAAAGCTGTTCTGTAATGCTGACTTTTTCCATGCCTCAGCCTATCACTTTATGGGCATTCCAACTAAGTTGTTCACGCCAATCTTTGTTTGCTCGCGTCTAACAGGTTGGGCAGCACACGTATTTGAGCAACGTGCTAATAACCGTATCATTCGCCCAAGTGCGGAATATACCGGTGAAGAGCTGCGTCCAGTACCAGAGATGAGCGCGCGTTAATCCATATATATTTACTATCTCGGATAAGTGCTTATGCGAGATAACCAGTTTAACTGCTAGATATATTCACAATTTAGCAGTTAAACTTTTTCTTAATAACCTCACTTTCTTTTTAGCCATATTTTTTTAGCAAAGCCTTCTTCTAACTTCTAATTCCACTAATGACTTTGCTAAAAGAATGACTATTTTTTAAATTTAAACCAGCCAACTGCCAAAGGTGAATCATGGACAACGCTCTAGTACAACCAATGAATGATCAATTCAAAAAGCCCCTGCCAGATACCGACCTCTATTACTTTGACACCCGCGAGGCTGTCGAAAACATTGAAGCTGGCGCGTATGACAAGCTACCGTTTTGCTCAAAAGTACTATGTGAAAACTTGGTACGTCGTTGCCCACCAGAAGAGCTAACAGCTGCTTTAAAACAACATATTGAGGGCAAACAAGATTTAGATTTTCCTTGGTACCCTGCCCGCGTGGTTTGTCATGACATCTTAGGTCAGACCGCGTTTGTCGATTTGGCAGGTCTACGTGATGCCATCGCTGAGCAAGGTGGCGATCCGTCTAAAGTGAATCCAATCGTGCCAACGCAATTAATTGTTGACCATTCACTAGCCGTTGAACATGCCGGCGTTGAGGAAAACGCTTTTGAGAAAAACCGTGCTATCGGAGAGCGCCGTAACGATGATCGCTTTCACTTTATCAATTGGTGCCAGTATGCCTTTGATAATGTCAACGTCGTACCGCCCGGTAACGGCATCATGCATCAGATCAATCTAGAAAAAATGTCGCCTGTCGTCCAAGTCGTCCAAAACAAAGCCGGTGAACAAGTAGCCTTTGCCGATACTTTAGTCGGTACAGATAGCCATACGCCTATGGTCGATGCGCTTGGCGTTATCTCTATCGGTGTTGGCGGATTGGAAGCTGAGAGCGTTATGCTAGGCAACCCGTCTTATATGCGCCTACCAGATTACGTTGGTGTTAAATTAACTGGCAAGTTGCAAAAAGGCATTACTGGTACGGATCTCGTACTTGCGATGACTGAGTTTTTACGTGATGCAGGCGTTGTCTCTACCTATATTGAATTCTTTGGTGAAGGTGCACGTCAGCTGAGTGTTGGTGACCGAGCTTCTATCTCCAACATGACGCCTGAGTATGGCGCAACTGCTGCCATGTTCTATATCGATGAGCAAACCATCGATTACTTACGCCTAACTGGTCGTAGTGAAGATCAGATTAAACTGGTTGAGCAGTATGCCAAGCAAGTGGGTTTATGGGCTGATGGCATGGAAAAGGCCGAATACGCACGTGTACTTGAATTTGATTTATCTGCGGTCGTGCGCAATCTGGCAGGCCCATCTCGCCCGCATGCACGTGTATCGACAACTGATTTGGTTGCAAAAGGTATCGCTCATGGCGCTGATGAGAAGCTACCAGAACCAAAAGATGGTCTCATGCCAGATGGTGCGGTTATTATTGCAGCCATCACCAGTTGTACCAATACCTCAAACCCACGCAATATGGTAGCAGCCGGCCTCGTTGCCCGTAACGCCAATGCAAAAGGCTTATTACGTAAGCCTTGGGTGAAGTCTTCATTACCACCTGGCTCAAAAACGGTAAAAATGTACTTAGAAGAAGCAGGCCTGATGCCTGAGCTCCAAGAAATCGGCTTTGACGTGGTTGGCTTTGCTTGTACCACCTGTAACGGCATGAGTGGCGCACTTGATCCTGACATCGAGAAAGAAATCATTGATAATGACTTATTCACTACCGCAGTGTTATCAGGTAACCGTAACTTTGATGGTCGTATCCATCCGTATGCCAAGCAAGCATTTTTAGCATCACCACCATTGGTGATTGCCTATGCTATTGCCGGTAATATCCGTTTTGATATCGAAAAAGACTCGTTAGGAAAAGACCAAGACGGCAATGACGTTTATCTAAAAGATATCTGGTTTGATGATGACGAAGTTGATGCTATTGTCGCGGCAGCAGTGAAGCCTGAGCAATTTAACGCCGTTTATATCCCGATGTTTGATGAAGCCAAAAAAGACACCGGAAAAGCATTAAGCCCACTCTATGACTGGCGCGAGCAGACCACTTATATCCGCCGTCCGCCGTATTGGGAAGGCAAAATGGCGGCGATGAATAAGCTAAAAGGCATGCGTCCGTTAGCGGTATTGGGTGATAACATCACCACTGACCATTTATCACCGTCTAATGCGATTTTGGGCGATTCGGCGGCTGGCGAGTATCTTGATACCATGGGTCTGCCAGCAGAAGACTATAACTCTTACGCAACCCATCGTGGCGACCACTTAACGGCGCAGCGCGCGACCTTTGCCAACCCTAAGCTATTGAACGAGATGGTACGTGACGAGCAAGGTGAAGTCATCCAAGGCTCGCTGGCTCGCGTTGAACCCGAAGGTCAAGTCATGCGTATGTGGGAAGCGATTGAAACCTATATGAACCGCGAGCAGCCACTCATCATCATCGCAGGTGATGGCTATGGTCAAGGCTCAAGCCGCGACTGGGCTGCTAAAGGGGTTCGTCTAGCTGGCGTTGAAGTCGTGGTCGCTGAAGATTTTGAGCGTATTCATCGTCAAAACTTGGTCGGTATGGGAGCGCTACCTTTACAGTTTAAAGAAGGTGTCAATCGTAATACGCTTAATGTCGATGGTACTGAAATATTCGATATCGAAGGCGAAGTGTCTGCTGGCGGTGAGATGACATTGGTCATTAACCGCACAGATGGCACTGTCGATAAAGCCTCAGTGAAATGTCGTTTAGATACTGCTGATGAAGTTAAAATGTATAACGCTGGCGGTATGCTCCAGCGCTTTGCTAAAGAGTTTATCGATGGCACGTTAGATATCGTTTAATAGAAACGAATAAACAACAGCGATAGCTGCCGTACACGTGACAAAAGCCAATGTTATATTTATATGGCATTGGCTTTTTTAGTAGTCTCACAATAGATTCTGATACTCTTTAGTCTTATTAGGCTTCTATCCATTAAATACATTACTTATAGTATTTTATTTAAATGAATTTTCTTAAAAAATAAACATTTGTTTTTCTATTTAGTATAATTGTCATTTTTTATCATAAGAAGTGGCATGAAAAACATCAATAGAACTTTTATTATTTTGATTTCTGTATTGAATCTTAGCGGTTGTAGTAGTCTCACTGATTTATCAATGGTAGACATCTCTATTTCCATTGTCATTATTGCTATTATTATTGGTTGTTGGGTTTCTAATGTACGTACGGGCCGCGATATACAAGAATCCGTTGATAGTATTATACAAATTCGACGGGAACAACTTGAAGTGGCTAAGTCCGATTTGAGACCTGGCATTGATGAAGGCGACCCAGTTTCGCAGTATCTCTTGGCGCTTAAATTTCATACTGGTGATGGTGTCGGTCAAGACTTAGTAGCAGCGTGTTACTGGTACAGTTTGTCCGCTGAAAGTAGATTTATTCATGCCGTGACAACTTTAGCCCTTATGTATATAAAAGGATGGGGTACCAAGCAAGATTTAACTAAAGCTGCTAAGCTTTTGTCTATTGCCTCAAAAGAAGGCGATCTGCAGGCACAGAACTTTTTAGCAGCAGCCTATTTAAACGGATGGGGTGTTCGAAAAAATGAAGAAAAAGCACGTTATTGGCTGCAACAAGCAGCTGCACAAAGCTCTGAAGAAACCAGTAAGTCTTTAAATATGTTGTCGCCGCAATCTATTGAGTCATTAACAATGGTCATTCAAAACGGTGATGAATATATCGTACTAAAATAATAGGAATAAAAAAATGACCCGACCAAACCCTGCTTTTGCTCCACAAATCTCTGTCCCAGCCACTTATATGCGTGGCGGTACCTCAAAAGGTACATTCTTTAAACTATCTGATTTACCACAGCGTTGCCAAGTCGCTGGCAAGTCGCGTGATAATTTCCTATTGCGGGTTATCGGTAGCCCTGATCCTTATGGTAAGCAAATCGACGGCTTAGGCAATGGCAGCTCTAGCACCTCAAAAACAGTCATCTTATCTAAGTCTTCTAGATCAGACCACGATGTGAACTACTTGTTTGGACAGGTCAATATCGCCAAACCAATTATTGATTGGGCGGGAAATTGTGGTAATTTAACCGCTGCGGTAGGTGCTTGTGCCATCAATATGGGCTTAGTCGATACTGATAAGATCGCAAATAGTGCGAATACTGGCATTTGCGAAGTACGTATTTGGCAAGAAAATATCGGTAAAACCATTATCGCCTACGTGCCTGTATACAAAGATGAAAATGGTAACGTACAAGTACAAGAAACTGGCGATTTTGAATTAGACGGTGTGACCTTCCCTGCTGCTGAAGTCAAAATCGAATTTATTGATCCCGTTGATTCATCAAGCGATATGTTCCCCACTGGCAACTTGGTCGATGACTTTGATGTATCCGGCTGTGGCTTGGCTAGCGATAGTGTTAAAGCAACTTTTATTAGTGCTGGTATCCCAACCATCTTTATGAAAGCAGAAGATTTGGGCTTTACCGGTACTGAGCTACAAGGCGACATCAATAGTAATAGCGAGCTACTTGCCAAGCTTGAGAAAATCCGTGCCAAAGGCGGCGTTGCGATGGGGCTGTTTAAAGACGTCAGTGAAGCGCAAACCAGTCAACATATTCCTAAAATCGCTTGGGTTGGCACAGCACAGAGCTATACCGCCTCTAGTGGTAAATCTGTTAATGCTGATGAGATTAATTTAGTCGTACGCGCCATGAGTATGGGGCAACTGCATCACGCCATGATGGGCACAGCAGCGGTTGCAATAGCAGCGGCAGCAACGACACAGGGTACATTGGTCAATGAAGCGGCAGGTGGCGGTCAATCTAAAAATCAACTTAGTGAAGTGCGCTTTGGTCATCCATCAGGAACGTTATTAGTAGGCGGAAAAACTGAGCAAGTCGATGGACGCTGGCAGGCTAAAAAAGTATCAATGAGCCGCTCGGCAAGACGTATCATGGTTGGTGGAGTCTTTGTACCAGCAGATGCTTTTAACTAATAATTAAGGTATCAAGGAATGAATAGAGATCTATATAAGCGGCGATTTACCGTAGATGACCCACCTGATTATATTTGCCCTAAGTGTAATATTGGACTTTTACGAATTAAAGAAAATAGCTTTGAAGAATTTGAAGAACTTGATGCAAAAGAAATGCAGAATAAACATGAGCTTGATCAAGACTTGATTGATTATATTTTTCACTGCATTTTTGAATGTAATAACCATAAATGTGCTAGTAAAGTTGTATGTACAGGACGCGGAAACGTGGATTTTGATATAGACGTCGATGAGTTTGGTAGTCAATCACAATATTGGTATAGCGACTATCGACCATTATTTTTCCATCCAAATCTCAAGTTAATCACTATCCCAGAAGATACACCTGCTGATATCGAAAAACTACTCAATCAGTCATTCGAACTATTCTTTACCTCTCCTTCTGCAGCAGCCAACTTAATAAGAATATCTATCGAAGAAGTTCTTACCGATCAAGGTGTAGACCTGTATTCTAAAAAAGATGACAGTAAAAAAATGTCTCTACATAGTAGGATTAAAGAACATCTACCAGATAAATATCAAACTATAAAAGAGCATCTTGAAGCTGTGAAATGGTTAGGTAACGCTGGCAGTCATTCAGATAATGAATTAAGTTTGAACGATACTATGGATGCTTATGAACTGGTTGAGTACATTCTCTTGCAAGTGTATGCGCCTCCTACTGATAATTTAAATACATTGGCACAAGATATCAATCAATCTAGAGGCCCAATAAAAAACAGACGTCTTAGTAATTAATGTAACTTTGTAATAAGGTATTATGCCAACTATTCCTACACTCAACAAACCTCCGCTAGAGAAGAAGCCGCCACTCAAAAAAACGGAGCGGCGCGCTTTGTTATGGGATATCCTCAAAAAGCTTGCCGTTTTTGCCGCGCCATATAAAGTATTAATTATTGCCACTTTGATATTGACCGTGCTGGGTTCGTTTACCGCTCAGGTCAATGCCTTTGTGCTGCGCTATGCCGTTGATACTTTGACCGAAATTTCCACGCTTGCCGAGCCATGGCAGGCAGGCTTGCGTATGCTCGGCATCATTAGTGCGGTACTCTTAACCAAAGAGATCTTGTCGATATTCATCTCGTTTGGGCAACGCTTCTTTGGCGAAAAGATTCGTATCAATCTATCACGTGATTTATCACAAAAAATCATTGAGCGCATCCTCACCTATCGGATGGCATTTTATACCAGTAGCGAAAACGACAGCGGCAAGTTGCAAACGCGTATCGACTATGGTGTCAGTAGCTTAACCAGTTTAGTGCAAAACTTCTTTATCGATATGTTACCGCTATTTGCCAGCGCGATCGTCTCACTCATCATTATGTTTTCGACCAATTTTTGGATAGGCTTGGTCGGTCTTATTATCATCCCGATATATTTCTTCATCAGTCAAAAACAAGCGCGGCGTCTACAAGGATTCCGTCGGCAGATGCGTGGCTATCGAGAAGCCAAAAGTGGCTTGGTTATCTCCTTGATCAACTCCATCAGCGTGGTGAAATCCTTTGTTCGTGAGTCGATAGAAGCAGAAAAACATTTAACCATTCAAAAAGACATGACTGACAATCAGCTGCGTATTCGCAGTATTGGTTTTATTTATGATGCGATAAAGACCTTTATTGAGCAAATTGGTGTAGTCGTTATTATTCTGCTGACGTCCTACTTTGTATTAAAAGGCGAGATGACCATTGGTATGATTTTATTCCATGTCATGCTATTCCAAAACGTCGCCGCCCCTATCCGCCAATTGCATCGTATTTATGATCAGATTAATAATGCCCTGACTTACGCTGAAGGCTTCTTTGATATATTAGAAGATGAAAGCCAAGTTGAAGATATCACGGGCAGAAGTAGTGAAAATTTAAAAGGTCATATTGAGCTGAAAAACGTCGATTTCACGTATCCGAATGGCACGCAAGCGCTAAAAGATGTCAGCTTTACTATCAAGCCCAATCGTATTACTGCGCTGGTGGGTTTAAGCGGTGCTGGCAAGAGTACGATTATTAGCTTATTGGTAAAGTTTTATGCGCCAGATAGCGGCACCATATGGCTAGACGGACATAATTTAGCCGACTGCGATACTCATGAATTGCGTCAAAATATTGGCTTGGTACTACAAAGTAATCATATATTTTCCGGTACGATTAGCGAAAATATCCGCTATGGTGATATGAATGCGACAGATGAAGATATTATTATTGCAGCAAAAAAAGCCTCTATTCATGAGCAAATTATTAATTTAGCAGAAGGCTATGAGAGTACAGCAAAGTCATTGTCTGGTGGTCAGCAGCAGCGTATCGCGCTGGCACGGATGTTTTTAAAAGATCCACCCATTGTGTTTTTGGATGAGCCAACCGCTAGCCTCGATGCCATCGCCAGCCAACAAGTGAAGAAGAGCCTAGATCTCATCAAAAAAGATCGTACCGTGATTATGGTCTCGCATAATATTGCCCAAATTATCGATGCGGATGATTTGGTCGTGATAGAAGATGGTCGCGTGGTTGAAACCGGTACGCATGAAGCGCTATATGAGAAACACGGCAAGTATTTTGAGATATTCAATGCCATGTCGGATAGCTTAAATTTGGATAAAATCAGCCAGACTCTAAAGGGTTAGGAATGGTTAATGTGTACCTAAATCGTTATAATGCCAATCTTTTACCGCCTATTTCCAGAAGCTAGCCCACTATGACTTGTGAATTTTCTATCAAAACCTTTGATGAGCTGACCTCAGTTGATCTCTATCATATTTTAAAAGCCCGATCACAAGTGTTTGTGGTTGAGCAAAACTGCGCTTATCAAGATATGGATGAGATGGACTTTGATTGCCTACATCTTATCGCGCATCAAAACGAGGCGTTGGTAGGCTACTGCCGTATCATTCCGCCTGAATTTAATAAATTAAAATCCAATCTATCGGTCGCCGACCCTACGATTAAGACCAATCATACTGCTATGCCTGCCATCGGTAGAGTGCTGGTATTATCAGAGCACAGAGGTGACGGTATAGCGCGGCAGATGATGATTCATGCCATTGCGCACTGCCGTAAAAAATATGGTAAAAAGCGCCCAATTATACTCTCTGCACAAGCCTACTTACTCAGCTTCTATGAGTCCTTGGGGTTTGTACCTGAAGGCGATCATTATCTCGAAGACAACATAGAGCATGTGAAAATGGTTCTATACGTTGCCAAGAAAAACAAAGTACAAAAAGAGCGTACTGAGTCTGCCTCCACAACGAACAAAGTATTAAGTTTTCTGCTGTTTATCATGGCGGCTTTATTTGTGTTAGGTCTGCTATATTTGATGATTTAAGCGCGCCGCAAGGTTTTAATTTTTAACATAATTCAGTTTGGTTGTTTCATATTGATTATGCTACTTTTAAATGATGGCTAATTTAAAAAGATGACCGAGATAATGGGTCAAGGAAGTAGCACACTCAAGGAAGAGGAGACAACCATGTCAAATGATAATTCAGATACAACAAATTCAAATAAAAATGATGCAACGGTAGAAAGCAATGTCCGTCCAGAATATGACATTGAGATTCAAAAGATTGCTGATTATGTGCTTAATTATTCGATAGATAACGACTCCCCCAATAGCGCAGATGCTTGGAATACTGCACGTCACTGTCTGATGGATACGCTTGGCTGCGGTCTGCTTGCGCTACGTTTCCCTGAATGTACTAAGCATCTGGGTCCTGATTGTGCCGATCAGCTTACACCTAATGGCGCGCGCGTTCCGGGTACAGCCCACAGACTAGATCCTATCAAAGCCGCCTTTGATATCGGCTGTATGGTGCGCTGGCTCGATTATAATGACACGTGGCTGGCTGCTGAATGGGGACACCCTTCGGACAATTTAGGCGGTATCCTAGCGGTCGCCGATTATATTAGCCAACAAAGTTTCAGTCGCAATCATCAGCCATTAACCATACGTGAGGTACTCGAGGCTATGATTATGGCACATGAGATTCAGGGGGTAATTGCACTCGAAAACTCATTCAACCGTGTGGGTCTTGATCATGTGTTTTTAGTTAAATTGGCCTCTACCGCTGTGGTCGCCAAGCTCTATAAATTGCCACGTGAGCGTATCATGGCTGCCATCTCGCAGGCGATCGTCGATGGTCAGGCGTTGCGTACCTATCGTCATGCACCCAATGCCGGTAGCCGTAAATCTTGGGCGGCAGGCGACGCTACCAGTCGTGCGGTACGCTTGGTTGACATTACTCGTCGCGGTGAAATGGGTATCCCTGGGGCACTCTCTGCATCGCAGTGGGGGTTTTATGATGTATTGTTTAGCCATACCAATAAAGACTTAGCCCTTAAACCTGCAAACGAGCGCCGTTTTACTTTCCAGCGTGAGTTTGGCAGTTACGTAATGGAAAATATCTTATTTAAGTTAAGCTTTCCTGCCGAGTTTCATGCGCAGACTGCTTGTGAGGCGGCTGTGATTTTACATCCACGTATTGATGACAGAATCGACGATATTGAAAAAATTGTCCTGACCACTCATGAATCCGCGATTAGAATTATCTCTAAAGAAGGCACATTGGCCAACCCTGCGGATCGCGATCATTGTTTGCAATATATGGTCGCGGTGCCTCTACTAACTGGCGATTTAATGGCAGAAAATTATGAAGACGATTATCATGCACAGCACCATCTTTTAATTGATGGTCTACGCCGCAAGATGATTGTAGAAGAAGATGCGGGTTATTCAAAAGATTATCATGACCCAAGTAAGCGCTCGATTGCCAATGCCATTCAGATATTCTTTAAAGATGGTAGCAGTACCGACAAGGTTGCCGTCGAATACCCAATCGGACATAAACGTCGCCGTACTGAGGGCTTGCCGATATTAGAAGCCAAGTTTCGTGCCAGTTTGGCGACGCGATTTATCGACAGTCGCTGTCAGGATATTTTTGCCCTTTGTAGCGATCAAACCCGCTTAGAGCACACACCTGTACATGAGTTTATGGACTTGTTTATGGCGAACTAAGCATTTTCCTATCTAAGAATCACCCTTATATTATCAATAAAACAGGACGTGTCATTGTCATCATATTAACGACAACGACACGCCCTGTTTTTATCTATTGAATTGGCTTTATGAATCTTTTAATCGTTTAGAGCTACCAAGGTATGGATTCCCCTGCCCAGTCAACAAAGCTTCCTGATTGCGCAGCTGTCATACGGTTAAGTACTTCTAATAAGCATTCCGCACTGTAGGCTGGCGAGAACAACTGACCTTCGGCCACATTACCTTGAAAAGGGGTTGATAGTTGCGTATTTACCGTTCCTGGCTGCAGGACAACCACGCACACGTCTTTGAGCGAGCGACTCCATTCAATACTCAGGTTTTTCATGCCCATATTGAGTGCCGCTTTACTCATACGATAGCTATACCATCCGCCCAGTTGGTTGTCACTGATACTGCCAACGCGCGCGGATATCGTTGCAAAGATTGCGGGCTTGTCATTACTACGCGCAGATTTGGCTAATAGTGGTCTAAAATGTTTGGCAATAAGCAAGCTGGCTAAGGCATTCACTTGCATATTTTGTAAAAAGAAATCAGTCTCAACCTGACGCAGCGCTTTTTCTGGCTGCTGCGTCGCCGTATGTAATAACCCTGCACAATTGATAATCCAATCAATATGAGTGGTTTGCTGCTGAATAACCTCGGCTGCTTGTTGGATACTCTGTTCGTCGCAGAGGTTCATGGGTAACCAATGCAGATTGTCAGCCTCAAAATCAGGTACATTGCGATGATAAGTCGCAAAAACATGAATACCTTGTTTTCCACCATTATCGGTATTCGCATTCTCATCCTTATTGCCACTGGCAGTGCCATCTACTAATTGCTCAATCATCGCTCTACCAATGCCGCCTGTACCACCAACGATTAGATACGTTCTGTTATTCATGATGATTCCTTTTCTGGATTTTCTTTAACAGCGTTTTTTCACCCTCTGTTTTTTTACACTATTGTCATTATCATTTCGTTCATTATTCATTTTGGCTGATTTTTATTGTCTTTACCATGATAAAAATGCTTAATAAATGTTCATTTTTTAACATTTGGCGAAGGCGTGTCCTCATATATACGCTACAATAATCAAGAATTATCTCCTACATAAACGCCTTTATATGGATGTTATCGCATTATGCTATCACCCCAAGATCAATTGACTGAGTTGGTACGCACGCTTGAGACGCAGCAACATGTCTTTGCCACTGACCCGCTACTTATCACGGAAAAACTACAAGGTGAGGATGGCAAACCCATTCAAAAATTGCACCGCCGAGCCTCACGTATCGATAGTAACGGTGCGCTGGCACGAGTATTAGGCAAAATTGACGGGCGTATTAAAGGCATTATGGTAGTCATGAGCGTGGTGTGGTGTCTCTCGGGATTTTTGGGATTATTCACCTTACTACAGACCAATGTGGTGAATTTCTTTTATGTATTGGTTTGCTTACTGGGTTTTCATACCATTATGCTGTTAGGTTGGCTGGTGATGACCCTGATTAATCAAGGCAAGCCGTCTTCGAATTGGTTTGCCAATTTTGTCAGTCCCAGTTATCTGATACGTGGCAAGGATGATGTTACCAAGGCGGCAGTCGATTTGTACGAGCGCCAATTACAGCATAGCGGGATGCGCTGGTATTTGGGACGATTTAGTCATCAGTTATGGCTGGCAACGTTGACGGGCATGCTGCTAGCGATTATTTTCCTGTTGATTGTGCGTCAGTATAGCTTTAGCTGGGAGTCGACTTTACTATCCGATCAAGCGCTAATTACTTTGACACAGGTACTTGGCTGGTTACCAAGTATGGTTGGGTTTGATGTGCCAGATAGCAACGCTATTGTACAGAGTCGCTTGGTGACTGATGCGATGCCATTGACTGTTGCGCGGCAATGGGCAGGCTTATTGGTTGGTAGTTTGCTGATGTACGGTATTGTACCAAGAGCGATTGCTTGGGCGTTTTGTGCATTGATGTTCCGTCGTAAAAAGATGCGGTTGGACATTAAGCAGCCCTATTATCAAAAGATTTTAAGCTTTTGGCAACGTCAGGTGGTAGATGCGGATGACTTTAATGAAGTGCCTGCGCCTATTGCGCCAAAAGCAGCGGTCAGCGCTGGCAAGAAGCTGGTTGCTTTGCTTGAGTATCCAGCAGAGCAGGATAACTGGTGGCTTGCAGGTCTGGATACCAATATTCATAATAGTGAGATAGAGAATTTCGGTATCGTTGATGATCGTGACGATATGGCACGTCTGAAGACGTATTTAGACAGTCATCCAGTGCAGGTCTTACTTGGTATTCATCATAAAGCCTTACCTGACCGTGGCACATTGCGTAAACTTGATCAAATCGCTGCTCACGCCAAAGATGGGCTGATTGTGCAGCTGCTGAGTGATGCAAGCGCTTTAGACTTAACCAAGCAGGTTGCAGACCATCAAGATGTTCGTTATCAGCAGTGGCAAACCGCACTCTCTGCCCGCAACATTGGTCTAGTGAATAATTGATTGACTAGCCAAACTGTGATTATCAGTTACTCAAGACAAATGGTTAGTATTAATACCGAAATAGCACACAATTTGTTCTACAATAAAAGCGACTGTATATTTTGATCATTAATAAATATAAGACGATATTATGAATAATGATAATAAAAAAGAGAACTATGAACACAATAAGCCTGCTGGTCTCTTTGCAGATAAGGCTTATGAGGCAACCCCTAATACCGCAAACAGCACTTTAAAATCAGCTGTAACTCAGTCAGTGGAAACTCAAGACAATCAACTTTTATCAACTGAACCATTAACAACAACGACAAGTATGACAAGGAAAACCATCGCCAGTGGTGAACCGCTAAAATTGGCCGTCGTTGGTCATACCAATACGGGCAAGACATCCATACTGCGTACACTATTGCGTGACGTCTATTTTGGTGAAGTCAAAAACGAAGCCGCAACTACCCGTCATGTAGAGCAAGCCAAATTAACAGACAGCCAAACGGGCGAAGTGTTGGTGGTATTGTATGACACACCGGGTTTAGAAGATGCGTCAGGATTGATGGATTGGTTGGAGGACAATACCGCCAGTCGGCGTGATGGCATTGAGCGTTTGCAACAGTTTTTGGCAGCAGACATTGCCCAAGGTGGTGAGGCACTAAATAGCAATGAGGACTATAGCCAAGAAGCTAAAGTGATTCGGCAGCTGCTGACAAGTGATATGGCCATTTATGTCGTCGATGCACGTGAGCCGGTACTCGGTAAATATAAAGACGAGTTAGCTATTTTATCTTGGGCAGCGATTCCTGTTATGCCGGTATTTAATTTCACTGACAGTCAGGAAGCCAATATCGACGAGTGGCAGACCATGCTGGCGCGTCGTAATTTGCATATTTCTACACGCTTTGACTCCGTAGCTTTTGAGTTTGCAGATGAAATGCGCTTATGGCAGAATTTAGCCACCATGCTTACCCACTCTGAGATGCTTGAGCAGTTGATGGCACGTCGTACTGAAGACTGGGCACAGCTTTATGATGAGGCCAATATTATCATTGCTGATTTTTTAATCAATGTTGCTGCTTTTGTTCGTGAGATTAGTGAAGATGACGACCCAATGCCAGTATTACAGCAAATGCAAGAGGCTGTGAGACAAAGTGAACGGGCGATGCAGAGCAACTTGCTCAATTTATATAAGTTTTATGACAATGACGTCGCGGCAACGCCACTTGAGCTACAGGCCTATCAGCAAGATCCATTCGACCCCGAGCTTCTCAAAAGCTATGGTATTCGCACCACATCTGGTGCTGCGGCTGGCGCGTTACTAGGACTGGGTATTGATGCGGCCGCTCTTGGCACAACCTTGGGGTTAGGCGCTGCTATCGGTGGTATCGCAGGTGGATTGCTCTCCAATACTGGCAGTATCGCCGATAAAATATCAGGGGTTAAGCGGTTACATATTGACCCTGCCACATTGACTTTGCTTGCAACGCGAGCGCTTGACTTGCTCACTGCCCTACGTCATCGTGGGCACGCGGCAACTGATGCCACGCAGCTAATATATAACGGTGAGAAATCCAGTATTGAACAGTCGTTAGATGACGAAAGCGCCACTGTCACACCATGGCCAACACATAAATTACCAAGTGAGCTAAAAAAAGCTCGTGGCAAACCGCAATGGTCATCACTCAGTAGTGGTAAGTCTGAACAAGCTCAATTATTACGTGCAGATATGGCATGGTCGCTGGCAAGTAAGCTACAGTCATATAAACCTGAGTAATGACCGCCAATTTTGACTAAAGTGATAGATATGATTGTTTAAGGAGATGGGTGTAATAAAGCACTCAATGCATCAGTGCCGCGTACGTCCGTTTGTTGCAGATATATTGGGTATAGCGGATACTTGGGAAAGCTTTGCTCAATATCTTGCATTAATTGTTGTTGGCGCTCAGCACGACGCTGCCAAAAATCATCAGACTGAGTTGGTGCTATCAACTGATTGATAACGATGGCGGCTGGCATGAGCTTACTGTCTTCTAACTGCTCTATCGCTCGCTTTGTTTCAGCCAGTGGCAATACGTCAGCCGTCATAACTAATACAATGGCGGTTTGTGTACGGTCATGCAGTAGCAACCCTGCCTGACGAAACAGCTGTTTGCGTTTCTCTAGTACGGATACTGCTTGCTCCCAGCGATCATTCCTCTTTTCAGCAAACGGATTGGCTAAATCATTGTCATTTTTTTTCTGGATTTTTTGCTCATGATTACCCAAATGATTTGCCACTGAGCGCAGTTTTGCTTGCCTTCGCTGCTGAGCGAGTAATCCATCCGTCCATGCCCCCATCATCTCAGGCAGCACTAATAAACGCAGTGTATGTCCCGTCGGTGCGGTATCAAAAATAACGTGCTCATAGCCGGCATCTGCTGCTGCAACCAAGTGCTGGCACATAGATTCGAGCATGGCGGCTTCTTGTGCGCCAGGTGCTGATTTTGATAGCCGTAGATGTTCGCGAATTTTTGGCATCATGTCTGGATTGGCATAGGAAGTAATTGTACGTTCAACTTGGGCAAAATGCTCATCGACGATGATATCAGGGTTTAGTTCAATAGCATCTAGATAAGGATTTACTACTGTTTTTTTGTTTTTTAGCGGGACGTTTAACACATCGCCCAAGCTGTGCGCTGGATCGGTCGAGACAATCAGTGTCTTTTTGCCTTGATTGGCATAATAGCTGGCAAGTGCGGCGGCAGTGGTGGTTTTACCGACACCGCCCTTGCCGCCGATAAATATAATCGGCTGCTTTGCCAGTTGCTCTACCAATGCGGGTAAAGGGTGTAATGCCATACTTATATCTCATTTTAGTTAATTCAAGTTAGCTAATTCAAAGGAAACTAGCAGCAACCTACATGGTCAAAAGGGCATCTATCCATACCCATACGTGTATGCCATTCATGGAAGTTTTCTAAAAACAAAGGCTGCAATTCTAGCGTATAAAAGCTTGCCGGATTGTCGATACCCAAGCTTTCCGCAAACATGAGTAGCATGAAAAAATCTTCTTCATCACGTGCGGCGCGTGCCATCGTTTGACGATAAGGCGCATGATAAAACTCGTTTAGCCCAGCCGCAAACCTTTGCCACCATGGCTCGATATTTTTTATGGGTTTTGTTATATCTGTGTTTTCCATAATCGCTCTTCTTTTTCGGATGCCTATTAACTATCATGCCTATATGAGACAAAAAACGCCAGCAATTGCTGCTAGCGTTTTTATCGTATTTCAGTAAGTATCAAACTAGGCATTTAACATGGCTTAGAGGTTACTTTTGCCTCTGTGTATCGACCACTCTTTTCGGAGTACCGATAGACTCTCAAACGTCACTAAAATCGTGGCTATCAAAATAATGATATCCATAATAATAAGCAGCCAATTACCATCATTGAAAAAGGTTTTTAGCTGAATCAATAACGCAAAAACCGTCATGACCAGTAAGAATGACAATGGCCCCAAGGTATACCACACAGGTCTACCTTTACGTAACAAGATAACAGTGACAATCATCAAGGTTAATGCAGCCATGAGCTGATTCGTCGTACCAAATAACGGCCAAATAATCATACCGCCAGCACCATCGATGCCACCAGCACCAAAGGCTAATAACAAACAGCTACCAACGGCAAGCAATGTTGCCACCACACTTTTATTTAGAACAGGCAGTTTATAAATTTCACCAAACTCTTGGAAGATATAGCGTTGCAAACGTACCCCAGTATCCATCGTAGTACCAGCGAACAATGCTGCCATTACCGTCAGCATCGTCTGCGATAAAACCATATCAATACCGACGCCTGCATTCAGTATGGTTGCACCGCCATCGATAAAGGCACCAATAGAGCCATCACCAAATTTTTGATAAACAGCTTGCCAGTCGCCAAGGGTTGCAAAGCCTGCCGTTGCCGCAAGTATCGCACCCAGTGCCAGCATTCCCTCACCCATGGCACCGAAGTAACCAACGAAACGTACATCTTCTTCTTTATCAATCTGCTTAGATGTCGTACCCGTTGCCACCAAACCATGAAAACCTGAGATTGCACCACAAGCAATGGTCACAAACAATAAAGGCACCATAGATGGCGTACCGATTGGCAATGCTGTGTTTATCGCTGGCGCGACAATATTCGGCGTCGCAATAAAGATGGCAGCGTATAACAAAATTAGACCGACAAATAACTGTAAGCCATTGATGTAATCGCGCGGCTGCAAGAGCATCCAAACCGGTAATAAAGAAGCGATTGCCGCATAGGCGAATAAAATGATAATCCAAACAGCATTGTCAGGTAATCCTAAGAATGTCTCAGGTAATACGACAGGGAACATAGGACCAAGATAGATAAGCCCATATAAAGCCGTGACCCCAATGATTGATACCCAAACCAGATTCATCTTGTAGCGATAAATACACTGACCGATGATAAAGGCGACTATCAAAGCCCCCCAAACAGGTAGCACAGCGGACGGAGTTTTTATCATCATATTAGCAATAGCGACACCAAATACCGCATTTACCATGAGTAATAATAAGAAAATAACGATCATCATCAAGCTACGTACACGTGTACCCATGACGGTACCGGCAATCGAGCCAATCGACTGACCTCTATTACGCATACTAGCCCAAATGGCTGACATATCGTGGACACCTGCCATAAAAATCGTGCCCAATACTACCCAAATGATAGCAGGTACCCAGCCCCAAATAACCGCAATGGCAGGACCAATAATCGGCGCTGCCCCTGCGACTGAAGTAAAATGATGTCCCCATAGCACGTATTTATTGGTGGGGATATAATCCACCCCATCTTTCATAGTGTGCGCTGGCGTGGGGATACTGTTATCCAATGCCAAGATTTTAGTAGCGATAAATTTTGAGTAAAACAGATAGCCGCAAAGCATCGCGGCAACAGCAAACACTAGCACGATTGCACTATTCATCTTATCTCTCCTTAGACAAGTAATAGGTAGCCTTATAAGTTCAAGCTTTTTAATTTAGAATATAAAAAATATGTTAAATTAGTCGGCGACTAGTGACTTAGCGCACCTGTCCAAAGGCTGTTTATAGAAGTACTGTGGTATCATCATCCATTAATAAGGCTTTGCATTCTATCGTTAGCACATGTCACTAGTCAGCATATGGTGAGTCTTTGACTGCAACCCATTTAGATACTAACTGATTTAACGACAAATGTAACGCTGGTTAAACATGAAAAACAACAAATAAAGGAAGCACCATGGCGCATTATTTTGGGTTTGCACCTTCAGATAAATTGAAAGCATTAATCATTGACGCTGAGCAAGTGATTGCCTCAAATGAGGAGGTGGAATACTACCCATATCGTGATGCCCTGACGCATCAAACAGCACGTGATCTAATCGACAATTTGTTGATTGGATTGGTAGATATTATTCCGAACCCTGAACGTCAAGCTTCAATGCGAAAAATTGTTGGCACAGTTGAAAAAGCGACAGATACGCTGCTTAACATCTTACTCGGTAAAGAGAATAACGAAGAAGTGATGCCAAGCTTTCATTTCTTAAGAGATCGGGCGACGTTTATTGATAACGAAGGTGTAAAACGAGTGGGTTTCAAATTATCTGATGCAGATGCGCAAACCATCGAAAAAGGCTTTGCTGCTATCACACCTGAGCAAGTAGATATGAAAGCATTTAAAACAGCGCTTGAAACCATGAATGAAGAGACATTGACTCACTTTATCAGCCGCTATGCTGAAACCCTGAAACTTGGCATGATTAAACGCAAAGCTGTCCCAGTTGCCAAAGCCGCCATTGATAAAGGCATGAGTATGGCCTTAAATAAGTTGCTACCCGACCTACCGGATCGCTCTTTAAATCGTTTAGCAAACTATTACCGCCCTTTCATCGTAGAAAAGCCGGAATAAATGCCAGTATTTGATTAATTTTGTCTCAAAAGACAGATGGTATTGGGCAAATTCACTAAAATTTGCTAAAATAAGCGGCACTTTTTACCGAAGGCGCACCCGATGACCCAAATCAGCAACCAAGAAATTGAAAAAACATTACGCAACTCAGAGTGCCTTATCAGTAGCATCGAAGTAGCCGCTGCTTATGAGCGCCTTGCCGCCCAGCTCAACCTACATTATGCTGGTTTAAACCCAATCGTTATGGTTGTTATGAATGGTGGACTTATTCCAGCTGGTCAACTATTGACTCATTTGACATTCTATCATCGCATGCATTATATTCATGCATCGCGCTATCGTGATAATGCAGGCACCAATGAGCTAGATTGGAAATTCAAACCTGATGTTAGTATCGAAGGTGAGCATGTATTGCTGATTGACGATATTTTTGATGAAGGTATCACGCTAAAAACAGTTGTCGAAGAATTAAGCAAAGAAAAACCTTTATCACTTGAATGTTGTGTGTTGCTTAATAAAGAGCATGATCGTAAAGTTGAAGATTTTGATGTTGATTTTGTCGGTATCAATGTTGCAGATCGTTATGTCTATGGCTGTGGTATGGATTTCCATGGTTATTTGCGTCATCTGCCTGGCATCTATGCCATCAAAGAAGACAAAGTTTAAGTTCTACATTTGAGTTCAAAAAAAGCATCCAATTTGGATGCTTTTTTATTGCTTGGATTTTGCACTTACTGTTAATTTTGCTACTCATACAATGCCCGTATTTTTTCTGTAGGCAGTATGTTTGTACCAGTCACCACGAAGAAATAATCGAGTTGCCAATTCTGTGTCTTCTTAGCAGTATTACTGGTTGGATTATCCCAGCTAGGATACACCCTGATACCCATCTTACCTTTTGTAAAATGAGACTGAAGAATATTATGTCTAAGCAAGACATTTTTTGGAAAAACAAACTGCCCAAATGTATGCTTATCTTTAAATGTCGTGACTACCAATAAGTCTGGTGACGAATCATATTGAAAAGGTTGATTAATACCTTTGGAATCTTTTTCCCAAAAGGTAACGAACTGCCCTACTTTGGTAGGTGTTTGTTTAGCTACTCTGAATCTAACTGTTTTGACAGCCCGTCTGTTCATTAATTCAAATGTACCAGCAGCATATTCTAGATTTTGTTGTTCTTCTTGAGTTGAAGCAATAATCAATTGGTTGGGCTTATAAATAATTTCATTAATATGCTCTAGCACAGTATCAAAGGTATACAACTCTAGTCCTCTTTTTATATTTCTGAGCATTTATCTATTAATGCTTAGAAAACTGTAATGCCAAACCTGTATGGCGCTCAGTAGGTGTTTGAACAGCCTTTTCAAAAGCAGATTTTGTACTATATATGGTTACCTGTTTCTTAGCACGGGTCACCGCCGTATAAATAAGCTCTTTGCTTAGCAATCTAGCATGACTATTATCAAAAGTAATAGCCACATGATCAAACTCAGACCCTTGTGACTTATGAATGGTCATTGCATATGCGGTGGCGATGACTTCTTCATTTAGTAAATTAACGGCAATCCCTTGAGTTTTATTTTCAAAAAACACTTCTAGTCGGCTTCTATCATCGCTAGTCTGCAAGCAGAAACCGATATCACCATTAAACAATCCTAATTCATAGTTGTTTTGTAGAACCATGACAGGACGGCCATGAAACCATATGTTTTGGCCCAGTGGTAGCTTTAGCTCAGCAAGATGCCACTGCGTGAGATAATTATTAATATAATGATCGCCCCACTCGCCATTATGGCCAGCACTTAGAATTCTAAACTCATTAAATGTTTCCATTAGTGATGTAATCGTATTTTTTACTGATTCTGGCATGGATTTTTCTATTGGATTTTTTAGGAGTTCTTTTATTTTATTTATATACTTAATATATTTTAATGATATCTTTAGAATAATTTTTTATTACTTAGGCTATTTCTTGTCTTATTATCTTTAAGCTCATTTGTTTGCAGCGTATTTACATAATGAAAACTCAAGGCTTCATCCTGCCTTAACAGCTGCCAGATGGCTTGCGTATCTATCTCTGCCTGATTAATTTGGTAGGCAAGTTTGCCAATACCTGATTCTGCGCTAAATCTGCGGCTTTCGGTTAACTCTGCATGAATGGGTTGTAACAGTGGAATACGGCACAAGTCAGCCAACACTGCTCCTGCATCTACCGCTGCTAGCTGGTTCGCATCGCCCAATAGTATCAGCCTTGCACCTGGTTTTACTGCACTTACGAGATAATTAGCCAACTCGACCCCGAGCATCGACGCCTCATCAACGATGATGATATCTTCTCCAAGTGGATTGTTAGTATCGTAGCGCGGTCTGCCCGTCCGACCAATACCTAACAAGCGATGGATGGTTTTAGCTTCTTGTAACTGTAGATCAATATCTGCTGCATCGAGAGCAGCTTGTAAAGATTCTTGCATGCGTTGGGCAGCCTTACCAGTCGGTGCTGCCAATGCCAGACTGGCACTATCCGTACTGAATCTAATATTTTCAGCCCCATCTTCCCTACTCTCTGTCGCTTGTTGCAGCGCAATGACTAACTGAGCCACGGTATAGGTTTTACCTGTACCTGGACCACCAGTAATAATACTAAACGCGTTGTTATTAGCAACATTAATCGCCTTTACTTGGTGCTCATGAAGATTTTCAGGCATTGCTATCTGTAAAGGACTTACTTGCTGATTTAAAATATTGTTGATATTTTTTGCTAAATTAAATTCTGCTTGCCATGCACGATGTAGCCAAAAAGTTAGTGATACTGCTGAACCTTCTGTGTTTTGGCTGTTAACTTTTTTGTAAATAATAGGTTGATTTTTTCTACTTAGGCTATTTAACTTATCGTTATTATTAATGCTAGTATTAACCTCAGCAAACAAATCGTGTTCATTAACTAGGCGTATAAAAAAACTTAAGTCCGTATTTTTCAATAATTGGTATAGCGTAGCAATCATGTCAAAACGCTTGGTTAGCACCTCTTTTTCGTGGTTGCTAAGCGCCAATTGCATCCACAGCTGATCTCTCTTATCAAATAGCGTGTCTAGCAATACGAATAGCGACCTTTCAGTTGTAGAGTCATCATCTGATTGCGTATTTATTTTGGTATCTATCAGCGTAAAGATTGGCATTGCTAGCATCTCTAATAACTGTTGCTGCCAAGCATATAGCGTAACTACTTCATCATTGATTTGACCTTGCAATGCTTCTTCATGCTCAGAGGACTCAATGGTTAATACTGTATGCCCCTCTTCCAAATGAGTCGCTAACATAACGAATAGAGCGGTGAATAAATTACTTTCTTCTGTTTTATCGACTTGCTTGCTATTAGTATTAGCTTTTGCATCCGTTGCCTTATACGCTAAATACGTTTGCTCGCGGCGTAGCAATATATAATCACTGATGTTACTAGCCCAGCTTTGTTGTAGCCCAATTACTGCCTTGCTCTCTTTTTTATTATTACTCATAGTATGCTTGTCTCTATGTTGAAATAGTTAATCGATATCATGTTTTTTAGCATTTAATCATTACTTCTAGCCTATTAATCGGGCATGCCAAACAACGCATCCAAACCTTTAATAAAATCGATTGGAATATCCCACGTGACTAATCCATAGCGGTCGTTGTGCATTGAGTGGCTATTATCAGCCTCTTTAACATCTGGTGATAGATCATCAGCTGCTTGAGAATTGGGATCATACACACCTCGTAAAAAAACATACTCCACAGCGCCTAAATACTTATCTTCATTGCCTGCATAATCATGAATCCTCATTGAAAGGAATCGGTGTAACGCTACTTGATAAATCGCTGCTTGTAGCCAGTACCCTGCCTTGGACATTGCTTGCTTAAGTGTATCTTCATTATAATCGCTTAGGCTATTTCCTAGAAAGTTGCTTTTATAATCGACAACGTAATACTTGCCAGCATGTTCATACACCAGGTCAATTTCGCCGCGCAGATAACGATACAAATGTGCTTTATTTTGCGGAATAAGAGTGACGTGTTTGTCTATTTCGTCAGGTAAATATTGTTGAAATAGCCTACTGATATCCTGAGCTTTAAAATTCTCTGACAGCCCCATGTTGAACTCTAACTCAGCAAATCGCTTACCCTTACTAAGAGAAATTAAGGGTTGATTGGAGGCCAATAGCGGCGCATGTAGTACCTCTTCAATCCAAGCAATTAATGCCTCATGCTTGGTAGCATCTATTGAAGCAAGATCAAGTGAACTAGTATTAAATGAACCGTCATCGCCTTGCTCTTGTTTCTTCGCTTCTGATCGACGGCCTTGCTGCTCAGCACTGCTATATGCCAGTGGCAATTGATAGCTACTGATGGCTCTATCGATAACCTGAGACCACTGCGCTTTATTGTTGAAATCAATTTTTTCAAATATCTCATGTAAAAACGTACCCGCATTAGCACCTTTTACAAAGGTAAAACGGATATCATCTTCTGACTTGAGGCTTAGTTCACTGTCTTGTTCGAGAGACTCTTTGCTATTAAGTGAATGGAGATCTGAAACTGAAGACTCTGTCATATCGATGTCTATCGCATCATCAATACGCTCATCGACTATCGCCATTGCTTGTGTAGATTCATCGAGCTGACGAGCCAAAGCGGTAAAGCTGGTCTTAGCCCAGCCATAAAAATAATTGGTCTTCATGACCTCTGAAAAAAGCGCGTATTCAATAGTCTCTGTGGCAGGCTTATGAGCATTTGACTTGGTAACAGCGAGCTGAACATTATCATTTACGCCTGCTGATTTAGCATCGTTGCTTGCGTAATTCTTGTCGTAGAACTCATTAACCTTATGCCCTCTGAGCATACCTATCGTACCTTTAAGTCTATCTGGTAGTTCAAATTTCGCTTCTGGTGATTCAAACCAATAAAACACTGGTTTTCGCTTCATATCTCTTGTGTCATTAGGGTCTCTCAAAACAACATAAAGCTGCTCACTGGCTCGAGTAAATGCCACATAGCCAAGGCGGCGGCGCTCATCAAAATTCTCTTTTGTTTCGATATCCGTATAGTAATCTTCAACCGTGGCAGAGCCTTGCAATGGTGAGAAGCGGCGCTGATTACCCGATTGATTATCTGTCGACTGCTGTACTTCTATCGATTTCCGAACTAGCGCTGAAGGCGCTTGTTGGGCATTGTATAAGTACAATCCATAGTCTTCCTTATTGCCTGACTGCCTACTGGCATCACCCATTCCCAGTACATACACACTGGGAAACTCAAGTCCTTTGGACTTATGAATGGTCATCAGCTGTACGCCAGACTCTGTCGGTAGCGGATATTGCTTAGCCCAATCACTATTGGGCGCTGCATCTATATTTTGTCTAAACCAAGCCAGTAGCTCATGCTCGCCCATACCTAGGCCATACTGCGCCAAGATATCCATCACATGACGTAAATCCATGATATGACGATCGCCTTCTGGATGAGCCGCTAGCGCTTGCCAAATGCCTTGCGGCTGTATGGGATTTTTATCTAACAAGTAATGCAATGCCGACAAGATGCCAAAGTGCTGCCAACGCTGTGCGCCTTCTTTTAGATAAGTAATAAAATCTTGATAGCTCTTTTTATTATCAGTAGCCTTATTAACTGAGGTATCCTTCGAATTAGAATTATTTGAATGGGAGCTTGTTGTACTACTGCCCTCAGTAATTCCTGACTCATGATCCGTCATCATGGCTTTGATGTTTTTAATACTCAGTCCATATAGATGACTGGTCAACACCCGATTAATCATGTCATGACGATACGGATATAGCATGGCACTCAGCAGCGCCGCCACATCTTCTGCCATGATGGTTTCAAAAATACTGACATCACTGGTAGTCAAGGTCGGTACATTAAGCTTAACCAACTCATCCTCAACCCGCTTTAAGTCTTTTTTGGTACGTGCCAGCACGCCGATATCACTGGGCTGGATAGGCTTGCCTTTTAAGGTCTGATCACTACTGAGCAAAGTCGCAATATGACGCGCTGTGATTTCATGCTCATCGTACTCAAGCTCTTTGTTTTTATCATAAGGTAAGTGTAATACGCTCACTGGCTGGGCAGAGAGCACCTCAGTCACTAAAGTAGTGCTGTGAGCGTCTGGTTCATTAAACCAAGACAGCTGATTTTCTGGTTTTGCCGCTTTGATATGCTGGTAATAAATACCTGCGCCTAATTGAGCTAATTTGTTCTCGCCAGTGGTTACATCAGCCATGCCGAACCAACAATTTAGGGCATTAATCACGCCAGCATTTGAGCGTCGGTTAATATCGAGCGTCCAAAGCGTGCTTTTATCAAATTGAGCTTTCATGTAGTTATAGTTGGCCACATCGCCACCACGAAACCCATAAATAGCCTGCTTGGGGTCACCAACCAATAGCAAAAACTCATGGCTGGCTTTTTTAGTAGCTGACTGTTTATTATTATCAGCAACCTTGCCCTTTTTCTTTGGCAAATAGATACTTTCAATCATAATGGCTTGCGCGCCATTGATATCTTGCGACTCATCAATCAACGCCACAGGATAGTGATGACGAATATAACGTGCCAGCTTCTCTCCTTGCCGACCAGTTAATGCTTGGTTTAGACGTACCATTTGCAGGCTAAAGGTCGTCTCACCACGCTCTTCCAAAATAATTGGTAGCCTGTCACGTACCGCAAGCACGATATGACGGTTAAGATTGGCTAAAACAGTCACTATGTATTCGTCTAGCTTTTTGCTTTCTTCAATATAGCGTTTAAAGTCACGAACGACCTGCAACTCATTAAATATCAGATTAACTCTTTCGCCATCTTTTGGTTTATAGAATTGTTTGCCTACGTCATCAGTTTTCTGAAAAGCTTGTATTAACTTTCCTGTATAAGTTTTTGCATCTGATATAAATTTATAAGCGGCTGGCCCAAAATCTTTTAATGCTTGAATGATTTTCGGCCAAGAGTCTCTATTATTTTGTAGCTGTCCTTTTGGAACGTCATAATACTCGCCGTCAGGTTTAAAAAAGATATCAAGCTCATCGCTGCGCTCAATGATAGTATTTATAAGCCGCTCATAGCCCTCAAACGAAAAGTCATTTACTACAATCTCATCAATTGGCGCAGAAATAAAGTTAAGCGAGCGATTCACATATTTTTTATGATCACTCACGGCAGTCAACTTGCCTTGCTGATCCATAAGCGCATACAGTTTAGGCCGCTCATGATGTAAGCGGCTTTGAAACTGACGCAGCTCATCATGAATAATACTATCGGTCACCTGCTCAATACTGCTTTCTTCGATAATAGCCATACCTTGCTGATGACCTGTCTCGCTACTGTACTCCTTCAGCCATTTTTGCGCCAAGCTATCGAGCGTACCCACAAACAGTTTATCCAACGTGGTTAAAACCAGTGCTGTACGCCTGATAGCTTCCGTCATTGGATAGCTGTACACGTGATCCAGCAAATAACCGACGAGATGCAGGTTAATGGGATCTTGCATGATGCCATCTAAGCGCACATATTTTGCCTGTGCTACCAACCAGTCTTCACGGTCTTTATTTGCTTGCGCACGCTTTGTGGCAGCAGCTTGCTTATCAGTAGCAAGGTCTTGGTTTAACTCATCAGCGCCTATCTCAGTATTTAAATCCGTACTTGATTTTTTGCCCTCTTGTTTATCCTTATCGCTTTCAGGCATCACCTGCAATATATTGGGATACAAAGCCTCCTTATTACTGATGTCAGCACTTAAACTGTTGACCCACTGCAATAATTGATAAAAATCCACCAAACGATCATGAATACGCTGACGCATCTCAGCGGCAGCGGCTCGCGTAAAGGTCGTGGCAATAATTTGCTCTGGCGCACGTCGTGCTTCAATTAGCAGGCGCAATACAATGCCTGTTAGCGTCCAAGTTTTACCAGTACCAGCAGACGCTTCAATCAGGTGCTTGCCCGTTAGGTCAACATCAACTGCTGGTATGACATCAGCCTTACGCTCACTCATAGGATCTGAGTGAGGCGTATCTGAGTGATCATCGAATAAATGTGGCTGTGTAGAAAGTTCAATGATATTGGTTGGATCAGTCAAGTCTGTCATATGGGCGCATACTTTTAATTATTATTTATTGGATCAAGAGAGCAGAAATCGATTATCCTAAATGACTAGCTAGCCATCTAAGTCAATTAACGCAGTAAACATCGGCTCATATAATGGTTGAGCCAATGTAGTCAATGCCCCTGATAAAGCCTTAAATGCATCTTGGTCACGCAGTACATATTGCCAAATGGCATGCTGCGATCAAGTATCATATACTGTGTCTGTATGATAGCCAGACCGTAACCAATCTGAAAAGTCTGCTCGTTTTGGCCAATAACTGCCGCCTTCACCATTTTCAGACTTTGAACACTGATCAAGGTAATTGAGTGCATATTCTGGGAGTAATGTAATAGGCACTTGCCCAGATAGCTTGGAAAAAATCGCCCATTTTATCAGCTCAATCACAGCATCTTCATACACAATTGGGCTTAGCTTAAATGCGATTACCTTGTCATATTTCTTAACTTGTGAGCTAGGCTTATTAAAGCGCCAAATACTCACCCCATCATTTAATGCCGCTTGCTCGGCAGTGGTACGTCTGGCCACTTGCCAATACAAATGTGATAACCAAAATTTGAGTAAATGCCTAGGACTGGCAGAATTGGGCAATATATTTAACCATTGCTTGGGTGATTGCTGAGCATAGGGCACGCTCGCCTGAAGGTGAGAATGGCTGCTATATGAATCTGTCGGTACTAATACAGGTACTGAGCCTTTGATCTTAATGATTTTCGGCAACAACTTGAGCAGCGTTTCTACCTCTTCGATATCTGCTTGGCTTTTTGACTCGTTATTAATACTATTTAGCAAGTTTGCCAGCTCTATCTGAACAGGATGCTCGGCGGTTGGCGTTAGTAGCTGCAAACCTGTCGTACCCTCTGCTCCATCTTCATTAGGTACAATATTTTCGCCAAAACTATTAGCTATTAACTGCTCTTTAAATTCCAAACATTGCTGTTGCAGTTTTTGTTGTTGATTGGGTAGCGTGGTCTGGCGAGCGACACCAGCGGGCATGATTTTTTGATACATCAGGATTGGAGTAGTAGTTTCAGCCGCTGCATTACTATTATTCTTACTCTCATCAGTAACCAACTGTTTAATCAAATAGTCTTTTATTTGATAGGTAGTCAAACTGTCTAAAAACAGCGGCTCTTGCTGCGACAGTGCTTCTTCACCTTGCACCACATGCACCTTTTGAGTACGCAAAAACGCTTTGGCAGGATGGCGCACTTGGTACGCCAATACTCCTTCAACGTCTATCTCTCCAATATTAAATACGCTATCAGATACAGCTTGGGTGAGCACCTGAGTCATATCACTGATATTGCTAGTATCAACAACACCCTCTAATGCCAATAGTTCAACCAATGCAGACAAGGTTTGGTTGTCTACTCGACCTAACTGACCCAAGCCTTGACCAAGCATCTTAGCGATTGCTTCGTACTGTGTCTTTGTGGGCAAGCCAACCAACTGTACCTGCTCACTAGACACTCTGCCCTTTAGTGTATCAAATATAGCTTGCCAAAGCGGCGCAGGCGGAAATTGCTTTTTTTGCGCCAATTTGGTTTTGCGCATGGCTTTACTTAAGAGAATGTCCAGCTCATCAATCATCTCAACAGGGCTGGAATCCTGAGCATTGATATTAACGTTGGCATTGTCATCAATATCAGAAGACGCTTGCTCAGAAACATTCGTACCTTCAATTTCTGTTTCAAACAGACTCTCATGAAAAGGCAGAGCAGGATGCTCAGTCACTAGCCACTGCTTAATCAATTTAGGCAAATAACGCTTGAGACTCTCGGTAGTGGGATCAATATTCTCAGGTAATGTCGCCAGCGAGTTCACCTGCCACTGCACCTCACCTTGCAAGAACTGTAGCAATTCGCTTACTGGGTTGGCTGGCAGGTGCTCGTGGGTGTCCGTCAGGCTTTGACCGTTGTAAAACATCCAGCATGCACTGCGTGCGCACAGCAGGGCATCTAAAAATGCGCCATTGTCATCATCTTCACTGACTCTATCACCGCGACGTGAGTTAGTCGCTTTCATCAAATCATAGCGGTTATCACGGTCACGCCCAGGGAACTCTGAGAGATCCATGTTGAGCATGACCACCAACTCAAAAGGCACGTTCCTTAAAGCACCAAACTTACCAAAGGTAATCACCCCAGTCGGCTCCGCACTGACTTGCTGACTTTCAAGCTCGTTTTCGATACTGTCTAACATAAAGCTCAACTTTAGTGGCAACTGCTCCACACCTGCCAGCTTTTGCTCTACTTCTCTGTTGTCGCTATCACCATTAGAGTACTGTCTATAGTGACGATTGGCTCGCAGACTGAGAGACAAGTGATTTAAATCCATTCATCGCATTGTAGATGGCTCGCATGGTACGTGTTTGATCCACATCACCAAAGTAACGATGAATCACTTGTCTCTCAATCTGATCGAGCCAATCTTCCGCTTTCATTTTTTGTATATGGTCATCCCGTCGTGCGACCAAACCGGTATAAATGCGGCAAAGCGCTTCAACAATCAACGCATCATTTAAGCTGACTTGTGGTAGCGGTAAAGTCATTTCTGGTAAGGCAGTGCTTGGCCATTCATCCTCATCTAAAGGATACAAGCAGTCGCTCAACTCAGCCTCTGGCATGACCAGACCTAGGGTCAATCTGTCTAACGCTTGCGCAAAACTAAAGCGATAGTCATAGTCATTACTATCCAAAGTTTGCTTAAGATGCAGCTCGTCGAAACCGCGAATAAAGCCTGCCTCTACCAACAAATCACAGCCACGGCTCATCTGCTCATGAGTCAGCCCAAAGCTTTCAAATAAAGGAGGCAACATAAGCCAATCTAAGACTTCAGCCGCTTCAAAACGGGCGCTATGGCTACCCAATAGCTTATAAAAACCAATAATAGCTTCCCATAACTGGCGAATGTCCGCATCAACAACACCCGTCACTTTAGCGGGCAAGGTCAAACCATCCTGACCTTTACCATTGACAAAGATAGAACCAATCAGCGCATGATGACGCTCGACATCGGGTAGCAGCACAACAATGTCAGATATATGACGTTTCTTTTCACCAAGTTTGATAGGTTCATTTAACCAACGACCAATCATAATACGCAGCACTTCAAGCTGACGCTGCAAACTATGACACGAATGAATGCTTAGGCTATTATCTTGCGAAGATATTGCCCAAAAACGGTCTACCTCAAAGCGCTTATTCTCTAACGCTTCATCTTCATACCAAGCTGTCTCTGGCTTATCTTCATCAAAGCTAGATTCTATTTGCTTACTTACCGCTTGCGAGACTGTAGCAGCCGTCGCTTGTTGGGTCGATTGCTCATCAAGCATCAGCACATCATTCTGCAAACGCTTTAACAGACTTGGATTGTTTTGGCTGTTTTGAGCGCTACTAGCATTATCAATATACTCAGTAGCAACCCCATGATTAGAACCAATGCTCAGCGTATCATCAAAATTATCTTGCCATTCAACCAGTGCGTCGTCGTATTGCTCATTACCTGACAGGTTAGCAAGCATGGCAAAAGCATCACGCGATTGCTTACCCAAACGCGACAGCAAACTGTGACCATAATCACGCAAGAACACACTCTCAGGGTTAATAATCTGCTGGCGTTGTAACCAAGATTTATCAACAATATCCGCCCAAAACAGCTTTGATGGGTTGTAATGCAATAACATGATATTCATGTACTTCGATAAACGCTGTAAAAAATCAAGCTCGGTCTGTGGCAACTGTTGAATGGTAAAAATGCGCAGTACTTTGGGCAACTGAGCACGCTCATTCGCCTTATTATCTTTCAAAGCCGACCAGAAGACATCTTCAAGTGCCACACGGTGTAGATGAACGTCAGCAAACAAATGCGACCATAAGAATCGTTGGGCGATTTCTAATTCAACATAATGCTCGACCAACCACTCAGGCGTGCCGCGCGCATACTTATCAAAGCGCAGGGATAAGGCGTCTTTATCCGCTATCAACTCACTTACGCTCAACGGCTTGTTTTGCGACCATAATGCCAACCAATCCTCACGGTGAGTCAAATAGCGGTTAAACACCCTAGCCAAATCGCTTGCCAGCTGCCAAATACGGGCATCTTGTTGCGCTTTATCCTGTTGTAAGCTGTCTTGTTGAGCAGTTGCCTGTGGGTCATCAATCAAAGACGCTAACAATGGATGAACTGGATGCTTTTCATCTGCAACAATCGCCTCTTGATAATAAGTCAAATACCCAAACAATCGCCACTGCATTACTGTCGGTGATAACACCGCCACTTCGGGTACATTTAGAGTTGTCGCTTCGGAGTCATTCTCTAACAAATATGCATTATGGCGGGTTAACACATCCTGCATGAGCGTCCACTGATACTGACCCCAAAACTTAGTACGTACCAAGGTACTAATCCCAGCACGACTGGCAATGGTTTTGTCCAACCAATCGCCCAATACCATTGAGGGCACAATAACAATAAAAGGCTCAAAAACAGGCTGATCCTTAGACTGATATTGCACAAGCAGTTGAGCAACAAGGTTTTCGGTGCGGTGCGATTGAATAATGGTAAACATAGAGAATGGTCTAATTGAAGTTATAATATGAGTGATAGTGTGATGTAGACGGTCGTGAATGCCTGAAATGGAATAGCATTTGCGTTAACTCTCTAATGCATATTGATGGCTGCTAAGGAATACCATGAAGGATACTCACCAATCTATGTTTCGCGGTCGTTACTACAATGTATTTCTGCTAGCATGGCTGTCATAAACACGATGCAAATGACAACAACGATTAACTATCATTGCATCATCAGTGATTATTTATAACAATCATAAAATAGGCTGCTGATTAGTGTGCCATCGATAGCTATCGTTTACTAGTATATGTGCCACTATTATAATATCTTACGACAGATAGTGTCGCATTGATAAGTCTCATATTTATGAATAGAGAAGTCAGTGCTGCTGTCAGATCAATTGCTGTAATTTTTATATCCATAACCCTTTTTTAACGGAATAATTTAATACTATGCCCTTGCGTCCCATTGATGCCATTTTCGTTCATCCTAAACGACGTTTATATGTTGTATACTATCGCGGTGAATTATGGCAATTGCCACGTATGAAAATTGACGACAGATCGTGGCAAAACAGACAGCCCTATACTGATGATAGTCGCTCGCTTTATTTGAGCATCCATCAAGCCATTAATGACCCCATACTTGCACAAAAACTGCGAACATTGAATCTGCCTGTCGCAGTGCGTGGGAGCACGCTGCCACGCTTTGAAGCATGGTGGGAAGCCCATGGTTTTGAATGGCTTAAAGACAAGCTTACGATGGGCGAATCGCCATTGGCTGCGCACCAAATAAAAGCCATTGACAATGATGTTACCTCCCCCTCAAACGATCAACCTGTGCTATCCAATCAAAATAGTACAATTAGTCATAAGAATACTAGCGAGAAAAAACTTTTACCTGATTCAGAAACCGATGTTTTTGCAGATATGCTTGCGGACTTAGCAGATGAAGTGTTACACCAACAGCTTTAAAAATAATACGTTATACACCGCATTTTATGTAAACTTGACACAAACCCATTAAGAGAAGAGCAGTAACATATGAGAGACTACAAGCTGCTACTGGCTGGGCTAATTTTACTGCTGCTGATAATCTTTATTGCAATCTTTACGTGGTTATGGAGCAATAACCGTAAAAATATAGACCCCCTACCGATCATGGCAAATGCAAATGAGCCGTCAGCCGCCACTCAAGACGAGGTAAACACCCTCACCGACAGTACTCTGTATATAAAGGCTGAAGAGGATTTACAAGCACCCTTGGACGATATCATCGTTAGCTTCGAATCTCGTTATCCTCATGTGCAGGTTGTGCCAAGTTATGTACCCGCCAGCGACCTCTTAACCTTATCAAACGCCAATCCTAGCGATAATGAACGCTCAGAATTAGGCGCTGATATAGACATGATCATCGCTAACGACAGCCTATCTGCAGACCGCCTCACACCGTTACAAGCAGAGCTAAAAACGTCTCAAGGTAAGATAAACCAAGACAAAGAAAATATCAGCAATACTGATGATAAAAAAGTAGATACTGCTGAGACTGGTGCCATTGAGACTGACAATGCGGAGGCACGTACCCTAAATTCTTTCAGCTATGCATTGAGAGACAAGCAAGCGCTTGAAGGGGTTATTTTGACAGAGAATACTGCTGCTATTAACTTTCGTAATTTTTTACTTTCGAGTACCGGACAAGATATATTAGAAAAGTACGATTATTATAATATCGAAGGTTATAAAAACAGTGTAAATGACTTGTTTAATCCAACATCACGTGCACAAAAAGCAGCAAATACCAACACTGTGAATGTGGGAGTTTCCCAAACTTTGTGTAACTGCTTATAATCCACTAACCGGAGAATAAGCAATGACTACTCAATCTGACATTAAAAAACTGGACGAGCAAATGGCCAGCAGCATGAACAGCTTTGATGATATCAAAGACTTCCAGAAGCAGCTCATGCAGTCGTTTATCGACACTGCCCTTGAAGCTGAGATGGAAGACCATCTTGGCTACCCCAAGCATGAAAAGGCGGATAAGCCAAACAAGCGCAACGGACATACTAGAAAGACCGTCCGCAGTGATAGCGGCGCGCTTGAGATCTCCACCCCAAGAGACCGTGATGGTGACTTTGAACCTGCGTTAGTGCGTAAGCATCAAACCCGTATCAGTGGCCTTGATGATAAAATAATCATGTTTTATGCCAAGGGTCAAACCACCACTGAAATTGTCGAAACCATCAAAGACATCTACGACGTTGATATATCAAGCTCTCTTGTCTCAAGAGTCACGGATAACCTCTTAGATGACATCACCGCATGGCAGAACAGGCCACTGAGCAGCATCTATCCTATCGTCTATTTGGACTGCATCGTCGTGAAGATACGTCAAGACAAGCAGATCATCAACAAGGCTATCTATCTAGCGCTAGGTGTTGCTCTTAACGGTAAAAAAGAGCTGCTTGGTATGTGGTTATCAGAGAATGAGGGCGCTAAGTTCTGGCTGGGCGTTCTCACTGAGCTACAAGACCGCGGAGTACAAGACATCTTAATCGCTTGTGTCGACGGCTTAAAGGGCTTCCCCGATGCTATCAACACCGTTTATCCCAACGCTCAGGTTCAGCTGTGTATCGTGCATATGGTGCGTTACTCCATGAAGTTTGTACCATGGACGGATAAGAAGGCCGTAGCGGCTGATTTAAAGGCCATCTATGGCGCTGATACGCTTGAGATGGCAGAGGCCAATCTTGAGCACTTTGATGAGGTGTGGGGCGAGAAATACCCGCACGTGGTTAAGTCTTGGCGCAATAACTGGGAGGGCTTAACGGTGTTCTTTGGCTACCCTAAAGACATCAGAAAAGCGGTTTATACCACCAATGCGATAGAGTCGCTAAACAGTGTGATTCGGACGGCGGTGAATAAGCGTAAGGTGTTCCCCTCTGATCAGGCTGCATTTAAAGTGGTCTATTTAGCAACTCAGCAGGCATCCAAAAGTGGTCTATGCCCATTCGTAACTGGACGTCTGCTTTAAATCGCTTTATGATTATGTTTGATGATCGTATTAGTAAGCATTTAATCTAAATGGCAGTTACACAGAATTTGGGATGGTCTCGTGAATGTCGCTGACGCCTTGAGTAATGGCAAGTAATGATAAAATCTTTATATTTTGTTGATTGCTTTTATGAGCGATTTTTCCTACAATGTTATTCCAAAATGCGCCTATAGCTCAACAGGATAGAGCAGTTGCCTCCTAAGCGATCGATCGGGGTTCGAGTCCCTGTAGGCGCACTATCAAACATTGTCAAAAGTAATCAAAAGACCTCATGTAGTGGTCAACTAATTTAGGACACCTGATAAGAGGTTTTGATTAAAGTAACGTCTTTCTGTTTCAGCTGGTGTTAAATAATTGTTGAAAGTGTGCGGTCTCACGGTTTGATAGTAGCCCCAGATATAATCACTAATGGCACTTTTAGCCTCAGCGATATTCTCATAACCGCCCTTTGGCATCCACTCTGTTTTGAAGCTTCTAAAGAAGCGCTCAGTTGGGGCGTTATCCCAACAATTTCCACGACGGCTCATACTCTGTGTCATACCGTCGCAATCATCGATTGATTCAGCAAATTTCTTACTGGTGTAATGCGTGCCCTGATCTGAGTGAAATAACACACCACTTGGTTTGAGTCTCGTCTGATACGCCATTTTCAGAGCGTTACCTGTCAGAATACTATCGGGTGAGTCTGAGACACTAAAGCCCACCACACGACGGGCGTACAGGTCTAAAACAACGGCTAGGTAACACCAGCCGCCTTTAATGCGAATATAAGTGACATCGCCCGTCCAGACTTGGTTGGGCGCCGTTGGGCTAAATCTGCGTTTTAAAAGGTTGTCATGGGTTTTATGTTCCTGATCAGCGTGCTTGTATTTGTGGGTCTTGAGCTGGCAACTGACCAGTTTCATTTGCTTCATAATCTTGGCAGCTAAGTAACGCGTTAGCCTAATACTGTGCTCATTCCACAGGATGGCGACAATGGTGCGAGCCCCAGCTGATTGTTTGGAGTCATTGAATATTTGACGTATCAAGGCTTTGAGTTTGACACGTTCAATATCGATAGGCTTAGTCTGTGTACCATAGTAGTAGCTGCTTTTAATGATGCCAAATAAGTCACATAGTCGGCATTTACTGACGCTTTTGTCTTGCTCTGCAAGCTTGCTTATCAGCGATAGCCGTTCAGGCTGTCCAAGGCCAGCAGAGCAGAAGCCTTTTTAATATGTCGCGCTCCATAGTGAGTCGCTTAACCTGCTTACGCAATTCTTGTAGCTCGCGTTGTTCATCCGTTAAAGCGTTGCCGACTTTAGGTGCTTGGCCATTCGTTTCTTGTCGATACTGACTCAGCCATTTCTGCAGGGCGGATTTGCCAATGCCAAGTGAGCTTGCTACATCAGGTATTTTACGCTTATGCTCAGTCACTAAGCTGATGGCTTCAAGCTTGAATTCTCGGGTATATTGATTGCGATTGTTGGTCATACTAGTTTCCTTCTTTGGGTTATTATAACCTCTTAGAAGCTGTCCAATTTTATTATGCCACTACAGTTTCTAGCTGTCTTTGTAAGTCGATACCAGCAAGAGGATGGTTTGGGTAATCTCGCTCTGGGTCAATGCCTACAACAATAGCACTGTTGGCGTTACGCTCGTTTCTTGAATATTGGCTCATGCCATTAGTGACAACACGACCTTCTTCTGATGCGGCGGCAACCACGGTTCCGCCTGGACACATACAGAAGCTATAGACAGAACGACCATTTTTACAATGATGAACCAGTTTGTAATCCGCAGCGCCAAGTATCTCGTTTCCAGCATTGTCACCAAAGCGTGCTTGGTCTATGGTTGACTGTTTATGTTCAATCCTAAAACCAATCGAGAAAGGTTTTGCTTCAACATACACGCCTTTATCATGGATCATTTGGAAGGTATCACGGGCGCTATGACCAACAGCAAGAACAACATGGTTGGTTTTTAAGGTTTCGCCAGTATTAAGGGTCACGCCAGTTACTTTTGAGTCAGTGATGTGCAAGTCGTCTACGCGAGTCGCAAAACGGACTTCACCACCAAGCGCTATAATCTCGGCACGCATTTTTTCTACCATAGTGACTAACTTATAAGTACCTATGTGCGGTTTACTGACAAATAAAATCTCATCTGGTGCGCCAGCTTTTACAAATTCAGTCATGACTTTACGGCCATAATGATTGGGATCTTTCACTTGGCTATATAATTTACCGTCAGAGAAGGTACCTGCTCCGCCTTCACCGAATTGTACGTTAGATTCTGTGTTTAATTTACGCTGACGCCAAAAGCCAAAGGTGTCTTTGGTGCGTTGTCTGACTTCATTACCACGTTCAATGATAATAGGTTTAAAACCCATTTGAGCCAGGGTAAGTGCTGCTAATAAACCACAAGGTCCAAAACCAATAACAACAGGACGCTCAGTTAAATCTTTTGGTGCTTCACCTACATATTTATAACTGGTGTCTGGTGTTGCCTTAACATGGTTGTCTGACTCAAACTGAACCAGTAAATCATTGGTCAAATTCGAATCGGTCAGTGTGATGTCTAGCGTATAAATTAATTGGATATTTCTTTTATTACGAGCATCATAACCACGTTTAAACATCACAAATGACGCCATTTGCTCAGCAGAAATTTTAAGTTTTGTCGTTATCGCAGTCGTTAAATCTTCAGGTGCATGATTTAATGGCAATTTAATTTCAGTTAAACGTATCATTGGTTACTCATAAACTCGTGTAGAAAACAGTCTCGCATTTTACTGGTACTGGTACAAATAAGCGAATAAATATTTTACTTACGCAGGGTGAATTTACGGTTTCTTCAGCATAGATCAGCATCCTATTATAAAAACTAAATGTCAGACTTCATCCCAAGCTAGCTACCAAGCCTAATGGCTAACGTGCTTTAGCTAAAAAAAACCTACCTTTAGTTAAGTTGACATCATTTAGTACGTTTGCTTCTTAATTTCCTTCTGTTCACACTTCCTGAACTCAAAAAAAAACATCGCTTCTGATGTCATCATTTTTTATACCGCTTTAGCATTCCTTAACCAGACATAAATGGTGCATAGAAAATCATAAAAACCAATTATGGTGCACAAAAGTGCCCTAGCTCCTGATAAAGACCAATATTGGTGCATTTGTCTAGTATTTTATATTGGCATAGATATTGAAGTATTAATAATAGTTAGGAATGGCTCGTTCACTCGGCCTACCATGCTGCTACTTTATCTTTCTGGAGAAATATATGTCTTTATTGCCAACGCTTATCACTGCTACTCCTATAAGTACAAATTATCGTATCGACTCAAAATTGACATCACGTTTGTCTCTACTAGCAGTAGCCGTTGTCGGCAGCTTAAGTCTTATGGGTTGTCAAAAACCTGCGGAAACCAGTGCAGAAACCAATTCTACCGCCACAAAAACGGACACCTCTGAGACGGCTGCTACCACTGCGGCAGATGGTGACACCATCAAAGTTGGTATCTTGCATTCTTTATCTGGAACGATGGCCATCTCTGAGACGTCATTAAAAGATACGGCGCTCATGACCATTGATGAAATTAATGCCAATGGCGGTGTGTTAGGTAAGCAGCTAGAGCCAATCGTCGTAGATCCCGCTTCTGATTGGCCGTTATTCGCTGAAAAAGCTCGTCAGCTGTTAACCCAAGATAAGGTGGATGTGATATTTGGGGGTTGGACGTCGGTATCACGTAAGTCTGTGCTACCTGTCGTTGAAGAACTAAATGGCCTCATGTTCTACCCCGTGCAGTATGAGGGTCAAGAACAGTCAGAAAACATCTTCTACACTGGTGCTGCACCAAACCAACAAGCTATTCCTGCCGTTGAATACTTAATGAGTCCAGAGGGTGGTAGTGCAGAACGCTTTGTCTTACTTGGGACAGATTATGTTTATCCTCGGACTACTAACCAGATACTGCGGGCTTTCTTAAAATCTAAAGGCGTCGCTGAAACAGATATCATGGAAGAGTACACCCCTTTCGGTTTTAGCAACTATCAGACCATCGTTGGCAATATTAAAAGCTTCTCTACTGGTAAAAAGACGGCGGTTATCTCTACCATTAATGGGGATTCAAACGTACCTTTTTATCGTGAGCTTGCCAACCAAGGTATTAAAGCGTCTGATATCCCAGTCATGGCATTCTCAGTGGGAGAAGAAGAGCTTCGCGGTATCGATACCAGCTTATTGCAAGGGCATTTAGCGTCATGGAACTACTTTATGTCGGTTAAAAATCCTGTCAACAGCGACTTCACTAAAAAGTATAAGAAATATGCGCTGGATCATAAGCTACCCAATGCTGACAAAGTCGTGACCAATGATCCTATGGAAGCCACCTACGTGGGTATCAATATGTGGAAACAAGCAGTCGAAAAAGCTGGTACGACTAATGTCGATAAAGTGCGCATTAGTATGGGAGGTCAGACTTTTGACGCGCCATCAGGGTATACATTGAAAATGGATGAGGAAAACCATCATTTATGGAAGCCTGTCATGATCGGTCAAATCCGTGCCGATGGTCAGTTCGATGTGATCAGCAAAACTCCAAAAGTCATTCGTGCTGAGCCATGGAGTCAATACATTCCTAAATAAGGTTGTGATCACCCAAGCCTTAGTCCCTAATCCTTAGCCCCTTAATGGTATCAAAACCAGCAACCCTTTAGCTCCTCTACTGATAAAACAGTTTTTAGTAGAGGTTAAAGGAGTGTTGACTGCAAAAAAGGAACCATCATGTCACATTACCCTTCCTATTATAAAAGTGACGCGCAAGCCAATTATTTTAACAAGACTTTTATACTCGCCTTACTATCTTTACTCCTCCTCATTGCTATCACATCAGCTGCTCATGCTCACGAGACATCAGCAGTACACAGCCATGGCGAGAAACTATCGACTAATACTGTGGCAGCGACATCCAATGCTGTAAGTGAAGAGACCTTACTTGCTCAAGACGACACCTTGCTTGCTCAAAACAAGCAGTCTCTTACTACGCCAGCTAATCTTGCGATAAGTAAAGGGGATGCTATCGAGCAGTTCGTTGCTGCTGACTTCACCATTCGCCAAACCATGCTCAACCAGTGGCCGGGGTCAGTTGAGAGTTTGGATACTTTAGTTGAGCTGATAAAAAACGATGAGCTGTACCAAGGTAATGGTGGGCAAACCTACCTACTTAACAGCGAAGATGAGCTATTTACTTATCCTGCTAAGCAGCTGACCACCGAGTGGCCTAGTGACTTGGCGCAAGTGACTTTGACCAATACGCTACGCTCAGCCTTAGTATTTGGACAAGCCAAGGTTAAGCTTGAGTCAAACGATCCTACGCAACGTGTGCAGGCAGTTGCCATCTTAGCGGACAATATCGAACAGCTAGATCCAGCACTCATAAGTACTGCTGCCACTAATGAGGAAGACGACGACGTCAAAACAGCGTTGAGTACTTTACAAGCGAGGATTGATTTTAGAGATGGCGACGTTACTACCCAAATTGCCGCGCTTACTGTGCTCGCTGATAGCGATAGCCCGCAGGTCTTAGTTGATGTCAAAAAAGCATTGACAGCAAATGATATCGATCCTGTACTCAAATCTGCGCTGTTAGACGCTGAAGAAAGTATTGAGCAGCGCATTACCCTCAGTACTTGGATAGGTCATCTATTCACGGGGCTTAGTACGGCAAGTATCTTACTACTGGCGGCATTAGGGCTGGCCATTACTTTTGGGCTACTGGGTGTCATCAATATGGCTCATGGTGAGCTCATTATGATTGGTGCTTACGCCACTTATATGGTGCAAAATCTCTTTCAAGCGTATTTTCCTAGTATGACTGGATGGTATTTGGTTGCCGCTATACCCGTCGCTTTCTTAGTCAGTGCCATTATCGGCATGATTATCGAACGAATCATTATTCGCCCGCTTTACGGTCGTGAGCTTGAAACCTTACTGGCAACCTTCGGTGTCAGTCTGATTCTCATGCAGTTGGTTCGGATGATATTTGGCGCGCAAAATGTCGAAGTCAGCAATGTCGACTGGTTGAGCGGTGCCTATCAAGTGTCTTCTAGCCTTGTACTTCCCTTCAATCGTATCGCTATTATCGGCTTTACCATCATTATTCTTATGCTACTGGTGTACTTACTGAACAAGACTCGCTTTGGGCTATTTGTGCGCGCTGTGACTCAAAACCGGCAAATGGCACGTGCAGTTGGTATCTCATCTGCTCGCATCGATATGTTGGCTTTTGGACTTGGCTCAGGCCTCGCAGGTCTCGCTGGCTGTGCTTTGGCGCAAGTAGGCAATGTCGGACCCGACTTAGGTCAAACTTATATTATTGATGCGTTCTTAGTCGTCGTGGTTGGCGGTGTTGGGCAAGTATGGGGCGCGGTATTGGCATCTTTAGGTCTTGGTGTCAGTGGTACGGTGCTTGAGATTGGCATTGGTGCTGTGATGGCTAAGATTGTGTTACTGGTTCTTGTGATTTTGTTTATTCAAAAACGTCCTCAAGGTTTATTCGCCCTCAAAGGCCGTTTTGTGGATTAAGGAGAACCTCATGCGTTTGACTCAATTATTATCTGATTCCCCACGTAATGCCATTCTGATTGGTTTGTGTTCTTTAGTGCTACTGATATTGCCTTGGCTCCATTTATTACCTGAAACCTCTAGTTTTCACCTGTCTGCTTATTGGATAACTTTGATTGGTAAAATAATGGCGCTCGCCATGGTAGCACTGGCTTTAGACTTGGTCTGGGGCTATGCCGGCATTCTAAGCTTAGGTCATGGTCTTTATTTTGCGCTAGGAGGTTATGCTTTTGGTATGTATTTGACGCGTGAAACTGCTGGCACAGACTTGCCAGACTTTATGCGTTTCTTAAGTTGGACAGAGCTACCGTGGTATTGGGCAGGCACTCAACATTTCTGGTGGGCGATGGCTCTAGTGGTGCTAGTTCCCGGTCTAGTCGCTTTTATCTTTGGCTATTTTGCTTTTCGCTCAAAGATTAAAGGGGTTTATTTTTCGATTATTACTCAGGCCATGACTTACGCGGCAGCCTTATTATTCTTCCGTAACGAAACAGGCTTTGGTGGTAACAATGGTTTCACAGGTTTTACTACGCTACTAGGTTATGACATCACTGCCTCTTCAACGAGGGCTGTACTGTGTTTTACGACTGCTTTGGCGCTGCTACTGTCATATCTTGGACTACGCTATCTGATGAGCCAGCCTTATGGGCGCGTGCTCGGTGCCATTCGTGATAGTGAAAATCGCTTGCAGTATTTAGGCTATCGCACGCTTTGGTACAAGCTTTCAGCTTGGGTATTGTCTGCAATAATAGCTGGTATCGCTGGTGCTCTATATGTACCGCAAGTTGGCATCATTAATCCAGGTGAGATGAACCCCGTCAACTCTATCGAGATGGCAGTATGGGTGGCTGCTGGAGGTAGAGGTTCATTAATCGGTGCCATTGTAGGCGCTGGTACAATTAATGTGATTAAAACGTATTTTACCGTCGCCTATCCGGAGTTTTGGTTACTTATTCTAGGTGGATTATTTGTGGTGGTTACTTTATTTCTCCCTAACGGCATCATTGGCGTACTTGATCGTTTTAAAAAGGAAAAAGAATAATGTTAATAACTAATGCTGCTACTTCCCAAAAAGTTACTAACGATACGCTTGTTAAAAACAATCCTAGTATCAATAATCCAATGAAAAAATCTAAAAATACACCACACATAACGGTCGCAGAAAACATGCCTACCCGACCAGTCACTACTTTGGCTGAAGATTACGGAGATAGCGGAGGCTTAGCGCATCCTGTTCCCAAATCAGGGCCAGATATGAGACATGGTATTGCGCTGTATTTAGAAGACGTTAGCGTGTGGTTTGACTCGTTCCGCGCACTCAATGATTTATCTTTATACATTGAGGCAGGCGAGCTACGCTGCATCATCGGCCCTAATGGCGCAGGCAAAACAACTTTAATGGATGTTATTACGGGTAAAACGCGCCCCACTAAAGGCAGTGCATTTTTCGGTCAAGTACATAATTTAGCCAAACTATCTACCGAAGAAATAGCGGAAGCAGGCATTGGCCGTAAGTTTCAAAAACCTACCGTATTTGAGAAATTTACCGTACTTGATAACTTAATGCTGGCTGCGCCAAAGGACAAACGGGTATCAAAGAGCTGGTTTACTCGTATTGACACAGAAATCCAAGATACCCTTGACTCAACGCTTGATCAAATACGCCTAAAAGAGCTGATTAACAAGCCAGCAGGATTATTGTCTCATGGTCAAAAGCAGTGGCTAGAGATTGGAATGTTACTGATGCAAAGACCAAAACTTATCTTACTTGATGAACCAGTAGCAGGCATGACCGATGCCGAAACTGAACATACCGCTGAGTTATGTCTACGCCTTAAAAAGAATCACACCTTGATCGTGGTTGAGCATGACATGACCTTTATTGATGCCATAAGTGAGAAAGTAACGGTTTTGGCAAATGGCGCTATTTTGGCTGAAGGCACGTTGAGTGAAGTACAGAATAATGAGGCCGTTATTGAGACCTATTTGGGTCGGTAATAAGCTCAGGTCGATAACAAATAGTAACACTTAGAAATAGACCTAAAAAATAGAGGTGCTTATATGTTAGAAATCAATGCCATAAATCAATATTACGGTGGCAGTCACATTTTACGTGATGTCACCCTCGCCGCCCCTGTAGGAGAATGTAGCGTGGTACTGGGTCGTAATGGCGTCGGTAAAACCACCTTGCTTAAATGCTTGATGGGCATCCTACCAATCAAATCAGGTGAGATTTTATTGGACGGTAAGGATATTAGTCAGATGACACCTGAGCAACGTGTGCGCGCAGGACTCGCTTATGTGCCGCAAGGACGTGATATATTTTCTACTTTGACCGTTGAAGAAAACATTCTGATTGGAATGGCGAAATTTTCTCAACGAAAAGCAAGTAAAGTACCCAAACCCTTGTATGATATATTTCCAGTGCTGGACGAGATGAAGCATCGCCGTGGTGGCGATCTATCTGGCGGTCAGCAGCAGCAACTCGCTATTGCTCGTGCGCTTGCATCAGAGCCTCGAGTACTAGTACTTGATGAGCCGACTGAAGGTATCCAACCGTCCATTATTAAAGACATTGGTAGAGTCATTCGTAGTCTTGCTAATAAAGGCGATATGGCAATTGTTTTAGTCGAGCAGTTTTATGAGTTTGCAGAAGAGCTTGCCGATAACTATACCGTGCTTTCTAGAGGACAAGTCGTAGCTCAGGGGGCTGGATGTGACATGGCAAAAAACAATATTCAAGAGTTGGTGGCAATCTAAAAGGAAACTTTATAAAAAGACACTTTATAAAAGGGAATACAATTTTGACTTGGCAATCCTCACTACAGCTCCATTTCGACTGCGCCTCTACTGCTGCAAAAACTCGGCTGTGTCATCGTGCCCATACTGGCGCACTCATGGTGCAGCGCGCGCTGTATCCTGAGCCTGATAGTACTGATAACAGCCAAGCAGGGATTTGCCATATTTATGTGTTGTATCCTCCTGCTGGTATCGCCGATGATGACCGCTTAACATTGGAGTTTAACCTACACTCTAATAGCCATGCGGTGATTACCACCCCTGGAGCCGGAAAATGGTACGGGCAACGCAAATCGTTGCGATCCTCTAGACCCAGCGACTCATCAAAATTTAACAACGGTACTCAATCGGCAAACAGCAACACTTCTAACGACTGTTTTAATGATGTTGTCAGCGCAGAACAGCATATCGACGCCCGCCTCGATGATCACGCTGTCCTTGAATGGCTACCTCAAGAAAGCATTTATTACGATTATTCCAACTCTAATGCCAATAGCCGCTTTTATTTAGCTAAGACAGCAAGTTTATTGACTTGGGATATTGCGGTATTTGGACGTCAAGCGTATCAAGAGACGTTTGCTAATGGTCATTATGCCAACCGCTTAGAGATATGGCGTGAGAGTAATTTATTGGTCAGCGAATGCACCTCCCAGCCAGCAAATACGCGCTGGTTTACCTCACCATTAGGACTGAATAATCAACATGTGCATGGCTCTTTTTGGGCAATACCTAGCACAGAGATCATTGCACCTGAGTTACAGAATAATCCGCTCAAGCTTGGTCAGTATTTAGATGCCACTATTACCGAGATACGCCATCTCATTGATACGCAGTCACTACCTATTCACTGTACTCACAATTTTCAAGGTATTAATTGCCGTTATTTAGGGGTAGATGTGCGTGCCTGCTTTGAGGCTTTTTACCAAGTCCGCGAGCTTATCAGGTCTAAATGGTACAAGCTTGAGCCTCATCGACCGAGAATTTGGGACACCTAATACCATGTGCTCCTGCATACTCTCATCCCTGAACAATGCTGAATCAAACCAGAATGACTCTACTTAGTACATTTAACTTAGCACCTTTACTTTATGAAGATTAAAAACGGTTCATAGTCTTTAAAGCACAATAATTATTAAGGAAGCTTTATGCAATTAAATCCTACAGAGAAAGATAAACTCTTACTATTTACCGCAGGCATGGTGGCGGAACGTCGTAAAAATCGCGGTGTAAAGCTCAATTATCCTGAGTCTATCGCTTACATTAGCATGTTACTAATGGAAGGCGCGCGTGATGGCAAAACCGTGGCGCAACTAATGAGTGAAGGATCCACTTATCTCTCTGCCGATGACGTCATGGAAGGCATTGCAGAGATGATACACGATGTCCAAGTTGAAGCCACTTTCCCCGATGGCACTAAGCTGGTGACGGTACATAACCCCATCGTATAGCTTGCTTGTTGTAAAGCCGTATAAAACGATATTGAACTAGAGCCATTGCCATAAGACGATTAAGGATAATAAAAATGACGATAAAAGCAGGCGAATATAATATTAAAGCAGGCGATATGGCTTTGAATGCTGGTCGATATGTTCAAACCATAACGGTAATCAATACTGGCGACCGCCCTATTCAAATCGGTTCTCACTATCACTTCTATGAAGTCAATGCAGCACTGAGCTTTGATCGAGAGTCGACGCTTGGCTATCGACTCAATATCCTATCTGGCACTGCGGTACGTTTTGAGCCAGGACAAGCGCGCGAAGTGGAACTGGTTGCCATCTCAGGTAGACAGCACATTTATGGTTTTTCAGGCGAGGTTATGGGCGTTGTAGACCCTAAAACCTCTCAAAACACCTCGAAAAAACGCATTGACCGACGTATCTATGCCGAGCATTTTGGCCCTACCACAGGGGATAAGGTACGCTTAGCCGATACGAATTTATGGCTTGAGGTTGAGTATGATTTGACCAGTCATATTGACCACCAGCCTGATATTGATAGCGTCAGCATTGGTGAAGAGGTCAAATTTGGTGGCGGCAAGGTAATCCGCGATGGGATGGGTCAATCACAGCTGCTGGGTGAGCAAATTGCCGATACTATTATTACCAATGCTTTGATTGTGGACTACAGCGGTATCTATAAGGCAGATGTCGCTATTAAGGGCGGTCGCATTAGCGGCATTGGTAAAGCTGGCAACCCTGATATTCAGCCTAATGTGACGTTACCTATTGGCGCGGCTACCGAAATTATCGCAGGAGAAGGTAAAATTTTGACTGCTGGCGGAATCGATAGCCATATTCACTTCATTGCACCTCAGCAATGTGAAACGGCGCTAATGTCTGGTGTGACTACGATGTTAGGCGGTGGTACGGGACCTGCTGAAGGTACTCTTGCCACTACTTGTACGCCTGGTGCCTATCATATTCACAGCATGCTAAAAGCCACCGACTCTATTCCGATGAATATCGGATTCTTGGGTAAAGGCAACGTCAGTTTACCTGCTCCCATTGTTGAGCAGATTGAAGCGGGTGCTATCGGGCTTAAGCTTCATGAAGACTGGGGCTCCACGCCCAAAGCCATTGATAACTGCCTTAGCGTGGCTGAAGAATATGATGTGCAAGTGGCCATTCATACTGATACGTTAAATGAAAGCGGCTATTTAGATAGCACTCTCGGCGCGTTTAAAGACCGCTGTATTCATACCTTCCATACCGAAGGCGCTGGCGGCGGTCATGCCCCAGATATCTTAAAAGCTATTGGCGAAACCAACGTCTTACCCTCATCAACCAACCCGACGCGCCCTTTCACCATTAATACCATTGACGAGCATCTCGACATGCTCATGGTTTGTCATCACTTAAGCCCAGCCATTGCTGAAGATGTCGCTTTTGCCGAGAGTCGTATTCGTAAAGAAACCATTGCCGCCGAAGATATTTTACAAGACATGGGTGCCATCTCCATGATGAGTAGTGACTCGCAAGCGATGGGACGCGTGGGAGAAGTCATTATTCGCACGTGGCAAACGGCTGATAAAATGAAAGCCCAACGCGGTCATCTGGCTCCTGATCAATCAGCTAAAACGGAGCAGTCCTTAGAAAATATCATGCTAAATCCCACTGACTCTAATAGCAGCAATGATAATTTTCGTATCAAACGCTACCTCGCAAAATACACCATCAATCCTGCCATCACTCATGGCATTAGTGACGAAGTGGGATCCATTGAAGTAGATAAATGGGCGGATTTAATTTTATGGTCGCCTGCATTTTTTGGCGTAAAGCCTGACCTTATCATTAAAGGCGGCTTGATTGCGACAGCGTCCATGGGCGACCTCAATGCTTCCATTTCAACCCCGCAGCCTGTGCACTATCGCAGCATGTTTGGTAGCTTCCCCAAAACAGTGGCGCAGACTTGTATCACCTTTATGTCAAGTGCTGCGATAGACAAAGGTGTTGATAGGCAATTAGGGTTAGAAAAGGTCATCAAAGCAGTACATAACATTCGCAAGGTACGCAAACAAGACATGAAATTCAACAGCTACTGTCCTAAGATGGAGGTTAACCCTGAGACTTATGAAGTGTACGCCGATGGTGAGCTGTTGACCTGTGAGCCTGCCGACTATCTACCGATGGCACAGCGCTATTTTTTATTCTAGCTGCTTTTTATTGTCGTGCTGATAATCCACCATCAGCTGTCAACCATCTACTTTAACGGACTATAAACATAATTATGAACATTTATACGCAACGTCTTGATCTATCAACCCTTAGCGCTGAACAACAGGCGATTATTGATAGGCAAAAACAGGCAGAAAACTTTTTATATTTAGATTTCGATACCCGTCAGCGTAGCCGTTTTAAAGCAGAAACACAGCACCACGCAATCATTGGTGTTGATTTACCACGTACGGAAACTATTAAGAATGGCAGTGTACTGGCAGACCATCAAGGCAACTTGATACAGATTATGGCCGCTAATCAAGCCTTAATCGAAGTGACTGCTGATAATGGTTTTGACCTTATGAAAGGCGCTTACCATTTAGGTAATCGTCATGTGCCATTAATGATTACAACTAAGGCCCTGTACTTTGAGCCTGATCATGTTTTAGAAGCGATGTTAAATCAACTTGGACTACATACCCAAGCCGTACAAGCGCCGTTTGAGCCAGAAACGGGTGCCTATAAAGGCAATCAAGGCGGACATTCTCACTCTCATGGTCATAGTCATCATGGTCACGACCATGACCATTCACATACCCACGGCAACTCTCATGACTAATCACGCCACACACTCACAGCAGACTACCTGTACCGCACAAGGTATAAATGATCTGAATAATACAGAAGTAACTGGACTTTTGTTCATTCTGGCGTCAAGTAACCTACCTATTGGCAGTTATACCTACTCGCAAGGCATCGAACCCGCTATTGAGGCAGGGCTGATTCATAATGAAAGCAGTAGTTTAGCGTTTATGAGTGATTATCTGGAGCTGGCATTATGTCGGTATGAGCTACCGCTACTGGCGCTTATGATTGAAGCACTTATGGTTGATGACGTTGCGCTTGCTGACGCTTTAGGTACAGATTACCATGCCAGCCGTGAAAGTAAAGAGTTTGTCTATGAGTCAAGCCAATTGGCTCTTTCTTTATCAGCATGGCTTGGTGATGTCCTTGAGCTCGACGTGCCTGACAGCTTACTTGCCCATGGATTTTTACCCCTCTTTGCCCATATCAGCTCGCACTGGCAGCTTAAGCCTGTACAAGCCTTGACCACCTACGCCTTTGGTCAAATCGAAAATATGGTGTTGGCTGCGGTCAAGACCGTACCGCTTGGGCAAATGGCAGGACAGCGCATTATTTGGCAGCTACAACAGTTATTAAGTCAGCAGATACAGGCATTGGCTGCCAACGTCAAGCAAAGATTTTTGCAAGTTCAAAATATGCCTTTAGAGGCTAACGTAAAGCTGAATCTACTTTATCAAAAGCTACATATGTCCGCTAACCTACCAAATTTAGCCATACTGTCTTGCCAGCATGAAAGGCAATACAGCCGCCTATTTCGCTCTTAATCGCTAATAAACACAACTCTCATCAAGGAACTTTATTTATGGCACTAACACCCAAAGTCGAAAACAAAAATTTAGAAACGACGCTCTCTCCGCTACGTTTAGGCATTGGTGGCCCTGTAGGCTCAGGAAAAACGGCATTGACGCTGAGACTATGTCAACGCCTGCGGGATGACATCAATATGGCAGTGGTGACCAATGATATTTATACCAAAGAAGACTCTGAATTCTTAACCCGCAATGAGGCGATGCCAGCTGAGCGCATTCGCGGTGTTGAAACCGGTGGCTGCCCGCATACTGCCATTCGTGAAGATGCCTCAATTAACTTATCTGCCATCGCCGAATTACAGCAGCAATTTGCAGGTCTTGAGCTCATTATCATCGAGTCTGGTGGTGATAATTTGGCAGCAACTTTTAGCCCTGAATTGTCCGACTTGACACTATATGTCATTGACGTGTCTGCAGGCGATAAAATTCCTCGTAAAGGCGGCCCTGGTATCATGAAATCGGACTTGCTCATTATCAATAAAACCGACCTTGCCCCTTTCGTAGGCGCGTCACTTGAGGTAATGGCACATGATGCCAAAAAATGCGCGGTGATAAGCCTGTGGTATTCAGCAACATGAAAACAGGCGAAGGTCTTGATGACATTGTTGCTTTTATCTTAGATAAAGGCATGTTAAATGTGGCGTAGAATGCCTTAGGTAATGGCATTAATAAGTGCTCTACAAACCGCTGATGGATCAGTGGATTATGAGTCAGTTTTTATATCGATTTGTTTATTTATTAAGGATTTATCATGACAACAGACACAGCCAAAACGATGACACGCAAAAACCTCTTCCAAAAAACCACCATAATCAGTGGCTTAGCGCTGTTATCGTTACTACCAACACTCGCGTTTGCTCACCCTGGGCATGGCTTGATGGCAGCAGATGGCTCATTTGGCCTTTCAATATTGTCTGGTATGTTGCACCCTTTAACTGGGTTCGACCATCTGATGTTAGCGCTGGGCATGGGGATGCTATTTACTCAAATGCACAGCTTTAAAAAAGGCTTTGTAGCACTGTTAATTGGTCTAGTAACAGGATTTTTACTGAGTTTAAGTGTGAGCTTGAATAGCCTGTTTATTGAATACGGTATTCTACTCTCTATCGTACTCCTGACCATGGCACTTATGAGCCGCTACTTTAATGTAGCATTGAATCAAAACCACGAGATGTCCGTCAAAACCGTGTATAAATTCTTAATCATTGGCTTTGGTGCGCTTGCTATGTTCCACGGTGCTGCTCATGCAATCGAAGTGCCTGCAAACAGTAATACCGCTGGCTTCTTTACGGGTATGATTGTGGCCATGCTAGGTCTATATACTATCGGCAAAGGATTTGCCACTTATCTAAACACTCACCTGCAAGACAGCTTGATTATTCAACGTGTTATAGCTGTTGTCGGTTTATGCGGTGTGCTGTTAGGGTAACTTTGTTAATTTATACACAGAGTTATTGAACACGGTAGTAAGTTGAAGTGTAATGCACGCAGGTGACATTATCTAAATTGCCTTGTGACATTGCCTTATGCCCCTGAGCTTATGACAGCTCTTAAAGAAACTCTTAAAGAAATAAGGCCGCGCAAGCACCGCTTAGCTCACAGCAGGATTAGCATTCAAAAAGGTTTGGGCTATAAGAAGCTTTAGATAATAAGTATGAAATGGTCATCAGAAAAAAAGGACAAATTAATGTCCTTTTTCTGGCTTTTGGTTTACTCAATGCTTACCAGCTAAAGCCCATACCCATGCCACCAGAGTTCTCATCTTTCGTGAAAGCACCACCGAGACTAAAGCTGGTATTGGGATTAATGACACGCTGATACCCCAATGAGACCGCTTGCTCGGAGCCCTGAAACCCTGCGCCCACGCCTATACGGTTCTTACCTTGTAAACCTGACGTGCTGGTTGCCATGTTTAACATCGCAGCACTCATCGCACCTTGACGATCAAAACGATCATCAATTTCCTTAAAGCGCTGTCCATTGTCTTGCAGATAATTTTGAATAGAGTCATTTAGAGCATTAAATTTAGTATCAGTATAAGTGTTCGAGGTTTCGATAGCGCTTGTTTTTGCGTCTTGTAACTGACTGACATTGACTGCGTCATTATCAGCGGTACCATTAGCAACATTGATAATCTGACGTTGGTTAAGATCCGAACCAACCGACACTGTGTTTTCACGGTTAGAGCTAGAGACATTGCCGAGTACCACGGCGTTTTTTGCAGTAGTATTGACATTATTACCGAGCACAAAAGTATTGTCGCCAGACACGGTATTATTATTGCCCATACTATAGCTGTTATTGCCACTGACCGTACTTGGATCGCCAATCGCACCTGAATGATTTCCAGTCACTTTATTACCAGTGCCAATGCTGATAGCTTGCTCGCCGATTGCTTGAGCACCATCTCCCATTGCAATAGATTGCTTGCCCTGCGCCGCCGCATTAGCGCCTAAAGCCATTGCGTTGTCTCCACTAGCAATCGCTTCTGCAGACGTACCACCATTGATGCTTAGGTATTTATGCTGTGCAGCAATGTCCTGTTTAACGCTCAATACCTGATCATTCGTATAAATTTGTGACGATGCTAGAGTCTCGGTGGCTTTGCCATCGGTGTAGCCTTTCGATGCGGTTAAAGTTTCAGTTGCTTTGTCGTCGGTGTAACCTTTTGATGCGGTTAAAGTTTCAGTTGCTTTGTCGTCGGTGTAGCCTTTTGATGCAGTCAAAGTCTCGGTTGCTTTGCCGTCGGTATAACCTTTTGAGGCAGTTATAGTTTCGGTTGCTTTGTCGTCGGTGTAGCCTTTTGATGCAGTCAAAGTCTCGGTTGCTTTGCCGTCGGTATAACCTTTTGAGGCAGTTAAGGTTTCGGTTGCTTTGTCGTCGGTGTAACCTTTTGATGCGGTTAAAGTTTCAGTTGCTTTGTCGTCGGTGTAGCCTTTTGATGCAGTCAAAGTCTCGGTTGCTTTGCCGTCGGTATAACCTTTTGAGGCAGTTAAGGTTTCGGTTGCTTTGTCGTCGGTGTAACCTTTTGATGCGGTTAAAGTTTCAGTTGCTTTGTCGTCGGTGTAGCCTTTTGATGCAGTCAAAGTCTCGGTTGCTTTGCCGTCGGTATAACCTTTTGAGGCGGTTAAAGTTTCAGTCGCTTTGTCGTCGGTGTAACCTTTTGATGCGGTTAAAGTTTCAGTTGCTTTGTCGTCGGTGTAGCCTTTTGATGCAGTCAAAGTCTCGGTTGCTTTGCCGTCGGTATAACCTTTTGAGGCGGTTAAAGTTTCAGTCGCTTTGTCGTCGGTATATCGTTTATTTACCGCATCTGTATCATTTATTGCATCTGCCACGTTAGTGATACGTTTTTCGAAACCCTTGCTACCAACTGAAATCGTATCCCTTTCATCTGCAATGGAGAAACTACCGATGGCGGTTGCGCCTGTCGCAGTGGCTTGGCTATTACTGCCAAACACGCTGCTGTCTGTACCTGATGCGGTATTCTGATAACCAACTGTAATACTATAGTCACCCTCTGATGTATTTTCAAAACCGACGGCACTACTGTCCTCACCTGATGCTGTATTATTATAACCGACGGCACTGCTATTTACATTCGAGGCGGTGTTTTTATAGCCAATTGCACTGCTATTTATGTTCGATGCCGTGTTGTTATAACCAAATGCACTACTATAACCCTCTGATGCGATATTATTAGAGCCTACCGCACTGCTATTGATACGCGATGCGGTATTGTTATAACCAACGGCACTACTGTACTTAACTGATGCTTCATTATTAGCACCTAACGCACTACTATAATCACCTGATGCTGCATTAGTATAACCAACCGCACTGCTATAAATACCCGAAGACTCATTAGAAATACCTGTTGCGCTGCTATAACTGCCCTTTGCTTTATTTGCATAGCCTAGCGCAGTAGCTTCACTCAATGCTTCATTATCAATACCTAAAGCACTGCTATTGAGACCGTCTGCTGCATTATTTATTCCACAGGCTAGTGCAATTACACCTGTTGCTGTACTTCCTCCAGAGACAGGATCCGTTACGCATACCACGCCTGCCCACACTGTAGAGCCACTGATCGCTGCAATACTGAAGGCAAGCCCTTTCACAGTCAACATCTTATAGTTATTTGAGCGAGCTATCAGGGCGATAGTGCCAGTCGTGCCGCTGGTCTTACCAACGCTCTTGGTATTTTCAGACACCACCACTATACAACCTAGTGATTGACTCCAAATCTTTTTAAATACTTTATTCATAGCTCGCTCCATAAGTCCAAAAACTACTCGTTGATAAAATCAAGGCTATCTATGTCACTTACATTAACCATGCTCGTAAATGACAGCTGTCACTTATTAAAGCACAAAGCTAACATACCTGTATATTTACATTAAAGGATATTTAATCTTCAGAGCTGTCTTAGATAAGCAAAATAATCTGGGATAGTTTTATGGAGAAATAGCATTATGAGTAAGATTCGCCTACCCAAACGCTCACAGCACAGTTAGCACAACGATTGTTATATCGGTAAGAGTGAGCGCGTCCGGTAGGATTGCAAGTGCCGTTATGGCACTCGCAAGGTCTGGCAGCAGATCAACCTGATGGCGTATCTAAGGAAATTTGGCATGGCATAGAGAATGTTGAACAAGCAACCATTGAGTAGATGGACTGATTTCATAACCCAAACAATCTACCTAAATGATTCACTCACGTAAATCATCCACGACTGCCAACATAGCCACTAATGAGGCTTCCCCTAACTTCATAGAGCGCTCTGGTGACCAACCTGTATCCGCATCGGGGACATTATTGTTATCTATAAATGGCATCTCCAAGGTATTGGCAAGGCAGTCAAAACGTTCGGCAACCCAGTGAGTCGCAAGCGTCATATTCGCTGTACCCGGTGCATCAACGTCATAGCCCTCTTCCGTCTGAAAGTCAGCACTGGCAATCTTTAACACTTCTGAGAATCTATCACGTAGACGCGCGAGGCGGTCGCTATAATTTGGCGTACCCTGCGAGCCAGCAAGGAATACAAAAGGTATTTCTTCATCACCGTGTACATCATAAAATAGATCAACACCCGTTTCTTCCATTTTATTAATGACATGAAAGACTTCAGGGCTGGTTTCCAAATTTGGATTTGACCAAGCACGGTTTAGGTTAGTCCCAACTGCGTTGGTACGCAGATGACCTCTCACGCTGCCATCTGGGTTCATATTGGGCACGATGTAAAAGTTAGCTTTATCTAATAATAATTTACCCGTGGCATTATCACCATCTAACAGGCTATGCAGTAGACCATCGACCAACCATTCAGCCATCGTTTCACCAGGATGTTGACGTGCCGTAATCCAAATATTGCGTTTAGGCGCATCATTATTGCTAGCGCCATCACTAATTTTGACTAAGGTTAAATCGCGATTATCAAGGGTTTCTCCCAAATGCTCTAACGTCACTAATGGATGCATTTGCACCGCTGCTAATAAATCTTGATGACGCTCATCACTGTAAGGGGCAAAAAACGCAATTTGAATGGTTTCACATTCCAACTCTGCCGTTATGGTTAACTTTCCGTCTTTATAAGAGGTGGGTAGACGAAACCAATAGTCGCGATCGTACGACGCCACCGCTTGGTAATTCTCCCACCCTGCAGGGAATGCTGCATCCCCTGCATTCAGAATATTGAGCACATATTGCTCGCCAACCTGACCTGTCAGGCGAAAATTAAACCACTGAAAAAACTCGCCACCGACGTCCGGACGAATAGCCAATTGGACATTTTTTTTATCTTCTAAATTAATAACCTCAATATTACCAGCATCGAAATTAGCAGTGATATGCATAAATTTTCCTTAATTGTTTTTAGATATCTTAGTGAGTATCTGTAAAATACTTGAGCATAAACGATTAAAAACAAGCAGGATAGAGACGCTAACAAATCATCTTAAAAAATAGTAAAAATAATGATTAATAGTTGTAGCATCGCTGCTTTTTTTAATTAAAAGAACGTAAAAACATTCCAAGCATTATGACAGACATAGCATTAGCTAATTTTTTATATTTATCACATTGCTGAATGAATGTGTCAGATTTTGGATATTATAGCTCATAATCCCATATAGCACTGTTCATCATATATAGTACTATTCTCTATAGCTACAAAAGCCACTCAACTGGTAACCACCCTATTATCGTCAAGATAATGTTAAGCAGGGTACTTTGTCCAGGCTCCGAGACGCTCATCGATCCAGACGAGCCTTCCATTACGCTGCTCTACTCGCCAAGTAAGGCCAACCATGCCCTCGTCAAATGCTTTGTGCAGTTTCTGTGCCATCTGTTCACTGTTAATCATTAAACCCATTTCGGTATTGAGCGCAGTCGAACGGAGGTCAAAATTGAACGAGCCAATAAAAATGCGCTTTCCATCTACCGCAAAGGTTTTCGCGTGAAGACTGGCTTTTGACGATCTGAACGCTCCTAGATGGTCAGCGGGTGCACCAGACGCAGCTTGGCTACGTAGCTCAAAAAGGCTGACGCCACTTTCAAGCATGGCCTTGCTTTGTTATTATTTTATTAGCTAGCGAGCTGAAGCTTTTTTACGTTACCCATAAGTGCGCTAAGATTTTTCTCAAGCTTACTTTTTTCTAGCTTCATTCTAACGACAACCTTAATAATCTCATCAGCTATCTCTTTATTGCCTTCAGCCACTGCCTGCTGCAATGCTAGGCCTTCACGCATAATAGAAACCCTTAAAGGCTCGATCTTATAAATAATACGGTTGATAGATTTATGCAGATCCGACTGTCTATAGCACTCTTTTACCTTAGATGATTTATATAAGAGACTGTTTTTATCACTTTTTGCGCGGGCTAGATCGATATAATCAGCCGATATCTTGTCAGCATAATCATCTTGAATACCAATCTCTAAAATATTTTTTACTAATATGATATCGATTTTTTCTAATTCAGTCTCTTTAATGGCACTTTTTAACATTTCAAACAGTCCTTCGTAAATGTTGGGATTAGGGTTGAATTAAGTGGTTATCGCGTATAAAGAGCAAAGCCATCGGCGTCACTATAATTGGCACGTGGATTCGTTGTTTGCGCACTCTTATATTCACACTCGTATAAAAGTTACTTTAACAACCATGCCAATCAATTCGTAATAGAGGTCACTCAAGAATATTTATATATTGATACACTTATGTTCATTCTAACCTAAGAGTACAAGTGTACACAATAGGCATTCAACCCTTTTAATACAAAGGTTATGAAAAGCGGCTATCAAACTGCCATAGATTGATATTTATTTTGAGAATAGTACTGTTGAGGTCTATCAAAATGATGAGGTTAAACAACTCCCTCACTATTAGGAATAGTTTAATGACGCGTGGATTCTTGCTAGACATATCTAAAATAGATTGATGAAATATTTACAAAGAAATGAGTGAGCTACTTTTGCTAAGAAGGAAAAATCACTGGCTCATCGCCATCTTGCCAAGGTTGAAACTTGGTCATGGCTTGTATAAATAATGGATGTGCAAGCCAGTTTTTTAGCCATATTTGCAGTTTAGGATAAGGCAAACTGTAAAAAACGTCGCGATCTACATGAGCAAATTGGCGGACAAATGGCATAATGCCGATATCGGCAATGGTCACACTGTCTCCTAGCAAATAAGTATTTTTAGTAAGCAACTCTTCTAAAATCTGTAGAAATGCTTCTCCTTTTTTCCGATATTCTGTTTGGGTAATTTCAAGATGACGGTCAGTATATTTATAGCGATCTAGCCAATGCTTAAACTCCTGATCGTTTTGCTCAATTAACGTATTACCTTGATGCAAAGTCTTAGGGTTCATCAGCTCTTGTGGATCTTGCTGTTCAAGCGCCCACTCCATTATTTCCCGACTCTCTTCAATCACAACACCATCAGCGATCTGTAAAACTGGCACGGTGCCTTTTGGGCTAATCGCTAGCATGTGCGCAGGTTTGTTTTTCAAGGTGATCTCCCGTAGCTCTACTGGCAACTCGGCAAACAACAGACCGAGACGCGCGCGCATGGCATAAGGACAGCGACGAAAAGAGTAAAGACAAGAAAGGGAGTAAGCAGTCATATATTTTTTCACAGTTAAAACGAGATCAGTAGCCTTAGAATCACTGACATCAAGAGTCATTTAGTTTCGTTACTGATCTCTATTAAGGGTTGGTAAAATTAATACTTCAAAGCATTGAACAAAGCCAGTATCATAGCGACATTGAAAAACCCTTACCTTATTTATTATAAACAAAAGGAAGATATAGTGTCGCAGGCTCAGACAACTATCACAGAAACACCTCATCTCACAAAAGATCAGAACTCTGTATTAAAGATTCTTACGATCATGGGTTACTTGGAAGGTACGTCCTTCTTATTACTACTTTGCATCGCCATGCCGCTAAAGTACATGATGGGTATTGCAGAAGCGGTCACCTACATAGGGATGGCTCATGGCGGATTGTTCATCGCGTATATTTTAATGCTGTTGATAGCCACCACCAAAATCAAAATGCCGCTTTGGGCGATGCCAGCAGGGGTACTCGGATCCTTTTTGCCCCTTGGTCCGTTTATATTCGATCATTTATTAAAAAAGAACTTGAATAAAAAAGCTTAAAACCCCTTCAAAGTAATGTCAAATGACTTACTGAATATGATAAACGTTGGTGATTTTAAGGTATAGCGCTGTTTAAGCGCTGGACGGTATGTATTAATGACTGATCATGATGGCTGATTATAGTTATTCGTCAGTCATTAATTTCCCATAAAAACTATCCACTCACTGCGACTGGTACTTTACGAATCAGCCATAAAAAGTACGCGCCGCCAATGATAGCCGCAATCGTACCCGCAGGCAGCTCATAAGGGAAAATAACATAACGCCCAATCCAGTCTGCTATTACCATCACCCCTGCGCCTAACAAAGCCGCTAATGGCAATTGGCGCTCAAGCCTTACCGCACCAAGTGACGTCGCCAAATGTGGCACCATTAGACCAATGAAACTCAATGGCCCAACCGCAAGCGTACTGGCAGTACTTAGCGCCGCCACCAACACCAATAACGCGAGTGTCACTGGTGTCACTGCCACCCCTAAATTACGAGCGACCCCTGTACCCAAACCAAGCACTCTTAAGGGTTTGATAAGCAATAAGCTGAGGGCAAATAAAATGAGGGCAATGCCGATAAGATACCACACGGTGCTAGGCTGAGCGCTATAAGTCGTTCCCGATAGCCAGCTAAGCATCGCTTCTAGGCGTGGATCGCCAGACAGCTTGACCATGTGCATCACCCCATCCATCATCGCGGCAATACCGATACCGACCAGTAATAGATAGCCAGAACTTACCTTACGTGCCAGCCAAATAACCAGCAATAACACAGCCATCGCTCCTGATAATCCTGAGATTAATAAAGTACCAGCTCCGGCAGATAGCCCTAAGCTTGGTAGCAGTAAAAATCCTAAGATAACCCCAAGCGCCGCGCCCGAGCTCACACCCAATACTTCTGGACTTGCCATCGGATTGCGGGTGAGTGTTTGCAATAACACACCAGCGATGGCCAACATCAGACCTGTTGCCGCAGCGCTCAAACTGCGCGGTAGCCGATACTGCTGGGTGATCGCCCAATCGGTACTTAGTCCCCAGCCACTGACGTCTTGGACAAAAAAACAGGCAAGTATGATTATCATTACCACGCCAAGAGTCCAGCGCCACCATGCCACAGGTGCATGCTTGCCCGTTAGCATCGGGGTTACTGTTTCTATCCGCTCGCGGCGCTGACGCAAAATCAGCCAAATAATCAGTGGTGCACCAAGAATACCCGTCATCGCCCCTGCTGGAATTTGCATATTTAGTATGGGTTCGAGTAATAAAGCAACATTGCTAGTCAGCCATAAAAGCAACGCCCCTAAGACAAAGGCTGCAAGCAGACGTTTGCTAATAGAAGCGACTCCCAGTGCATTGACCAGACTGGCAGCGCCAAGACCGATAAAACCGATTAGACCAACTTCGCTAACCACCAAAGCGGTAACGACCGCCACAATAAGCACTACCAATGCACGAATACCGTTAATCGGCACGCCCAAGCGCTTGGCTTGTGAGTCATCGAGACTCATCAAGGTTAATGGTTTTAACAAGGGTAGACAGACAACCGCCATCACGACGGCTGTTATCGCTAGCATCGTACTGGTATACCAGCTATTCTGTGCCAAAAATCCCGCCGCCCACGACAGCATACCATTACTACGTTCAGCAAAAAACAACACCAAAACATTGGCAACGGCGGCAAGTAGAATGTTTACCACCAAGCCTGCCAATATTAAAATGAGCGGATTAAAACGACTGGGTGCTGACAATACAAAGACCAGTCCCATACTAATAAGCGCGCCGACAAAGGCCACATAAAGTCCGCCATAAATCGCTAAGCTTGGCAAAAACAAGGTCACAATGAGCATGGCCAATTGTGCACCAACGCCGACGCCCAATGTGGTGTCTGACGCTAATGGGTTTTTGACCAGCTGCTGTAGCAAAATACTGACAACCCCAAGCAGACCACCTGCCAATAGCGCCACTATGCTAGTCGCCACTATATGCAGCTGCGTCGCAAGACTGATAATGTCCAATTGCGAGCTTGGAATAAACAAATCACTGATTGGGCGTGTCCACTCCTGAGCGATTAATGCCCACGTGCTCCATACTGACAATATTACAAGGATAATCATTACTGCCCAGATGCGCCATGTATCCTCAAATACCGAAGGTAGTTTCCTAGGTAATTTTGGTGCTGGATTGGGAGGTTTTTGCATAAGCTTGGAGTGTTGCTCTGATGGTGTTTTCAATGTGGGCGACTGAGACGCTGCAAGTGAAGTCATAGGTTTGACATAATCAGTAGTATTATTGGTATGAGAGTGATGAGTCTGTGCGGCAGTATTAATAGTCATGATGCTGCCCCACCTTTTAATGTCACTGTTGATAAATTATTTGCCAAGCCGACCAGTGACGACATGCCACCATAAATCCATATGGGTGGCAGCTCACCCACGCAGCGCTCGTCGCCATAGCCTAGACGCTGCCAAACCAAACTGTCTTTAATCTCAGCTCGGGTTATCGGACTTAAAGGATCGATGATTAATAGGCAGGTCTCATTATCCAATTGAGCCAAGTCGCCCATTCGAATGGGGACAAACCCCCATTGATTGCCTTTGCCCAATACATCAAGCCCTTTGCCCATCTCTTTTAGCACGGGCTGAAACAAACTATTTTTGACATACATGCGCATGTTATTGGCATCAGCAAACTGTACAACGGCAAATCTCTTTACTTTTGGATAGCGCTGCTGCAGACGCTCACTTGCCAGTTTGATATCTGTCTGACTTTTTGTAATATAGCTTTCAGCCAAGGCTGGTTCATCAATTAGCTGTCCCAACTGACGAGTCGGCTCAGTATAATCTGCCCAAGTTGCAGTATCACCTTTAGCGGCGAACATGACCGACTCAGAGGGCACATCTCCATAGAGATTGCGGGCATGCTCATAAAAAAAGTTATCGATGACCAAATCGACAGGCAATTGGGCAACCAATTCCGCATTAGGCTGATAGCGAATGCCCAAATCAATGATTGAGGTTGGCAGTTCAGGCGTACCTACCCATCTGTCCCACACCCTCACATCACCCGTAGCTATCGGGGGGTAACCCATGGCGGTCAAGGTTGCCGCATTGCCCCAATCAGGTGAGACTATATTGATGTTAGCGTTATCTGTATTGCCCACTTGAGCGTCTTTTTGTGCCGTTATTGGTTGGTGACAGGCCGTCAGCATAGTGGTCAGTGTTAAGCTTGCTATGAGCGGCAAACACTTATATTTACTGATAGTGAGATTTGAGCCAGCTTTTATACAAGGTTTTATGAAAGATTTTATGGCTATTAAAGAGAACAGAGATTTATAAAGAGCAGGAAACATGGCGGCCTATCTTTTGCGCGAATAAGAGAAAATAAATGAAAAAGATGAGGCAAATACTAGGGCATGCCCTCATTTTAAAAACGGTCATAAAAATTTAACCATTTTTAGCCTACTTATTCATTTTCGTTCAGATTGATGATATGCCCTACTAAGCAACGGCGACTGGCTGCCCCGTTATAGGATGACTAAGCAGCTGCATATCGACGTTAAAAATCTTGTGCAATACTGTCGGTTGCATGGTGCTGCCGATATCACCGTTATGGCAAATACGACCGTTTTTTAAGGCGATAACTCGATCGGCATACTGCGCGGCCAAATTAATATCATGCAAAATAATAACCACACTCAAGCCCTGCTCATCCACCAAACGACGTATAAGCTGGATAACTTCAAGCTGATAGTGCATATCAAGCGCGGCTAATGGCTCATCAAGTAATAAATATCTGGTGTCTTGTGCCAGACACATAGCAAGCCAAACGCGAGCGCGCTCGCCACCTGAAAGCGTGGCCGTAATGCGGTCAGCGAACGCCTCTGTTTGGGTGATGCGCATGGCTTCTATTACTTTATCTTTGTCTATTTGGTTGGGCTTTTGCAGCCATTTTTGATGCGGATAACGTCCTATCATGACCAGCTCACGTACTGAAAACCCAGCGGCTTCTGGTAGTTGCTGTGGCAAATATGCCATTTGTCGCGCCAGCGCTTTGCTACTGTAATCACTGATACGGCGCTCATCCAAGCTGATACTACCGCCATTACTTATCATCTCGCCTGCCAGCGCTTTGATTAAAGTCGATTTTCCTGAACCATTATGTCCAACCAAAGCGACCAATTGGTTGCTATCAATCTCACAGCTTACATTGTCTAGTAAGGTATTACCTTGGCGACTGATGGTCAATTGGTTTGCACGTAACATATCTGTACTCATCATTAATTTAAATCGTTGTATTTATATTGGACAGCCAATAAAAACCGATTTTACTCGTAAACGATAATAAAAACAATTATCATTAACTTAAAATATTATTCTTTTTGTTCCCGCTCGCTGTTGCTTGTAAGTATATATACGACCGATTTTCTTTTATCTGTGACACGTAACCCTCAAATACAAGCCTAATTCTTTATCACCTTAATCATTTTTGAACTCGCACAAACCATTACTCATATCAATGAAGAACACTTCGATGAGTTGAGATAAGCTAATTGGTTTTTTAGTCGCTTTTTTTCTTTAACCACCAAAGAGCTATCTAGTACCAACGTCAGTAACAGCTATCTATGCCGAAGCGATGGCTGTACAAGTATCATTGAAAGACACAAAAAAACGTCTGCTCACTCTCTTGAACAAACGTTTTTACTCCCCTGTACAGCGCCTACTACACAACTTAGCGAGCTGCCAACCCGGTAAATTTTGCTCAAACAGTAAGCATATAAAAAGTTCGTTTTGACAGCGCAAGCTGAGAGACAAACCCAGTCTTTAAGCAACACTCACAGCGGGCAAAACATTGTCTGGCTTGCCACTGGGCGTGATATTGCTATGATTGATGAAGTGAAGCGCCTTTTGTTTGATAGCATTTATATTGTAATCGATAAGCTCGGCATGCAGAGTGACCACATCACCCATGATAAGTAAAGCAGGTGTCGGTAGCTTGGCGGTGGCTTGTAATTCAGCGATGCTGGCAAGCGTACCGACAAGCAATTGCTGCGTAGGTAGACTGGCATGACTGATAATAGCAAAAGGCGCTTCACTTCATCAATCATGGCAATATCACGCCCAGTGGCAAGTCATGCAAACGGTGTAAGCCCATATAAAAAACAACCGTTTGGGTAGTATCAAGCAATTCTTTATAATCGTTATTCGGCGCGCCATTTTTTTTGCAAGCAGTGATGAACTTAACCGATTGCGCATGATCACGGTGCGTTAGTGGAATCCCTGCGCGGCTTGCAGCAGCACTGGCAGCCGTAATACCCGGAATAGATTCAAAATAAATACCATGACGTACCACCTCTTGCAGCTCTTCACCACCGCGTCCAAAAATAAAAGGGTCACCACCTTTTAGCCTCACCACCGTTTTACCTGCCAGCGCGTGTTTGACCAATAGCTCGTTAATGCTCTGTTGTGATAAGGCATGATTGGCGCGGCGCTTACCGACGAATATTTTTTCGGCCGTGCTCGCGCACATATCCAAAACATCTTCGGATACTAAACTGTCATATAACACTACTTCTGCGCGCTGCATCACTCGCCATGCTTTTAAGGTTAATAACTCAGGATCACCAGAGCCTGCGCCGACCAAATATACCATGCCTTTTTTATGAGAATTTTTAGCATTTTCTATACAGTTTTGCCCTGCCAAGTCAGATGTTGGGCTGTTTGCAATAAGGACAGATAAATCAATCATGACGATAGTTCCTAATGACAGTATAAATACAGAAAACCATGTAATAAAAATAAGGTTATTCGATAGAAATCGACCGACCAGATAAGCGCTCAGGCTCGGCTAACCTGTGTTAACACAGTGCAACTAATTCTACATAACAAGTTGCAAGCGACGTGCCATCCCATCATTTAAGCTTGCGCCAATGAGGCGTATTCTGCGATTAATGCGTTGATTTGCCCCACGCAAGACCCACAATTAGTACCTGCGCGGCACTGCTTACCCACTGCCGCCGCACTACTACAATTATGCTGCGTAATAGCGTTGAGAATGGCATTTTTTCCAACCGACATACAAGAGCAGACCAAAGGTCCTGGATCAACATAACCACTGGCAGGCCGCCCCGCGAGCAACCACTTGTATCGTTGATTAACAGGTATCTGGCTAGTATCCGTAAAGCAGCTATCGAGCCAGCGTACACTCGGTAATTGCTTTTGCATTGGGGCAATATAGACTGCCATTATCAGTTGTGCGCTAGAGCTTTTACCATCGGACACTTGACGGTTGATAACAGGGCTATCTGCTCCTACCTTAGACTCAGTTTGGGTCACGATAAAACGTAATTGATACTGCACATTATCGACAGTAAACGCCGTATGCATGACACCCTTTTGAGAGTTTGGCGGTGATAATGATTGCATAGAGGTCATAAACTGCTGCCAAAACTCGGGGCACGCTAAGGTACTGCTAGACTCCATCATCGGGCTAGCGAGAGTAATCAAGACGCTGTTACTTTGATGACTCAAGCTCCAAGTAAGTGCAGGTAATGCCTCTGGCACAATATTATTTGAACGTGCTTCGCATTTTGTTTCAGATAATTCTTTCTCTGATGCTTTGGCAGAAAAATTGGCCAAAATAGTACGTAATTGCACTATAACAGCGTCTTGCCACTCAGGATGCACCAAAATCTTGCCAAATGATTGCATAGGAACAGGCGCGACGCTAATGGCTGAATTTTTGAGCTCTGGCTGCCCTGAATATGGATCGACCACTGTTGGAATAAGTGGGCCAACTCGGGCAAAGCTAGCAAAAGCATTGCTCCAATGCATGGGCATAAACGCATCACCAACGCGCAACATATCGCTAATGGCAACTTGAGCTAGTACGGTACTTGTGGACTCGTTGCCATCCATAGCTGTATTCATCGAGGTGTCACTGGCTGCCTCATTACTGGTCATACCGTTCTCATAGCTTTCATACCTGCGATGCAGTTGCACAAAATCATTATCTTGAACGCCAAGCTGCCGTGCATCGTTAGCGTGTATGGAAAGTGTCGGTACTGGCTGATGTTGATTTAACTGCGGTGCAAGGCCAGTGCGAGTCATGGTATGCCATTGATCGCGCAGCCTGCCCGTAATCAGGCGTAAATGAACCGCTTGGCTCTCAAATTGAGTATGATAATCAGATTCATGTTCAAAGGATGCTCGATTCTCAACAATCCGTTGGGTATTCTGCCTTCTTTGACGTCGATGCACATTGGCTACGCTCGCCTCGTCAGAGGGCGTAATCGCGATTAACTGTGACTTGATAACACTAGCAGTGGAATTAACGACCTCATTTGTTAAAGGTTTAATCTCATCAATCATAGAGATACGTGTGCCACCCCATTGAAACGGCAACATCTCCTCGTATGCTTGCTTACTGAGTGCGACTGGGGTATATATTTGATTGACGTTCTGGTTAATAGGCTGGCGAATAGATTGATCGACAGGTACCTCATTTGTCATTTCTGTCATTAAAGCAGACAAGTCTTTACTAAGATTCAGATAGCGAGGATAGTTCTTATTAGAATTGGATGTGCTTTGGTCGTCTGCGTTACCATAAGCGGTCAATGCCACATGCTCATTGAATATCTCGCTTGGCTGTTGGTAATCAAATCCCGTTAACCCCATGCGTGTGGCAACTTGAGACAGTATCCACCAATCTGGTTTGGCAAGCCCTACCGCAGGCATTAATGTCCGCTGCCGAGAAATGCGCCGTTCAGAATTGGTGACCGTTCCAGATTTTTCACCCCACCCTTGAGCGGGCAATACAATGTCGGCACACTGCACCGTGTCACTGTCTACCGAGCAATCAGAGACAATCACTAGATCGCACTCAGCAAGCGCTCGACGAAAATTATCGGCATCTGGCAAGCTGACCACAGGGTTGGTTGCCATAATCCAAATAGCCTTGATACGACCATCTAATATCGCAGCGGCAGCATCGCAGGCTTTCACACCCACGTTTGGCGAGATAGGCTGAGGCGAATGCCAAAAGTCTGCCACGAGCTGACGATGATCGGCATCGTCTAGTTCTAAATGAGCCGCTAATAGATTAGCAAGAGCGCCTACTTCTCGTCCGCCCATCGCATTAGGCTGTCCAGTGAGTGAAAACGGACTGGCCCCTACTTTGCCCACACGCCCTGTGAACAGATGAGTATTAATAATGGCATTGACCTTATCAGTCCCACTTTGTGACTGATTGACACCCATGCTAAAAGCAGTGACTGTTTTATCAGTGGCAGCAACGCATTCATAAAACTGGCGGATACTGTCCGCCGATACTTGGCAGGCGTGTGCAACTTTGTCGATGCTCCATGCTTTGGCCGCATTCACCGCATCATCAACGCCCAAACTTTGGTTAACATATTCATCATTTTGGCAACCGTGCTGATCTAGGTAATGCAGCAACCCATTATATAAATGTGTATCCGTGCCCGCAGCAATTGGTAAATGTAAATCGGCAAATTCACAAGAGTCGGTACGGCGCGGGTCTATCACAATCATTTTTTTATTAGGATTGGCTTCTTTGGCGGCTAAAAATCGACCAAACAAAATAGGGTGGCACCATGCCATGTTTGAACCTATCAGCACCAACAAATCGCAAGCCTCTAAATCCTCGTAATTACCCGGCACAAGGTCTGCGCCAAACGCACGTTGGTGCCCTGCTACTGCGGAAGGCATACACAGGCGAGAGTAGGAGTCGATATTGTTATTACCAATAAACCCTTTAATAAATTTATTGGCGACGTAGTAATCTTCAGTTAGTAATTGACCTGAGACATAAAACATAATGCTGTCTCGACCGTGTTTGTCGATGGTGTCATTTAAACGACTGGCAACATCCTCTAGTACGGTGTCCCAGTCTGTCTGCTTTATAAGTGGCTTGTCAGATTTACGTTTGGCATTAAAATCGTTATCCAATTGCATAGGCTGATGCTGTTGCATTACTGCTTGCTTGTTTTGATAATATGGCTCGGTCAAGCGGCGCGCGGTTCCCAATGTTTGTGCCAGCGCACTCCCTTTGGAGCACAATTTACCAAAATTAGCAGGATGTTCAGGATCTCCTTTGACGCTCAGCACCTCTGTTGCATTCACGCTTGCTAAAACACCACACCCCACTCCGCAATAAGGGCACGTCGTACGGATAGTAATGGTCGAGCTATCAATCAAATCACCATCAGAGGACGACGATAATGATATTGCTTTTTTGATATTTTTGGCGGCACTTATGTCATGTGTCTCAATGACGTGGCCTGTCGTTTTTTGTACGCTATTAGGTAGGTTGTTCGATTTATTAGCTGACACTACTTTGCTAGCAGCAGATTTATTGGCGGTAGCATCATTCATAATGCATCCTCTAACAGTTCGGCCGCTTTATGATGATTGATGTTCTTGTCCGTATCATCAAGCTCTACATCGACTTCCGTAGTTGGCGAATTGTTAAGCGTAATTTCATCCAAATGACAATATGCTTCGCCAAATATGAGTGTGTCTTTGATAGGCGTAATATCAACGTTATCTATAATTAACTGACTATAAAATCTGCCATCACTGGTGTCTCCATAAAGCACAGCACCAATGAGTTTGTTTTCTTTGAGGTACAGACAATGATAATGGTTTAAGTCAGGCTGACGATATACGAGGGTCTCAATGGTGTCAGCTGCTTCGTCATCAAAAGCGATTTGCCCTGCAGAAAATGCCGACATACCAGACACTTTTAATTTTAATGATAGCGGTTTGCTCACAAAAGGAATCCAGTGGTCTGGCACGGCGGCTTTACCATCTATCACATTTATATCATTTTCTATCAAAGCATCTTTTAAAACCGTAACCAATGTATCCACTTGCTGATTGACTGGCGCCACCATTCCAAATAGCTCCCCCTCTCGCTCTATACACTCACCAATGGCATAAACATTGGGACAACTGGTGTGCATAAAATCATCGACGACAATACCGCGATTAACCTCAAGCCCGCTTTGTTTGGCACGGGTGTATTAGGTATCACGCCCACTGCCATCACGATGAAATCGGCCGCTAGCATGCGCCCGTCTTTTAAAGACAATCCACATACTTCTCCTGCATCATTCATCTCAATGGCCTCAGTATGTGCAGAAACCTCAAGACTAACCCCTCGGCGACTGAGCTCAGCTTGCAAAAGCTCAGCAGCTGGCAGGTCTAGTTGACGATTGAGTACATAGCCATCCATATGAATGACCGTCATGCTCGCGCCCTGTGCCGCCAACGCGCACGCAGCCTCCAATCCCAGTACGCCACCACCAATCACCAAACCCGTTTTTCCTTGGCGGGCATAGTCCATCAGGGCGGTCACATCGGCAAGGTCTCGAAACACATGCACACCTTTAGCTGTGTAATTGGGAAACGGAATGACTCGGGCAGTTGATCCTGTGGCCATCACTAACTTGGCATAATTGAGTGTTTGCCCATCATCCAACTCGATACATTGACACTTGGTATCTATTTTCTCTACCGCAACCCCAGCCAATACGGTGATACCTAGCTGCTCATACTCTGTTTTGTCGTACAAATAAGTATCTTCGAACGCTGTATCGCCAGCCAATACGGGTGATAACATAATGCGGTTATAGCCCACGTGCGGCTCTTTACTGATTAAAGTAATTGGCAAACGGGCGGTGTCATCATTCGATTGTGTGCGAGCAAGCTCAATGGCAAAACGACTGCCTGCCATGCCCGCCCCGATGATAACGATGCCAGCGTTTTTTTGATGACCTGATGCTAAGGCGTGAGTGTTGGTATGAGTATCAACCGTAGTGGTGGCTCGCGATATAGATAATGACATAGACAGTAAATCCCTTAGCCGCGCGGAGCAGCATTGAATGCAAAACAGCGTGTCATGAAAAGTACGCCAACAGCAATAAAATGATGACAAACTCTATGAAGCAAATGCCATGCCATACCAGTAGAGGGTTACGCTTAATGAGGGGTTCTGGGTCACGGCTGTGCGCCTTATTATCGGGGTTAAAATCTTGTAAAAACTCGCCAATGGCTTGATAGCGCGCGTTAGTGTTGACATGTAGCGCACGCATGAGTGCCTGTTGGCTGGCGTCCGGTACGTTCTGTTGCCGTAGCGGCTGCGCGGGCATCAGTAATGTTTGGTTTGGCATCATTAGTGTTTGGGTATTAAATGGCAATTGCCCTGTCAGCAATTCATAGCCAATCACTGCAATCGAGAACAAGTCAGAATGCACGCCTTTTGGTGCATCGGTGTAATATTCTGGTGCAGCATAGTGCAAATCACCATTTGGTGGTCGGGTGCTGTCTTTTAAGATAGAGGAACTGGCGGAACCAAAATCAATCAGTTTGACCGCGCCTGATTTGGTTAAAAGAATGTTTTCAGGTTTGATATCTTGATGTAGCAGATAGTTGCGATGCATGACTCGAACCGCCATGCCAATTTTGGTGAGTAAATCAAAGGTTTGCCACACATCACAAGGCGCATGACGATCCATAAAGTCCCGTAAACTCTCACCAGCGATATATTCAGTCAAATGATATAAGTATGTGGTACTTGCTGGTACTGGATAGTAACGCAGCAGCCCTGACTCACTGAGCCCAGAACCCACGTTATGACCAATATTGTTGGATGCAGGATTGACAGGCAATCGATTGGGATCAGCTTGATTGTAAGCCGACTCACCCGCGCGGCGATGTTTTGATAGGCTCAAACCAATTTTGCGTTCTTTTAAAAAATCACGCAGATAGTGACCATCGGCGACCGAATCTAAACTGGGTGATTTTAGAACAAAGTCATGGTTGTATTCATCTTGCACCCAGTACACGTGACTGCGAGCCGTACGAGCAATGATACCAATCACAGTAAAACCATCAATATGGTCGCCTATCTGTAAATCGGTTGGCAGCTGGTAGCGATTCACATCATGTATGATCGTATCCAGATTATCAAAGTCAATACCATCAAAATGACCAACACCTTTAGAGCCATTGATAGAAGTAAAATGGGCTGATCGTGTGTTCATACTCAGCATAACCATGCTTAGATTGTCATGACTGCCTGCACTAAAGGCTTGCTCGCACACGGCTTGACTGGTGTTAAACCCTAGCGGTAATTTGTGCGTAGTAGCCATCAACTGAAATATATCAGTCGCACTGCTGCACAGCTCAAATTGTAGCTCTGTGGGCTCTATATGCTCATAAACCCCATCTGTCATGATGGCCAAACACTCGTTTTGATGGAGGGTAAATACAGATTGTTGTAGCTCTAACTGGCTATCTGCGCCAATAGCTGCAGCAAGCGCTCCTTTGTCTTGGCCGCGGTGCACGCGGTGATCTTTGCTCAATACCGTCAGACAATCTACCCCAGCGCGGTATATTCGAGAGTCGCCTGTATGAAACAGGTGAATACGGTCACCAATACAGAGCAAGCCTGATAACGTAGACAACAATGGCGGTACCCGTTGATACGCTTGAGGGAAATATAGGATATCGTTGGCTTTGTTGACTGCTGTTTTGATGAGACTAGCGACTTGATCATCGTCAAAACTGATGGATGACGTCTCATCTTGTGATTGTGCCAGTGCGGTCAACCCCAATGTGATTTTGTGAGCAATGGTATTCACCACCAATCGACTTGCCTGTTTTGGAAACTGACAAGCGCTGACCCCATCTGCCATCAACACCAATAATGGGGCTGATGATGACGGGTGAGATCTTGCTTGAGATATTGAGCGATTGGCACTAGATGATTCTGTACCTGAACATTGATATGGTAGACAGGTGGTAATAAGTAAACTGTCTTGATTTTCCGTCTTGCGTCCTGCCATCGTGAAAAAATCAAGCCACCATAATGCAGTACTAGCATCATCAAAATTCTTACTTTCACCAGTCTCATCAATAGAGTGCCTATCAATACTCTCCATATTCTTGATGGCCTCATTGGCAACAAACTGATCTGTTTCTATTGCAGATGACGACTGACTGTTATTGATATTAGCTGCCATATCATCAGTGTTTTGGTACACATCACCATCAGCACTTTGACTATTATGTCTATTGGCGTTTGCTACGCTTGCTATCGTCATCTGTCTGCACCCCGTGTTATCTATGACTCACTTGTATTTCGGCAAATGTGCCATCTGGCATCTCTTCAATAATGATGCCTTCTGGCTCTTTTAAGAAAGACAAGGCAAAGAATCCAGCCACTGCTGTCGCGGCAATCACAAAGAAAAACACCTGATAAGACACCAGACTAAGCACCGTTAAATACACCACTGAACCAACATTGCCATACGCGCCTGTCATCCCTGCAAACTGCCCTGTCATACTGCGTTTGATCAGAGGAATCACTGCAAAAACAGCACCCTCACCTGCTTGTACAAAGAATGAGCAAAACATCGTGATTAACAATGCCAATGCAAGTGGCCACGTTGAGTCAAGGAAGCCCATCAACAGATACCCGATGGCCAAACCAGCTGTCAAAATCAATAAAGTTATTTTGCGACCAAACTTATCACTGAGCCAACCGCCACCTGGGCGTGACATGAGATTCATAAAGGCATAGCTCGATGCCAATACCCCTGCCATCACAATCGATAAACTAAAAGTTTCTTGGTAAAACAAAGGTAGCATCGACACGACGGCAAGCTCTGAGCCGAACGTGGCAAAATACAAAATATTTAAGATACCTACTTGCTTAAAATCATAACGATGCGCCGCTGGTACAGGCGTAGTGAATACCTCTTTATTAAAACGGTAGCTACTGATGAACTCGTAAACATACAGTATCGCAAGGCCAATATAGACCACGGTGACACTAGACTGGCTCAGTAAGCTCACACCATCAGGTGATAGTTTCCATGCCAATAATGCCAATGCCAAATACATAGGCAGTTTAAAAACCATCATTAACCAAAAATCACCCGATGACGTCACCATCATGGCACCTGATTTTTTGGGTTTAAAATAAGTAGCCCCTTTGGGTGTATTACGAGCCATCTTATAAAAAATGATGCTATAAAGCGCCATCACCACCCCTGATGTGGCTGTTGCATAACGCCACCCTTCATCACCGCCGAACACTGCTGCGGCACCAATCGCTATAGTTGGTAATAATAGTGCCGCTGCTGCCGAACCAAAATTACCCCAACCCCCATAAATACCCTCAGCTGTCCCCAATTCATTGGTTGGAAACCAATCACTCATCAAACGAATACCCACCACAAAACCTGCACCCACAAAACCCAGTAAAAACCGAGACAGCGCCAAAGTGTTGTAATCCTGCGCGAATGCAAAGGTAAAACAAGGAATAGCACCAATGGCTAAAATAGCGGTATATACAATGCGAGGGCCAAAACGGTCTGTCAGCATCCCGATAATCACGCGGGCAGGAATGGTCAATGCCACGTTTAAAATAAGTAACGTTTTGATTTGATCTTTACTCAGATTGAGTGTTTCTCCAATCGCTGATAGAAATGGTGCATGGTTGAACCATACAAAAAAGGTAAGGAAAAATGCCATCCAACCTAAATGAAGGATTTTATTTTTACCCGTAAATGACAAAACATTAAGCTTGTCTTTACTAGGCGCAACGGGGGCTGATGATGACATAGGCAACTTCCTCAAATGATTAACTTCAGGGTTCTGGCAACGTACTAAATGTTCAAAAAATACAGTATTCAAAAATGATAAGTAGCGATGTTTCAGGCGGTGCAATGGTTATGCCAGTTATTTGTGTACATTGCCAAATCTGTATAAAGGCCAGTGCACGTTAATTATCCAGGCGCCTTTACTAGCGGGTCTATAACCATCGCCACACCTGACGCTTATGCTAATAAAGCATTAACACAGCAGGTTTAAAACATTCCATCAGTCTCCCTTATAAACAGCAATAACATCCAACGTGGGGCACAGTAGTGTCTATTTTGGTGCATTAATTTCTGACATCGCAGTCGGCAATAACGGCATCTATCCTGATTTTTGGCAAGTCATAGCGCTAATTATGCTGACATAAAAACCTTTATACATAAGCGACTGGTCCCGATATGGCATGCCTTTATGCCTAATAGCAACGCGTAAAAACCCAGCTAATCAAAGTGCCATGGCATGATTATTGAATGCTCTGTAATAGTAGGTATTAAATGCTGTTTATCAGCTGTTGTTGAGGGACGGAGCCGTTTATAGCGTGATAAAAAAATAAACGACGACCGTACCCAACCAACCCCATTACTAAGGACAGACGCATGAGTAGCACTGCATTGAGCACAAAAAGTAAAGGCAATTTGGTGGTGATTGGCAACGGTATGGTCGGTCATCACTTTATTGAACGAGCAATTGAGCAAGGTCTACACCAGCAATTTGACATTCATGTATTTGCTGAAGAAGACCGCCCTGCTTATGACCGTGTTTATTTGTCGAGCTACTTTGAACATAAAGATGCCAGTAAGCTGAACCTAGTAGATTTAACGGCTTATGAATTATCAAAAGTTAATTTGCATTTGAATCAGTGTATTGTAGATATCGATTCGGCCAGTCAGCGTATTACTACTGAGGCAGGCGAGATTATTGAGTACTCTGAGTTGGTACTAGCGACTGGTTCATATCCTTTTGTGCCGCCTATCCCAGGCCGCGAGCATCCGCACTGCCACGTATACCGTACCATTGCAGATTTAGATGAGATTTTAGCGATTGCTGAACTGCCCACTGTCAAAAAAGGTGTGGTAGTCGGTGGCGGTTTACTGGGGCTTGAGGCTGCAAAAGCACTCGTGACGCTAGGTCTTGATACCTATGTGGTCGAGTTTGCGCCGCAATTGATGGGTGTTCAGCTTGATGCCGCTGGCGGTGAGATTTTAAAGCGAGAAATAGAAGCACTGGGTGTCAAAGTACTGACGGGGAAAAACACCAAAGAGATTCTATCTAACACTGCGCCGAACTCTGATGACACCAGCGGTGATGATCAACATTTAACCATGCAGTTTACAGATGGCACCTCTCTAACGACCGATATGATTGTGTTTAGCGCCGGTATTAGACCGCAAGATGGTCTCATTAAAAACAACCCCGAGTGCGGTATCGAAATGGGCGGGCGCGGTGGCATCTTGATCAATGAGCAATGTCGCACCAACGCTGATCATGTTTATGCCGTAGGCGAATGCGCAGTATGGGACAACAAAGTATTTGGTCTGGTGGCTCCCGGTTACAATATGGCCAGTATCTGTGCCGCGCAAATTGCTGGTGATAGCAAGCAGATATTTACGGGTGCTGACATGAGCACCAAGTTAAAACTGATGGGTGTGGATGTGGGTAGTATTGGCGATGCACATGGTACGAGTGACGGTAGCTTAAGCTATCTGTATCAAAACCCTGCTGAGGGCATCTATAAAAAACTGGTTACTACACCGGATAACAAGCGCTTGCTTGGTGCCGTATTGGTAGGCGACACCGAAGACTATAACAACCTATTGCAATTGTATTTAAATGACATTGACCTACCTGCACATCCCGAAAGTCTGATATTACCCAATGTCGAAAAACCCGTGATGGGCATCGACAATCTGCCAGATACCGCCACGATTTGCTCTTGTTATAACGTGACCAAAGGCGCTATCTGCTCCGCCGTCGAAAACGGCGCATACTCCGTCAGCGATGTAAAAACCATGACCAGTGCCAGTAGTGGCTGTGGTGGCTGTGCCCCTATGGTCAAAGATACAGTCAGCTATCAACTCACCGCCATGGGCTTTGAAGTAAACAATGACTTGTGTGAGCACTTTGCTTACTCTCGTCAAGATTTATATAGCCTGATTCGCGTGCTCGGTATCAAAACCTTTGATGAGTTACTGACTGAACATGGTAGCGGTCATGGCTGTGAGATCTGTAAACCAACAGTCGCCTCTATTTTAGCATCATGCTGGAATGACTACGTACTCAAAACTGAGCTCACACCACTACAGGACAGTAACGATTACTACTTAGGCAATATCCAAAAAGACGGCACTTATTCCGTCGTGCCGCGTGTACCGGGTGGTGAAATTACTGCAGATAAGCTCATCATACTGGGTCAAGTGGCGAAGCAATTTAATTTGTACACCAAAATCACTGGTGGGATGCGGGTCGATCTGTTTGGCGCGCGCATGGAGCAATTGCCTGATATTTGGACGCAACTGGTACAAGCAGGCTTTGAGACTGGCCATGCCTATGGTAAATCTTTACGTACCGTGAAATCTTGTATTGGCAATAACTGGTGCCGCTACGGCGTCGATGACAGCATTGGCCTAGCCTTGAGGTTAGAGGATCGTTATAAAGGTGTGCGCTCACCGCACAAAATCAAAATGGGTGTATCAGGCTGTATGCGCGAATGTGCTGAGGCGCAAAGTAAAGACTTTGGCATGATTGCGACTGAAAACGGCTGGAATTTATTTGTCTGCGGTAATGGTGGTATTACCCCGCGTCATGGTGAGCTGTTCGCCACTGATCTCGATACCGAGACCATGGTCAAATACATCGACCGCATCATTATGTTCTATATCAAAACAGCAGACAAGCTACAGCGTACCTCAAAGTGGCGTGAAAGCTTAGATGGCGGACTTGACTATCTGAAGGCTGTCATTATCGAAGACAGCTTAGGCATAGCAGATGAGCTTGAAGCTCAAATGCAATTGTTGGTCGACAATTACGTGTGTGAGTGGGCGGCGACGATTAACGACACTGAAAAACTCAAACGTTTCCGTCATTTTGTAAACAGTGAGCAAGGCGATGAAAATGTCGTTTTCGTGACCGATCGTGAGCAGATTCGCCCAGCGACTGATGCTGAGAAAGCAACCATTAAACTGGTTGAATTGGCTTAGCCAGTGATGAATACCTTGTTTGTTATCACAAAATTCAAGGTGCTGTTTTTTCGATGAGTTTCTCGACTCACGCTTTGCAACTCACAACTTGTCGCTCACGATTTATCACTCATACAGAGTAATATTATCATCACTAAGGATACCGCCTCATGAACCAACAGACTATTTGTACACTTGACGATATCATTCCTGAAACTGGTGTGTGTGCACTAATAGATGGCAAACAAATTGCTATTTTTCGTACCAAACAGAACGATTTATTTGCTCTTGATAATTACGATCCATTCAGTCAGGCTAATGTACTATCTCGAGGTTTAATTGGTGGTACCACAGTTACAGATGACACAGGAACAGCAAAAGAAGTACTTTATGTGGCCTCGCCCATCTATAAGCAACGCTTTAACCTAGCTACTGGTCAGTGTTTAGATGATGAGAGCGTGATGCTGGATGCATATCAGGTCGTCTTAAATGACAACAATGTCATGATTGCAAGGGTATAAATAAAAACTAGGGCTTGTTATGTTGTCTTAGAAGACACAAGCCCTAGCGTTTTAATGCAGAGTTTAGAGACAAAAGTTTTTCGGGTCACTGACTCTTGAGTCGGCTGATGGTAATTCCCGTAAAACCAAACAATATCGTTAGTAACAGCGATAAATAACAGAAGAACGCATAAGGCAGATAATCAAGCACGGGCACGCCTAATGCTTGGCTGATAAACACACCGCACACACTCCAAGGCACTAGAGGATTGATGACCGTACCTGCATCTTCAATGGTACGAGACAGGTTTTTTGGGTGTAAATTCAACCGCTCAAACGTCGGACGAAAGGCAGTACCAGATAATAAAATACTCAAATACTGCTCGCCAATAAGCACGTTAATACTCAGAGCAGACATGGCAGCGGCAAATATGGCGCGTCCTGATGTGGTTAATGTGTCTTTAATCCCTGATAACAGTGCTGGCAAAATACCCAATGCTGTGAGCAAGCCACCGAGACTGAGTGCCAATATTACAATCGCTTGAGTGAAGAACATACTCTGCACACCGCCGCGCGATAGCATACCACCGACTTCACCCAGCTCTAACGATTCAGCCGGTGCATAGCCTGCAAATAAATAGCCGCCTAATTGTCCAAAGCTCGGCGAGCTGTGCAAATAAGTAATAATCAATGCTGCCACAATGGTACAAATAATCGTATAAATGGCATTGACACGAAAAACTGCCAACCCAACCAGTACCACAAATGGCAATACCGCATAACCATGTACCAAGCCACTTTCAATCAACTGACCTTGCAATACGGTTACTTGACTCAAGTCAGAGCCTGCGGTCTGCCCAGAGAAAAACCAAAAAATAATGACCGTGAGTATCCACGCTGGTACCGTGGTATACATCATATTGCGAATATGCTCAAACAAATCAATACCCACCACCGATGAAGCAATGGTACAGGTGTCTGATAACGGCGACATTTTATCACCGAAAAACGCCCCTGAAACCACCGCACCAGCCGCAATCGCCACGTTGGCATCAAAGGCATTACTCATACCAATAAAAGCCACACCCAATGTCGCCGCGGTGGTCAAACTACTGCCCAAGGCAATACCAATAATAGAGGTCAATACAAAGGCTGAAATGTAATAATACTCTGGTGAAATCAACTGAAAACCAAAATACATCAGCGTTGGAATAGCACCAGACATCATTAAAGCGGCGACCATCAAACCAATAAAGAAGAATAGATAGATCGCACCGATACCACGCATGACACCCGATGCCATTTGCGCTTGCATGTCATCAAAGGTCAAGCCTTTAAACAGACCAATGCCCAGCAAGACACAAATAGCGAGTATCAATGATAAATGCGGTACCCAGCCAAAACCTATCATGGTAACGCCCATAATAGCGATGACAATGGCAGAAATCATAAATGCCAGTTGAGGTGAAATTTGGGTTAATATTTTTGGAGGCATCACACATCCTTAGCTTGCCAGTCAAATCTGGCGTTAGGGTTGGCTTTGAGTCGGACAAGTTTAATGAGTTGCAATAGCGATTGCTACCCTCATTATTGATCCAGCAGACTATCGGTCTTAGCTGCCATGACAAAATCATTGCGATGCAGACCTTTAATGCTGTGTGACCACCACGTAACCGTCACCTTGCCCCACTCTACCAATATGCCAGGATGATGCCCTTCTGCTTCGGCGATGTCTGCTAATTGATTGGCAAACTCCATCGCCTTGACGAAGTTTTTGAATTTATATTGACGTTGTAATTGCTTGATGCCATCAACCTCGATCAATGACCAATCTGGAATTTGCTGTAATAACTCTTGTGCTTCGATGTCGCTGACCGTTGGCGCGCCAATGCGGCAGGCCTCACAGCTGGCTTGTGATAATGTCGTCATTATAATGTCCTTTTATGTTAACTATTCATTTTTTTAATACTGTTACGTTTAATACAGTTACGTCCATGTTGACGCTGTCATTTACGACTACATCATTCAAATGATGCCGTTTTTCTTAACCATGCATTCGGCGTTTTTTACTGCATAACTAGGCTCGAACAATCCTAGCGACATGGCTTGTTTGACCATTCCCATGATATCGCTATTGACGATATCAAATAATGTATCCAAATCACCAATGACATAATAAATCGGCTGGATATGATCGATACGATAAGGGGTACGCAACACATCAAGCAAGTCAAACGCTCGGTGCTCTGGTTGATTTTGCGGTTGATGCTGAGGTTCTGCTTGCTGCTCAGAACCAGCATTGAGTGCATAAACCGTCTCAGACGGTGAGCTTAAGATGCCTCCGCCATAGATACGGCGACTGCTCTGATTTTGTCCCACCAAACCAAACTCGATGGTAAACCAATAGAGCCGTGCCAAAAACCACCGTTCTTCTTTAGTGGCATTAAGACCCAACTTGCCATAAGTTTCATTGAACATCGCAAAGGCAGGATGGGTCAAAAGCGGACAATGTCCAACGATTTCATGAAAAATATCAGGCTCTTCGATATAGTCCATATCATCAAATCGACGGATAAAAGTTGCCACCGGAAAGGATTTATTGGCAAGCAATTTAAAAAACTTACCAAAACTGATTAATGCAGGGACAGCGGCAGTTTGCCAGCCAGTCGTAGCTTGCAATACTGCATCGATATCATGCAATTGCGGAATACGCGTAGCGGGCAAATTCAGTTTTTTTAAACCGTCTAGATAGGCTGGGCAGGCACGGTTAGGTATTTGCTCGGCTTGACGCTCAAGCAATGCCTGCCACATACCATTTTCATCATCACTATAGTGAATATGACCATGGCTATCTGGCTGATGCGACACGTAAGGTTGTTTTTTAGGCATAGAATCCTGCTTTTTATGAGCAGAATCATCGTGACTGGCATCAGTGCCTAGCGTTTTGCAAGCAACGCTGTTGGCACCGATAGCTTTATTAACAGAATTCGTATGTGGTAGGCGTTCCATGCCTGTATTCCTTTTATTGCCATTGGCACTCTGAATAGCACTCTGAATTTTTGCTAGTCGTTTGCAATCATGACTGAACCATAGCTCAGTCATCGCATTGAGCACACGGCATTACAGAGCGCAGTGGTTGTTAGGGACAAGACAAACTCCTTTTGCCCTGCCCGTTTATTTTATGGATTTTTTCCTAAATGTAGAGGCGCTTACGGTGTTTCAGTTTCTGGCTGACCAACCGTGCCACGACGGACTTGATCGCGCTCGATGGATTCAAATAGGGCTTTGAAATTACCTTCGCCAAAGCCATCTTCGTAATCACCTTTACGCTGGATAAACTCGAAGAATACCGGGCTACCTAAGATAGTTTCAGAGAAAATTTGTAGTAGTAGACGCGGTGTGCCGCCTTCAGTGGTGCCATCTAACAAGACACCGCGCATCTGTAGCTCAGAGACATTTTCGCCATGATTTGGTAGACGCTCACTCAGCACTTCATAGTAAGTCGCAGTTGGAGCGGTCATGAGCGGATACCCGCTGCTTTTAATTTATCGATGCTGGCAAACAAATCATCGCTGGCTAGAGCAATAAGCTGAATACCTTCACCGTTGAAATGCATCAAGTATTCTTCAATTTGACCGCCGCCCTGCTTTGACTCTTCGTTCAATGGAATACGGATTTTGCCATCAGGCGCTGTCATGGCTTTACTGGTCAAACCCGTATATTCACCTTTGATGTCAAAAAAGCGGATTTCGCGGAAATTAAAGATGCGCTCATAAAAGTTTGCCCAATAGGCCATACGACCACGGTAGACGTTATGGGTTAAATGGTCGATAACTTTAAAACCATGCCCAACAGGACGACGGTCTACATCAGCAAAAAATTCAAAATCGACGTCATAAATAGACTCACCATCTTTATAACGATCGATGAGATAAATCAGTGAGCCACCGATACCCTTGATAGCAGGCAGGCGCAGCTCCATCACACCAGTGGGTACGTCTACTGGCTGCGCGCCCATTTCGATGGCACGCTCATAAGCTTTTTTGGAATTCTGCACACGAAAGCCCATGCTACAAGCGCCAGCACCATGCTCTTCAACGAAATAGCTGGCTTCGCTTTTTGGTTCACGATTTAGAATAAGATTGATGTCACCTTGACGGTATAGCGCCACATCTTTTGAGCGATGGTTGGCGACATGGGCAAAGCCAAGCTGTTTGAACAATGCGTCGACCGCATCCGGTTGAGGTGAGGCGAATTCAACAAAATCAAACCCATTCAGGCTCATTGGGTTGTCAAATAAATCTGCCATTGTAATCATCCTTAATTTCAATTGGTGGTAAAAATGCGATAAAAAATGTCTTCAATCAATAATTCTTATTGACGATGTATTTATATTAGATTAGGTTTATTTATAAGACTAATTGTTTTTTATGATTTATTTATCAGGTTTACTTATGAATATCAGCATTCGCCAATTAACCGCTTTCATTCAAGTCGCTGACAATGGCAGTTTTACCCGTGCCAGCGATCAGATGCATTTGACCCAATCTGCCGTTAGCGGCTTGATTAAAGAGCTAGAGTCCAGCCTCGGTATCGTGCTGTTCGACCGTACTACCCGCCAGCTGTCTTTGTCGGTAGTAGGACGTCATTTATTGCCGCAAGCACGGCGTATCTTGAATGAGATGCAGCTGTTTGAAAATGAGGCGAGCAGCTTAACAAGCTTGGCGCAGGGTCAAGTACGGCTTGCTGTTTCGCAGTTTGCCGCCTCCTCTATGCCAGCGGTCATCGCCCAGTTTTCCAAACAACATCCCGAGATTGGCGTGTCGTTATTAGATTGTTCGGCAGAAAACTTACTCAGACATATTCAGGACATTGAAGTAGATTTGGGTGTCGGTACTGAGCTTGGTTTTATGGAGGCTGAGGACGACATCAATGCTGATTTGTTATATCAGCTGCCATTTTGTGTGGTGATGCCTGACAACCATGCGCTGGCACAAAAATATGAAATAATGTGGCAGGATTTATTAGACATTCCGCTCATCACGCTGCAAGGTCCTTTCATTGAACAAGTGACAGCCGAATTGGACGACCGTATCGCCAGTCATATTCAACAGGCGCGTTACAAGGTCAATTTTATGTCCACCGCGCTTGAGATGACCCGTCAAGGCTTCGGCATTACCTTATGTTTGCCCTATATGCCCGAAGTCATTGACTGGGTTAGCGCCAATGGTTTACAAATGAGGCCGCTGGCACAACCCGTTAAAATGCGGCAGTTTTTTATCTATCAGCGTTCCTCTCGTGCGTTATCGCCTGCTACCATTGCTTTTAAAGGCTTCTTGCAGAGCTATTTTTCCAGTCATTTTAATGACTTACAGCATACTTAAGTATCGCTGATACAGACATGATCGGTGCTTAAAGAGCCTTGAAACACAATGGTCGCAATCAACTATTTTATTAATTATGCAAGATAATTGAATCTCATATTGAGTTAACCGTCAATTTGCTCTATGATTTTTGGCGGCTTGATTTATATTTCATAAGGAAACAACATGTTTGAACGTATCGACTATTACGCTGGTGATCCAATTCTAGGGCTGATGGAAAAATATACAGCAGATAACAATCCTAAAAAGGTCAATTTAGGCATTGGTATTTATTATGATGAAAATGGTGTATTGCCTGTACTTGACTGTGTAAAAACAGCCGAAGAACGCATTGCCGATCCTATTGCGCCGCGTCCATATCTACCGATGGCAGGCTTACCAGGACATCGTAAAGGCTGTCAGGAATTACTGTTCGGTAAAGACGCACAGATTTTAAAAGATGGTTTGGTCGCCACTATCGCTACGATTGGCGGTTCTGGCGCGTTAAAAGTCGGCGCTGAGTTCATCCATGAATGGTTCCCACAATCTAAATGCTATGTGAGTGATCCAACATGGGGCAACCACATTGCTATTTTTGAAGGCTCTGATGTCGAAGTGGGTAAATACCCGTACTACGACAAAGCCAACAGCAGCATCAAGTTCGATGAAATGATTGCGTTTTTTGAGACGTTGAACAAAAATGATGTGATCTTGCTGCATCCTTGTTGCCACAATCCAACAGGTCTAGATTTGACCCGTGAGCAATGGGATACCGTGCTGAACGTCGTTCAAGCGCGCGAACTGATTCCATTTATGGATATTGCCTACCAAGGCTTTGGCGAAAACATGGACAGCGATGCTTATGCGACTCGTAAAGCTGTCGATATGGGCTTGCCATTGTTTGTCAGCAACTCATTCTCTAAAAACTTATCGCTATATGGTGAGCGTGTCGGCGGTCTATCAGTTGTTTGTCCAACGGTTGACGAGACAGAGCGCGTCTTCGGTCAGCTGAATGCTACCGTACGCCGTATTTACTCAAGCCCGCCATCACATGGTGGTCGTGTGGTCGATATCGTTATGAACGACGAAGCACTACATAAGCAATGGGTTGGCGAAGTTTATGCGATGCGTGACCGTATCAAAGCCATGCGTTTACAGCTAAGATCAGTGTTAGAGGCCAAAATCCCGAACCGCAACTTTGACTATATTACCCGTCAAAACGGCATGTTTAGCTTTACTGGTCTGACGCCTGAGCAAGTCGAACGCTTACAAAGCGAGTTTGGCATTTACATGGTTTCCAACTCACGTATGTGTGTGGCTGGACTGAACACCAGCAACATCGACTATGTGGCCAATGCCATGGCAGACGTCTTGAAAGACTGAGTGAGCACGCATTAAAGCGGTGCGGTAGTCAGTAATAGCGATTCATAAGAAGGTTGAGCGAGTGCTCAGCCTTTTTTATGTCCTGCGTTTTCCTATTTATTTTACCAAAGAACATCAATGTCCCTAGTATCACGTCTCTTTTAAGAAAACACTGCACAAAAACCCTTGCAATCTCCACTTTGATAAATTACATTATGCGTAAGTAGTTAATTATAACGTAATTCATTATATGCTTTAGCAAGGAGCAACCTATGTCAAAGATTGACAACACCCTCACATCCTTTATCGATATCGCCGCTGATTCTGACTTCTCCATTCATAACCTACCTTATGGTATTTTTAGTGATGCCAAAGACGCTGCTGATAATAAGCGCCGCGCTGGTGTGGCTATCGGTGAGTACGTACTGGATTTGGCTGTGCTCGAAGCAGAAGGTTTACTGAGCTTAGAGGGCGGTCCATATTTTGATCAAGCAACGCTAAACGCTTTTATTGACTCAGGTCGAGACAATTGGACTCAAGCACGCACAACCATCCAAACCCTCCTATCTAGTGTCAGCGACGCCTTGCGTGATAATGCAGACTTGCAGAAAAAAGCGCTATTTAATCAAGCAGACGTCACCATGCATCTGCCTGTTCACGTCCCAGGTTTTACCGATTTCTATTCGTCTAAAGAGCACGCCACCAACGTCGGCACTATGTTCCGTGATCCAAACAACGCGCTACTACCTAACTGGACTGAAATGCCAGTCGGCTATAATGGACGCGCCAGCACCGTCATCGTCAGTGGCACTGATGTGATACGCCCCTCTGGTCAATTAAAGCCAAACGCTGACGACCGCCCTATTTTCTCAGCCTGTAAGCGTTTAGATTTTGAGCTTGAGACTGCTTTTGTGGTTGGTAAAGGTAATAGCATTGGTCAACCAATCGCAGTAGACAATGCCCCTGAGCATATTTTTGGCATGGTTTTGCTCAACGACTGGTCAGCCCGTGACATTCAAAAATGGGAATATGTGCCTTTAGGTCCATTTAATGCTAAAACCTTTGCTTCTGAAGTCTCGCCTTGGATTGTGACTATGGATGCGTTGTCACCTTTTAAAACAGCATGCCCGATTCAAGAGCCAAAACCACTGGCTTATCTAAACGAAAAAGACAGCAATAATAGCTACGACATCCATCTATCAGTTGAGTTATTACCTAAAAATTCTGACGAAGCAACGGTGGTTTGTGAGACCAACTTCAAGCATATGTATTGGTCAATGGCGCAGCAGCTAACCCACCACACCATCACTGGCTGTAAAGTGGAGGTTGGCGATATGATGGGCTCAGGTACAATTTCAGGACCAACGCCAGATTCTTATGGCTCAATGCTAGAGATTGCTTGGAATGCGACCAAACCTGTCACTTTAAAAGGCGGCGAGACCCGCAGTTTTATTGAAGATGGCGACACAGTAATCATGAAAGGCTATAGCGAAAAAGACGGCATTCGTGTCGGGTTTGGTGAAGTACGCGGCAAAGTACTGCCCGCGCTTAACTTTGATTTTGACAAATAGTCTAGAAAAAATGTGAGCACTATTATTTTGAGCTGCCAAGCAACCATCGACCTATAGTCAATCGGTACTGGCAGCCTATTACTCACTGCATTCCCTATCAAAAGGAGTTTGATATGAGCTTTAAAATTGAAAAAATCCATCATGTGGCCTATCGCTGTAAAGACGCTAAAGAAACCGTTGAATGGTATCAAAAATACCTAAACATGGATTTCATCCTTGCATTTGCTGAAGACCACGTGCCTTCGACCAAAGCCTTTGATCCTTATATGCATGTGTTTTTAGATGCTGGTAATGGCAACGTATTGGCGTTTTTTGAAGTGCCCAATCAGCCTGAAATGGGTTTTGATCCGAATACCCCAAATTGGGTGCAACACTTAGCCATGAAGGTAAAAGACCGTGATGCCTTAATGGCAGCAAAAAAGCATTTAGAAGAAAATGGTATTGATGTGGTCGGCGTGACCAATCACGGTATCTTCCATTCTATCTATTTCTTTGATCCTAACGGCCATCGTATGGAACTCACCTACGATGATATTACCTCAGAAGAAAAAGTCTCGATGATTACTGAAGCCATGAAGTATGAGATGTTAGAAGAATGGTCACTTACCAAACGCGCACCAGCTCATACCCAGTTTTTACATGCAGAGGAACTGGCTGAAGCAAGAGAAGGCGCGCCTGTCGGTGAGTGATTGACCTGTTATTGTGTTCGTTATCTCTTTTTATATGACTAATTAGGGCGTGCCATCATTTTAAGACCACTAAATGCATCAATATACTAATTGATGACACGCCCTAGGTAGCGAACAATATCTAACCATCATGAAAGGATTCAATGATGAAAATAAGACCCCCTTTAGGAATACTCTTAGCGACCTCGCTCGCGATGACTGGTTGTTCTAATAACGACCCAGCAATAAACGCTGATGTAGATACAGGCGATGTGACTACTCTAAGATTCTCACACTTTATGACTGCCAATGACAACATAAACACCGAAGCATTGCAGCCATGGGCAAAGAAAATTGAAGAAGAATCAAAAGGCCGCTTAAAGATTGAGATCTACCCTTCTGCTACTCTTAGCAAACCGGGGGCTACTTATGATGCTACCGTAAAAGGTATCGTTGATATTGGTATGCAAGCGCAAGGATATACAGCAGGGCGATTTCCTTTGACTCAAATTGTAGAGCTGCCAGGTATCACCAATACTGCACAGCAGCAGAGCTGCATACTTCATAAACTGTATGATGATGGTGTCATTAAAAATGAGTACGAAGATACTCACCTGCTAGCGCTGATAGGCACTGGACAAGGCGCTCTTCATACGGTTGATAAACCCATTCGCACGCCAGCCGATATGAAAGGTTTGCGTATTCGCCAACCTTCGGCCGTTGCTAGCCACATTATCGAGGCGACTGGTGCCGCACCCGTTGGCATGCCTGCCAGTGATACTTATACCTCGCTTCAGCGCGGTGTCATTGACGGACTCAGCTTTACTTGGCAGCCCATTCAAGCTTTTCGTCTTGATGAGCTCATCAATACACATACCAACATACCTTTTTATAATTCTACTTTTGTTATCAGTATGAACAAAGATAAATATGATAATTTGCCCGATGATCTCAAGAAAGTAATTGATGACAATTCAGGTGCCGAGATGGCAGCACGTGTCTCCAAAGTATTTGACGTCAGTAACGCCAAAGCAATGGCTGCCGCTAAAGAAAAAGGCGATATCATGATCGATATCCCTGATCCACTCAATGACCCAGACTGGAAAGGTCCATTAATGGAAGGCTCGCAGCATTACCTTGACGAAGTGAATGCCACTGGTCTAGATGCTAATAATGTATACGAAAAAGCTAAAGCAGCAAGTAGCGCCTGTCTCGTTTAAAGAAGTAAAATAATTACGCAGTGGTTTTCTACCAAAAAACAGTCGGTTTATATGGTGAAAATTATGTAGCAAAAGCACCAGCTACGCAATTTGATAACGCTGCGCTATCGCTAGAATTTGCTCAACCACGTTGTGTTGTTCACTCATAGGCAATTGCTGTGTCGTTCCAATGATAGTGATGGCATATTCTAGTGGTAGTCCTTTGCTAGCAGTTTTGCCACTAACAGCAGATAGATTAACAGCGCTATTAACAAACGGCGGCACTATGACAGGAATCGTAATGGCATTAATACCCATGAGCATATCACCCGTCACTGTCGCATAGCCTTGGGTACGAATTTTGGCTTGCAAGTGACTGAAATTCTGCCATTTTTCTGTGATTATTGCTTCATTGTCTGTCTGCCATTCAGCTTTGACCAATGGCTGAATGACGGCATCTGGCTGATAACTGGCAAATAATTGCCCCGTCGCCGATGTCGTCAGCGGCATACGTGAACCGATACGAGTGATAGTACTAATCGGGCTATCTGGTTCAACGGACTGAATAATAATAGGACCTTCGCTAAACCGTTTGGCAATCTGCACACCGCAATTCAGGGTGTCTTTGATTTCATTAGCGATGTGCGTCAGCCGCTCTAAAATATTGTTTTGACTAAATCCAGAGTGCCCCAATGCTGCCAATGTGTTAACCCTATCGCCTAGCCCGTAGCGACCATCATCAAGCTTACGCGCATAGTTTTTACGAATGAGACTGACCAAATAACGGTGACACTTTGCTGGATGCATCTGCATCACTTGCGCAATATCTTTTAGCATCATCGGCTCATTATGATCGATAAGAACGTCTAACACCGACAATCCAATCTCCAGTGACTGGACGCCACTTTGACTTTTATTGGTTGTCACGGGATTTTCTAAAGGGCTTTCAGCTGCTGGCATGTTTTGCTCAATGAGTAATTTACTTGGCATATTAATCTAATATATTCATGAAAACTGAACTAAAGAGGTAACGTCATAAGAGTTTTTTAATTGTATAAGATACATTTCGTACCATTAATTATAACCGCTTATCTCATTCACAACCTACCATAATAAAAGGAATTCACAATGATGACACTTTATGGCTACTTTCGCAGCAGCACCTCGTATCGTACTCGTATCGCGATGAATCTAAGAGGCTTAGATTATGACTATATTTCGGTCAATTTAGCAAAAGATGAGCAGTTAGCAGATGCCTTTAAATCACTCAATCCACAAGGATTGGTGCCTGTTTTACAGACCGATGATTTATTACTATATCAAAGCCCAGCCATTTTAGAATGGTTAGAAGAGGTTCATCCTAAAAACCCGCTATTGCCTAAAGACGCGGCTGGACGTATGCAAGTACGAGCCATTAGCGCTATGATTGGTTGTGATATTCATCCGATTAATAACCGCCGTATCTTACAATATCTGCGCAATGAGCTGTCAGTAGACGAAGAAAAAGTCATGGCGTGGTGCAACCGTTGGATGAGTGAGGGCTTTGCGGCGTTAGAAAAAATACTAGCAAAAGACAAAAGCCGTGGAAAATTTTGCTACGGCGACAGCCCTACTTTTGCAGATTGCTATTTGATTCCTCAGGTCTCTTCGGCGCGACGTTTTAACGTGGATTTAAGTGCTTATCCTAATATCGTCGAAATTGACACGCATTGCCGTACGCTCAAAGCCTTTGCTGACGCTGATCCTAGCATGCAGCCTGATGCGCCCAAGTCTCAATAAACAATCAAACAGAGTGCTTTCAGTAAGGGTGTTTTGCTATTAGATGACTAGGGCGTGTCCTCAATTCAATCGAGTATCCTCTAAATGGGCTAAAAATGGCCAAATCTTGCCAAACATCGTCAAATAGCTGGTTAATATCCTGATATTATCTGCGCTATTTTCCTTGTTTGACGGCAATTTATCTCATTTTTATTACCATTTTTAAAATGAGGACATGCCCTAGAAAATTAAATGATTAGAGAATTTAATAACAAAACGCCATTATAATTGCTGGGCTCAGGGCTAAGACAAAGCAATCAAAGCGAATGACTGCCTGAAAACAGGTAAAGCATTGATACTCTTAAGCCTAATATAGTATTCAATATTTCATCGAATCATCACTCCTACTTTTCATCTCAATATAATATTTAATATATTCAAATTATTGGTTGTATAGCAGTCAACTGTTGGCTATTCTTGGTATAGGCGTTGTTATATCTCAAATTTAGAATTGATTTTAGATAAACATACTGTTTTATTCATTTAAAATAAGGTTGGATATTATGAGTTATATACCTTTATCAAGTAACAAAGACGCTCTACCATCCCATGCCGCTCAAGATATTTATGATTTAGCTTTATCGGCTAGAGAAGAAACAGAAACCTGTAGAAGAATTGCACCGACAGTGGTCAAAAAACTGTCAGAGTTGTCGCTATTTAGAATGGGACTGCCAAAATCGTTGGGAGGATGGCAAGGCAATCCTGTGGAAACATTAAAGGTTTATGAGACGCTAGCCAGTGCTGAAGCCTCAGTTGCTTGGATCGTTTGGAACAATCATTTGGCCTGCACATTTGGACGGATTTTAGACGAGCCTAGCATGAAGGAAATATACAGTGACCCCTCTCATGTCTATGCCAACTCAGCACGCCCTGAAGGGATTGCTAAACAAACCGCTGAAGGATATACGGTCTCAGGTCAATGGACATTAGTATCAGGTTGTGAATTGGCAGACTGGTTTGTGCTGCGCTGCTTGGTAGTCTCAGAAGGCTCACCCACCACCCTTGGACCGGGTGCAAATCTAAAGTTGTTCTTTATTCCAAAAAAAGATGTGGAGGTGATTGATACTTGGCATGTTGGTGGACTAAATGGTACAGGCAGTCACGACATCGTCATCAAAGACGCATTTGTGCAGGAACGTTATGCGGTCGATTTTGATAGCCCTGTCACCATCGATAATGCGTATAGCCGCCTACCAATCGGCTGTATTAATGCCGCTGGCTGTGCAGCAATGGCACTAGGTGTCTTAAAAGCAGCGACAGATGAGTTAATCCAAATTTGCCTTGAGAAAGTAACGCCCGGCAAAAGCCCAGATTTGCGTGATCGTGCAGCAGTACAAGCGACTATCGCTAGGAGCAAAACGCTATTAGCATCTAGGCGCGCACAATTACACAATAGTGTCGAGGTATTATGGAACGAAGCACAGCAACAGAATGCCTTTACCGATATACAGCTGGCTGATGTGTGGGCAGCAGCCTGTGAGGCAGCGAGAGAAGCCAGAGCCATGGTATCGGAGATTTATGCGGTCGCTGGTACGGTCTCGCTATATAAAAAACATAGAATAGAAAGAGCGCATCGAGACATTCATGCTATTTTACAACATGGTATCGTGCAGCCACATTGGATGGAGCAAGCTGGCATGGCTTATGTCGGATTGACCCCAAATGCAGCCATGTTCAGAGTATAAAATTGCTTTTATAAAAATAAGTAAGCCCTCATAGAATGAGGGCTTTTTATCGCTTGGCTATTGAGCTAAAGAAAAACAAATCATTGGTAAAAATCATATAGTGACTACCAAATAGTGATTATCAAATAGTGACTACCAAATCATCACGCTGAAAACATCTTCATGCTCATGTCGCAAAAAAGCAAGGCATCCAATGCCTTGCTTTTTTATGACTAATTTTTATAACTAACAAATCACTTTACTTGATAGTAGGCTTGATTGCTTTAATCAAAATGGAAGCCTGCACCAATTGAGCCGCCAGCATTACCTTGGGTATCAGCGGTGCCGTTCACCTTCATGACCCAACGACCATCATTGGATAACTTCGAGAAGCCAATAGCAACTGCACTTTCCCCATTGTACGTTCCTATACCGCCACCGATTAAGGATTTACCAGCGATGTAAGCTTGCGGTAGTGAAGACATTGCCATGGCGGCTGAAATACCAGCATTTGCATCGTCTTCGACTTCACCAATTTTATAACCTAGCTCATTCATGTTGTTGCCAAGTCTTTGACTAACAGCATCTAATTGACCCATATTCACAGCGTCTCTGGGCGCCATACCATCAGCCACATCAGTGATCTTGTTGCCAGCGGCGTTGATACCGCTTGCAGTCATACTAGGACCACCGACAATGCTGACACCATTATTATTGATTGTCGTATTGCCAGTTTTGACGCTATCTATACTAATGTTACCGTTTAGATCAAACTTAATACTACTACCTGCTGCTGTGGTGGTGATGTTATTACCACCTGTGAAGGTGAGGACACTGCCATCGCCTACTGGTTTGTTGATGGTAGCACCGCTATCAGCACCAAAATTGAGACCCGCATCTATTTTATCCTTGTTTACTTTGATATTGGTCGTATTAGTGTCGATGTTTGTTTTATTCGTGGCAATATTCGTGGTATTGGTTTGGATATTGGTAGTGTTGGCTTGGATGTTTTCATTGATAACGACCTCTCCTTGCTTAATAGAAGCAATCGCACCGTCGATACTATTTTGACCAGTACCACCAATATTACTATTGGTAAAGGTGCCATCTACAGGATTGTAGACTGTCTCACCGCCAATGATACTACTGATGCCACTGCCTTGTGCATAGAGCTGACCACCATTGATAGCATCTTTGCTACCTTCAGAGACATCGCCGTTCACAACGTTTGTAATCTTAGTGTCAGCAGCATTGATACCCGCTTTGGTGACACTAGGTCCACCTGTAATAGTCAGTCCATTATTATTCATAATGGTATCACCCGTCGTTACGCTATCTAAATTCAGGTCTGGATTTAAATCGAAGCTAATGTCATTGGCGCCTGCCAATGGTGCAGCGGCACGTAGGTCAGGGCTAACATTATTGTCCGCTGATCTAGATACTTTAATATTACCATCTGTACTGTTCAAATCGATGGCGCTGCCTTGTTTGATCATAGTGGCAACATCACCCTGAGCCGTTAGTCCCCAACCTTGATCAAGGGCAAACGTCGTGGCGTTCAACTGTCCGACAGTCGCCGCATCTGTATCTGCAATACCAGCAGCTACATTGGTGATTCTGTTAAAACCATTGTCAAGACCACTACTGCTCAGTCTAACCGTTCTACCGGGACCATTATCGGTAAAGGTAAAGCCATTACTATTCATAATGCTATTACTAATCTGCATGCTACCCTCATTGCCTAAATTCAACTGGTTATTCAGTTTCACCTGAACACCCGTTGCCGAGGCCATCGTCGTAATGTTGCTATCACCAGTGACGTTGATGGTATCACCTAAAGCAAACTGCTGGTCGTTGGCACTATTGCCATCACCGATTTTGATGCCTTTAGCCACGAGACTATTGGTTGCTGACAATTGGTCGAAGTTTACCGCATCCTTACCTGTGGTCGCTTCTGCAACGTTAGTAATTTTATTGCCACCATTGTTCAGACCATTGGCTGAGATGCTGACACCGCTACCAAAGTTTGCGCTGTTAAGACCAGTTAAATCTTTCGCAAGTTTCACGGTCAATGTGCTGGTACCGTCAGCAACGACGCCAATGTTGTTGCCATTTGACAAGTCACTTGCCACGGTCGCGCCACCTTTGATTGTCAGCTTGTCACCAAGCTGACGATTAACGGTAGTACCCGTGTCACCATCGAAATCAAAACCTTTATCGATGGTCGTGGTCGTGGCTTGTAGTTGACCAAAGTTTACGGCATCGCTGGCTATTGTACCGTTAGCGACATTGGTAATTTGATTGCCACCATTGTCCAGCCCACTATTACTGAGTCTGACCGTTTGATTAGTCCCACCCATAAATGTGACACCATCAGCGTTGACGACTGTAGTTCCTGTGGTCAAGCTGGTTGAGACTAAGTCGGCAGCAGTAGCAACTTTGATACCGCCATTGTCAGCGGTCAAGACAATATTGTCACCAGTAATAAAGTTGGCTGTATTATTGTCTTTATCCAAAGTCTTGACATCAGCACCATTGATTTGTGTCACTACCGTTTGCATCGCACTATCGGCTTTTACCAAGCTTGCCTTACTACCTTCGCTTAGATCAACTTGATAGTCGGTGATATTGGTATCAGGATCTTTGACACTAGTGCTAACTGTTAGTGCATTAGCATCTGCAGTAGAAACACTGGCGCCATTGGCATTGACAGTATAGACATCCTGTCCAGTATCGCTATCGGTTGAAAAGTCAACACTGGCAACATTCGTACCTTTAACTACTTTGGTTCTCGCTCCTGCGGCTGCCATTTGTACATCACCAATATTCGCCGCATTGCTTACTGTATTACCACCGCTTTTTACTCCCTTGATCTGGGTGTCGTTGGCATTGATACCAGTAGTAGAGATACTAACACCACCAAAATCTGCACTAGTGAGGCCCGTTAAAGTTGGAGACAGACCGAGAGCAATTCCATCGCCTGTTGATAAGCCAGTGGTGGTTAAATTGCTGTCTGTATCAAACTTAATTTCTTCACCCAAGGTGAAGGTTTTTTTGAGAGTGCCGCCGCTACTTGCATCATTCACATTAAACTTGATGCCTTTAGCAATATTGTCAGTGTTGGTGCCAATATTGGTAGTATTGGTTGAGATGTTGTTAGTATTGGTCGTAACATTAGTATTAGTCGTTTCTAGCTGACTAAAATTCACCGCATCTTTTGCGTTAACCCCATCATCAACGTTAATAACTCTCTTATTACCCGCATTGACCCCGCTTTTGGTGATGCTTGGACCATTTAAAATGGTCAGACCATTGCTGGTTAACGTGGCATTGGTAGGGTTAAATATGTTTCCACCCGTTACCGTGACACCTGCACCACTAACGGTAGTGACGCCAGTGAGCACGCCGCCAGTGACAATACCTAGACCATTGACCGTTGTGCCGTTTAATAAGTTGCCAGTGCTAACGCTGCCTGTTGTACCTAGGTTTAAGTTGTCATTGAGCTCGACTTCGATTTTGCCATTTTTTACTCGGGTGTCGATGTTGCTGTTAGAGCCAACTACCTCAACGGCTTGTCCCAATGGTTTCTGTACTGTATTACCATCAGCGGCTTTTAGCGCAAAGCCTTTGTTAATAGTCGTGGTATTATTTCCGACCGCTTCATTGGTCGCATATAATTGACTACCATTCACGGCATCTGTACTAGCCGCAGTGACAGCTCCACCAGCGACGTTTTTGATCTGACGCTCAGATCCTACTACGCCCACGGATACTTGCGCACCCTCTCGTAGCATGCCCTTATCATCAATGACATTACCGGCGATATCATATACCACGCCACCAACTGTCATTGTCTTTTCAGAGCTTGCACTTGTTGCTGTTGTAGAGCCTGCACCTAAAGAGACTGAACCATCTTTGCTAGCTGACGCACCAACACCGAACGCTGAAGAAGCCGTTCCCGAGGTATTGGAATGAACACCAACGGCTGTAGACAGATCACCTTTAGACAGCGATTTTGCACCAATGGCTATCGACGCAGCACCTCCAGCTTCGGTATTAACATTGTACTGATTGGTTTCTACCAAATCTTTACCTACGTAGGATTTGAAAACATCGTTAACTGTGCCACTATTTAATGGTGACAACGGACTACCATCGATATTAGTTTTCGATGCAAAATTTAGGTCATCACCGCCTATTGCGATAGACGATGCCCCTCTAGACACGACGTTAGCACCGATAGCAATCGATTGCTCACCACTTGCCATCGTCTGTTGCCCAAATTCTGAGCTGCCAATCGCAATGGTTTGGCTGCCTGTGGCTTTTGCATTTCCGCCCAGCGCCATGGCGTTATAACCTGTCGCTCCGTCGTTATTAGCATTACCGATAGCAGCTGAGTCCACGCTATAATACTTGGTTTTATTATTAGCGACAGTATTCGACAGCCCCGTTAGCTGAGCCACATTGACAGCATCACTGTCACTGCTACCTGCTGCGACGTTTACAATCTGACGGTTGCCACCCGCTGCTCCTGTTCCTACAGAGACCGCGCCAAGTGTAACGCTATCCGTTGCTTGGATGACTGAGCTATCTGCTCCTACTGGCACAAAACCACTGGCACCACCAGCACGATTTGCAATAGAGTTTGAACCTAATGCGATGCCATTTACTGCGTTAGATCGAGAGCCGACACCAAAAGCAAGGCTGTTATCAGCAGTCGCTTTTGCATTACTACCAAAGGCAATCGTATCACTGCCAACTGCTTGAGTCTGTCCATTCGCTCTATAACCTACATTTGCTTGATCAGCCACTGTACCTGCATTTTCAAAATCAGTTGAACCAATCGCAATACCACGTTTGCCTGAGGCAAGTGCTGAATGACCAACAGCAAGAGAGCCTTGACCCGTTGCTGATGAGACATTACCAATAGCCTGAGCAAAGTCAGCAGTCGCTGCCGATTGACGTCCAAGCGCTAACGAGGTATTTCCATTAGAATACGCTGCCGCCCCAATTGCCACAGATGACCGACCAATGGCTTTTGCTTGAGTGCCTAGAGCAGTAGCGACGTCACCGGCTTCTGTCCCAGTGCCAATGGCGGTACTACCAGAGTTGTTTTGTGAACCACCCGTCCAAGTAAATGACGGATTGCCTCTATCGACCAGATTGAAGTTTTGCCCAGCGTCCGCTTCACAGCCAATGGCAACCGAATAGCTGCCTTCAGCATTTGCTTCAGTACTGTTTGTATTACAAGAAGAAATTGCTGTACCAGATCCCGTACCACCGCCGACATTCACTTGCGCAAAAGCTTGCGGTGACATTGTAAATCCAGCCGCCAGCATCCCTATGGCGATCGTAGATAATCGGAAAAATTGGGTAGAAGAAAGATTAGAAGTCGTATTGATGGTCGCGTTTGCGCTCACGCTAGATTTGGAAGATTTGCCGCGCCCCTTTGCATATTCACCAACTGCGGTAAAACAGCTCAAGGCTTCATTCCATATTACTTTATAGATGCGGTTCATAGTGTGCACTCCCTTACAGACTGGTCAGATTTAAAAATCAGAGATAATATCCATCTTGCAGAGAGTCGATATCACAAAATAAAACACGTTATCGGCTGACAATGAGTAAATGTTTTTTGTTCATCATTTACCTTGTTAACCAACAACTAACACTTTTTATCTTGAAAAGCCCTAATCGCTCTCTCTATATATTAGTATTACCGAATATATAGAGAGAGACAATGCCGCTCATCGGGCATTTATTACCGTTCATCCATTTATATAACAAAAAATGAATATATAGATGTTTTTTGCTCCTTGCTTATATTGAATGCTCCCACTTTTTTGAAATAATCCGCTTTGAAACTTAATAAAACACACGCTTATATACACACTTTAGAGATGTTTTAAGCGCGTGTTCGCCACTTTATGCTGCTCTTAGTCCCCTTCAGAGTTAACAGGCAATGTTATTTGCATCACCAGCCCTTGGATATCATCTTGGCGATTATAGACATGAATCTGACCCTTGTGTGCCATTACCACGGCATGAACGATTGCCAGCCCCAAACCATAACCCCCCGTTTCACGATGGCGAGCCGAGTCAAGACGTACAAAGGGCTGAAAAATACGTGCCAAGTCCTTATCCGCGATGCCACCACCCTCGTCTGTGATGCTGATTTGAAGTGCAGGCTTATTGCCCTCCATCTCCACTTTTTTAATGTCAGCAATGACTGTTGAATCGGAGGCAGTATGCATAAAAGCATTACGAATGACATTTTCAAGCGCACTATGCAGCTGTTCTTGGTTGCCAAGTACTGTCCAAGGCGTTGTTGAATCAGTGGTAGATGAAGCGTCTGCCACCAATGCATGACTCGGCTGCCATTGCCAGCGCACGTTTTTATGCTGAAACTCAAAGCAAACGTCTTGTCCAATTTCACTGATGATGTCAGAAATATCAACCGCTTCGTTTTCTATATTGTCGATGGTATATTGCTGCATTTGTAGAGATTGAATATGAATGATTTGCTCAATCAACTCATTCATCCGCGCCGACTCTTTATCTATACGGTCGAGATAACGACTGGCATTAGGTGCAAAGTCGCGAGTCAGCTCAGTCGCAACGTCTAGACGCGCCAGTGGTGATCGTAGCTCGTGCGAGATATCACTGAGCATCTGTTTGCGTGCCAGCTCACTCTCAGCCAACCGTTTTGATAGTTTAGCCACGTCTTTTGCGAGTAAACCAAGCACATCATCTCCCATTTTTGATAGGTCTGGATGGGTCTGATAATCGCCATCAATCAGACGGTGTACGGTATTTTGTACACGGCGGATACGCTGAGTCATTGTACGGCTCAGCCAAATACAAACCAAGACGCTAAAAACGAGAATAAATAGCAAACGTATGGGAAAATTGCCACGTTGCAGCGCCATAACATCAGCAAAACGCAAATGCGGACGTAACTGTATAATGACAGACTGCTCATCTGGTAAGACGACCGTCACATCAGCCAACTCAGGGCGACTGTCGAAATCAGCTAGCGTAGCGCTATTTGGCATCATCGGTTGCAGAATATGGTTTAAGAATGACGACTTATCATTCGACATTTTATTATTATCGTGACTATTAATCCTGTTATTGTCCACATTGGGCTGAGCTGCCATTGATTGCATTGATGGCTGCATTGATAGTTGCCCTACTTCACGCTGACTACCCTGCATACCTTTTTGCCTACGCTCATCTCTATTGCGATAACGCGGAAATATAATCGCCCCTTCTTCATCGTAAACTCTTATCTGATTCATGAGTTGACGGTCCTGACGATACATCTGCTTAACTGTACTTAAATCACCCGCTCTTAATGCCTCAACCATTTCTTGACGCTTAATCAATAAACTATCAATTTGTACGTTCATGCGAGCCGTTAATGCTTTTTCAACCAGCCAACGCTCCACCATGATCGATAAAATAGAGGTGATGATAATTGTTAATAATAGACTTAGAAACAAACGCCAAAATAGTGTGATTCGCACTTTAAACTTTGGTGTTTGCTTAAGCATTTTATGGTTAATAGCTTTCTTGGAAGCGTTCATCGATGAGTCCATCATTACAATCCCAGCTGATAACCTTTACCACGAACCGCTTTGATCGGCTCATCATGAAAAGGTTGGAGTTTTTTGCGGAGTCGTGAGACATGCACATCAAGGCTACGGTCGAAGGGTTGTAATTCACGTTGTAAAACATGCTCTGACAGCCACGCTTTGCTCACCACCTCACCTTTTTGTTTCAGTAGCGCAACCAGTAAATCAAATTCTGTCCCCGTCACTTGTAGTTCTATGCCATCTATCTGACAAAGCCGCTGGTTTTGATCCAGATGCAAACGGCTCTCTGGTAGCGGCGTATGCTCTGATGTCGCTGCGCTGGTGCGTTTGATGACGGCATTAATACGTGCCAGCAGTTCTCTAGGATTGCAGGGTTTGGTAATATAATCATCAGCACCAAGTTCAAGCCCAATGATACGATCAATCTCCTCCCCTTTTGCGGTCAGCATAATGACAGGGATATCACTGATATTGGGCAATTGACGCAAGACACTCAATCCATCGATTTTTGGCATCATAATATCTAGCACTAAAAGGTCGTAAGCAGCAGTACCATTAAGCACATTATTGCTCGCAGTTTTGAGTTTCTGTATGACAGCCTCACCATCGTGAACGCAGTCGCATGTCACCCCATGATTGTGCAAGTATTCTTGTAACAATTGGGTCAATTCTTCGTCATCATCGCCTAGTAGTATGTGTGGCACATCTGTCTCCTTAAGCGTTAAATCGCTTTATGAGCCATATTATCAGTCAATTGCTTATCGATTCGCTATAAACGTTACCTTTCTTAATACTTCATAAATGTTCGTAACCTTTAACTGTCGTAATATAGCGTCTATCAGCGACAAATACTGATAACAAGCTGTGATGGATAGTGGCTATCCGGGACACTTACCACTCATAAGCTGATCAGATAAAAACTGACTTTTTCGCAACCAATAACGTATGCACCATAAATTAAGGTAACGATGATGAAAAAATTATTAATGGGCTCAGTATTAGCAATGTCTAGCATTTTCACCGTAACGGCTTGTACCAGTGTTAATGCAACCACTGATACCACACCAACGACCAGTAAAATGCAGCATAAAGATGGCATGAAAAAAGGCGGCATGAGAGGTCCAATGTCGCAACTAGATCTAACAGCCACGCAACAAGCGCAAATCAAAGCCATCATGCAAGCACAACACGGCGATCGTAAAGCTGACCGTACAAAATACCAAGCAGAACGTACGCAAATGCAGCAACAAATGCAAGCATTGACCAGTGCCAGCACATTGAATACAGCCGCCGTTAATCGTCTAGCTGACCAGCAAGCGGCGAAAACCAAACAACGCTTTATTGAGCGAGTACAGACTCAACATGCTATCTCTCAAGTATTGACTGCTGAGCAGCGCGCCAAGCTTGCCAAATTGCAAGCCGAAAAAATGGCTAAAGGTTATAAAGGCTCAAAGCACGGTAAAATGCATGGCAAACCACATCAAGGCATGTAATTCGTCATTAATAGGCTATTTTGCATTCATGCTGAATGTCCTATGAGACTGATTATGAACACATAAAAAAGCACATCGTATAAACGGTGCGCTTTTTAGTTTTAATGTTGAGGCTCGCATTACTTTGATATTTTAATTAACTGTAAAAAGGCGCTTTCTTCAAGAATTTTGATATCTAAACCACTCTGAATCAGTTCTTCTACTTTGCGATGCTTACTACTTTTTTCATGACCAGCAAGCAACGTTAAATCTTGAGCACCAACCACGAGATAATCTAATTTCTTCGAAGCACCCGCTTTGACATTAAAACCATTTTTGGCTGCTATCTCAGCAATATCTCCTCGACTGATACTAAGGTTACCTGTAAAGCAAATATTGAGTCCGGCATATCGCCCCGACTCATCTCCAACTTTTGTGATATTACTGGGGTAGTTTCTACTATTTGCACGTTGTTGCTGAGGATAATTGCGACTGTATTTACTATATTCTACCCAATCATGAATTGATAAACCATTTTCTCTAAGAATGGTTACAACTATAAAGCCACATGCTTTGGCATCTTCTAGCGCGTCATGATGGTCAAACTGATAACTCCATTCTCTACAGACATTCGCCAGATTATAACCTTTGACCGCAAAACGCTGACACGTCTTACGTACCAACACTGTGGCATCGACCCACTGTAGCTCTGGTATTGGTAATTTGTGAAGCTCTAGACTTTTTGTCAACGCCCTTTGATCAAAGTCAGTATAGCTAACGACAACATTTTCACCGACAAATTTTAATATTTGCCCATAAATGTCATACATAGACGGCGCATCTTTTACCATATTACTGGTAATACCATGCACTTCCATATTTTGACGACTAAAAGAAGTCTGAGGACATACTAACGTACAGTAGGTATCAATTAACTTACCGTTCAAATATTTAGCCAAGCCTATTTGACAAATAGACCCTACGTCGCTGTTTGCAGTTTCAACATCAATGGTCACAAAATTCATTATCTCGTCCTCAATGTCGTAGATTTAGTCTGATTTAATTTTATTTAATCAATCGCCCCAAACTTCTCTTTAGCCATCGGCATGACACTAAACATCATCTTACCCATCGCAGTACCATTGCCATCACGATAATACTGCATCAACTCGCTGCCATACTCGCGCACATCAATACTATTACTGGCATTAGGCACTTGTACCTCGTTTGGTAAATTGGGAAACGCCATGTCTTTAGTACTGATAGCGGAATACTGCTGCAAAATATCCATGACCATATTATTAGAGGAAGTTTCACTCGGAAGCTCACTACGCAGATGCTGCCATTTGAGCTGACCACGCTTATCAAAGCCATACAACTGCTGTGTCTCTGCTTTCGCTAGTATTGTACCTTCTTTCGTCTCTTCTTTTGCCTCTGCCATTGTTTCATCTACTGTCTCACTGCCACTATCTATGTCATTCTTTATCATTGCCAACATTTGCTGCACCAACGCTTTACTGGTAAATTTCTTAGCATTTGTGTCGCCTGCCTCGTAAGCCGCGCTTTCTTTAACCAGTTCTGGATATCGCTGACTTAGCCGCTCGTAGATGATGCGCATGTAGACTTGATAAAACTGCTCATAACTCTCAGCACTTTGTACACGGCGAATGACTTGATTACTTGCCAGCATGGCTGGTAGCTGATGCGCGGGCAGCTTGGGAGAGAGCGAGGCTAGCGTATTAGGGGCGACATAATCAAACTGGCTGACAGGTGCAGCATCAAATGTGGCATCTAACGCTGCAAAGTGGCTTTTTATCAATTCACTACCAAAGCCTTTGGGTAAGGTGCCGTCATCAATGGCTAGTTTTAACCACTTGTTGCGCCACTTTATGCCGAGCTTATCGTCTAACAGTTCTGAATTGAGCATCGCAAAATTATCTGCCCATAGATAAATATTACCGTTTTTCAAATCCAGATAAATCGGCTGATTCATGCTGCTTTGATGATTACGTGCTTGATACTGCACGCTCGCCAACATCGTCGCCTTGCCAGCCATCGGTTGATAGACGCCTTGCGCATTGATAAACAGCGGCTTTAGCACATAAGCATCTAGCAACTTTGCTTTTTTGATATCTTGCGCTGTCGATCGGTCGTCGTAATTATCAAATAACTGTTGGTAAAACGCTGGCGCAGTGATTTCACTATCATACTTACTCTCTACCCATGCCTCATAGGCATCCGTACACTCAAGATAAGTGTCTTTGAGCACCGTTCGCTGAGCATCATAATCTGCTGCCAAAATGTCTTTATTTTGCGCTTCTACTTGGGTAATTAAGGCGGCATACGCTTGATCGTGTGTGTCTTCGCAGTATTCATCGATATAGCCTGAGGCGACTGGCGCTTTGGCATCTATTTTAGTATCAATATCGCTAAACTGCTGCTCGTTACTGATCTCCAGATTGCTATGGTAACTAAAAGACTGTCGGCGCTGTTTCTGTAACGCAGTCGCCAACGCTGTCTTTGCTGCCACTGGCGTTTGCTTAGCAGTCATAGCATTGGATTGGTCAAGACTGGTAGATTGGCAGCCCGTTAACAATAGTGCTCCTGTGACCAACGCGCCAGCGAATAGGCGATTGCCCTTAAGAACTGACGCAAGGCTCGCTGACGGAAGATGACTTGCAATGATTTGATGTGCTTTTTTCATTTTTTATCCTTAATAAATATTGGCTTGAACATGACAAGATAGCGTTATTGATCATCTACCCTGTTGTCAGCATCGTCTTCGATATCAGTGTCATCTTGACTATCAGCACTGTCATATTCTGCTGCATCATAGCCACTATCACCATCTGCATAATCGCTACTATAGTCATCATCATTGTAATCATCACTGCTCCCACTATAGTCATAGCGGGCATCACGTGCCGTTTGCAATCTGTCCTTTTGTTGGCGTTGCTCTGCCATCCATGCATTGCCATCAATAGCAGCTTTAGCATTTGCGCCAAAAGACTCGGTCAATAAAGGCGTTAGTGCATGTTTATTAAAGCTTCTTTTATCATAGCGTATTTGATTCAGCACGCTGGTTGTCGAACCCATCAAGTCGCCACCGATATTCACCCGCTGCTGCTTAGCAAGCAGGCGATCTGATCGGTCTAAATAATAGTAATTTATCTGATTAAAAGATATCGGACCGATGGCCTCAATAAGCTGCAATAGCGCACCCACATCTGCACTTTGGTAGCCTTTATTGTATAGCTGCACTTTCGCAAGCGCAGTTTTTAGCATAGCGCCATCAGGATATTTCTGTGGATTGGCATCGACATAATCCTGCAGCGATTTTGTCATGTATTTTAGGGTTTTGCCGATCATCTCACCGCTTTGCTTGCTGCCAAAATAGACTTTTACCGCTCGGCTCGCCCCGACTTCTTTGGCAAAGGCATCACTGCGAATATCTACCGCGCTAAAATGCTCAGGCGCTAGCTCTGCCATGCTGCTCTGTATGGCAGCAATGGCGGCATCGTAAAGCACTGCTGGCGGCAGCTGCGCGGTAATACTCTCCGGCAACCCAAAACTAACGGTATGTGAGGTCATTTGGTTAGGTAAAGGGGTGTTTTCAGGATTAACAAGCGCCACGATAGGCATGATTGCCGATGGGTCTACCGCGACTTTACTATGGTTAAAATCGAACGCTAACGGTATCTGGATGGATGAGGCAATCGTCGGCGTCACATAGTCATAGCTATAGACGCTTTGCAGTTGTCGCTGTTTGGGTTTGTACTGACTGACACTATTAAACGTTAAATTTTGATATTGATAAGCATTTGACGCAGCTATTTGTTCCGGCGTGCGATGGAACATACTCAGCATTTGACCAATGACGCCCGTAGACGTTGCTGATTGGCTACCTTGTTCTACATCCTCTGGTTGTTGTTTTGCCATTTGTACGGCTTCATACTGCTCTATCATGCTTTTTGGGTTTAATTTTGATAACTTTGAAAAAGCACTGTCTGATTCATAATCATCGGTGTCATAGTTCCCTTCGCCGTAACTCTCTGATTGATAGTCACTGCGACTATAACCGTTTTCGTCATAGTTAACATCCTCTACAACACAGACTTCATAAGCGTCATCGTCCTCATTGTCATTGCATTTATTCGACTCTGCACTTACCGCTGCTAACTCTGCCATAGCCTCAGTTTGCCTGTCCTCATAATCACTTTCATCATAATCACTTTCATCATAATCACTTTCATCATAATCACTTTCATCATAATCACTTTCATCATAATCACTTTCATCATAGTCACCGTCAGGCTTATAAGCATAGGCTTCTATAATTGTTCTAAGCAAGCTACTAGAACCGGCATCGATACTATCTGGATCAATAAAAGGAACGGCTTGATAATTGGCTTGCGCGACTGATACGTGTTCTGTTGCCAAATGCTGACGAATAGCTGCCAGTAAATGTGATTTGGCTTGATTGTCCGTATTGGGATATTTTTCTTGGTAAAATAATTGCTGATAACGCTCAGATTTGGCTGTGAGGCTGGCATTAAATGCGCGTCCTTGTGCTTGGCTCTGCGCGCTATCAGCGGTACTAAAATCAATCATACTTTTTGACAGCGCAGGCGATGATACCGCTGGGCTTGATTGACAGCCCAAAAGAGCCAGAGACGTAGTGCCAACCAGCAAGGCGATAGACGTCAATTTACCTACCTGATATACATGGTCGTTATTATTGATAGACGAATGATGACTCGTCATCTCAGAGTAGCGCTGTCGATTATGATTATTAATATGATTTGATGACATAGTAATCTCTTTGTATAAATAGCCAGTCTATAATTAGTGTGCATTAGTACCGTTATTTATATCACAATGCGTTACAATTTAGTAATATTAGAACCTATTTATTAAGAAAATACTTTGGTTTTTTTATACAAAACAAGTTTCTCACTACTGCTTTCTCGCCCAAGTAAAAAGGACTTAACAATGCCAACCTCTACATCAAAAAACAACATACGCACTGCTGACAATAATTCTCAAAGTAGAGCAAATATTAAAGCGGCTATTTTGTTAATCAGTAGCACATTTTTAGTATCACTATCTGCTCACGCGCTTGAGCCGACAACCAATCAATCAACTACTATCAACCAAACATCGATTAACACTAGCGCCATCAATCTCGCGATTATGGCTGATAATCCTACTGTAATATCTGAAACTCAGCGTGTGACAAGAGCCAAAATCAATGCCCTCACTTCCACGATTAACAATGCCAAGACCGATCAAGCCATCTATTCTGAAGATGCGATTCACCACCCTGTTTGGGCAAAGAACGGCATGGTCGCCACCCAAGAAGCCCTCGCCTCTGATATTGGACTCAAGATTTTAAAAGACGGTGGTAATGCGGTTGATGCTGGCGTCGCCGTTGGCTTTGCGCTAGCCGTTACCTTACCGCGCGCAGGTAACATCGGTGGTGGTGGATTTATGATGATTTATGATGCCAAGCAAGGCAAAACGGTGGCACTCGATTACCGTGAAAAAGCCCCGAGTGCTGCCACTCGTGATATGTATCTCGATGAGGATGGCAATGCGGTCAGCGACTTGTCTCGTTATCACGGTCTAGCAGTTGGCGTACCGGGAACAGTAGCAGGATTACTTAAAGCATTAGAAGAACATGGCACGATGAGCCGCGGACAGGTGATGGCACCAGCCATTGCACTGGCTGAAAATGGTATTGAAGTTACCGCAGGCTTGTCCGAGTCGTTAGAAGCGTTAAGCGATCGCATGCAAAAATGGCCAAGTACCAAAAAGATATTCTTTAAACCTGATGGTAGCGCCTATCAACCCGGTGAGCGTTTAAAACAACCGGAGCTTGCAAAGTCTCTTAAACTGATTGCCGCAAAAGGGGCGGATGGATTCTATAAAGGAGAAACCGCAAGTAAGTTGGTCAAAGCGGTCAATGAGGCTGGTGGTAGCATGAGCTTACAAGATTTAGCCAACTATGAAGCCATCGCTCGCGTGCCCGTCAAAGGCGATTATCGTGGTTATGAGATTGTCTCCATGCCACCGCCGTCTTCTGGTGGCATTCATATCGTGCAGATTTTAAATATCTTAGAAGGTTATCCGCTAAAAGACTACGGTCAAAACAGCGCGCAAACCATTCATTTAATGGCGGAAGCCATGCAGCTAGCTTATGCGGATCGCGCAGAGTATTTGGGCGATTCTGACTTTATCGATGTGCCTGCCAGCGGTTTAGCTTCTCAGGCTTATGCGGATAAACTACGCACCTTAATCAATCCAGACAAAGCCACACCAGCGTCTACCATCAAAGCCAACAACCCTCTACCCTATGAGAGTGATCAGACCACGCATTTCTCTATCGTTGATAAAGATGGCAATGCAATAGCCAATACTTATACGCTGAACTTTTCTTATGGCACAGGTCTTGTCGCTGAAGGTACGGGGATATTGCTCAATAATGAGATGGATGATTTTTCTGCCAAACCGGGTGTGCCTAATGGTTATGGATTATTGGGCGGTGAAGCAAATGCCGTTGAAGCCAATAAACGCCCATTATCTTCTATGAGTCCGACACTGATATTTAAAGACAGTAAACCATATATCGTCACGGGTAGCCCTGGTGGTAGCCGCATCATCACCACCGTTACCCAAATAATATCGAACGTCATCGATCATGATATGAATATTGCTGAGGCTACTCACGCACCGCGTATCCATGACCAATGGCTGCCTGATGAGATTCGGGTCGAAAAAGCACTGAATATTGATACGGTTAAAAAGCTTGAATCAATGGGTCATACGGTCAGTCCAAAATCAGCCATGGGCTCAACCCAGTCGATTATGATTACGCCAAATGGTGTCTACGGCTCGTCTGATCCACGTATCGTTGATGCAGCTGTGGTTGGATACTGATTTAACTTTTTATGATAAATGCATTTGGCGAAATTGGCTGGGCGACAAGCCTGTAAATTGTTTGAACTGGCGGCTAAAGGCGCTATGATCACTATAGCCGCAGTTCAATGATATTTGAGTGACTGACATCTCAGGCATGGCTAATAGCTTAACCGCATATTCTAATCTCAGCTTTTGTACAAACTGTAAGGGCGACATATTGAGCACCGCTTTAAAGGTGCGCTCCAACTGCGATAAGCTCAAATGTGCCAGCTCCGCCAATTCTGCGATATTAATTTTCTGATCAAGATTGCCACGTACAAACTGTGCGACTTCCGCCAAGCGCGCATGCTTACGTAAAATGCGTTCGTTATCTTCATCAATATCGACGGATATCCCAACCATTGCGACCACTTGTTGATTGCTATTATAGATAGGCAGTTTATTGGTAATGCACCAACCTAACTGACCAGATGCATAACTGTGCAGCTCTAAATTATCAACGATTGATTTCCCATCTCGCAACACTTTCATATCCTGCAAGATATAATCCTTACTCTGCTGATGAGAAAACACCTGCTCAGTGGTAAATCCCACGATATCACTATGCTGACTTAACTTACAACGCTTTAACAATGTTTTGTTTGCCAGCTGATAGCGTGCCTGCTCATCTTTCACAAAAAACACCACATTCTTTAAAGTACCAAGTAGAGGTAGTAATAATGAGACATTACCAATAAATGCCTCACTACTTTCTGAATAATAAGTAGCCATGCTCTGCCGCAACGAGGCAGTAAGGCCGACAAGCCCCGCCTCTTCTATTACATCCATCATCCTATGTCATCCCTGTCATCTAAATCCCAGTCATGAACAAGCAATACTGCTTGCTTATCTCTCGCTAAAGATAGTAAACCTCTATCAAAACACTACTTAATCAGAAGCTATCTCACGATGTCTTTTGACCATTAAACACCATCATTATAGCCTCTAGTGTACACCGAGCCACTGTGCAGGAATGCGCATTTTTTCATCAGAAAACAGCAAGACGCTGTATCTAAAAAAGTTCATTCTATATACAGACCGCGTTAACAGGATGGTTTTGACAAGGTCTAACAGACAACAATGGAATGTTACTTTTTCACGGATGAATTAGGATGTCGGTCATGGATTCTTCTCTATTTAACTTCAAAATTATCGACTCGCATACGGGCGGTGAGCCTACTCGCATGGTCTATGACGGATTTCCTGACCTCGTCGGCGATACTATTCAAGACAAGCTGCAATCCTTCAAACAAAATTTTGATCATCTACGTCAAAGCATCATTTTAGAGCCTCGTGGCAATGATGTCCTTGTTGGCGCGCTACTTCTTCCCGCAAGCCATCCTAAAGCCACAGCGGGCGTTATATTTTTTAATAACGCTGGATATCTGGGCATGTGCGGTCATGGCACGATTGGCGTCATCGTCTCTTTAGCTTATCAACAAAAAATATCAGCAGGCGTACATTGGCTTGAGACTCCCGTAGGTCTGGTTAAAGCAACCCTACATGATGATGGCAGCTGCAGTGTACAAAATGTCCCTTCTTATCGTTATAAAAAACAAGTCGAAGTTCACGTTCCTGAGTTAGGGCTTATCTGCGGTGATATCGCTTGGGGTGGCAACTGGTTCTTTTTGGTCAGTGAACATGGACAAGACATTCAAGCAAATAATGTCGAAAAATTGACTCAAGTAACCATGCAAATCAAACAAGCACTGGTCGCTGCTAATATCACTGGCGAAAACAGTAGCGAGATTGACCATATTGAGTTATTTGCCGATAGCGATGATACACAAGTAGATAGTAAAAACTTTGTTTTGTGCCCAGGTTCAGCCTACGATCGCTCCCCTTGTGGTACCGGCACAAGTGCCAAACTTGCTTGCCTAGCGGCTGACAATAAACTCGCTCCTGAAAAATTATGGCAGCAACAAGGCGTCGTCGGCAGCGTATTTACTGGCAGTTATCAGTATGTATCTGAGCTTAATACTGATCTGAGTACCGATCTTAGTACTAGGCTCAATAATCCAGCTGGTGCAGCTTATCCGGCACAAACCATCATCCCAACGATTTGTGGTCATGCTTATGTTTGTGCTGAAACCACGCTCATGGTGCAAGAAGACGATCCCTTTAAATGGGGAATCCCATCTTAATAAAATCGCAGCATTATTTATGAAATGACAGGTTTATTGATAAACGCGTGAACACTCTTAAAACTCCTTAATCGACAGAACGTAATCGAGAAAACCATGACGACCTCAGACTTCGACTTACATATTATTGGCGGCGGTATTATCGGTCTAGCGGCGGCAGTGACGTTGCAAGCACGAGGCGTCAAGGTCGCACTGCTAGACGCCAACGAAGTTGGTCAAGGAGCATCATTTGGTAACGCAGGTCATATCGCTACTGAGCAAGTATTCCCCATTGCAGATGCCAGCATGCTGCGTCATGTACCAGCCATGTTAATCGATCCGACTGGACCACTGCGTATAGACTGGCGCTATCTACCTCGCTTGATGCCTTGGGCAATGAAGCTATTGATGAATATGCGCCCTGAGCCATTTGCGCGTATTCATCAAGCATTATTAAACTTAAATAAAAACAGTCTGCAAGCATGGCAAGGCTTTGCCAATCAGTGGCAATTGGACGAATGGGTACAGGTAAAAGGTTCATTATTGACGGTCGAGAATACAAGTAGCGTCGATCCTCTCATAGCACATGGTAGTCGACTTAACGATATTGGCGTGGATAATGAGCTATTGACCAAAGAAGCGTTATTAGAACGTGAACCTGCTTTACGAGATAACCAATTAGCGGCGTTATTTTTTCCAAATACAGGACATATAACCAATTTAAAAGCTGTTATTAATCAGCTTCACCATACTTTTAGAAAGTTAGGCGGTCATGTCATTGAACATTGCCATGTTCTTGCAGCGACCAATGATACAGACGGTATTCACCTAACAACCAGCCAAGGTGATATGACAGCGTCCAAAGTGATGCTAGCCGCAGGCGCACACTCTAAAGCATTGGCCAAGCAACTGACAGGCGTGAATGTGCCGCTAGATACCGAACGCGGTTATCACTTAATGCTACCGCATGAAAGTACGCGCTTGCAGATACCGGTATCAAGCATGGATCGCCGTTTTATCATGACACCGATGCAAGAGGGGCTACGCTTGGCAGGCACAGTAGAATACGCAGGACTTGATGCCCATGCCAATATGCAGCGCGCGCATATGCTATTACAACAAGCGCAGCCTATGCTCAAAGCCGAGTTAGACGCTACTGATAGTACGCCATGGATGGGGTTTCGACCATCGACCGCAGACTCCTTGCCAGTCATCGACAAAATCGAACGCCTCTTTTTAAGCTTTGGGCATCAACATTTAGGCCTAACGCAAGCTGTCGTTAGTGCGCAAATGATTGCCAACTACTATTTTGATGAAGATCACCCTATCGATCCAAAACCGTATCAACTCTCACGCTTTAAATAAGCAGATTATTAAACGTTTATAAACCCAGAAAAACTAACCGATTCAGCATTGAATCATCACCCGTCAAATCACCAACAATATCAACATCACTAAGGATAGTCTTATGAACATTAATGGAATTTTAGTCCCAATCGTTACTCCTTTTGACAGTAATGGCAACGTTGATGCACAAAAATTAAAGACACTGGTCGAAGCTTTTATTGACAAAGGTGTAGCCGGTATCGTTGCTTGCGGTACTACGGGTGAATACTATACCTTTTCGGCAGTAGAGCGTGAGCTCGTATTAACCACTACCGCTGAAGCAGCAAAAGATAAGGTGACTCTTATCGCTGGTATCAATAGCTTATCGACTGACCATTCTATTGAGCTTTCTGCTCAAGCAAAAGCCTTAGGTTATGACGGTCTGATGCTGTCTGCCACGCCTTATAGCTTGCCTGAACAAGACGGCATTATTGCTCACTTTGAAAAAGTCGCAGATGCAAGTGAGCTGCCTATTATCATGTATAACTTCCCTGCTCGTGTTGGCGTTGCCATTGAATTTGACACCGTCGCTCATCTAGCCAAACACCCTAACATCGTTGGTGTAAAAGAAAGTAGCGGCGACTTTAGTCATGCGTTACGCATGCTACAAGCTGATTTTGACAACTTTGAGGTGGTTTGTGGCTGTGATGATCAACCGGTCGATTTCTTCTTTTGGGGTGCAAAGAGCTGGATTGCAGGCGCAGCCAACGTTTTCCCAGAAGAACAAGTTGCACTATTTAATGCCACTCAGCAAGGCGACTGGGATAAAGCCAAACAAATTATGAGCGAGATTTATCCTGCCATCCATTCTATGGAATCTGGCAACTACAACCAAAAGGCTAAAGCGGGCTGCTTAAAAGGCAGTATGGATGTTGGCTCAGTGCGTGTGCCATTAACTGATATGCCAAAAGATGAGAAAGCAGCGTTTTTAGCCTTATTGGCTAAATAGTACTCAGCTTAGTAAAACAACGTTAAGGATAACCAACGCTATATTTGATGCCGCAATCAAACTTTGAATCTATGGCATCGAAATTAGCAAATAAGGATTAGAAAAATGAGCACTAAAGAGCAAGCTACTAAAGAAAAAATCTCTAAAAAACAAGTATTTGAGAAAGCAAAACAGCAACAGCTCTGGGCTGGTCACTTAATAGCGGCTGATCATTTATCAGACGCTACTTTGGACAATTACACGCCTATTGATAATAGCGTTATCGGTCAGATTGCCTCTGGTACTAGCGGTGATGTCGATATTGCCGTGCAAATAGCCCGCGATAGTTTTGAAAATGGTGAATGGCGTCGCCTGGCTCCAGCAGAGCGTAAGTCTGTTATGCAGCGCTGGTGTGCCCTGATGCATGAGCATTCTGAAGAACTTGCCGCCCTAGATTGTGTAGATGCAGGTAAACCAATTACTGAATGTTTAAACACTGACATGCCAGCGACTATTGAGACGTTCGAGTGGTATGCCGAAGCGGCTGATAAGATATTTGGTAAAGTCGCGCCAACTGGTAGCGCAGCTTTAGGGCTTATTGTCCAAGAGCCTATTGGTGTCGTTGGTGCCGTATTGCCTTGGAATTTCCCAGCCCAAATGTACGCGTGGAAAGTCGCCCCTGCTCTGATTATGGGCAACTCCGTCATTGTTAAACCAGCTGAGCTGACCTCATTATCTGCCTACCGCCTAACCAAGCTTGCCTATGAGGCTGGCGTGCCAAGAGAAGCGCTGCAAATGGTCTGCGGTCTTGGTGAAAATGTCGGCGCGGCGCTTGGTCAACATATGGATGTTGACATGGTGTCTTTCACTGGCTCAACTGAGGTCGGACGTCTGTTTTTACAATACTCAGCACAAAGTAATCTAAAAGAAATCGTCTTAGAATGCGGCGGTAAAAGCCCGCAAATAGTCTTTGACGACGCTGTACTCGATGACGCTGCCATTAACGATATCTTATCAGCCGCATTTTGGAATATGAGTGAAAACTGTAGCTGTGGTTCACGTCTGCTGGTACATAGTAGCCAAAAACAAGTGCTACTTGAGCAGCTAAAAAATGGTCTAAAAGATTGGAATGTTGGCTCACCTTACGACCCTGACACTGCCATTGGTCCTATGATTGAAAAAGCACACTTCGATAAGGTTTGTCATTACTTACAGACTGCAAAAGAGGAAGGTGCAACGATTGTCGCAGGTGGCAATATCCACACAGACTTAGGTAGTGGCTGGTATGTCGAGCCGACTATATTTGACAATGTCAGTGCCGATATGACTTTATTCAAAGAAGAAGTATTTGGTCCTTTGCTTGCGGTGACGAGCTTTGAGACGGAAGAAGAAGCCATCAAATTAGCCAATGAGACCAACTATGGACTCGCTGCTTCTTTTTATACCCAGAACATCAAGCGTGCTTATCGTGTGGCATCGTCTATTAAAGCAGGCACCGTCTCAATCAATGGGTTTTCAGAAGGTGATATCACAACGCCATTTGGCGGTTATAAGCAATCAGGATTTGGCGGTCGCGATAATGGTTTAGAGGCTTTAGAACAATATACACAGACTAAAACCATCTGGGTGGTCAATTAGCATACTTACTCAATAGGCACAGGTTATATAACCGTATTCACTAATAAAAACAGCAGCTTAGTTGATTTAAGCCTTTAGTCACATACTTACAGGGAAGTAAGGTCATGGAAGCGATTATTAATACTATCGTCGGCTATATATGGAGCGATGCTTTAGTTTATTTGGCACTTGGTGTCGGCATTTATTTTACCGTTGTGACTCGCGGTGTACAGTTCCGCTATCTTAAAGAGATGGTTAGGCTCTTATTTGATAAGCAAACCTCAACCCAAGGTATCAGCTCATTCCAAGCCTTTTGTATGGCGTTGTCTGGTCGTATTGGGGTTGGTAATATCGCAGGTGTGGCCACCGCTATTGCAGCTGGTGGTCCAGGAGCGGTATTTTGGATGATCGTTATGGGCTTGCTTGGCGGTGCCAGTGCCTTTATCGAGTCAACCCTTGCGCAGGTATATAAGCATGACGTTGATGGTCAATATCGCGGCGGCTCCCCTTTCTACATTGAGCGCGGCCTAAAGATGAAACCGTTCGCTATTGTAGTAGCAGCGGTGACCTGTCTTTCTTACGGCGTTTTGGTGCCAGGCGTACAAGCCAATACCATCGCCGACTCTTTTAATACCGCCTTTAATATTCCGCCCATCATCACAGGGAGCATTATCATTGCTCTATTGGCCTTTATTATCTTTGGCGGTGTCAAACGTATTGCCAGCTTTGCGGGCACAGTTGTGCCCTTTATGACAATCGGCTATATTTTGCTTATGGTCATTGTTTTAGGCTTTAATGCTTCAAACTTACCTGCCATGTTCACGCTCATTTTCAAAAGTGCCTTTGGCATGGATGCAGTATTTGGTGGTATTGTTGGTCTAGCGATTTCTTGGGGTGTACGCCGCGCAGTCTTTTCAAACGTCGCTGGTGCAGGCGAAGCCACTTTCAGCTCGGCTGCCGCAGAAGTGTCTCATCCTGCCAAACAAGGCTTGGTACAGAGCTTTTCTATCTATGTTGATACGGTTCTCGTCTGTACTGCAACTGCGCTCATGATCTTGTCTACTGGCATGTATAACGTAATTCCAGCAGAAGGATTGGTGCTAGTTGAAAACATGCCAGGCATTGAAGCTGGAACCGCATTTACCCAAGCCGCTGTATCGACAGTATTTAGCCAATATGGTAGCGGTTTTGTCGCTATTGCTATCTTCTTATTTGCTTTTACTTGCTTGATTGCTTATTACTATATCGCTGAAACCACGCTTGTCTATTTAGATAGTAAGTTACGCTATCCGGTGCTAAAGCCGATATTAAAAGTGGTATTTTTAATCATTTGTTTCACTGGCAGTATGCAATCAGTCGGTGTCATGTGGGCATTAGGTGATATTGGCTTTGGTAGTATGTGTTACCTCAACTTTATCGCTATCGTATTACTCAGTAAAACAGCTCTCAAAGTATTAAAAGACTACGATGAGCAAATGAAGCTGGGACTTGACCCTATCTTTGACCCTAGAAAAGCAGGCGTTGAAAATGCAGACTTTTGGATAGAGTATAGTGATAAATATGATAAGCGCTAAACAGCAATGATATGATCTCCCTAAACACAACCTTCTTTCCCAGACGATTAAAGTCCTCTAAACCACTATGATTTAGAGGGCTTTAATCGTATTAATAAACATTAAAATATTATTTAAGAGTCATTATTCAATCAATACAACTTGATCTTGTTGAAGAAGTCATTGTCTAATAACAATTTCGGTCTGGCATTAACCTCTTTTAGACCCACCTTATGTTGCATCATAAGCTCTATGAGATTCATTTGATCGATGAGTATCAAACTGTGCGAATCCGTTGCATTGGCATATTCCTGCGCAGGCTTGGTAAAGCTTGTCGTGGTAATAAACAAGCCATGATGATTAGTTTTTTGTGGTGGATAAGCCCCTATGAAGTTTCTCAAATCGCCATTAGATATATTATTACCGGCACTATATAGTTTGGCTTGAATATAATAGTTATGCACCTCACCATCTGGGAAATCCTGAATAATCAGCCCATCAATGCCATTGTCATTCGAGCGTCCAGTATGACGCGAGGTCAAATTACTCTCAGGACTTTCAATCTCTAAAGATCGTTCAATCATTTTTAGACAAAACCACTCAAATTACAGAGGTGACAAGCTTTCAAGCTGTGCCATAATCATATCAGGCGTTACCTTGACAAAATCATTCCCCACAGTAGCATCTGCATAATTATTCATAAACATAGACGTTCGGCGCTGAGTTCCTTCTATCAAATGATTAATAAGTGCATCGCCGTTTTTACCATAAGCCACAATATTGACTTTTTGCAGATCAGCAAAGGCTTTATTATCAAAACGGGTCAAGTTAGCAATATAATCACTATTTGGAATGCCTTCGTTAATGTATTGAGTAAAATTGTTTCCTGCTAACCAAAAATAGACTTTGCCAAACGGGTCTAAACGTATGATGTTTTTAGGCGTTACTTTTTCATCAAAAGTAATAAAATTAGCAAAATTCTGATTTAAATTGGGTACTAAGCTGAACTTGTCTTCTTTGACCAGCCCCATCGCGGACAAGCACAATAAAATTAGATCAACGATGTCATCATAACAAGGTGAGCCGTTATGACACTCATGGCGTATATCATAATTACTCATGTAATTGATTTCTTTATGATCATTGACAATTTGTGCTAACTTTTCAAACTCTCTATAAAATACCGTGCGACCAACGGTATTCCGCGTACCCAAATTTTTTATGGTTTGTATACCCGCATTTAACATGTCACCAAATGCGGGCAGCTTCGTAATGTTACTCATAATATTATCGTCTTTATTTGATTACATGAACATTATTGTGTGAAATAAGGCGTCAAATGGGCTTTGTTTCGCAATAACTTAAGGACAAATGTTTATGCTACCAACTATTAAGACAAAACACAGCAAAATCTCACCTTTATAAATAAGAAAAACAAATCCTCTCACTCAGATTAAACCCTTTGAATCAGTGGCTGTCTACGGCAAATAATGCTATTATTGACGACCCCATTTAAAACGTATCAACATGGCTATCGAGGTCTTATTTACCTTTGAACATCCATATAAATAACGGATACACATCCTTTATTTTATCGATAGCTTATTGCTTTTGATCGTACTAGTAAGAGTCTTCTATGGCATTTGTACACCTTGGCATCCACAGCGAATATTCAATCACTGATTCTATCGTGCGTATCAAGCCGCTAGTGAAAGCTGCGGCGGCTGACCATCAGCGCGCGCTGGCATTGACCGATTTGTCCAATCTGTATGCCACGGTGAAGTTTTATCGTGCCTGCCTAGGTGCGGGTATCAAGCCCATTATCGGCAGTGAAGTCATCATGGAAAATGAAGACACACGGCTCACCCTACTCGCGATGGACAACGAGGGCTATCAAAACATCACTCGTATCGTATCACTTGGCTTTACCGAAGGGCGCGCCGACGATGCCAATCATGGTGTGCCAGTCGTCAAGCGCAGTCATATTCTAGCGCATGCGGCAGGCGTGATTGTTTTATTTACTGAAAAATCAGATGTCGGTCAGGCACTGGTTGGCTCGATGCCAGAAAAAGCCGATGAGCTGCTAATAGAATGGCAAGCGCAATTTGCTGATCGCTTATATTTTGCGATTAAGCGTACCAATCGCTCAGGTGAAGACGCCTTTATTAAAGCGGCTATTCACTCTGGTGCTAAGCATCATATTCCTATCATTGCTCATAATGATGTGCGGTTTTTAGAGCAGGATGATTTCGATGCTCACGAAGCGCGGGTTTGTATCGCAGGCTCCTACGTACTTGCCGACCAAAATCGCCCGCAGACTTATTCCGATGCGCAATATCTTAAAACCCAAGCGCAAATGCAGCAGCTATTTGCTGATATTCCGCAGGTTATCGACAATACTTTGCACTTAGCAAGCCGCTGTAATGTGACGTTGACGCTTGGTATCAATGTCCTGCCTGACTTTCCTGTGCCTGAAGGTGAGACGATTGAATCGTTTTTCCGTGCAGAATCAATCCGTGGCCTTAATAATCGACTAGATAAACTATTCCCGATCGAGAAACGTAGCGATAATTGGAGCGACTTTCGCCAAAGATATGATGACCGCTTAGAGTATGAGCTAAAGGTTATTCTTTCAATGGGCTTTCCTGGTTACTTCCTCATCGTCATGGACTTTATCCGCTGGGCAAAAGCCAATGGCGTACCAGTCGGTCCTGGTCGTGGTTCTGGTGCAGGCTCGCTCGTTGCTTATTCGCTCAATATTACCGACCTCGACCCTATTCATTACGACTTATTGTTTGAGCGCTTTTTAAACCCTGAGCGTGTGTCCATGCCCGATTTCGATATTGACTTCTGTATTGAAGGTCGCGACCGCGTTATTGATTATGTCGCGCAAACCTATGGTCGTGAAGCGGTCTCGCAAATCATTACCTTTGGTACGATGGCAGCAAAAGCGGTAGTTCGAGATGTGGCACGTGCACAAAGTAAATCCTACTTCCTTGCCAGTAAAATGTCGAAACTGATACCTAAAACACCGGGTATCACCCTCAGTCAAGCGCTTGAGCAAGAGCCGCAGCTCAAAGACTTAATCTCCAATCCTGATAACATGGATTATGAAGATGCCACTGAAGTGTGGGAGATGGCGATTAAGCTTGAAGGCATTTGCCGGAACGTGGGTAAACATGCTGGTGGCGTATTGATTGCGCCGCACAGAATCACAGATTTTAGCGCGATTTATTGTGATGATGAAGGTCACCGTGTCAGCCAATTTGATAAGGATGACGTTGAAGCCGTTGGGCTAGTAAAATTTGACTTTTTGGGTCTACGTAACTTGACGGTGATTGATGCTGCTGTCAGAAATATCAACCTGCGCCGTGCAAAAGAAGGCAAAGATGCGTTGGTGTTAGAAGACCTACCATTAGATGATAAAAAAGCCTACAAGCTCTTGCAAGATGCCAAGACCACTGCCGTTTTTCAGCTAGAAAGTATGGGCATGAAAAAGTATCTGGCGAAATTACAACCGACCAACATCGAAGATGTGATCGCCATGTGTGCGCTTTATCGTCCCGGTCCGCTCGATGCGGGCATGGTAGAGATGTATATCGACCGTAAGCACGGTCGCGAGGAAGTGATTTATGATCATCCCAATCTTGAGCCGATTTTAGAAAATACCAATGGCGTTATTGTTTATCAAGAACAGGTCATGCAAATCTCGCAGGTGATGGCAGGCTATAGCTTGGGCGGTGCAGATATGCTACGCCGAGCCATGGGTAAAAAGAAACCTGAAGAAATGGCTAAGCAGCGCGATATCTTTATTACTGGTGCAACAGAGCAAGGTATTGATGAAGCAACGTCAGGCGGCGTGTTTGACTTGATGGAGAAGTTTGCCGGTTACGGTTTTAACCGCTCACATTCCGCCGCTTATGGCGTGCTCGCTTATCAGACCGCTTATCTCAAACAATACTACCCTGCTGAATTTATGGCGGCGGTATTAACTTCCGATATGAACAACACCGATAACGTGGTGTTCTTTATCAATGATTGCCGTGAAAACTTTGATTTAACCGTGGTTAATCCATCCGTTAACCGTAGTGAATGGCATTTTGTTGCCGATACACCGACCAATATTATTTATGGCTTAGGTGCGATTAAAGGCGTTGGTGAAGGTGCGGTTGAGTCTATCGTTGATGCACGCCGCCGTGAAGGTCCGTTTAAAGATCTCTATGATTTTTGTCGCCGCGTTGATATTAAAAAGGTCAATAAACGCACTTTAGAGGGACTGATAAACGCGGGATGTTTTGATGACTTTGCAGCTACCCTGCGACCAGATTTACCAGCCGATGAAGCGTACGAGATTCGCGGCGCATTAATGAGCCAGCTGCCAAGTGCCGTACAAGCTGCTGAACAAGACCGTCAGAACCGTGAAATCGGCATGATGGATTTGTTTGGTGAAATGGATGGTGTCGTCGCCGCGCCGCCACTGGTTATGACGCCAGAGCTGATTTGGGGTGATAAACATCGTTTAAAAGCAGAAAAGAACACGTTAGGATTGTATTTGACGGGTCATCCAATCAATGAATACTTGGATGAGTTAAAACGCTATACCTCAGGCACTCGTCTCGATAAACTGACTGACACGGGCTATAACGGTAGCTGTTATTTCGCCGGATTGATTATTGATATTGCCAACTTTGGTAATCGCAATGTCATTATCTTAGATGACGGCACTTCAAGGCTGGAAGTAAGCTGCTATGCCGAGCGTTTCAATCGCGTTAAAGAACAGTTAAAAATTGATGAAGTCGTCATCATCAAAGGCAGCATTCGTGAGCGTGATGGGCGTTTATTTGCCCGTCTTGATAGTGCCATGAGCATGGTCGATGCGCGCCTAAGATGGATGAAAAAAATCAGTATTAAAATTCATGGCAGCGACATCAATCTGCTGACGCGACTGCAACCGTTACTCAAGTCTGCACAAGCCAGCATTATTCCGGCACCAAAACTCTCTCATGACAACGAGCAAGACGAGCAAAGTGGCAGCTTTAATGGCAATAGTGGCTACGATGCTGCGATGGGCGGAAGTTTATATGATGAAAATGGCAATGATTTATTGGCGCTAGAAAATGACATGAATCAAAATAGTGCTAATCAAAGTTATGCCAATAATGCTTTGAGCAATACCGACACCTCCATTAATGATAATTGTCTGCCACTGGGACTGAGCATTTATGAGGAATTTGGCATCGCTAACGTAGGGCTATCTGAGCACTGGCGCATCTACCCCAACGATGATAACTTACAGCAATTAAAGAATATGGTTAGTGAAGACAATTTGCATTTCCATTATAGCTAGGGTGTGTCCTCATTTTAAAAATGTTGATAAACATGAGATAAATTGCCGTCAAACAAGGAAGATATCGCCGTTAATATCGAGATATTGATAAGCTATTTGACGATGTTTAACAAAATTTAGCCATGTTTAGCCCATTTACAGAGTAATTGATTGAATTGAGGACACGCCCTAATACCTGAAGAACATTGACGTATTTATAACAAACCCTTTACCGCTTTAACTTTTAGAATTGGACATAAAACCATGGATGAAACCCCAAATAAAAATATGGCTCACCAAGCTGAAGAAATCATTAATCATGAGCAATTTGAAGACATGCGTGATTTGTTAGAAGAAGACTTTGCTGATTTGATACAAGTGTATATCACTGATAGTCAGCAGCGAGTAAGTGCGCTGCGAGTCGCTCAGCAAGAAAATGACAATGCCAATGGTTTTGAGGTTGCTCATGCGCTAAAAGGGGCCAGCGCCAACTTGGGCACGACCCAATTAATGAACTTGAGCAGCCAGTTACAAGAGCGCTGCCGCGAGCGTCTTATCAGCGAGCAAGCGGCACTGATTGAAAATATCGCCGTCGCATTGCAACGCGCAGAACAAGAAATCAATCTAAGACTGGGGTTGTAATGAGTAATGATTCTACCCTTATATTAGCAGCATCTACTGTCAACCATACAGTGAGCGACTATTTGTCTTGTGTTCAAATCGTCATGATTAATACCACTTTGCCTGCCAATATTGGCTCAGCAGCGCGCGCGATGCACACAATGGGTTTGTCTCGTTTGACGGTTGTCGATCCTAAGTTACCAATTGATGAAACCAGTGTGTCTCATGCAGCAGGTGGCAGCGAGCTGCTATCATCAGCCATCATTGCACCTACTTTAGAATCTGCTATTGCGGATTGCCAGCTGGTATTTGCTGCCAGCAGTCGCAGTCGTCATTTGCCTCGCCCTGTCGTGACACCCACGCAAGCTGCTAAGATTATGTTTGATTTCATCGATAAACAGTCGGCGTCGAGCAAAGGCGATAGCAACGCTGATACCCTATCGGCTGCTACTACTAATAAACCAAATATCGCTATCCTATTTGGGCGTGAAGATCGTGGATTAACCAATGAAGAGTTGGCTTATGCCGATTATCATATCCAAATCGATGCCAACCCTGCTTATCCTGTACTCAATGTCGCGTCAGCCGTGCAAGTAATCGCTAGCTTTATTTTTGCCTACGCGCAATCACACACTCAGACAGCGGATAGTTTAGATACTGCTTTGAGTACTACTACTCAGCCAATGCTCGATGTACATTTACGTCAGCAATGGGATGAACCCGCCATTACCCAGCAGCAATTGCAACAGCTGACTCATCGCACAACTGAACTGATGGTTCAACGTGGTTTAGCCGATAGCGAAAACTTGAAGTCATTACCATCGCGGCTGTCACGACTGGGCTCACGCTTACAGCTTGATCAAAAAGAGTATCAGCTATTAAGCGCATTAATTGCCAAACTTGCAAAAGACTAAAACTTTTAATATGCAAGGTTTCCGGCATTGAGTTTCTATTGCATTAGCAGCCGTAGCATTTACAAATCCTATGATTTTAAAAATGATATGATTCAATAATAAAAAGGAATTGATGATGAATTGGAACGTTTATTTGTCTGGAGAAATACACACTGACTGGCGACAAAAAATCATGCAAGGCGCGAAAGACAAAGGTTTAGATATTACCTTTACCTCCGCAGTGACTGAACATGAAGCCAGTGACGCCGCTGGTGACGTACTCGGTAAAGAAGATAATGGGTTCTGGCGCGACCATCAGTCATCAAAGGTGAATGCGATTCGCACCAAAAACATGATTCAAAAGTGCGATATTGCTATCATTCGTTTTGGTGATAAATATAAGCAGTGGAACGCTGCCTTCGATGCCGGCTACTGCGCGGCTTTAGGCAAGCCGTATATTACCCTTCATGCTGAAGATATTATCCATCCGCTAAAAGAAGTCGATGCGGCGGCAATGGCTTGGGCGCAAACGCCAGAGCAAGTTGTTGATCTGCTAAAATATGTTGTCAGTGATAGCTAAATCATAAATAATTGCCTGTAGATAAATTGTCAATGACTGGCATTTTATCTATCAGCCGTCTATTTTTATTTATCGCTCATCGCTATATTTTGTGCTGCAAAGCTGCTATAACTAAATAGATTGTAATCAAAAATACGATAGGACAATTTATGTCATTGCCAACTGCCTTATTCAAATCACTTTCACGCATCAAAAAAGACCTAACAGAAGATATCGATGCGGTATTTAACCGTGATCCTGCTGCGCGTAATAGTCTGGAAGTCATCTTGACTTATCCTGGCATCCACGCGCTCGTCCTACATCGCGGTGCCCATTATCTTTGGAATCATGAACAAAAACTGGCGGCGCGAGTAATTTCTTATGGCTCACGCATCATCACAGGTATTGAGATACACCCTGCTGCCAAAATCGGTCGACGATTTTTTATTGATCATGGTATGGGTATCGTGATTGGCGAAACGGCAGAGATTGGCAATGATGTGACGCTTTATCACGGGGTCACGCTTGGCGGCGTCTCTTGGAATAATGGCAAGCGCCACCCTACTTTGGAAGATGGGGTTATCGTTGGTGCTGGTGCTAAAGTATTGGGACCATTTACTGACGGTAAAGGCGCCAAAATTGGCTCAAATGCCGTCGTAGTAAAGGCAGTACCAGCAGGTGCGACTATGGTCGGCAGCGCAGCTCGGATGATATCAGACCATCATGATGAAAAGGGCAATCCAATTGTCAAAAAAGTCGATGATGCCAAGCAGCAAGAAAAAGTAGCGCAAGCTGCTTCTACAGATAATGGCATAGATAAAAAGGCAGTAGATAAAAAATCAATAGATGAAAAAGCCACCAATCATTTAGCACGCGAAAACGCGTTTCGGGCTTATGGCATCGACCCTATGTCACAAGACCCTGTCGCCGAAGCCTTTGCTAAAATGCTCGAACACATTCAGCAATCAGAAAATCGCTTAGATCAATTACAAGCAGCGATGTGCAAAATCGATCCTGACTTTTGTAAAAAAGAATATGACAAACTTTGCTTAGAGGATATCGATGTGATTGGTCGTGCTGATATGGATGAGATAGACACTGAGCAGAAGTAATCTTCTAGCTGTCGTCGATACTGAATAAAAAAGAGGCCAAATGGCTTCTTTTTACATTTTAATCAATTGATAAACAATGCTTTACTGACTAGCTATTTAACAGACAATATTTATAAAAAAGATGAGTCAGGCTGCGTCAAAAACGCTATTTCTTCACTACTCGAAACCCGTCCCAAAATATCATTACGATGCGGATAACGACCAAAACGATCGATAATCACTTTATGTCTAAGCTCAGCATCCACGGTATCTGCATTGGTATATTGCTTAAATAGCTGTTCCGCCTGCTGATGAATCAGTTTTGATTCGCTGTGCATATAAGGCATCAATAAAAACTTACGCTCATCCATCGTTTCAAGCGCCTCTAATGCACCGGCAGCAACCGCTTCTTGCGCGAGCGCGAGACTCATCGCATCTTGGGCAAAAGCTGCTGGCGTATCACGGTAAATATTGCGTGAAAATTGATCCAATATAATTATTTCTGCTAAACGCCCCTTTATGCTACTACGCCATGTATAAAACTCTGCAGCCTTCGCTTGCTCAAGTATATCGCTGTATCGCTCTATTAATAATTGATCAAACGCTATGTCTTTCTCAAAAAACTTCTCACTACCCGCCTCTTTAAAACAGAAATTTAATATGTCGTTATACATCATTTCCTCACTACATTATTTAAAACAGTCAGCCAAAAGCATTATTCAAAGCTATCATTTAAAAACATCAAGTATTGACTTTTGGTTTCATAATCACTAAGGAGTATTTAGCGATTGTGTCCTATACTCTTTCATTATTCATAACTAAAAAAATAGGAAAACTCATGGCGCGTTTACAAGATAAAGTTATCATTATTACTGGTGCCGCTCAAGGCATGGGCGAGACTCATGTGCGTTTGTGTATGGCAGAAGGCGCTAAAGTCGTCTTGACCGACATCAACTCTGATAAAGGCAACGCATTAGCAAAAGAGCTTGGCGATAGCGCTCTATTTATTAAGCATGACGTTACTAGTGAAGAAGATTGGACGCAAGTTGTTACAGCCACCCAAGATAAATTTGGCAAAATTGATGTACTGGTTAATAATGCAGGTATCACTACGCACAAATCTATTTTAGATACCTCAGTAGAAGCGTATCGCAAGATTCTAGAGATTAACCAGGTGTCGGTCTTTTTAGGCATGAAAGCAGTCATTCCAACGATGAAAGCCGCCAAACAAGGTTCTATCATCAATATCTCATCAATTAATGGCTTGGTTGGCGGCGCTATCGGCTATACCGATTCTAAGTTTGCGGTACGCGGTATGACCAAAGCGGCAGCATTAGAGTGCGCCCCTCATGGCATTCGCGTGAACTCCATTCACCCCGGCGTTATTGCTACACCGATGATTATGCAAGGCGATACCAAAGATGCGGTTGAAGCATTTGCCAAAACTATTCCGATGAGACGTGTGGCACAGCCAGAAGAAGTCAGCGGCATGGTGTTATTTTTAGCGTCTGATGACTCAAGCTACTCGACGGGTTCAGAGTTTGTCGTTGATGGTGGTTTGACCGCACAGTAGGCGTAATAGTTAAAATTTTTAAATGTGATATAGGCTGGGCATTTTGCTCAGCTTTTATTTTGAGAGGTTTTAAGCAAAACACTAGGGCGTGTCCTCAATAACTTTTACTTATTTAGAATAGCATCTAGGCTGCTTCATGTGACCTTTTAAAAAATGACCTTTAATCAACTCCTCTACCCCTGCTCTTTCATGCGCTTTGAATGGGTAACGATCTGCCATTACAATCCAATTAGACTCTTCAAATTCCTTATTACTGCTTAGGCTATTTTTATCAGAAACAACTTCTATTAATAGCTTTTCTATCAATAGAATATCGATATCCATCGTAACTTTTTTTATTGGCGTCTGAGCTTCTGTTAGACGCTGTCTATGACAGTCACCTTCAAGATCTTTGAAAACCTGCTGTAACTGTTGCAGTGTTACAGGTTTTGTTAAACGTAAATAGACACACTGATTGGTATAATCGGGCTTTGGTTGCGCTTTGGTCGATGTAAAGTCAGGATTTTCAAACGCAGTAGATAACTGTATTTCCCCTAGCGCCGCTAGATCCTTTCGGACAAGCGGCAGATAATGTTTAGCTTGATAATTACTACCTAAAGCCAATAATACTGCCGTCACAGATTGTGTTTGCAACTGTTCAGGCGTCTGCTTTTTTAGAGTCTCAAGACTCAAATCAGCCAAATTTTTATGCATATTATGCATCATCGTCCTTGCTTACAACTGGCTTATCTTCGATGACCGTTGCATAACGCGTGATTTGAACCCCAACCGCATCGGCTTGCTTTATAGCAGTGGGCTTAGCAATGCTTAAAGTGATTTTATGACAGCTATATTTTGCAAGCAACTTATCAGCGATTTGCCCCGCTAAATGCTCTAGCAACTGCGCTTTAATCGCTTGGCACCACGCGCTCACATCATCGCAAACCGCTTTATAATTCAGCGCATCATTGACATCATCTGAGATAGCCGCACGGCTGATATCTGTTTCAAGTGCTATATCAATCAGCAGCGGCTGCGTGATTGCGCGCTCCCACGCGTAAACACCGATGACTGCTTCTACTGTTAAGCCTTTAACGAATACTACATCAGATTCGGTATGAAACATGCTCTCATCCTTGTTTGCTAAATTTTAATTAGATTTTGAACTCAGGTTTTTTAATTGGTTTTCTGCAACGCCTCTTCACGCAAACGCGCGGCTTTTAGCGCTTTACTAGGTCGATGACGCCATAAGTCAATGCTAAATAATAACAGACCAAACCAAATCAGACCAAACACTGCAAGACGCTGTAAATCAAATGGCTCGTTATAATAGAACACCGCTAAGAAGAAGATAAAGGTCGGCGTCAGATAATTCATAAAACTTAAAATGCTATAAGCAACGAGCTTGGTAGATTTATTAAACAATAATAGCGGTATCAAGGTAATCGGCCCTGCGATCATTAGTAGCCAAATATTGGGACTAAACCAAAAACTCAATTGACTACTGACCACATCTGATTGCCAGAACCACCATAAGCAAATCGGCACCAACATCGTTGTTTCGACAAACATGGCATCGACAGCCGTCAAAGGCGTCTGCCGTTGAATGGTGCCATAAGTACTAAAACTAAAGGCTAAAATCAGTGATATCCATGGCAAGCTACCAATCATAACTACTTGAATGACCACGGATAATAAGGCGAAACCGATGGCAACCCATTGCAGCGTACGTAAGCGCTCTTTGAATAAAATCATCGATAGTGCAACGCCCACCAATGGTCCGATAAAATAACCCAAACTGGCTTCGAGAATGCGGTCGTGATTGACGGCCCATACATAAGTGAGCCAGTTGGTGGCAATAATCAAACCCGATATAAATGAGAACGCGATCCATCTCGGGTTTTTCTTTAAGGTATCGATCCACTGCCAGCGCTTGGTGACTACCAACACGATAAGCAAGCAAGCAAACGTCCAAATAATACGGTGACCGATAATCTCGGTCGCATCGTAGGCGGCCAATTGTTTAAAATATAATGGAAACCCACCCCAGATAAAAAAGGCAATGAGTGCGGTGATGATGCCACGTCTGGTTGTCTTAATGGGCGTAACTGGTTTTTTGATGACGTTTTGGGTGGTCATAGTACAGTACAACTTTTTAGAGCAAAGCGCACTCTTGCCCCATATTAATTTCTATATCAATTCAATGGCAAAAGCGCAGGGTCACTACAGATAGGATACAAGTTAAAAAGCAATGCGCTCATGCCAATATAGGCATCAACACATTGCTAACGATAACAACTTTAAAAACAACATTTACATCAAGGCTAATGAGCAACTTTTTAGACTTTATTGAATGCTGTAGCCAGCATTTTGCAATTCAGTACTTTAAAGCTCAGTGTTGCAAAAGCCAATAACACTATTCAGCAAGTTAATATAGTTTGTGGTATTAAACCGCAGCATTATCAACTTTAATAGACATTCCAATGTGATTGGCAAGCTCTGCAAATCCTGGGAAACTGGTATTGACGGTCTCAACGCCTTCAATAGTAATTTGCTTGGATGCACGTAAGCTGGCAATGGCAAAACTCATGGCAATGCGATGATCATGGTGCGAGGTAATGTGACCGCCACCAAAGACAGGCTGGCTATTATTGATATTGCTATTTTGACCCTCAATGCCTTTACCTTCGATGATTAGCCCATCTTCCGTCACGGTACAATCAATACCCAGTGTTTGTAATCCTTCTGCCATGACTGCAATACGATCAGACTCTTTTACACGCAGCTCTTTGGCACCAGTCAACACCGTACGACCTTGCGCACAGCTGGCAGCAATGAACAATACTGGGAATTCGTCAATCGCTAATGGCACTAAATGCTCTGGGATTTCAATACCTTTTAGGCTTGAGCTACGAATAGTGATATCTGCGACTGGTTCGCCGCCGACATGTGTCTCATTACTTTAGCTGATATCTGCTTGCATTAATTTTAAGATATCGATAATGCCCGTGCGTGTCGGATTAATACCTACTTGCGTCAAGGTCAGCTCGCTATTTTGGCTGATCGCAGCAGCGACCATAAAAAATGCCGCAGAGGATATATCAGCAGGGACAGCGATATCACCACCTGTGAGTTGTCCGCCACCTGCTACACTGATGCGGTTGCCATCAACCGTTACTGGATAACCAAAAGCTGAAAGCATACGCTCGGTATGGTCACGACTGACTTCCGGTTGGGTAACGGTTGTGGTGCCTTCTGCCCAAAGTCCAGCCAGCAACAAGCAGGATTTAATCTGCGCAGAAGCCACAGGCATCTCATAATCGATACCTTGTAATGGCTTACCAATAGTCGCTCGACCAGTGATACTAAGTGGCGCCGTACCACTATGACCCGTACTTTGAATGACTGCACCCATCTCGCGTAAAGGTGCGGCCACACGCTCCATTGGGCGTTTATTTAGGCTGGTATCGCCTGTCAACACGCTGTCAAATGATTGCGCCGCCAAAATACCAGCCAGCAGGCGCATGCTAGTACCTGAGTTGCCCATATACAATGGTGTTTTACTCGGTTTCAGACCGTTCATACCCACGCCATGAATGGTCAATTTGCCGTTATCAGGCCCTTCAATGGTCACGCCCATATCACGGAATGCTTGCAAGGTGGCAAGCGCATCTTCCCCTTCCAAAAATCCAGTGACATTGGTCACGCCTGTCGCAAGGCTGCCCAGCATAATGCTGCGATGCGAGATAGACTTGTCACCAGGAATGGCAATAGTGCCCAATACAGTATTGCTAGGAGTAATATTATAAGAAGCTGACATGGCAGAAGTATCCGTATAAGGGGTGCTGGCTAACATATGGCCAAAATGTCGCCGTGCGGCTTGCGCGCGGCCCAAAAGTCCCATCAGGGCGGTTGAATCTTTATCGATGATGAGCTGACGCATGGTCTGTAGGTAAACGCCATACTCATCAAGGGCGCTAACAATCGCGCTTTCGTTGGCAAAAAATATATCATGCCACATTTTAGGGTCACTGGCAGCGATACGGCTAAAGTCACGAAAGCCGCCCGCTGCATAGCGAAACATATCTAAATTATCATCATGGCTTGCCAGCTGCTCAACCAAATTGAAGGCAAGCAGATGTGGCAGATGACTGGTGTGCGCCAATATGCGATCGTGGTGTTCCGCATCCATTGACATAACGTTTGCACCTACCGCTTCCCATAACTGCCGCAGCTTAGCAATGGCGCTATTATGGGTCGTTGGTAGCTCGCAGATAATGACACTATGATTAACAAACAATGTCGCACGTCTGGCATGATATCCTGAATTCTCTGCACCCGCAATTGGATGTGCAGGCACCAATCCTGTCGGTAGCGAGCCGAACACCGCTTGAGCCGCATCAATGATATTGACCTTGGTGCTACAAACATCAGTAATGATGCAATCAGTGGCAAGTTGTCCATTATCCATCGCTGCTTTGATATCAATAAATACGGCTTGCACCGCTTGTACTGGTACGGCGATAACAATCAAATCACTACCAAACACTACTTCACTTAAGACAGCACTACCAGCGTCTAATAAGCCGTGCTGAATGGCTTCGTCGATGCTTGGTGTATGTCTATCAACCGCCACTAAGCGCTCACTTAGACCATTGTCTTTAATGGCTTGGGCAAGGCTCGCACCGATAAGCCCTAAACCAATCACACAAATCTGTTTAAATAACGGCGGCTGAGTATTCATAGACTGCATATTATTGTTTTGATTGCTTATGTTTTGATTGCTTATATTGTTTTGCTGGCGACTCACGGCTTTTCTCGTTAAACAAACTAGCGTCAGAATGACTAAAACAAGCCGACGCTAGTGTCATGAAAATGATTAATAAATTATTTACTTATCCAAAACGACCTAACATACTTCTGATCAATTATCAGTCAAGATTGAGCGCAGTGTATCAATCAGGCGCATATTTTCTTCTGCTACCCCTACTGTGATACGCAGCCAATGAGGTAAGCCATAGCCCTCTAATGGACGGACGATAACACCCTGCTCTAGCAATGCTTGATGAATAGAAGCAGCGGTGATGTCTTCCATCTCAACGGCTATTTCCACCATAATAAAGTTAGCATGTGACTTAATGAAACCCAACCCTAATGCGTCAAACTGCTTTTCTAACCAGCGCATTTGCTCATCATTCATCAGACGAGTTTTTTCAATAAAGTCTGAGTCAGCAAGTGCCGCCGCCGCCGCCGCTAAAGCCACTCTACTCACGTTAAATGGTTGACGGATTCGGTTGAGTAAGTCCGCGACAGCCACTGAGCTAAGCGCATAACCGACACGTAAACCCGCCAGTCCATAAGCTTTGGAAAAAGTGCGCACGATAACGACATTATCAAATTCATCTAACAACGCCCGATTATTACTCTCAGGGCTATATTCAATATACGCCTCATCTAATACCACCAATACCGAGCTTGGTATACTAGCCATAAATGCTCGTAACTCTTGAGGTTCAAGCTGTGTGCCAGTTGGATTATTAGGATTGGCGATAAAGACTATTTTAGTATTGGGGTTGTCTTGAACCGCTTGACTCGCTCTTTAAATCATGCCCAGAGCGATGGGCAGGCACTTCTATACCTGTCGCCCCTTGTATTTTAGCCAACATCGGATAAACGATAAAGGCATATTGACTGTAAACGATAGCATCGTCAGCACCAGCAAAACTACGCGCTAAAATATCAAGCAAATCGTCAGAGCCATTACCCAAAGTAATCTGCTCCACACTGACATCATTGAAGTCAGCCAGCGCTTGTTTTAGATAGTAACCGTTGCCATCAGGATAACGTGCCAACTGACCCAATTGCTCAGTAATCGCTAGCGTGACGTGCGGTGAGCAGCCTCTTGGGTTTTCATTACTGGCAAGTTTTACCACATCTGAGACGCCATACTCACGCGTCAACTCTTCAATCGGCTTGCCCGTTTGATAAGGCACTAGCTCTAAAATACTATCGTAGGCAGGTACAAGCGGTGATAAATTTGACTCTACTGAATGAGATGACGGCATGATTTATCCTTAGATATGATTTTGGCAAGTGATGTGAGCCATTCGGCGTTATATCGTTGGTTCAATTTCAGAGCGAGTCAAGGGTAACCAAGGCAACCGAGTGCAGATGATTATGTGATGCTTCACGCAAGGTAAACGCCATGACTCTTTTACAGTAGAGGGACTATAGCACTGCTTTTGGATAAGAACCTAGAACACGCACATCTTTTACCAACGGACGGATATCAGCGATAGCAGCGCTGACGTTTGGCTCGTCAATATGACCATTCATATCGATGAAAAACACGTATGCCCACTTATTCGGACGCTCAGGACGGGTTTCGATACTGGTCATCGACACGCCATGATAAGACAAAGGCTTCAAAATCTCGATCAATGCACCCGCTTTGTCATGTGCTGATACGACGATAGACGTTTTATCCTGACCTGATGGCGCAATCGCTTCGTGACCGATGATAAGGAATCGCGTGGTATTGCTCGGGTTGTCTTCGATATTTGAATATAGCTTATGCAAGCCATATTCAGCAGCAGCCACATCACCTGCGATTGCCGCTGAATGCCATTCGTTTTTCAAGCGGCGGGCCGCTTCGCCGTTGCTCGATACCGCCACGCGCTCGACATTCGGGTAATTGACATCGAGCCAATGACGACACTGCGCTAGTGACTGCTGATGCGAGTAAATACGGCTTAAACCATCAAGTTTGGTATGTTCAGCGACCAAGAAATTCTGATGAATCGGCAGCTCAACTTCTCCAATTATCTTTAAGGTAGAAGACAAAAATCCATCTAACGTATGGTTAACCACACCCTCAGACGAGTTTTCGACTGGCACCACACCATACATCGCTGTGCCTGCTTCAACTTCACGGAATACATCAGTGATGGTGGTCATTGGTACGGTATCAGCGGCTTTACCGAAATGCTTGAGCGCAGCAGCATGAGTAAAAGTACCTACTGGTCCCAAGAAAGCAATGCGCTGCGGTGCTTCTAAGTCAAGGCAGACCGACATAATTTCACGGAACAACCGCGCCATTTTGTCATCAGCGATCGGACCTGTGTTGCGTTCCATCACCGCTTTTAGCACTTGCGCTTCACGCTCAGGGCGATAAAAAATAGGATTGCTATTGTCGGCAGTCGGGTTATTGACAATGTGTTGTTTCTTTACTGCGGCCACTTGCTGAGCCAACTTGGCACGGTTATTAATCAATGTCTGGATTTCGCAGTCTACTGTATCAATACTTTGGCGAATATCGTCCAAAAATGCTTTTTCAGTTGCAGTATCGTTAGCCCCTGCGATGGCTTGATTTAGCTTATCCATGTTTTGCTCTGATGACTGCTCACTCATTACCGCCTATCCTTTTTCTAAAATTATTACTGAGTTTTTTACTAGTTAGGTACTGCTTTTTTAACTTTGAAGGCTTCAAGTATTTCTAATTATCGACAACCAATCATTTCATTATTGAATCAGCACTCAATGACGGTCAAAGGTGTCAAGCATACTAGCAATGATATTCGATAGGAATCACACTAAATAGCAGGCAGCCTCTCAAAAGCACCCTGCACGGCGAGCGCTATCGTCTACTATTGCCGTATGTTAGTCACACACACCAGCATGCAAATGTAGCAGCCAGATCGCTGACCCGCTCTACTATAACAAAAACTATCGACAGTGCCCATGTGTAAATGCGCGTAAATTCGTCAATATTGGCAAACAGAGGCAATATGGCAGCGATGCACGGCAAAACTATGAAGGAACATCCACTCAAAACTATGTTACAGTCTAAAACTGATAGCAAATAGCACTATAAAGTAGAAAATTACCACGTAACTGAACACAATCTGTTTTTGATCAAAAAGGATATCTGATGAGCGCATTACAACAGCTTCGTACCATGACCACCATTGTCGCTGATACTGGTGACCTTGCCGCCATTGCGCGCTTAAAACCTATCGATGCGACCACCAATCCAAGCCTCATTACCAAAGCACTCCTCCATCCTGACAACCAAGGCATGCTGTCAGAAACCATGAGTCGTCATAATGGCAATATAGATGCAGTGATTGACGCGCTGACCATTCAGGTTGGCTGTGATATTTTAGAGCTTATTCAAGGCCGCGTCTCTACCGAAGTGGATGCTCGTTTGTCTTATGACACTCAGGCGACGATTGATAAAGCCTTAGTATTTATGGAAGCTTACCAAAAAGCAGGGGTTAACTCAGAGCGCGTATTAATTAAAATGGCCGCGACATGGCAAGGGATTGAGGCAGCACGCTATCTTGAAACCCAAAATATTCACTGCAATTTAACGTTGTTATTTGGACAGCATCAAGCAATTGCCTGTGCCGATGCAGGTGTGACATTGATATCGCCTTTCGTTGGTCGTATTTTAGACTGGCAAAAACGCCAACAAAATCGTCAAAACGTGCCCGCTTCTGATGATATGGGCGTGCAGTCTGTAAAGCGCATTTATCAATACTACAAGCAGCATAACTATAATACGCAAGTGATGGGCGCAAGCTTTCGCTCGACTGAACAGATATTAGCGCTAGCAGGGTGTGATCTATTGACCATCGCGCCTGACCTTATCGACGCGCTGGCAGCGATGGATACTGAGGTGATACAGCAACTGTCACCTAGCATGTCATTAGATGTAGCCGACATGAAACGCGTGAGTCTAACGCGAGAGGAATATAGTAGCGCCTATCAACAAGACACGGTTACACAAGATTTATTACCAAAAGGTATCGACGGCTTTATTGGTGCTCGTGATGAGCTTGCTCAGACGTTAGCAGCGATGCGTCATTGATATGAGCGTCGAGCGTTATAAACAGTGATGAGTATGATCAACATTTTACAAACCTCAGTCGCAGGTTATAAAAGAAATTTGCCTGCTAATAGTAAGTTGGCTATCATGGCTCACTTCTCACAACAAGAAGCAAGGCTTGATTATGAAACGGCTATCAGTGTTATTAGTGGGTGGTGTTCTAGCAGTCAGCACGCATGCAGTGAACTGGTCAAAAATATCAGAAAGTCCTACTGGATCAATTTTTAGCTTAGACTTGGACTCTATTGAAAGCTCCGACATCAATATCATAGACGAAAAAAATGTCGAAAACATCACCGTATCTATCCGCAGAACATACCCTGCACAAAAAGATGAAACAAAAGTAGATAAGGAAGGTAAAGAAAAAGCGATTCATCATAGCGATCAGCAATTGCTCATCTCTTGTAAAGACGCCAGTTACTATAAACGCGCTTACGTTAACTATGATGCCAATAATAAGGTATTAGAATCTTGGCAATCAGAAAAACCCATATTAACCACCAAAGATTTTAAGATAACCAAGCCAAAAACGATTAGTCGTATGCTAATAGAACAGGCGTGTAAAACTTACCTTACCAGCAAGACAAGTAACGTACGTTAAGACAAAGCAAATACAGGCAATTAAAAAAGCGTTGCCAGTTTTAAGCCTTTAAAACCGTATAGACAGGCACTGGAAATTCGCCATGCAAATCAACCAAATCTAGCAATACTAACGCCCCCACCACGGTATGGTCTGCCGATTTACACAGCTCATAAGCGGTGGTTAAAGTGCCACCTGTGGCTAAAATATCATCGACCAATAGCACGCGCTCAGGCGGTAGATTGTTTTGCATCTCAAGCGTGTCTTTACCATATTCTAGAGCATACGCTTTATTGGCAACGGGCGGTGGCAGCTTACCGGGTTTACGTAGCAAAATCATCCCTTTGCCCAATCGACCTGCAAGCAAACTTGCAAAGACAAAACCACGCGCTTCAACTGCCCCTAGACAATCTACCTCGTCCATCACACCTTCAGGCAGTGCGGCGAGCAATGCATCTATCACCTCATTAATATGACTGCGCAGTAACGGCGTAATATCATAAAAATCAATGCCGACTTTCGGGAAGTCTGGTACTGTGCGAGTCACTTGCCAGAAGGGATGATCCGTATTGAGCTTATTAGACGACTCATTTTCGACATTTTTAGATGTAGCGGCAGCATTAATGCTCATGGTAACCCTTAGCGTATATGACTTAGATAATGTAATTTAGATAATAATATATCAACGATAAATGATGGCTAATACTGTGAATTTAGCGGCGCTTATTATAACATAATTGATAGAAATATCGCAGTTGCGCACGTAAGCGTACAGGTGCTTACTGACAGACAGAAGACCTAAACCCCTTGATAAAAACCAATCAATCTCGATATACAAGTGTAAACTTAACGACGAAAATCACGGTTATATGCTAAACTATGTGCGCTTTTACAGTCTCATTTAACGGCTGTGGTTGCAAGTATGCACGTCAAAAACACCCTGTAACACGGATTATAAACACTGATAATGCTCGATAGGACTATTTATGAAACGTTATGAATGTATCGTCTGCGGCTGGATATATGATGAAGCACTCGGCTGTCCCGAAGAAGGGATTGCGCCAGGCACTAAATGGGATGACATCCCTGATGATTGGACCTGCCCAGAGTGCGGTGTGGGCAAGCTTGATTTTGAGATGCTTGAGCTGTAATAGACGACCCTCTAATTAGGACACTTCATGACAACATCGAATGACATCAAACCATCGGCAACCCTACAAGAAGACTTAGGTGGCTACCCTACTCCTGAGTGGCAAAAGTTTGGCGCGCACCAATGGCGAGACTCTGACCTTAGCAAGCATCTGTATCAATCAATGATTGATATCGGCGATGGCATTGAGCTGTGTGTTGAGGCAGGTGGCAATCCTAATGATCCACCACTGCTCATGATTATGGGACTTGGCTCACAGATGATATTTTGGCCAGATAATTTTATCAAGCGCCTTATTGATGCCGGTTTTTTTGTCATTCGTTTTGATAATCGTGATATTGGTCTGTCTTCTAAAGTGCAGATTGATGGACTACCGCGTATCAGTCAGCTAAAAATGATGATGCGCCTGCAAACGGGGTTGTCCAATAAAGGTACGCAAGTGGCTTATAATTTAACAGATATGGCAGAAGATACCGCTCGTTTGATTAAGGCGTTGCAGTTGGGGAAAACCCATCTGATTGGGGCTTCGATGGGCGGCATGATTGCGCAAATCGTAGCGGCACGTTATCCAAGTTTAGTACAGCGCATGGCGTTGATGTTTACCACGACCAACCGTGCATTTTTAAAACCACCAAAACCTAGGCAGCTATATACCCTGATCAACCGCCCTGAAAGTCATTCTGAGCGCGATATCGTGCGCCATAGCGTGTGGTTTATGAAGACAGTCGGTACGCCTGGGCATGTCAACGTACGTATGGTGCGTGAAATTGCCAAATTGCGTTATCAGCGCAACTTTCATCCGCTCGGCACGGTACAACAGCTCAATGCTATCTTGGCATCAGGCTCTATTAGCAGGTTTAGCAAGCAAGTCAAAGCGCCGACTATCGTACTGCATGGTAGCGCAGATGGACTACTGCCCGCCTCACAAGGTCGTGTGGTTGCCAAGACCATTCCGAATGCCAAGTTTCATTTAATCGAAGGCATGGCGCATGATATTCCTGAATACTATCAACCTTATATGGTCGATTTAATCAGCAATCATTTATTAGACGAATAATTTTAGTTGTCACACAATTCATAAAAAAGAGCGTAAACCCTATGAATCAATAGTAGGATTTACGCTCTTTTTTATGCTGGATATTTTACCTAGGTCATTAGATCATGTAGGTCTTTATATTTGGACGCGCCGCTTAATCACAGCCCACTCCTGTGCCCTCTTTATCGATACACATTTTATTGCCGTTTTTTAGATTGCCAATCCACGCTTTACCACCAGTAAAGGTGAAGGCGGGTTTGCCTTGATAAAGATCACCAGCTGACACACCGCTATTGGCAAAGCGAAAAGGAATCACCAACTCGCCACCAAGATTAACAAAGCCCCAGTTTTCATCGATGCGCACGCCAGCCAAGCCTTCGGCAAAGGGACGCACCTCGTCAAAAGAATAGGTAATCATGGTCACATTATTATCATCGATAAACCCCCATTTGCCATCTTGCTGACGCGGTTGTAGCATCGTAAAGCGATTGGGAAGTGTCTGGTTGGATGAGGATGCATTGCCATTAGCGCTGGCAGGTGCTCGTGGCGTCGTGGATTGCTCGTTGTTACTACCATTTGGGTCACTGGTCGTTTTGCCGTTTTCATCAATCCAACTGATCGCTTGATTTTTACGTACACGGGCGACACCATTTTGGTAATCATCAATGTCACTAATCGCGGATGAAAACGGCACGATGGTTTTGTTACTAGTAGTAATGACCCCATATTTACCATCCTGCTTTACCACGATACGCCCGTTAGAGACGGGACGCGCCCAACCCTGTCCTTCTTTAAGCACATCATACATCGCAGGTACTACTTCACGACCTTGCATATTAAGATAACCGACATGACCATTGCGCAATACAGGCAGTAAACCTGCCGATATCTTACTGGCATCGACTTTTTGATAACGTGATAAATCAACGACGCTTTTGCCCTTACTATTAATCAGAGCAACTGGCGCGCCGAAATCTTTTGTCGCCAAAAAATAGCCGCTATTTGCCGTACAAGCCACGTTTTTATAATAACTTTTTGGAATTTTGCAACTGGCCGCTTGTACGCTTGGCGCCATAAATAGCGTACTAGCAAAGATGGCTATAGCAAAACCAGATGTCGATAGTCGTTGTTGTAGGGATAATGAACGTCGCAACATAGATGAACCTAGGCTAATGGTATTGAAGTACTTGAGGTAAAGACTAATAAGAAACTATCCTGTTTTATTATGCCACTACAGAGATTATAAACCACTAGATTAACAAATAGTGATAACCACGCCAACATCGTTCCTGTAAGGATGTCTCCACCATATATTCGTATTGTTATAGAGATTTTCTTGTATGAGTGAAGCTTAAGGTCATCATTGATTTTATACCTAGCATATACAGAGATAAAACCTAATATCTTGATAATAAATCAAACAATAAGCATAAATGATGGTTTGACCATTTCATTTTAGCGTCAAAACCTAGACAATACGGCTTGTATTAGCGTCAGTATTCATTGGCGTCATCGTTGATACAGTAAGATAAAATAATAATATGGATATAAGGACATTATATGGCGATTGCTTCTTCACGCTCTGCCTCTACTGGGTTGGTCATTGGTTGTATTATCTTTGGTCTAGGTAGTTTGATTGTCGCTCACGTTGATATTGGCGGTTGGGCAATGGCATTTTGGCGCTTGGCTATTTCAGGTGTCGTATTCGCTGTATTGGCCAAAATCATGGGACAGCGTCTACCCCGCTCAAGGCGCGCTATTTTTTATGGTTTATTATCAGGTGTCTTTTTAGGCTTAGATCTGGCGCTCTGGCACGAGAGTATTTATGCAGTCGGCCCTGGCATCTCAACTTTACTGAATAGCCTACAGATTTTCTTTTTAGCCGCCATTGGGTTCTTATATTTTAATGAACTCCAATCTATATTGCAGCTCATCAGTTTGTTTTTAGCCATGTTTGGTGTGGCCATGATAGGCAGTCCTGAGTTTGCGCATAACAGCGCCGCCACTTGGGGGTTCATCTCTGGTATCGTTTCAGGGGCAATGCTAGCGGCATCGATGACCTTTATCCGTAAGACCCATGATACTGAACCCACACCCATATTTATGCTGATGCAGCTGATTAGTATCGGTGGTGTATTGGCGATGATTGTTCCCATGTTTGTGTTTGATATGGGTCATATTTTGCCAAACACTTGGTCTGAGATTGGCTGGGTGCTCATCTACGGTACAGTGATGCAGTGCTTGGCATGGGGTTTAATTGCTTACTCCATTCCTAAGCTGTCTTTGGCGTTAACTGGGTTATTATTATTATCAGAACCCATTGCCGCACTGGTCATTGATTATAGCTGGCTGGACAAACCGATTAATAGCTTACAGTGGAGCGGTGCTCTGTTGACCATGTTTGCAATCTATTTGGGCTCACTGAAACCTAAGCCGCGCGCCCTACGACGTTATCGGTTTTTCTCAAAATTTTACAAGCGAGACTACAAGTAGCTTTTATTCTGCATTTTTATCGTGCACTTGCTGCCACTCCATAAAAAGCGCCCATGCTACCGATAGCATGGGCGCTTTTTATGGAGTGATATACGCTGTTATCGTCGTTATCTGATAGGTATAAAATTCAAGCATCATAAAAGCTGATTACTTAGCCAATGATTGATGAGCAGCCTTCGCTTCAGATCCTTGGTTAAATAACGCATTTAAGACAATCGCTGCCAAAGTCGCCGTACCGATACCGCCCAAATCAAAGCCGCCTAAATGCAAACTAAAGTTACCGGTACCCATAATAACGGTCACGGCCGCGATAATTAGATTGCTGTTTTTGCTAAAGTCGATACGACTGTCTATCCAAATTTTGACGCCTGCAATAGCAATCAAACCGAACACCACAATGGACGCACCGCCCAATAAAGCGGCTGGTATCGTCTGAATGATGGCACCAAATTTCGGTGATAGCCCTAACAAAATAGCTACCACGCCTGCCACGACAAATATTGTTGTGCTATACACCTTAGTCACCGCCATCACACCGATGTTTTCAGCATAAGTCGTCACACCAGTACCGCCAAATCCTGCTGAAAAGGTGGTTGCCAAACCATCAGCAAAAAATGCTCGACCCATATAAGGCGTGACACGAGCTTTGGTCATACCTTCGACAGCCTTAAAATGCCCTAAGTTTTCAGCCACCAAAATAAAGGCCACAGGCGCAATCAGAATAATAGCACTCATCTCAAAGCGAGGCGTATGGATACTAGGTAAGCCAAACCACGAAGCAGCTGCCACACCACTAAAGTCAATCGCCGTACCAAAACCCATGACGTTGGTCATGATAAAATAGGCAAAATAGGATAATATTAAACCAACCAGTAATAGCAGACGACGCAGCATACCACGTGTAAAGACAGCCACACCACTGATGAGTAATACGGTCAAGGTAGCCATCCAAGCATCAAACTGATTGGCAGACACCCCTTGAATGGTCACTGGCGCTAAGTTGAGACCAATAATCATCACAATAGCACCAGTAACGATAGGCGGCATCAAACGCTCAATCCAGCCAGTACCCGTTTTCATCACCAGCAGCCCAATTAACGCATAAATGATACCGCAAGCCATGATGCCGCCCAAAGCGACATTCAAATTACCATTGAACCCTGCGCCTGCATAAGCTGTCACAGCGATAACGGGACCAATGAAAGCAAAACTTGAGCCCAAATAGCTCGGCATGCGCCCACCAGTGATCATAAAGAACATCACCGTACAGATACCTGACATCAAAATGGCTAAGTTGGGATCAAAGCCCATTAACAGCGGCGCAAGCACGGTCGCACCAAACATCGCAAAAGTATGCTGTACACCTAATAGCACGCTTTTTGACGGTGGCAAATATTCATTGATACCGACTGGATCACGATCTAAATCGCCTTGATACGGACGCCATGTCGGAAACCAGCGTCCATTTTCAAAGTCTGGATTGTACGGAGGACTGATCGCCGCAGCCTCTAATCCAGGTTCAGCAGATGGTGCTTGAGCGCTGTTTTCTAAAGGCGAGGAAGGGTCTTTTTGAGAGGGCATACACGCTTGTCCTATGTAAACTGGGCTAAAATAATAGACAACAGTAAATGAAAAATAAAAATTGCTTTAAATCAGGGCATCAATCGGCAAGAATATGTGGCTAGAAATTATAATAACGAGTAAAATCCGCATCTTTTCATTTATAATATGTCGCCCTGACTCATTCATTTATGTTGCAATATGGCAAACCAAAAGTATTATTTGGTATGATGACCATGTTTTGGTAGATGTATGTGGTCGGATATGTTTAACTAAAAAACGGTTATGGTCGCTTATGACTCAGTGTACTCTGCAGCGACAATCAACTTACAGGATGTTACATAGCCATTAGCTCCGAGCATGATAGCGGAGTTTCAAAACAAATAAAAGTTATTATTCAATCACCATTTTTCCTCTTTTGCGTTAATACTTCCATGGGCGGTGCTTCCTCTATACCTTTGTCGGTGCTATAAGCGAGAGCTGCCTGTTATATTCTCAATGAAAGTGCCTAAAGCAGCTATACAACATGTTAGTGCACTTAAAAAACTTGGTAAGTTATTATGATTAGTGTTTTTGATTTATTTAAAATCGGTATTGGCCCATCAAGCTCACACACGGTAGGACCCATGGTCGCCGCCAATCTTTTTTTGGGCTCATTAACCAAGCAAACAGAGCTGAAGGCTATTACAGGTGTTGAGATTGAGCTTTATGGCTCTTTGGCAGCCACAGGCAAAGGACATGCAACCGATACTGCTATATTGTTAGGGCTGCTTGGGCATGCTCCTAGTACGATCGATACCCGTTTGACCAGTCAATATTTGTCACCGATTTTTTCAGACAAACAGCTCAATATAGCAGGCACGCATGTTATTGCCTTTGAGACAGAGCGCGATATTCACTGGTATGACGAAACCGTTTTGCCCTACCACCCTAACGCCTTGACTATCCGTGCATTATTGAACGACGGCAGCCATTACCAACAAACTTATTATTCGGTAGGTGGCGGCTTTGTTATCAATGAAGCAGATGCCACCAATCCGGATGAAGATAACGCCACACCGACCATCAACGCTATTCCGTATCCCTTTAATAGTGCCGCAGAATTGCTAGAGCAATGTCGTCAACACCACTTAAGCGTTAGTGAATTGGTACTGGCGAATGAATGTCATTACCGCAATCAATCAGAAGTCTTTGCTTATTTAGACTCTATTTGGGAATCAATGCAAGACTGCGTGACGCGAGGCTGTCAAAACAGTGGCATATTGCCTGGGGGCTTGGATGTAAAACGCCGTGCACAAGCATTACATCTACAACTGTGCGCCGAGAAAAACCAGCCTATTACCAAAAATGATAAACTCGCCGCCATGGATTGGATTGACTTATATGCCTTAGCAGTTAATGAAGAAAATGCCAATGGTGGAAATGTCGTCACTGCACCCACCAACGGTGCAGCAGGTATTATTCCTGCGGTGATGCATTATTATCGCGACTTTTTGGCAGGCTATAGCCAAGATGGCGCACGCAAATTCTTGTTAAATGCGACTGCTATTGGCAGTTTAATCAAACAAAATGCCTCCATCTCTGGCGCTGAAGTTGGTTGCCAAGGTGAAGTTGGTTCTGCTTGCGCTATGGCCGCTTCTGCATTGGCAGAAATCTTAGGCGGCGATCCTGCCAAGTGCCTCAATGCCGCCGAAATTGGTATCGAACATAACTTAGGTCTGACATGCGACCCTGTTGGCGGCCTAGTGCAAGTGCCTTGTATTGAGCGTAATGCCATGGGTGCTGTCAAAGCCGTCAATGCCGCGCGACTTGCTTGCCGTGGTAACGGACAACACTTCGTCTCTTTAGATAAAGTGATTGAAACCATGAAAGTAACTGGTGCTGATATGCTAGATAAATACAAAGAAACCTCACGAGGCGGTCTTGCTGTTTATGCAGACAATCGTATCCCTACTGCCACTCATGGCGTCAGTGTAAAATACAGTCAGTGCTAATATAACCATTGTTTAATATAGCCTGTTCTGACATCACGCTCCCAAGTATTTGCTAACATAAAAAAAGACCTCTAATAAAGAATTAGAGGTCTTTTTTGTTTTGGCTAAATATAATTAATAACTGGATATGCTCAATGATTCATTATTCAGCTACTTTTGAAACCACTTCGTTCAGAATCCAAACTGGCTTAGCCATGTTACTAACTTTATCCACCACTACTTCTTGGCGAACATCTAGAACATAACGATAGTTTGGCTCATAAGTGAAGCCTTGAATATTACCATTTAAAGGTGTGTAGTTTTTCTGATAAGTCTGGCGATACTGTAGACATTCTGATTCAACCTTAGTGCCATCGGCTGTCGAAAGCTCACAGACGGCTTTAAGTGGTGCTACTTCTATTTTAAAACTTGGGATGTTAACCACTTTAACATTCATAGGTTTCCCATCGACAACCATCGTACGTTCGTTATCCATACCCATGGTAGAACAACCTGAAAGGGCAAATGCTGTCATTACTGCTGCAAGTACTAATTTTTTCATTGTCAAATCCTCAGTTGATTGTTATGAATACATTATTAATGGTTTAAAATTATTGTTTTGGACATTTTATGATGGTAAATATGCTTAAAAAAATTTCAGTGATTGTTGTGACATTACTGTCAATATTGAGTTAAGCAAAACTATTCACTTTATTTAACTTTACCCGATAAATCTATTAAGTCTCAATAATGTCGTCTATTCTTCGTTTACTGAGGTCAGTATAGGGCGCAACTCGTCTTCTGCTCTATAACTGCTTTGTAAAGTAACGTCAGCTTTTGCAACTGATGTTAATAGAACGTATTAGATAACAAGGTGAATTGATACCACCTTAATGTGTGCACTAAAAAAGCCAGAGCAATACATGCTCTGGCTTAAGTATAAATCGACCAAAAAAAATGATTGGTTTTAAGCGCCTCTAACTACGATAATCCGCATTAATCTTGACGTAGTCATAGGATAAATCACAAGTATAAACCGTATCACTGGCATCCCCACGGGCAAAATCGATATGAATGGTAATCTCAGCGCGACTCATGACGGTCTTACCTGCCGCTTCCGTATAACTGGGTGCGACACCACCATTCTGGCAAATCATAACTTCATCTAGATAGACATCTACTTGCTCAGTATCCAAATCTTCGATACCGGCATAACCCACTGCTGCTAAGATACGACCCCAATTAGCATCGCTAGCGAAGAACGCTGTTTTGACCAATGGTGAATGCGCAACCGCATATGCCACATCGCAGCACTCTTGCGTCGTCTTGCCACCAGTTACTTTGACGGTCATAAACTTGGTAGCACCTTCGCCATCACGCACAATTAATTGCGCCAGACGAACAAACACCTCGGTCAAAGCCGCAAATATAGCCTGATAATGCGGATGCTCTTGGTTGTCAATGATACCTGAGCTGGCAGCACCCGTGGCTATCAACACACAGCAATCATTGGTTGAAGTGTCGCCATCAACAGTGATGCGGTTAAAAGATTGTTCGTTGATGGCACTTAGCATCTCCTGTAATAGGTCAGCAGCGATATTAGCATCGGTCGCCACATAGCCCAGCATGGTGGCCATATTAGGGCGTATCATGCCTGAGCCTTTTGACATACCCGTAATATGATAGCTGACACCCGCCACGTCGATTTTTTGGCTAGCGAGTTTCGGAATCGTATCTGTGGTGCGAATACCGTTCGCCGCGGCAAGCCAATTATCAGCAGCCAAATTGGCAAGTGCATTATCTAAGCCCGCGATGACCGCATCACTATTTAATGGCTCACCAATGACACCCGTCGAGAATGGTAATATTGCATTACTATCCACGCCAGCCTTGCTCGCCAGAGCTGCACAGATATCAACGGCGCGACGTTTGCCATCAGCGCCCGTCCCAGCATTAGCATTACCCGTATTGGTGACTAAATAACGCGGACTGGTCTTGGCAAAATGCTCACGCAATACCCGTACAGGCGCAGCACAAAAGGTGTTTTTGGTGGTCACAACCGCAGTAGTCGCAGTATCAACGATCTCAATTACTACTAAATCATCTCGGTCTTTATAGCGTACGCCTGCGGCAGTGGCGCTTAGCTTGATTCCTTCGATAGGATAAATAATATCAGGTACTGCAACATTTCCGACTGCCATGGTTTAACCCTTATTGTGAAATTTTTATCATTATTTATCACGGATGATGCGATAAACACTGAGGTGCGTTGAGCCTTCAACCATGATGCTACGGCTGGTGAAGTATCAAACGCGACCTATATAAATATTACCGTTTTTTTAAATCAAATGCCGACCAAATTGGCGCATGATCAGACGGTTTTTCCATCGCCCGTAGCTCATAGCTAATCCCAGCATCAACACAGGCCTCAACAAGATCCGAGCTGCACAAAATATGATCGATACGCAAGCCACGTTTCGGCTCATCATTGAACCCACGACTGCGATAATCAAACCAGCTATATAGCTCTGTGCTCTCTGGATAATGTAAGCGATAGGTATCTGTCAGCTCGCGTGACATCAGCGCCGCATACCACTCGCGTTCTTCTGGTAAAAACGAGGTCTTCCTATTTTTCAACCAGCGCTTAGCATTGACGTCGCCAATGCCAATATCAGTATCTTCTGGGGCAATATTCATATCACCCATGATTATGAGCGAGCGACCTTCTGCTTTTAGGGTATCGATATACGCCATTAAATCTGCATAATAAGCCCGCTTCATCGGGAATTTGGTCGGATGGTCTTGGCTCTCTCCTTGTGGAAAATAACCATTGAGCACATCAATTTCACGACCGTCAAATTCATAGCGGGCATGGATAAAACGCTTCTGTGCCTCGTCATCTTCACCAGGGAAACCTTTTTGCACAAATATAGGTGCAACCTTGGATAGTAGCGCCACACCATAATGGGCTTTTTGACCAAAGTACTCTACGTGATAGCCCAGACTCTCTATATTCTCTAGGGGGAATTGCTCATCATGTACTTTTGTTTCCTGTAGACCCATCACATCAGGATCGATCACTTCTCGCACAGCCTCAAGCTGATGTTGACGTGCGCGAATACCATTGATATTAAAACTGACAAAACGGGTCATAAATTATCCTATACTAATTGATGAAAATACGGTGCTAATATAAAGAAATGGGCTATGAAAGTGCACAATCCGCTATCATAACAGACGTCGACCGACCTAACTGTTGCGCGCCCTGATATCTTAAGCTAGAGTAGTTGTGGTTAATATGGCTGCTATCAAATTTTGGCCATCGAATCATGAACATCGAACAATATTTATTAAAACAATGACCGAGCATCTTTATGATAAAAAATAACAGCAAAAATACAAACACAGTGGCAAGTGTAGACGGCGAATATACGCCATTGTTTACCAAAAATTATAACGTCTATATTAACCATACTGATGCCGGCGGTATAGTCTACCATGCCAATCATTTGGTGTTTTTTGAAAACTGCCGCCGTGATTGGTTTGGGGAACTGAATTTGAATGGGTATTTTTTGCAGACTGACGATGGAGAAATTCAGCATTTTGTCGTCAGTCAAGCAGACTTGCAATACAAAAGAGCTATTTTGTTAGATGAAGTCATCAGTGTGCGCATCGATAAAGTCGAGTTAAAACCTGCCAGCATTATCTTTTACCAGAGCATTTATCGTCACAGCCCAGACAGCCTTTCTTCTGATTATGCTAATAGCAATGCTAATGCTAGCAGCTTATTAAGTAGTGGCAAAATCGTCATTGCTTGTGTGCAAAACCAAGTCAAAACCAAACCGCTATCCAATAGTAAGGCAGATACTGCGGTTGCTAGTGCCACGCCCATGCGCCCTATTCGTGTTCCAAAGCATTTACGCGATGCCATTGAGCAAGCGATCCACGAGCAGCTGAATGCTTAGTGGCTGGATAATTAGTAGTTAGATACTTAATGATTGGATATTTAGTGGCTGAATAATTGGCGATAATGACTTATGCATCTTCATAATAATAAACCGATACTGATATTCGAGAATATTCAGGTACATAGTAAACGTACAGCCAGCATACCTGCCTATAATGATAACAAGGTTGGCGATAAAAGTATTAATAACAAAAATATGGAAGCCATAGAAGCCACAACATCTGCGCTATCTACCATTTATCAAAGATGGATCAGCAAACTAAGACCAAACACTGTCTCTCAGCCAATCATACCTGCTCATCAACGATTATTAATCGATGGCGCCACAGGCAGGCTGTTAGCAGGTCAAGTAACCGTGTTGACAGGCGGTTCTGGTAGTGGTAAATCGGTATTATTACGGGTATTGGCTGGACTATTGCCAATGAGCGGCGGCAATGTGCGTTTGCGCCGTGATGACCAATCAACCAGTAGTGCTTATTGTAGTATCCATGATACTGCACCGATACAGTGGCGCACGCACGTTGCCCTACTCGCCCAGCACCCACAATTATTAGAAGGCAGTGTACTTGAGAACTTGCAAATGCCTTATCAGCTACAAGCGCATCAGCACCTTGACTTTGATATCGACTGGCATATCGCACAGCTTGAGCAATTGCAACGCAGCGCTGACTTTTTGCAGCAAGAAGTCTATCATCTATCGGGCGGCGAGCGGCAACTGGTCAACACGTTACGCCTCTTACAATTGAACCCACGGGTGTTGTTACTAGATGAGCCTACTGCGGCCCTAGACAGTGACACATCAGCCCAGCTCGTCAATCTACTCATGAATTGGTTACAGGCAGATAAGCAGCGTACATTACTGTGGGTAACTCACGATACACAAGACATCATGCCGTTAGCCGATCAGCATTGGCAGATGCAAGCAGGGGCATTAACTGAGATATTCTAATGTTGAGCTAAGCCTGTCATGTCACTCTTTAAGATGACTTTTCTTAACAAATTCGCATTAACGTCTATCTTATATTCGTCAGTTTATATAATGAGCCACTATGAGCGGTACAGATGATATACAAGTATTTTTAACTTACGGTGATATTGCCCTTGCCAGCAGCTTAATTATCATCGTTCTTATTATCTCTTGGCGGCTACGCTTACAGCTGACCAAAACGCTGTTAATCGCGGCTATCCGCACGGTGCTCCAGCTTAGTTTTATCGGTTTAATATTGGCATGGATTTTCGCTCGTGAACAGTGGTATGAAGTCCTGTTAATTTTGACCATCATGACCTTGATTGCAGGCGCTGCTGCCAAAAATCGCGTCAAACGTAGCTATAGAGGTTTGTTAACTGACACTTTGTTAGCAGTAAGCGCTTCGGCTATATTAGTCACTGCCATAGCCATCATGGTTATTTTAAAAGTACAGCCTTGGTACACACCGCAATTCGTTATTCCTATATTGGGGCTAATATTGGGCAATTCGCTCACCGCTATCTCATTGACCAGCAACCAGTTGATTGAATCCTTTCATGAGCAGCAAGGACGTATAGAGATGATGCTCAGCCTATCTGCTCGCCCATTTGAAGCAGTGCATGAACCAATACGCGCCGCCATTGTCAATGGCATGACTCCAACGCTGAACTCTATGCTAGTCGTCGGTATTGTTAGCTTGCCCGGAATGATGACGGGTCAAATATTGGCTGGCGCTGACCCCACTCAAGCGATTCGCTATCAGATAGTCACTATGTTTTTGATATGTGTGAGCAGTACGCTCGGCTGTACAATCAGCGCTTTACTCATTTATCGACGCTTTTTTAATCAAAACAAGCAACTGATATTACCTGAATAATTGAGCATAACTGCATTCAGTTGGAGTGCTGACAAATCTATAGTTGATATATTGATGTTGGCTATGATAACTTTTTTGCTTCACTCATCCTTCTATACTCATTCATTTCTATACTTATTAAGTGTCGAATAGCGTATCTTAAATGACAAACAGCGCATCTATCTAGTCACGTGAAATTCCATAAAAATCATATTTTTCAGCTTTATTTATGCACTGCTCAGTATTTCATACTAGTATAGTATTTGATGATATTCATGCTACTGTATTGCTTAAATGTATCATTATTTTTTGATACCTTAGTGTTAGATAACAGGTAGAGCTTATTTCAGAGCAAAAATGCTTTTATGATTAAGCGATCTGTTCGTTCAATTGACGTCATTATCCTTTAATAATGATTAAGTCGTTTTGTACGATAGCAATAAAACCTAGCAGCCAGTCAATAGATAAGGATATTACCACTCTCAGCGGCAAACGGTTTACGTCAGCGCTGATGTGTTTTATTGACACGGATATGGCTGCTTTACTACAGAATTTACCCTATTTCAAACTTCAAGGACGCTGACTATGACGCCGAATAAACCTTGGCTTGCCCATTATCCTAATGGTGTACCAAAGACCATCAACCCCGATAGATATAGCAGCATCATGGAGCTGTACGAAGAATGCTTTGAGCGCTTTCGTCTGCACCCTATGAGTATCTGTATGGGCGTGACGCATACCTACGATGATGTTGATAAAGCTTCGATTGCCGTTGCCGCATGGTTGCAGGCGCAAGGTCTACCTCAAGGCAGTGTGGTTGCACTCATGATGCCAAACGTTCCGCAATACCTGCCAACGATGATTGGTATTTTGCGGGCAGGCTACGTTTGTACCCCTGTTAACCCACTGTATACTGGTCGTGAGCTGCGCCATCAGTTGAACGACTCGGGTGCTCAGGTTATTTTTGTGGTCGATAACTTTGCCCAAGCGCTTGAACAAGTCATTGATGAAACCCATATTAAGCGGATTGTCCTCTCAAAAATGGGCGACATGATGGGGTTAAAAGGTATCTTGGTGAATACCATCATCCGTCAGGTCAAACGCTTAGTACCTAAGTACAAACTGAATGACCCTAAGCACGAAGTGACCAAGTTCCCTGATGTATTGAAGAAAGGTAAAAACCTTCCGTTCCACAAGCCAAAAATGCAATTGGATCAAAAAGCATTTTTACAATACACGGGTGGAACAACAGGGCTGTCTAAAGGGGCTATTTTATCTCAGCGTAACATCGTCGCCGCTGCGATGCAGTCAGAAGCATGGACCAAGCCGATTACCTCAGAGATTAATGAGGTTTATATCAATATGGTCATGGCGTTACCGCTATATCATATTTTCGCCTTTATGTTGAGTCTACTCGGCATGCGCTCAGGCTATACCTTTATCTTGATACCCAATCCGCGTGATATACCAGGATTTATCAAAACCTTATCAAAACAGCCTTTCCATATATTGCCAGCGGTTAATACCTTATTTAAAGGCTTACTTGATCATCCAAACTTTAAAGATTTGGACTTTAGCTCATTACGTATCTCGCAAGCGGGTGGTATGGCAGCGACTGAACAGACAGCTGCACGTTGGCTTGAGACCACTGGTTGCGCCATGATTGAAGGTTGGGGCATGACAGAGGGTGTTGCCGTGGGTACAGCCAATATCATCACAGATCGTAAATTTAACGGTACGATTGGTGTGCCTGTCTCTAGTGTCGATGTCATTGTCATCGATGATGAAGGCAATCGCGTTGGTGTAAACCAAGCTGGTGAGATGTGTGTAAAAGGTCCTAACGTCACGGTAGGCTATCTTAACAGAGACAGTCGTGATGACTTTACGACAGATGGCTACTTCCGCACTGGCGATATCGTCAGCATGGATGAAAAAGGATATTTTAGATTACTAGATCGTAAAAAAGACATGATTTTGGTGTCAGGCTTTAACGTCTTCCCAAATGAGGTTGAGTCGGTCATGCTAGATTGTGATGGTATTATTGATTGCGCAGTGATTGGCATTCCTGACGAGCGTCAAGGCGAAGCAGTCAAAATCTATATCGTCCCTGCCGACAACAATGTAACCAAAGAAATTATCACAGATTTTGCGTTAGACAATATGACTGGTTACAAATGCCCACGTCATATCGAATTTGTAAGTGAGTTGCCAAAGAGTAATGTTGGTAAAGTACTGCGTCAAAAACTGCGTGAAAAGCATATGTCGGAAAACCCGCAATCGTAAATAAAGCACCAGTCGTCAAAAAGCGCTTTGCATCATATGCAGAGCGCTTTTTTATGCAAAAACTTAAGTCATGGTGGACATTGAATCAGAGTGCTGGTAGATATTGTCTTTTGGTAAAGCAAAATTAAAAGCAATGAACTGCTAATGAATACTGTTCGCGAATATTCAATATACCTCATAATCCTCATACAGAAATTTTTCATGTTGTAACCATATTGTTAAAATTATCACACAATAAATGTCCTATAGAAAAAGATGCTAATATAATCGCTGGTGATATTTAAAGGAAAAAAACCGTTCATCACCGCCTACAAACCGCTTATCCTTTAGATTGTGACAACATATATTTTTTACTTTATCAAACTTAATTGTAAACTATTAAGTTCTTGTATAAGAATAACAATATCAATTGTAGTTATGTTAATGTGTTGTAAAAATAAGTGATGCTGTTTTTTATTAGAGTAAGTTGATAACATGCTCTATTCACGTGAGTTCAGGAGCATTATTTGCAGGTGGCGATTTTTGTAGTTTCAAAAATATTAACCAGCTGTTTACTCTATTTAGACGCTCACTTTTTATAGCTAGATGAATCTGTAGTTAAATAATTTATATAGAGGCCAACGTATTTTAGCAGTCTGTGAATTGATAGGATAGCACGCGACAATCCATTGCTTTCAAAGCGATGATTTATATTGTTGACAGGGATGTGACTACTTTTTTATAGAACCTTAACATTTAAGGACGCTAAGTATGACAGTAGATAAACCTTGGCTTGCGCAATATCCAGAAAACGTACCCAAGACTATTAATCCTGATCAATATGAGAGCCTCATAGAGCTATATGAGGAATGTTTCAATCGCTTTCGTATGCACCCCATGACTATTTGCATGGGTGTTACGCATACTTATGGTGACGTGGATAAAGCCTCACTTGCTGTTGCCGCATGGTTACAAGCGCAAGGGATTCCTAAAGGCAGTGTAATCGCATTAATGATGCCAAACGTCCCACAGTATTTGCCAACGATGATTGGTATTTTGCGGGCGGGTTATGTGTGTATCCCTGTGAATCCACTATACACAGGGCGTGAATTACGCCACCAATTAAATGATTCTGGTGCTCAGGTTATTTTTGTAGTCGATAACTTTGCTCAAGCACTCGAACAAGTTATTGAAGAAACCGACATCAAACGTATTGTCCTCTCGAAAATGGGCGATATGATGGGGCTAAAGGGTATTTTGGTTAATACGGTTATCCGTCAGGTCAAACGCTTAGTGCCTAAATATAACCTGAATGACCCTAAATACGATGTGACCAAGTTTCCTGATGTGCTGAAAAAAGGCAAAAACTTGCCTATCCAAGCACCAAAAACCACACTGCAACAAAAAGCAATTTTGCAATATACCGGTGGAACGACTGGTTTGTCGAAAGGCGCTGTTTTGACTCAGCGTAACGTCGTCGCCGCTGCGATGCAGTCAGAAGCTTGGTACCGCCCTATCACCTCAGATATTAATGAGGTCTATATCAATATGGTCATGGCGTTACCGCTGTATCATATTTTTGCCTTTATGCTGACCCTGTTAGGCATGCGCTCAGGTTACACCTTTATCTTGATTCCTAACCCACGCGATATGCCAGGCTTTGTTAAAACGCTGTCAAAACAGCCGTTCCATATATTGCCAGCGGTGAATACTTTGTTTAAAGGCTTACTTGATCAACCAACCTTTAAAGACTTGGACTTTAGCTCACTGCGCATCTCACAAGCAGGTGGTATGGCAGCAACTGAACAAACAGCTGCTCGCTGGTTAGAAGTCACTGGTTGCCCAATGGTCGAAGGTTGGGGTATGACTGAAGGGGTTGCAGCTGGTACCGCTAACGTCATCACTGATCGCAAGTTTAACGGTACGATTGGTATACCAGTCCCTAGCGTAGATATCATTGTCGTTGATGATGAAGGTAATCGTGTCGGCTTACATCAAGCTGGCGAGATGTGCATTAAAGGCCCAAACATCACTTCAGGCTATTTTAATAAAGACAATAGCAATGACTTTACCAGCGATGGTTACTTCCGTACTGGCGATATCATCAGTATGGATGAACGGGGCTATATCACTTTACTTGATCGCAAAAAAGATATGATTTTGGTTTCAGGCTTTAACGTTTTCCCAAATGAAATCGAGTCAGTCATGCTAGATTATAAAGGCATCATTGATTGTGCGGTGATCGGTATTCCTGATGACCACCAAGGCGAAGCAGTCAAAATTTATATCGTCCCTGCTGATAACAATGTTACCAAGAGTGATATTAAAGAATTTGCTTTGGACAATTTGACTGGCTATAAATGCCCACGTCATATCGAATTCGTCAGTGAGTTGCCAAAGAGTAATGTGGGTAAAATATTGCGTCAAAAGCTACGTGAAAAGCATATGTCGGATAATCCTCAAACCCTGTAGTGCATAGATTTTATATTTTTAAAAAGAAGACAATAAAAAACCCTCAACTTTAATGCTGAGGGTTTTTTATTGTCTTCTTTTTGACTTCATTGCTGTTGATACCAAAGCAATGAAGTCAAATAGTTACTAATTGACTTTATTGACCACTTGCAATGGCAAATGCTTCATTGCTTGACCGACAATAGACCACGGTAGACTTGGTACACAAGCTTCATCGACTCCAGCCTCAATCGCTGCAACGATGGATTTGGTGCCCGTATCTGCATCCACTTCAAACGGTAGTGGTTTGGCATTTTCATTAATTTCAGTACGGATATAACCCGGATAAATGGTCGAGACTTTAATAGGCAATTTGGTTAATAACATATCAGCACGAATGCCTTCTGCCAGATGAGCCAGACCTGCCTTACTTGCGCCATAAGCGGTCAAATGCTTAGGCAGTCCACGCATTGCTGACATGCTTGATATCACCACCAGATGACCGCTGTTTTGTGCGCGGAATATATTCATCGCCGCTTCACATTGCGCGAGCGCAGAGACAAAGTTAATTTCAACGGTGCGGCGGTTGGTATCGAAGCGCCCTTTACCAATACGGCGACTATCCCCGACGCCCGCATTGACCACCACACGATCGATATGACCAAAGTCAGTTGCGAACGCACCAAATACATCGAATATGGCATCATAGTCGCTGACATCTAATGCTCGATATTCAACACGAATATCAGGATACGCTGCCATTAACTCTGATTGTAGACTTTCTAGACGATCGGTACGACGCGCGCAAATCGCCAAATTATAGCCAAGCTTAGCAAATAATCTTGCCATACCTTCGCCCAGTCCTGAGCTGGCACCCGTGATTAATGCTGTTTTACCACGACCAATCTGCTGCTTATTTAAACCTTTTAGGTATCGTGCGGGCACAATCGCGCTAAATAGCTGATTTTTACTTTGTTTAGCGCTTTTGGTGACTAAATTGATCAATTTATTTTGCATAGAACGTCCTGTTTACATCCATATTATATGAAGTTGACAGTCTATAATATCGCAAATTGATAAGTGCGGCTTGTCTGTTATAAAAATACACAAAAAGTACTCAACAATTATCATAGCCGATTTTAATAACATAAAAATCGGCTACGTGTTTAGAGTAGCCATTTTATCCTGATGTCCCACCAGCCATCACATGCTATGTTATCGCCACGTCACGAAGCGTTTGCCATCAGCAAATAAGTGACTGTATTCATTTAAAGACAATAGCCGTGTACTCTGCGCTTTTAAAGTAATAGACGTTACGCCCGTATTAACCAAGCTTTTATTAATTTGATACGCAGTCTGACTGCCTTGCTGCAATAACTGCGCGGTAATAGCCGCAATAATGCCGCCCGAAGTAAACACCAGCACCGTACTATCACGCTCTAAATTCAGATTAGCCACTTGCAAACGCACTTGCTCAAGCGCTTGTTTTGCCCGCTCATTAAATTGTGACCAGCTCTCAATATAATCACCGTCATTCTCACCTGCATGCCAGCGCTGCATTGCGGCATCAAACAACTCCGCTAAACGCATAGACGGCACTTCTGCTTGCGCAATCTCAGCCGCAATAGCACCTTTACTCATAAAAGCAGGATTAGACTTTATCAACACGTCCTTATGATTAAATTCATCAAATTGTGGCAGTACATAGCTATCCGGTGCTGCACTCATATCGATCGCAGGCTTACTAGAGATATTACTATCGCTATCAAAAAATGACTGATAACGCTGCCAAAAATGATGTGCAGAGTCTTGCTGCCTAACCAAACTACCAGTAAAAATCGCATCAATTCGACGCTGAGTCGTCGCGTAATGCTGACCTAGCATCTGCGCTTGCTTGCCACCCAGCTCTGAGAGTTGATCGTAATTCTCTTGTCCAAATGACGCTTGACCATGACGGGCCAAAAGTATGGTTGTCATAAAATATTGCCTTATTAATCGCACTCTTATAATTTTTAAAAGCCCTAGATTTTCAATTTTTAATTTGCTTACTCTTCAGCTTTAGGTGCGCTTTGTCCAAAATAGCTCTTTGGCAAAATACCTTTAATAACAGCCTGTATAGGACTTGGCAACTGCTCAATCGTCGCAGCATCAACACCTATATCTTGCAAATGCGGCTGTACTCGGCTAGTAAACAAAATCTCACCTTCATATTGAGCAATTAGTTTAAGACATTTGGCATGTAATACGTGCACAATAATCCAGAAATTTTTAAAGGCGGGATTGGTCGTTTGTTTATGATAGTAGCGATAATAAATTTGCTGAACGATACCCGCTAGACGGAACAGACCAAACACTTCATAAAATGTCCAGTTGTCTATCTTTAGACCTGTCTGCTCAAGATAATAAGCAACCACCTCATCGCGAGTCATCATGCCTTTTAAATGGGTGGGCTGACGGCGTGACTGCTGCATAATGATGTTGTCATCTTCTTCAATCCAATACGCCAATGCGCTGCCCAAATCCATCAAAGGATCGCCCAAGGTCGCCATTTCCCAATCAAGTACGCCGATCACCTTGGTCGGATCTGCTGCATCCAAAATCACATTATCAAAGCGCCAATCGTTATGAATGAGGCAAGTCTTACTGTCAGCAGGCGTATGTTTACCAAGCCATTGTCTTACCAAGGCAAAGCTTGGCACATTGGGCGTTTTGGCTTTGACATAACGCCTGTCCCAACCTGTCACTTGGCGCTCACAGTAACCTTCACCGCGTCCAAGATTGACCAAATCAGGATGCGCTTTATAATCGACTTGATGCAATTCAATCAAAGCGTCGATGACATTGGTACATAATGCACGCGTTTGCTCTTCATTTAAATCGATGCCTTTTGGCAAATTGGCACGAGGAATGATACCTTCCATACGCTCCATGACATAAAAGTCTGCACCGATGACGGACTCATCCGTACATAACGCGACCATTTTAGGTACATAAGGATAAGCATCTTTTAAGGATTTTTGAACCGTATATTCGCGCACCATGTCGTGTGCTGATTTGGCTTTAGTGCCTTTTGGTGGACGGCGTAAAATTAAATCTTGGCTTTTACTTTTACCTTCGCCTTCATATTGCAAACGATAGGTCCAGTTTGATGCACCACCTGAAAATTGAGTAACGGTAGGCTCGCCTTCTATATCGACGCCTTGAGCACGTAGCCATGAGCTGACCGCTTTGGCATCAAGCTCTTCGCCCTCACGAACCTCGCCGCCTTTATCTAAGATTTTATTAGCTACTTCTTTGACGGTAGTGCTGCTTTGATTAGCAGTTGCCATATGACATTCCTTATCGTGTGGTCAATTATGTTTTATCAGTGAGTATAGGGATGAAAATTCACTATTAACGGCGTAATAGTGACTTTCAATGAGAAATTAAGTTAAGCAGATGGTTATTTAAATCAATCTCTATAAGTTTATGAATAAATAAACTTAGGATTTACCAGATTTAGAAGGACGAATAAAACCCTGACGCTTTAATTCTAACTTAGCAATCATGGTTTTATGCACTTCATCAGGACCATCAGCTAAGCGCAGCGCTCGAGCTTGGGCAAAGAATGCAGGCAACATGGTATCTTGGCAAACGCCCATACCACCGTGAATCTGAATCGCCATATCGACCACTTCTTGTAGCACGGTTGGCGCAACCACTTTAATAGCAGAGATTTCAGTCAATGCTGCTTTTGTGCCTTGCGCGTCCATTTTTTGCGCTGCATATAGTGTCAATAAACGCGCTTGGTCAATCTTAATACGCGCCTCAGCGATACGCTCAAAATTACCACCCAGTTGTAATAATGGCTTACCAAAAGCCGTACGCTCCATGCCGCGCTTAACAGCCAGCTCTAGCGACTTTTCGGCAGCGCCAATACAGCGCATGCAATGGTGGATACGACCTGGTCCTAAGCGACCTTGCGCAATCTCAAAGCCCATACCCGCTCCACCAATAAAGTGACTGACTGGCACACGTACATTATCAAAGCTGACTTCACCATGACCGTGCGGCGCATCATAATCGCCAAAGACTTTGAGCATACGCTCGATGTTGACACCCGCTGTCTTTGCTGGGACCAATACCATCGAATGCTGATGATGACGGTCTTTATTCTCATCAGGCGTGTACGCCATCACAATCAAAATATCGACCGCAGGGTCACCCAGACCCGATGACCACCATTTACTGCCATTGATAATAATCTCATCGCCATCAACCACAGCTGTCGCTTGCATATTGGTCGCATCACTGGAGGCGACATCAGGCTCAGTCATACAAAATACCGAACGCGTTCTACCTTCTAAGATTGGCGTTAGCCATTTGTCTTGCTGCTCCTCTGAACCATAGCGCCATAAAAGCTCCATATTGCCGCTATCAGGGGCATTACAGTTAAAGACATAAGGCGCTAATAAACTGCGTCCAGTGAGCTCGGCAATCGGTGCATAATCGGTCACCGACAGCCCTGCCCCTAGCGTGTCATCTGGCAAAAACAAATTCCATAGACCGGCTTCGCGTGCTTGTTTACGCAAACTCTCGTATTTTTCTGGCCATTGCCAATTTTTCCAATTACCGTCTGGGTTTTGCGCATGACAATCCGCCCAAAACTGTGCTTCTATTGGTTCAATATGAGTTTCGATAAATGCTTTGACTTTGGCGTGCATGGTTTGACCATGTTCGGTGGCGGTAAACATCAATGTATTTTCAGACATAGCTGGCATCCTTTTCCTTGCTGATGGTTAATTATTTTCATCACGTTCACATAAAGCTTTTATAAAAAGCCCAATATTAATTTTATAGTGTACGTGCGTATACTCTGTTCTGTATGCCACATTTATAACACAGCATTTATGAATAAACAGCAAAAAGGCGCGACCCGCTAGGACACGCCTTTTACAAAATACAAACAATGCATCTATTTAGAGTGGAAAATTGAAAACTACTTTAGGATATTTAAACGGCTATTAAAATCAAAGCGTGCTAGCGCATCTGGTAGTTTATCAATCGCCATATTCACGGTGGCCTCTGCCGCTTGTGACAATCCCAACTTTTCGGCCAGCGTTGGCTTTTGACGTGAATGCAGCGCATAGACTTCATTGTCTTCCATACGCTCTAAAATATAGCTGTCTGAGGTTTGCAGACTGTCAATTAAATTCAATTTTAGTGCATCTTCGCCATACCAATGCTCGCCTGTTGCCACTTTCGCGACCTCCAATGCCGGACGATACGTGTTCACGAAATGTTTGAACAATTCGTGCGTTTGCTCAAGCCCTTCTTGGTATTTGGCACGGTCGTCAGCATCATTTTCACCAAACATAGTGACAGTACGTTTATAGTCACCAGCGGTAAACATCTCATAATCGACGTCATGATTTTTTAGCCATTTATGAAAGTTTGGCAACTGTGATACCACACCGATTGAGCCAATAATGGCAAAGGGCGCAGCCACTACGTTATCCGCCACACACGCCATCATATAACCGCCACTTGCCGCGACTTTATCGACACAGACTGTCAATTTTAAACCAGCCTCTTTTAGACGTGCCAATTGCGCTGCTGCCAAACCATAACCATGAACCAACCCGCCGCCTGATTCAAGACGTACCACGACTTCATCGCCTTTATTTGCACTGCTGATTAATGTGCTGATTTCTTCGCGTAAATGCTTGACTGCCGTGGCTTTGATATCACCGTCAAAGTCGAGAACGAAAACTTGTGATTTATTATCACTGTTTTTTTTCTTATTTTTGCTTTTTGCTTTCAATGCTTGCTTGGCTTTTTTAGCCATTACTTTTTTGAATTGCTTAAGCGCGGCTTTACCTTGAGTTGCCTCCATTAAATCTTCACGGCGTTGTTCTTGGCTTTTATTTAGATGAACAACTTGTAGCTCAACAGGGTTCTTAGCAGGGTGAAAAAGCATGAGTAGCATTCCTTACATGATTAGAATAATTTTAATAAGATTTTATAAGTGAGCCTGATATGTGCACAGTGGCTGATATTTTCAAGCAAAATGACAATATTTAACCCAATGCAGATGTTACTGAATAAATACACCCATTACTGATACTTTCCTACGCTTTGATTGGACGCCACTGGTTGTATAACAAGGGCAGATTAGGCATAATATGCGTTTACACCAAATTTTCTGTAGCCAACGTGATGACCATTTGTCTTAATCGCGGTGTTTGTGCGTTTTTAGCGGATAGCTTGAATCGTACAGCAATGGCTGCATTATTGTATTTCGAATTGGGCTGACAACTGGATAATTATATTATGACGCAAAGCACTATGACGCATAGCGAATATCGAGACGAATATTGCGGAGCCGTAACCGAAAGCTTCATCGATCAAACCATTAGTATCGTAGGCTGGGTATATCGTCGTCGCGATCACGGTGGCGTGATTTTTTTAGACATGCGTGACCGCGCTGGTATCTTGCAGGTCGTCGTTGACCCTGATACACCAGAAGCCTTTGCAACTGCTGATGCGGTACGTCCTGAATATGTGCTAAAAATCACTGGTCGCGTACGTCAACGCTACGCGGGTACTGAAAACAATAATATGACCAGTGGTCAGATTGAGCTGTTGGGCAAAGAAATTGAAGTATTGGCGAAATCTGAAACACCGCCTTTCCCATTAAATGATGAGAAAACCACGGTATCAGAAGACTTGCGTTTAAAATATCGCTATCTTGATATGCGTCGTCCGCAAATGCAAGAGCGTATGGTTTTCCGTGCTAAAGCCACGTCAGCCATTCGTCGTTACTTAGATGACCATGGTTTCTTAGACGTTGAAACCCCTATCTTGACTCGTGCGACACCAGAAGGCGCGCGCGATTATCTTGTGCCATCACGCACACGCCCAGGTAACTTCTTTGCTTTGCCGCAGTCACCACAGCTGTTTAAACAGTTGTTAATGGTGTCAGGATTTGATCGTTATTATCAAATCGCTAAGTGTTTCCGTGACGAAGACTTACGTGCTGACCGTCAGCCTGAATTTACCCAAGTCGATATTGAGACTTCTTTCTTAAATGAAGAAGAAATCATGAACATCAACGAAGGTTTGATTAAGCATTTATTCAAAACCATGATGGATGTTGAGTTTGAGCAATTCCCACGCATGACTTACGCAGAAGCTATGCGTGACTATGCCTCAGACAAGCCTGACTTACGTATTCCATTAAAGCTCATCGACGTTGCTGATTTAATGAAAGACGTTGATTTTAAAGTATTTGCCGGTCCTGCTAACGATCCTAAAGGTCGCGTTGCTGCGCTACGTATCCCTGGTGGTGCTTCATTAAGCCGTAAGCAAATCGATGCTTATACCAAATTCGTTAGCATTTACGGTGCACGTGGTTTGGCGTATATCAAAGTTAACGATGCGAGCAATATCAACAACGGCGTTGACCAAGAATCTGGTCTTCAGTCTCCTATCATCAAAAATATGACCGATGACGTATTGGTAAGCTTGATTGAGCGTACTGGTGCAGAAAGCAACGATATTATATTCTTTGGTGCGGATAAAGCCAGTGTCGTCAATGACGCAATCGGCGCACTACGCCAAAAAATTGGTCTAGACCTTGAGATGACTACTTGTCAGTGGGCACCACTTTGGGTCACTGATTTCCCAATGTTTGAGCAAACGGACGATGGTCGTTGGACGTCAATGCATCACCCGTTTACTAAACCTAAAGGTTCTGTTGATGAATTGAAAAACAACCCAGAATCTGCCCTCTCTATCGCTTATGATATGGTATTGAACGGTACAGAAGTTGGCGGTGGTAGCTTACGTATCAATACCTACGACATGCAGCAAGCGGTACTTGAAGCGTTAGGTATCGGCGAGCAAGAAGCTGAAGACAAGTTTGGTTTCTTACTTGATGCGTTAAGATTCGGTGCGCCGCCACATGGTGGCTTGGCCTTTGGTTTGGATCGTCTGATTATGCTTATGGTAGGCGCTGACTCTATCCGTGATGTTATCGCTTTCCCAAAAACTAAAACTGCTGAATGTCCACTAACTCGAGCACCTGCTGAAGTCGATAGCAAGCAGCTACGTGATCTTGGTATCCGTGTGCGCGAAAAAGCACAGGCTGACACCAACAAACCTGCGCAATAAATGGTCTAACGATGTCCGGATTTTTTTTTCAGTACTTATTACGTGATTCATCACTATGTGAATGGTTATGAATCCGTATTACATTTTTAAAATCGTGCCATTGTCTGTTTTGCAGATACTGGCACGTTTTGTTGCGTGGGTGATTATTAAGATACCCAATTTGAGTATCATGCGTACAGTCAGTATCAATATGACGTTAATTGCGCCTAAGCTGACTGATGTGCAAAAACAAGTAGTAACCAAAGAGATTATTTATCACCAGTGTTTGACCAGTATTGAATCGATCAAAAGCTGGGCCATGCCACCTGAGTGGAGTATTGCTCAGATTCGCGACGTTCATAATAAAGAAATTTTATTAGAAGGACTTGCGAGTGCCAACGGCATGCTCGCTATCGTGCCGCATCTCGGTACATGGGAGATGATGAACGCTTGGCTCAATCAATTTGGTTCCCCAACCATTATGTACAAACCTGTTAAAGGTGACATTACCAACAACTTTGTGCTACAAGGGCGTTCAAGGCTTAATGCGACCTTAGTGCCAACCGATGGTAGCGGTGTCAAAGCCATATTTAAAACACTTAAACAAGGTGGCTTTAGTATCGTCTTACCCGATCATGTTCCCGACCCTTCGGGCGGCGTGGTTGTGCCCTTTTTTGGTATTAAAACGCTAACCAGTACGCTTGCTTCTAAACTTGCTAGTAAAACCAGATGTGCCTTGGTCGGCTTATCTTGTATTCGCCGTGACGATGGTCGTGGATTTGACATCTATTGTTATAAGCTCGATGATCCAGCACTTTATGATCGTCATGCCGAGACCGCCGCTTATGCACTTAACCAAGCCATGCAACAGATGATTGAAGAAAAATGTAGTCACTATATGTGGGGCTATCGACGTTTCAAACACATTCCCACATTAGGAAATCCTTACAACGTTGATGAAGAAACTTTGGCCAAATTCATTCTTGACAACAAGCGGGCTGATCAAAACGTTCATGATACAACCACGCGCGCTGACAATGAGCAATAACCTTACAATTAGCCAAACGTTTAGAGATATCGTGAATCCTAGCTGTGATAGTATTGGCTGACTTTTGTACCTTTAAACGTTACTAAGGCGTGTTCTCATTTCAATCGATCGTCCTATAAATGGATTAAAGATGGCTAAATTTTGCCAAACAGCGTCAAATAGTCAGTCAATAGCTCAATATTGTCTGCGCTATTTTCTTGTTTGGCGACAATTTATCTCATTTTCATCACTATGTTAAAAATGAGAACACGCCCTAAATATTTTTTATTTATATTAATATGAGTGCATTATGGCAACTGACGTAACCAATACTTCATCGACAGACCACACGCATGCACGCAGTAGCACTGCTGAGCAGCGTTATGTTATCTGTATGAAATGGGGTGACAAATACGGCGCTGAGTACGTCAACCGTCTTTATAATATGGTCAGTCGCCATTTGACTTTAGACTTCCAAATGATCTGCCTCACTGATGATAGCAGCGGTATCGACCCTGCTGTGACTTGCCACCCTATTCCAGAGATGGATTTGCCTACTGGACCTGAGCGTGGTTGGAAAAAACTCACGACTTTCAAACCTGAACTATATGGTCTCAAGGGTGTGGCTTTATTTTTAGATATCGACATTGTTATTGTTGACAACATAGATGCCTTTTTTACCTATCAAGCTCAGCACAAAGACAGCGTGGTGATTATCCGTGATTGGAAAAAACCGTGGCGAATGATTGGTAATAGCTCTGTTTATCGTTTCAATATTGGCATGAACACCTATCCTGATTTGCTCGCAAACTTTGAGCGTAACTTTGCCACCATTCGTACCCAAGTGCGCCATGAGCAGGCTTATCTGTCTAACTATTTACGTGAGCATCATCATTTGGAGTATTGGGATAAAACGTGGTGTGTCAGCTTCAAGTACCAATGCATCGCCCCTATTCCCTTTAACTTTGTGCGCGCACCTACTCTGCCGGATGGCGCAAAGATTGTCATCTTTCATGGTGAGATTAATCCGCCAGATGCCATCAATGGTAGCGGCGGCAAGTGGTATCGTCATGTTAAGCCAAGCCCTTGGCTAAAAGATTATTGGCGATAAACCCATAGGAAATACCATGAAAGCAGATGATGAAAAGCAAATAGATATTGTGATTGCTTGGGTAGATGGTGATGAGCCACTGCTTAAACAAAAAAGAGCGCGTTATCAAAAAACAACCAGCGCGGCATCTGATGCTATCAGTTCAACACGTTTCGCCAGTAACGATGAAATATATAACAATATTGCCTCCATCATAAAATACGTACCTTTCTGTCGACATATCTATATCGTCACCGACCAACAGCAACCGGCACTGATTGAAGCATTTGCTGAACAGAATATTTGTGCAAAAGACAAGATACGTATCATCGATCATAAAGACCTCTTTGCGGGCTATGAGCAGTTTTTACCTACTTTTAACACGCGGTCTATTGAAAGCATGCTATGGAATATCTCAGATCTGTCTGATTATTTTATATACATGAATGATGATTTTTTCTTCAACCAACCTGCTGTTATTACAGATTTTTTAGATGACGACACGATTATCATTCATGGTCATTGGCGCAAGAATGCCATTCTACAAGCCAAACTTCAATATCGAAAGTCTCTACAAAAACTATCGGGCAAAAAAGTTCAACCCAAACATACAATTGCTCAAATGCTCAGCGCTAAAATCTTGGGGATGAATCAGTTTTTTGAAGTGCACCACTATCCCCATATTGTCGATAAGAATATTTTAAAAAACTATCTTTTGCATCACCCTCAGCTATTGATTGAGCAAATTCAATATAAATTTAGAGATGTGGCTCAGGTAAATCCCATTACCTTAATGAATCACCTAAAGATTCAACAAGGACAAGCTTGTCTAAAGCCGCCCGTAGCGATCAACTATCTAAAAAATGAAAATGGTGTTGAGGATTTTTTAGCAGGTTTGCAAAAAAAATCTGTCAAATATGGCTGCATACAAAGCTTAGACTTGCTGGACTCTGACTCCCGTAACAATATTACCGAGGCGATGATTCAGAAGTTTTCCCAGCATCTGCCATCATCGTTATTGCTAAATCCCACTAAATAAAATCAATCTTATAATAATAAAAATATAACCTTGGAATTTTTATGAAAATAACAGTAGTAGGTACAGGCTATGTCGGCTTATCCAATGCTATGTTACTTGCCCAGCACAATAAAGTAATCGCTGTCGATGTCATAGCAAAAAGAGTCGAGAGGTTGAATGCCAAGCAATCTCCTATTGTAGATCCAGATATTGAAGATTTTTTACTCAACAAACCCATCGATTTCACAGCCACTTTAGATGCCAAAGCCGCTTACAAAGACGCAGATTTTATTATTGTTGCTACCCCTACGGATTACGACTCAAAGACCAACTATTTCAATACCCAAAGTGTTGAAAGCGTCATTGGAGAGGTCCTGAGTGTTAATAAAAATGCGCTAATCGTTATAAAATCAACAGTGCCCGTCGGCTATACCAATGACATTAGAAAACGATTTTTGACAGATAATATCATTTTTTCGCCTGAATTTTTACGCGAAGGCAAAGCGCTATACGACAATCTTTACCCTTCGAGAATTATTGTCGGTGAGCAGTCGGAACGAGCTAGACAATTTGCAGATTTGCTTTTGGAAGGTGCGATAAAGAAAGATGTTCCTCAGCTATTTACTGAATCTACTGAAGCTGAGGCCATTAAATTATTTTCTAATACTTATTTAGCGATGCGTGTTGCCTATTTTAATGAGCTGGATACGTATGCCCAGACTTTTGGGTTAGATACCAAGCAAATTATTGAAGGCGTAGGATTAGACCCGCGTATCGGCAATCATTACAACAATCCATCGTTTGGCTATGGTGGCTATTGTTTGCCTAAAGACACCAAACAGCTATTGGCAAATTATGATGAAGTTCCGAGCAACCTTATCAGAGCCATCGTTGACTCTAATAGTACTCGTAAAGATTTTATTGCTGATAAAATCATTGAAAAGCAACCAAAAGTCGTTGGTATCCATCGGCTAGTGATGAAAAGTGGTTCGGACAATTTCAGAGCGTCTGCTATTCAAGGCATTATGAAGCGTATCAAAGCAAAAGGTATCGAAGTGGTTGTCTATGAACCCGTGTTAAAAGAAGAAGAGTTTTTTAACTCAAAAGTCATTAAGGATTTGGACGCATTCAAAGCCATGAGCGATATTATCGTGGCAAACCGCTTATCTGCAGACATACAAGACGTGTCGCATAAAGTGTTTACTAGAGATTTATTTGGGAGCGATTAATGAAAATTTTAGTGACTGGTGCTGCAGGTTTTATTGGCTTTCATTTAATTAGAGCATTACTAAGCGATAATCACTTTATCGTCGGTATTGACAATCTAAACGCTTACTATGAGGTTGCGTTAAAAAAAGACCGCCTCAAAATACTAAGCGAATATTCAAATAAAGATAGTTTTAGATTTATCACCTTAGATCTGGCTGACCGTGAAGCCATGGTCCATTTGTTTGCAGAACATAGCTTTGATATTGTGATCAATCTCGGCGCTCAAGCGGGCGTACGCTATTCTATTGAAAAGCCTCACGAATATATTGACTCCAATGTGGTTGGATTTTTGAACGTCCTTGAAGGCTGTCGACATACTCAGGTAAAACATTTGGTATACGCCAGCTCTAGCTCTGTATACGGTATGAATATCAAACAGCCTTTTAGCACTGGAGATCGTGTAGATTATCCCATCAGCTTATATGCTGCGACCAAAAAATCTAACGAATTAATGGCACATACTTATAGTCATTTATACAACATCCCCACGACAGGGTTGCGATTTTTTACGGTCTATGGCCCTTATGGTCGCCCTGATATGGCCTACTTTTCATTCACCAAAAAAATATTAGCAGGCGAGCAGATAGATGTCTATAACAATGGTGAGATGCAACGTGATTTCACCTACATTGATGATATTGTCGAAGGCATCACTCGTATTATTGATAAAATTCCAGAACCACAACAATCTTTTGCGACCACAGCGATAGCGCCTTACCAAATCTATAATATCGGTAATAACCAACCCGTAACGCTGCGACGCTTTATTACTGCGATTGAAAGTGCATGCGGTAAAAAAGCAAAAGAAAACTTGTTGCCCATGCAGCCAGGTGACGTCCCAGCGACTTATGCCGACATAGACGAGCTAACAGCCGACATTGGCTTTAGACCCGAAACCAGTATCGAAGATGGCATCTTGAAATTTGTAAATTGGTACAGAGCCTATTATTTAGAAGAACCAAAAGAATCACAGCAAGCATAAAACTCGATAAGTCGTAGAATAGATATAGCAAGGAAGAGTCAACCTATGAAGACATTGACATATTTGATTAATTTAGATGGAAGCGATACGCGTCTAGAGAGCGCAACTCAGCAGTTAGAGCAGATAGGCTGGCCGTTTGAGAGGATACCTGCCTATGATGGTCGCGGCAAAGAGCTGTCTGATTTTGTAGATTATGATGATTTTCAAGTCAGAAAAAATCTAGGACGTGGCTTATTAAGTTCCGAAATCGGCTGCTATCTAAGTCATTACAACTGCGCTGAACAATTTTTGCAGACGGATGCTGACTTTTTGGTGGTACTAGAAGATGATATGACCTTGTCTACCAGCTTCAAGACAATAGTCAATGAAACCCTAGCGTTTTTATATGCTCATCCAACGTTGGACTGGTACTTGATAAATCCTGCAGCAAAAAAGAAAAAGCTTGCTCGGGATATCGTTAGCTTTGATAAACATACATTATGGCACGCCTATTATTTCCCTATTCGTGGTCTTGGCCTCATTTGGTCACGTAAGGGTGCTGAAGCATTTATAGCAGCCGCCAAACCATCTCTATGCCCGTTGATATCTTTTTCCAACAATGGCTGAGTGACAATGGGAAAGGTTTGGGGGTTTGGCCTGCATTGGTACAGCCCTTGGGACTTGACAGCGATATCTTAGGAACCGAAGCTTCGCAAAACATAAAACGCAAAGACAAAGAAAATCGAGACTTGTCCTATAATATAAAAAAACGGAAAAGAATGTGGCAAAATAAAACCACAGCTGTTGCCAACTTATACCTAAACAAGTAGTTTATATTTTATGAAAAATATCGTAATAAGTTTAGAATCTGCGGTAGAGCGCAGAAAGCATATAAACGAAGAGTTTGGTAAATATAAAGTAGATTTTGAGTTCTTTGATGCGTTAACTCCAGATACAGCCAAAGATTTTGCCAACAATTTAGGTTTAAACCTTAAAGATGCTAAGTTAACTCCAGGTGAACTAGCTTGTATGATGAGTCATGTAGCTATCTGGAAAAAGACGATTGACGAAAACATCCCTTACGTTACTATCTTTGAAGATGATATCTATCTAGGTGAAGACGCTGAAGAATTACTGAACAGATCTACTTGGATTAAGTCTGAGTGGAATATTATTAAGATTGAAACTGTTCTTAAAAAAATTATCTATGCTAAGAAATCTTATAACATACAGGGAGTAACAAGACAGTTGCACCAATTAAAAAGTAAACACTTAGGTACTGGTGGCTATATACTCTCTCTGAAAGGATCTCACACTTTTTTTAATTATATAAATAAAACAATTTTACGCCCCTTAGATGAACTAATTTTCGAAGAGTTTATACTAAATTATGATGAGCCGATATACCAAATGAAGCCCGCTTTGTGCATACAGGAGATAATTTTAGCTGGCCCAGAAGCAGACTTATTATTACCAAGCTTACTCATCAATGAACGTAAAGATAGAATGAAAGCTAATAAAACAACAGGGTTCAATAAAGTACGTAGGGAGTTAAAGAGAGTTGCTCAGCAAACGAAAAAAGCATTATTAGCTAAAGAGATAGCTTTTAAATAATTTCATACCTTTAAATAATGCATATAAATTTACAGCTTGAACTCATTTACTGTCTTACAGGGTAATATATGTCAATTATAAACAGCTCTATAGAAAATCTAAAAAAAGTTAAATATGGCTTTCGCGGTGGTTGGCAATCTATAAAAGATATTAACCCCCGATCGGGACTTAGTATTTTTGATTATACGGAGCTAATGAAACCCTTAGACTTCTATCCTTTTGTACCCCATAAAGAAAATAATTTATATGGAAATGGAAGTGTCATCCAAGCTAGTTTCCCACATTTAGATTTTAGTGAGACTACAATTGAACATGGCTTGTATATTGGTAGTCTTGTTCCCTCACGCCATCTTAAAAGTCGATTTAAGAATATCATTACTTTTTCAGAGTATAGAAAAAAATTTATTGGCGCTAAGACAGAGCAAAATATCATTGCTGTTGGTCCCTACATTAACTATACAAAGTCTCTCTATGACTCTGAAAAGCTACTGTCAGAGAAAGATAAATTGGGAAAAACTTTGGTTGTTTTCCCTTCCCATTCTATTGATAGTGTATATGCTAATCACAATATTACAGAGTTCATTAAGTACATTGAAATTTTTAAGGAAAAATATCGTTTTAACTCAATCTTAGTCTGCATGTACTGGAAAGATATTGAATTGAATAACCATAAGGAATATGAGCTATCAGGCTTTAGAATTGTAACTGCTGGGCATTCTTATGATGCTAACTTTCTTTCGAGATTAAAAACCATACTGCTAATTTCGGATGCTGTGTTAACTAATTCTGTAGGCACTCATGTTGGCTACTCTGTATCATTAAATAGGCCTATTCAAATCTGGAATGGTAGCAAACTAGAATACTTACCTATTCTAGGGCAGGAAGATGAAGCTAAAAAAGAGCTGAGTCAACGGCAAGGAGATGATTTAAATACACACTTAAATGATATTGAACATATCAAAACCATGTTTTTTGAGTTTGATGAAAGCATCTCCACCCCACAGCTTGAATGCGTAGAGTACTATTGGGGCAGCTCACCTTCTTATTTATTAGAAGCTTTTAAGTGACTAAAAGGAATTGGACATATGTATTCTATTAAAGACTGAGCTATGCTGAAGAAACCGTAGAGATAAACTTGGTAAACTAAGCGTATTAATCGGAGTTTACCATGACCAAGAAAATAAGAACCTACAGTAACGAATTTAAAGCCGAAGCTGTTAAAAAGATCACAGACAACAACGGCAATATTTCAGCAACTGCAAAGCAGCTTGGCATCGCCATGCAAACCTTATCGAATTGGAACAACAAAGCTAATCAAGGCAAGCTTGTAGGCACTGAGCAGTATGATCCACAGCTTATAGCTGTTCTAGAAGATAACAAGCGCCTCAAACGACAGCTTAAAGTTGCCGAAGAGGAGCGAGAGATATTAAAAAAGGCGACGGCGTACTTCGCCAAGCACAGCTAGTCAGGTACGCCTTTATTAAAGACAATCAGCAGATATTTAGCATCACCACTATGTGCTATGTGTTAAGCGTCAAACCATCAAGTTATTACGACTGGAGTAGTCGCGATATCAGCGAGCAGCAGATACACCGCAACCATTGTGAGCTACTAGTTAAAGCCGCTCACAGTGAAAGTAAAGAACGTTATGGTTATGAGCGTTTGCATGCAACGCTCACCGAGCAAGGCCATGACATTAGCCTATACATGGTTAGAAGCATTAAAGAGGAACATGGCATCAAATGCCGTCGCCACAAGCGCTTTAAAATTACGACAGACTCTAATCACAATAAGCTGGTCTATCCAAACGTACTGGATCAGAAGTTTGATGCCAGTCGCCCTAACCAAGCGTGGGTCAGTGACATCACCTATATCTGGACAAATGAGGGCTGGCTGTACTTGGCAGGCGTTAAAGACTTATACACCAAAGAGCTGGTCGGCTATGCCATTAACAAACGTATGACCGCTGATCTAGTATGCCGTGCACTCAATATGGCAATCAAAAATAAACGTCCAAGCCAAGGATTGATTGTGCACTCTGACAGAGGCAGCCAGTATTGCAGTCATGCCTATCACAAAATCATCAATCAGCATCATTTTAAAGGCTCAATGAGTGGTAAAGGTAATTGCTTTGACAACGCTCCGATAGAAAGCTTCTGGGGCACATTAAAGCATGAGCTGGTGTATCACCAAGACTATAAAACAAGGTTTGTAGCGATCAGCGATATCATTGGCTATATTGAGTTGTATTATAATCAGACTAGGATTCAAAAGGGCTTGGGCTATAAAACGCCAAGACAGGTGTGGTTTGACTTTTATTGTCAGGCTGCGTAATTAAAATCTCCCAAGTTTAACTGTACGGATTTGACGGCAGGGGTCAGACTTAAATCTTTTAGGCAAAGGAACTCAAAAACTTGTCTTTGAACATATTGAAAGTCCTGATAAAGTAATTAAGATAATGAGACCCGAGAACGCCACCGCAGATGGTGCTAGAGTTGGTCAACACTACTTACGAGCACATAGATCACAGGGCATTTACAGACAGTTCCGTAGAGAATTAATCCAATATTTGCAACTATGCAAAACCAATTTTTATGAGAAAAACTACACCTTCCCCATTGAGACTGTACATGGCTTTGTAGGTACAGACTGGGGGTTAGGCCTAGTAACAGAAAAAATTATCAGTCCATCAGGCTCTCCTAAGACTTTATCCTACTTATCTAGCCATGATGAGTTTACATCAAAACATGCCAAAGCCTTGGATCAATTTTTTGATGAATGTTGTCATCTTCATATCGTTTTTGGAGAAGTTAATATTGCTGGCATAATGTACACTGAAAATAGAAGAGGTAGGCCTGAGTTCGTTCTCATTGATGGTATTGGAGATAAGCTAATAATACCCTCTAGATCTATGAGTAAAACTATTAACACTAGAAATGTTAGAAAAGTCGAGCGTAAAATAAAGTCTAAAATCCCATTTTATAATGATCCATCTCTCTAATAGAAGAAAAGCTCTATTAAGTAAATCCAAATAATTAAGATAAAAGCTCATTCTTAATATATTTACGAGACCATCCCAGATTCTGTGTAACTGCCATTTAGATTAAATGCTTACTAATACGGTCATCAAACATAATCATAAAGCGATTCAGAGCAGACGTCCAGTTACGGATTGGCATCGACCACTTTTTGGATGCCTGCTGGTTGGCTAAGTACACCACTTTGAATGCTGCCTGATCAGAGGGGAACACCTTACGCTTATTCACCGCCGTCCGAATCACGCTGTTTAGCGACTCAATAGCATTGGTGGTATATATGACTTTTCTGATGTCTTTAGGGTAATTAAAGAACACCGTTAAGCCCTCCCAGTTATTGCGCCAAGACTTAACCACGTGCGGGTATTTCTCGCCCCACACCTCATCAAAGTGCTCAAGATTGGCCTCTGCCATCTCAAGGGTATCAGCGCCGTAAATGGCCTTTAAATCAGCCGCTACGGCCTTCTTATCCGTCCACGGTACGAACTTCATTGAGTAACGCACCATGTGTACGATACACAGCTGAACCTGAGCGTTGGGATAAACGGTATTGATGGCATCAGGGAAGCCCTTTAAACCATCGACACAGGCAATGAGGATATCTTGCACCCCGCGGTTTTGCAGTTCAGTGAGAACCCCTAGCCAGAACTTAGCGCCTTCATTCTCTGATAGCCACATACCAAGCAGCTCTTTTTTACCATTAAGTCCCACACCTAGTGCCAGATAGATAGCCTTGTTGATAATCTGTTTATCTTGGCGTACTTTAACGACAATACAGTCCAAATAGACGATAGGATAAACACTGCTCAGCGGTCTGTTCTGCCAAGCGGTGATGTCCTCTAATATGTTATCGGTGACTCTTGAGACAAGAGAGCTTGAGATGTCGACATCGTAGAGCTCTTTAATGCTCTCTACAATCTCGGTGGTGGTTTGACCCTTGGCGTAAAGGAATATGATCTTGTCATCAAGGCCACTAATACGGGTTTGATGCTTGCGCACGAGTGTAGGTTCAAAGTCACCATGACGGTCTCTTGGGGTGGAGATCTCAAGATCGCCTGTGTCACTGCGGACGGGCTTTTTAGTATGCCCATTGCGTTTATTTGGCTTATCTGCTTTCTCATGCTTAGGGTAGCCAAGATGGTCTTCCATCTCAGCTTCCAAGGCAGTATCGATAAAAGATTGCATGAGCTGCTTTTGAAAGTCTTTGATGTCATCGAAGCTTTTCATGCTACCAGCCATTTGCTCAGCCAGTTTCTTGATGTCAGTTTGGTTAGTCATTGCTTATTCTCCGGTTAGTGGATTATAAGCAGTTACACAGTTTTTAGGAAAGGCTCATATTTACATATTAGTTATCGAAAGCTTGTCAAACTAACAGGTGTGTTCTTCCTTATATTCTCTATAACCACCTTCCCAACAATCTTATCATAGAACTTAGGAGCAAGACCGAAACCAGGGCGTACACTGCGTATAGCATCTCCAGTAATGATATCACCCGCTTTTAAATCTTTTACAAAGTACAATGAGCGACGGAATTTCACGTTTGCTTGCTCACTACGTTTACGGCCATAGTTGACTGAACCAAATGCTTGCCAAGCTGTTTTACTATCACGACATAAAGCAACTAAATCCTCAGGCTCAAGTGAGAAACTATCGTCAGGACCACCGCCGTTACGATCTAAAGTAAAATGCTTTTCAATAATTGAAGCACCTAACGCCACACTAGTAATTGCCGTTGTGTTGTCAATGGTGTGATCGGACAAACCCGTTACTAACCCGAAACGCTCTCTCATGTCTAAGAGAGTACGCAGATTATAATCTCCCGCGGGAGCAGGATAACCACTAACACAGTGTAAGATAGCCAATTCTTTACAGCCCCCCGATCGTGCGGCATCAATTGCTTCTTGTATCTCTTTGTCATCGGCCATACCAGTCGATATAATCATTGGTTTACCAGTACTTGCCACATATCGAATTAAGGGTAAGTCAATAGCTTCAAAAGAGGCAATTTTATATGCTGGAGCATTCAAGTCTTCTAACAGATCTACAGCTGTATTATCAAAAGGCGAGCTAAACATAGTAATATCTAATTCACGAGCATATTCAAATAAAGGCTTATGCCATTCCCATGGCATATGAGCTTTCTCATAAAGGCTATATAGAGTCTCGCCGTCCCATAACCCACCATGAATTTTGAAATCTTCAGAATCACTGTCTAATGTGATGGTGTCAGCAGTATAAGTTTGTAATTTTATCGCATCAGCACCTGAGGTTTTGGCCTGATTGATAATTTCTAAAGCAGTATCAAAGCTGCCATTATGATTAGCAGAGAGCTCTGCAATGATATAAGGGGCAGCATCAGTTGCGATCCTACGTCCTGCAATATTTATACTAGGGATATTAGACATAATTTAATTCTCATTATTAATTAATTATTAGATAATACTCGTGGGCAAGTAAACCAAAGCAAATAACATCATAATATTTTTTACCATCGAAGTGATGTTGCTCTAGGATACCCTCTTCTTTAAAACCTAATCGTTTATGAAATTTCCTAGAAGCTTCATTAAAGTCTAAGGCTTGTCCACAGAGCTTATGAAGACGTAATATATTAAAAGCATAGTCTAAAGCTTGTGCACCAAGCTTCGACCCTGTTCCTTTGGGAGCATCTGGTGAAGTATAGAATCCCCAATCGGCAATACCACGTTGAGCGGTTCGATGAATATTTACAAAACCTAGAGGTTCATTATCTAATTCAAAGATTAAAAGGCTATAGCTACTATCTTTAGAAACCTTATTAAACCAATTTGTGTGCTCAGTTAAGGAAATCTCATGCTGGGTATACATATATCTACGAATATCAATATGGTTTCTCCAACTAATCACCAATGCTAGGTCAGACGACTGCATAGGCCGTAGTTTCAACTGAGATTTATTCATTATGGAAGCTCTTAATCTGTTCTATAACCGTATATACACCCCTACCATCTAGCACATCTGCGCTAGACTGACTCATTGCTTTTAGTTTATCTGGCGTTTTTATAAACTCACATAGATATTCATTGATAACTTGAGCAAGGTTATGATCGTTTAACACAATTTTTACTGCATTTATAGAGCGTAAATTATTTGCAATATCCATTTGATTATCCGCGATAACTAACATAATAGTAGGTAAGCCTAAGCAGCATCTCTCCCAGGATGTTGATCCAGCAGCACCAATGGCTAAGTCGCTGTTAGCCATGAGCTCAGCCATATTAGAAACGCCAGTTTTAACTTCAGTATACCAAGGCAGTTGATTAGCTTTAGTTGTCACAGCATCTAACCATGGAGAGGTAGAGCCCATAACCACCGTAACTTTACATGATTTAGGTAAAGGTGCTTTTTTCAATAATTCCAATATATGTGAGGTTATATTATCCTTATCTACACCACCTAAGTTGATTAAGACGTGTTGTAAACTATTATCTTTTCTACGCTCTAAACTATACTGACGCCATTTAGAAAACTCTGGGCGTAGTAGCGCATAGGTAGTTCCACATAAAATTTCGCAGTGATTAGGAGCTAAGTTATGATAGTCTTGCTCATCACGACCAAATGTTTGATCAATTAATACTTCGCAATCATGCTTTCTATCTGCCAAATCGTCAATCACTAGAATATTATTGTAATGAGGTCTAAGCTTTTTCTCCCAATAACTATCTAGGGCGTAGTGGTCAATAACCAGCCATTCCGGTTGTAATGTTTTAATGATCTCTTTGGTTTGCCTGGCATCTTCCTCTTGAGTAGATCCTAACCATTTAGAGTGGAATAGCACCGGCTCGTTATCGTTTTTTTTATTAAAGATATCCTGACTTTCTACCTCAAGCTTATAAGTGTCATAACCTTTTTGAGCGATAAGCTTTATCAGGTGACCCTCATGCTCACGACATATAAAATGGCACTTAGCACCCTGATGCGCTAACTCATCAGCAAGGGTTAAGCAACGCATAACGTGGCCAGTACCTATTTGAATAGAGGCGTCACAGCGGAAGACTATATTCATATTTAATTTAATCTTTTAAAACCACTGTGGCATACGGGGCCATTTAATAAACCCTCTACAGACCGTCCTTGTTCACACTCTTTTATCAAAGAAAATATAGGATCAAGAGCCTCCATATAACCTTCAACAATAGGTTTTGTATGTTCGGTACATACATACACAACATTACTAGCTAGATAGCCTTTCTTTAACATCTCTTGAGTAACTAAGGTTTTGTAATATAAGTTCTTTTCACTAGCAAACGAAAATCCTGTTAAGGCCGGAAGTCCAAATTGACTAATCTCTAGCTCATACTTATCAGCCAGTTTTTGCCAGCTGTTTTTAATATTAAGACCCGTTTGAGTGATGGTATCCCATGATTGAAGCTTCTCCATAACCTCTAACGTTTTTAGCCCAGCTACAGAGCCTATACGTTCAGTCCAGAATGTGCTACTTATAAATGACGACTGTGCTGCCTCCATAACTTCTCTTTTCCCAATCGTGGCAGTCACAGCATAGCCATTCCCTAAAGCCTTACCAAACATTGCCATATCAGGCTCAACACCATACTTCTTATGAATCCCACCAAAGGTCTCACGGAATCCTGATGTACACTCATCAAATATAAGCACTATATTCTTGTCAGTAGCAAGCTTACGAACCTTATGTAAAAAATTATTCTCAGGCCCCATATTACGTACCACTTCCATTTTTATAACGCCAATGTCATGTTTATTGACTAGTGCTTCTAGCTCTTCAAAATTATTGTAATTAAAGGGAAATACTGTACCTCTAAGATTTTGAGGTACACCTTTCGGACTCAGACCAGGTAATAAGTGACCTGCTAAGTTTTCTGAATCTCCAAGGTTTGCTGATAAATACCAGTCATGCCAACCGTGATAACCACAGACAGCTACCTTTTCTTTACCTGACGCTGCTCTCGCAATACGTATTGCAATCGCATTCGCCTCTCCGCCTGTACGAGCAAAACGCACCATATCCGCCCAAGGATGTAGCTCAATTAGCTTCTCAGCTAGGTAAACCTCCTCAGGAGCATTCAATGTTGACATGTTACCTTGATCAATTACAGAGCGAACTGCATCATCTACTTCTTCGTTGCCATAACCTAGTGTATTAGTTCCTATGCCCATAATACACATATCAGTAAATTGGTTACCATCTAAATCCCAAACTTGGCAACCTTTCGCTTTACTAAAGTATGCAGGCCAATGCTCTGGTAAAAACATTTCTGCACGCTTAGAAAGCAGCATGTTCCCGCCAGGAATGACTGACTTAGCCCTTTTCCAAAGTTTTTGACCTGTGCCCATATTAGCTCCTTCATTACGTTTAATATTTCTATTATTATCAAATAACATAGGTTTCTGTTTTTGCAACTCATAAACCTCATACCAACTGAAGTATATATTAGGTGAAAAATGGTCAAAAATGTTAGAAATCACCTCAAAATCGACAGGCTCATCAACGGTCCATCGCAAGTCCGACAGATCCTCAGTATAGCTAATCGAATGAGTCTTAATTTACCGCTATTTCTGATGTATGGCGTAACATGCTCTTGATCGAATAAAGATGTAGTCTCTGTTAGTGCACGCTCTAATACTCTCATAGTGAACACTTCAATATCTAGACCATCTGGATAGGTCGCTGGACTAGTATTGCTTAGATAGTCAACTCCATGATCTTTAAAATCATTAATGGCAATATCTACTAGATTAGCATCGACAAGTGGACAGTCTCCCGTTATCCGTATAACTATATCAGCATTATGAGCTTTAGCAGCTTGATAATAGCGTTCTAAAACATCGTTCTCACTACCTCTTTCACAGACATAACCTAAACTTTCTACATGTCTTACTAATAAATCGTTTTTCGCATCAACTGATGTAGCTACAATTATCTGATCAATCTGTTCGGATTTAGCCAAGCGTTTTAACAAAACCTCTATCATAGGGGTTCCATTAATTTCTTTCATTACTTTATTGGGAAGTCTTGTTGACCCCATCCTGGCCTGAACGATAGCGACAGTCTTCATAGTTGACTCCATAAATGGGGGCTTAATAATTTTTCATCATGACAAAAGAGACTTGAAGGTAGCATAGGTAAGTTACCTTCAGCTGCCGTTATAATTTCTTGCAACTGATTGGCACTATCTACGCCTACCACAACCTTTTCAATCTGAGGCATAGATAAAGCATGACGTATACATGCTTCTAAAGGGGTTAGATTATTTTCCTTTAACCATTCTTCCCACTTTGTCCAAAGCCGTGACCACTGATTAAATTTACTAGATCGTTCTTTTTTTTCCATCAATAGTAAGCCCTGAAGAAAAATAGACCTTACATGCAAGCTTGTATCTTGAGCTGTTAATGCATCGAAAGCACCTGAGTCTTGCAATCTTGTATCTAAAACATTAAATGGAACTTGAATTAAGTCAAAGTGAAAATTTCTACTAAGGTTTATAAATTCATTAGGAGAGTAAGTTGAAATTCCTATACGCTCTGTTAAACCTCCACTCTTTAAGGAATTCAGAGCAGCATATATTTTCGCCCCAATTTCTGAGTGGAGTTGCTCAGGGCGATGAAGAAGTACAGCATTTACTTTAGATGTTTTTAACCTATTCAAAGAGCTTGTCATTTGCTCTTCAACCCAGCCTGTGATATCTAAGATATCTTCTGGAATAGAAGGCAATTTAGTAACGATATCAAAACTGCCAAGGTTATGCTCACCCAGCACTTTTTCGCTACTACCGTATGCAATTGCAGTATCTAATGTATGGACACCTTTTGCTTGCGCTAGATCTAAAATCTTACCTACTTCTGAACTACTTACTTGCCCATTTTTATTAGATATTCCATAAGGCAGACCGAACTGTACTGTCCCTAAAGCAATCTTTAAGCGAGTATTTTTTTTAAGCATATAAGAAGCCCATATCTCTTATTATTAAATGTAATCTTACTTAAGACGAGCTTACGTCTCTTAGTTTTTTAAAAGCAGCTTCTTAAGATTCGCCACTACTTCTTGCTGCTGTTCATATGATAATGTTGGAAACATAGGCAAGCTAATAGCTTCTTTATAATACTGCTCAGCTTCAGGAAACTGTCCTGCTTCAAAACCTGACTCTTGATAATAAGGTTGTAGATGTATGGGAATATAGTGAAGGTTCACTAAGATACCCGCTTCACGCATACCATTAAATACTTCAAGCTGAGTTTTAGATATTTTATCTAACTGCAATCGAATCACATATAAATGCAGACCTGAGTAGCTATCATCACTCTGCCAAGGCAGTGTAATAGGCAAATCTTTAAGTAACTCATTATAACGCTCAGCAAGCTCATGGCGTTTAGCAACATATTCATCTAGACGTTGCATTTGAGAAACACCTAGGGCAGCTTGCATATCCGTCATACGGTAATTGTAACCAAGCTCCATTTGCTGATAATACCAAGGACCATCAGCCGGCTTAGTCATCAAATTTTCATCACGAGTAATACCATGACTTCGTAGAAGATTTAACCGCTCTGCTAATTTAGGATCATTAGTAACCGCCATGCCACCTTCAGCAGTAGTAATAATTTTTACAGGATGGAAGCTAAATACGGTAATGTCACTGTATTGACAATTGCCAATAGGTTCATCCTTATACTTACCACCAATACCGTGAGAGGCATCTTCAATAACTTTAAACCCATACATTTGTGATAAAGCATAAATAGCGGCCATATCACAAGGCTGACCACTAAAGTGTACAGGAACGACGACTTTAGGGAGTTTACCTTCTTTCTCTGCAATAATAAGCTTGTCTTGCAATGCTTTAACACATAGATTGTAGGTATGAGGATCGATATCAATGAAGTCCACTTGGGCACCACAGTACAAACCACAATTGGCAGAGGCCACAAACGTATTGGGCGTTGTCCACAACCAATCATCTTTACCTAAACCTAATGCTAGGCAAGCAATGTGTAGTGCAGATGTGGCGCTATTAACTGCCACGCCATACTTTGCATTACAAGCATCCACTACTGATTCTTCAAATGCTGAGACTTTTGGTCCCTGAGTTAAAAAATCAGATTTTAATACCTCGACTACTACATCAATATCTTGTTGGCTAATATCTTGGCGACCATAAGGAATCATTTAGATGCTCCCGATTTTTTCACGGTTGGTTTCTATCCATTCTTGAAGTTGTTCATCGCTCATCCACTCAGTATTATTGTCACTGGCATAAACGAATCCTTCAGGAACACGTTTACCATCTTTGATACGAGCAGGGTCAGTCGCCCATCCATTAATAGTTGGCAATATTTTGAAGTGCTCTAAATACCCGTAAGTATAATAAGCGTCTTCTGCACTAATCATTTGCTCATGCAGCTTCTCACCTGGACGAATACCTATAACGTCTTGCTTTGCTTCTGGTGCGACGACGCGAGCTAAGTCAATCATTTTCATTGATGGAATCTTCTTAACATAGATTTCACCTCCAATCATATCTTCGAAAGCATGCCAAACCAGCTCAACACCATCTTCTAATGAAATCATAAAACGAGTCATACGTTTATCAGTAATTGGCAGTACACCTTTATCTTTTATAGACATAAAGAAAGGAATTACTGAACCACGTGAGCCCATTACATTACCATAACGCACCACTGAGAACTTAGTACCATGCTGACCAGAGTATGAGTTGCCTGCGACGAAAAGCTTGTCAGAAGCTAACTTAGTTGCACCATATAAGTTAATAGGGCTACTGGCCTTATCAGTAGATAGCGCAACAACCCCTTTAACACCCTTATCGATACAAGCATCGATTAAATTCATTGCCCCGTTAATATTCGTTTTCACGCATTCAAATGGATTGTATTCAGCCGTAGGAACAATTTTGGTTGCAGCAGCATGAACTACATAATCCACATCATCTAAAGCGCGGTATAAACGTTCTTTATCACGAACATCACCGATGAAAAAACGAACCCTATCATCATTTTCAAAATTTTTGGCCATATCCCACTGTTTCATCTCATCACGTGAGAAAATTATTATTTTCTTTGGATTATATTTAGCTAAAGTCATTGGTACGAATGTATTTCCAAATGAGCCTGTACCACCTGTAATTAAAATGGTTTTATCTGTGAACATAGTTTTCCTCAAAAAAATAGATATTGAAAGTTAAAAGCCAAGACACTATAAATATAGTCAGCCCAATATAAAATATATATCCAATATCACAAAATAGTTTATTTAATTCATAGCCTACCACTCTTGGGATAGAAAATTAGCCTACGCCCACTTCTGCTCGATGGGATTAAGACTAGGATGACAGCCAAAGAATGCGGTGACCATGCATATTGAATAGTTTTTCAATACGTTCCTGCTTATGTTACCTATCACGATCCCACATGGTGTTTTTAAGCTTGAAATAAGTATGTATTTGTAATAATTACATACCAATTCGCAATTTTGTATATGTATTTAATAGCAAGCAGCATCGTTTATACACAACCCAATGACGTTGGATATTACGCCAAACCGGTGCTCATAAAGCGACCTTTCATTAAATGTTGGACGCGATCCAACAGTTTGAAGCACAAAAGACTAGATAAAAGAAGCCAAGTGCACTTAGTGTTCAAAAGCAAATACTACTGGCCTTTACTTATTGGTGTGAATACCAGACGCTTTATCACATCAATATAGACTACGGAATTCATGAGTCTTTTCCTAGCTAGATTAGCCGCAGAGTAAAAAACATAATTGTTAACTCTAGTAATTTTAAATTACCCAAAAACCTTCCTAATATAGAGTCGATGATGATGTCAATTGGACACTAATCGTTGTCGATGTAGCAGAAATCCTTACAGAGCTCAAACAAAAACTAAAGAGATTAGTATAGTTGTCAGAAAAAATAGTATACCTTAACAACTCGATTGATCACCTATTGGAAAATAGGCTATATATCAGATGTTCAAATCATTAAAGATTCCGCCCAAAAATTTAGGCTGTATAAGGCAATTTACCCTGACTGACTTCTTAATGATATTAAACTATTAGCTGATAGCGACTATCAGAGCATCTCAAATAAGCCAATCCATACCTAGCTAAACCCTGTATTATGGTTGAATATAAAGTAGGCTTAGTCAAAAATTTTAAAATCGTCAACCATAAATATCGCAATCGTCGTTAGCGCTATGACCTCAAAATAAATCTCTTCACTCGTATTGTTAAATCCGATCTTAGCTTATGACTCTTATAACAGGTCTATTGTTCATAAAAAAGCTAAGACCTCAAGTAATCTTAGCTTTTTTTATCTCATACAATATAATTTTAAATATTAATCAATAAAACTTAACCAATCCATATACTGCTCATTGCGACCATGCACCACATCAAAGTACAAGGTTTGTAGCTTTTCAGTCAAAGGTCCACGTCCACCATTGCCGATAGTACGATCATCATATTCACGGATAGGCGTCACTTCAGCCGCCGTACCCGTCATGAATATCTCATCCGCCAAGTAAAACTCATCACGAGTGATACGACGTTCAACGACTTTGATGCCTAGATCATCGGCAAATTGAATGATAGTACGACGCGTGATTCCGTCAAGTGCACCGCCCGCTAAATCTGGCGTATGTAGCACACCGTCTTTGACTAAGAATAAGTTTTCGCCTGCACCTTGGCAGACATAACCCTGCGGATCCATCAAGATAGCTTCGTCATAGCCATTACGAGTGACTTCTTGGTTGGCCATAATGGACACTGGATAGTTGCTCGAGGCTTTTGCCTTACACATGGTCACATTGGTCATATGATGAGTAAATGAAGAGGTTTTTACACGGATACCATTTTTGATACCCTCTTCACCCAGATAAGCGCCCCAATGCCAAGCAGCAACCATTGCATTGATGCTGTTATCACGTGAAGACAAGCCTAGTTTTTCTGCACCGACCCAAATGAGCGGACGAATATAGGCTTCTGCCAAGTTGTTTTGCTTGACCACATCTTTGTGCGCCTGCTCCAGAGTTGCTGCATCAAACGGTACATTCATTTGAAATATTTTTGCAGAGCCTAACAGACGCTCTGTGTGTTCTTTCAGACGAAAAATAGCCGTGCGATTATCAGCGGTTTGGTAAGCACGCACACCTTCAAACACAGCCATGCCATAATGCAAGCTATGCGTCAGCACATGGACTTTGGCATCTGGCTGCTCAATCATTGTGCCATTCATCCAAAGCTTGCCATCTTGTGTTGCCATATTCATTTTATAATCCTTATGTTAGCACTAACGGCTATTTTTTTAGGTATAGTCGACGCACGTATAAATGCTTCGACTAGAGGTTTTGTTTAATCGTATTTATCAACATCATATGATAACACCGCAGCGTCAAATTTTATTGCTAAAATATAGTGTTATCCTTACTTAGAAATAACCAACAACTGACAGATTTATCGTAATGTGTCGCCGATTATATCACTGGCGGTGCTAGCAAATGAAATCTTTTAGTTTGAGTATCACAGGCTATTATTTATAAGCAAAAACCTTCTTAAAAATTAGGCGAATCGCCATCGGCCAAATTAACACCCATCAAATGTTGCCATTGCGCTTGTACTAATGCTCGTGTTTCTTTCCACAGTGACTCATCCACCAATAGCGATTGCTCTGATAGTGCCAATTGATGAGTAGCAGCACGAATTCTGAGGTAGGCATCCGTTAAATCTTGGCAGACTTGCTCCTCCCAAATACCCAGTGATGCCACTTCTTCAAAAATACGAACGTTGTCGCTCCATTTGGTCAGGCTCGGATGCTCATGCGAATAAGCCAATACTGCAAATTGCGCTAAGAATTCAATGTCAATGATCCCGCCTGCATCTTGTTTAAGATGAAACTTACCTGCTTGTTGTTGCCATTGACTGGTGCCCAGATGTTTTTGCATCTTAATACGCATACTGGTGACTTCTGTACGCACCTGCTCTATCGTGCGCGGTAATGATAATACGTCTCGGCGAATATCACAAAAGCGTGCCGTCACTCGTTTATCACCGCAAATCGCTCGCGCCCGTACCAAGGCTTGATGCTCCCACGACCATGCCTTTTCTAGCTGATAGGTTTCAAAAGCATGACAAGACACCACCATCATGCCAGCATTACCTGAGGGGCGCAGACGCATATCAATCTCATAAGCGCGGCCATCTCGAGTTTGGGTATTGAGATAGTTCATCAGCTTTTGTACCAAACGGGCAGCAAACTTCATACCGCTGACTGATTTTTCACCCGTGGTCATGCCCTGCTCTTTTATCTTATGTAAAAACACCAAATCCAAATCTGAAGAATAAGACAGCTCTAGCCCGCCAAGCTTGCCATAACCAATGATGGCAAAACCGCAATCTGCCTCGGTCACCGGATCGCCATCTTGACCAATAGGATAGCCGTAGCGTTTGACAATTTCTGCAAAAGCCCGTTCTAATGCGGCTTCTAGTACCACCGCTGCGATATATGTAAGGGAATCCGACACCTTCATAATCGGACGCTCAGCCAATACATCACTGGCGGCGACCGCCAACACTTGGTTCTTCTTAAATAATCTTAATACGCTGAGCAGCTCTTCTTCGTCATTAGGCTCTACGCGCAATAGCTGTTGACGCAAAATATCACGCAACTCTGGCTTGTCCGGCAAGTGGCGATAGCGCTGCTGTAAAAAAGTATCTAAGAGCACAGGATAATGTGCCAACTCTTTGGCAATCCAAGGACTGGCCGACAGCATGGGTATCAGTTCAATCGTTGCATTGGGGTTTTCTGCAATCATCACCAAATAGATAGAACGACGACAAATCGCTTCGAGCAATGTAATGAGACGCGGCAAAGCGGTATTGGCCAATTGCTGCTGCTCTTGATGAGCGAGTAACGCATGGATAATTACAGGATAAGCGTCATCCAACCGCTCGCGAGCCTCATCGCTTAAGTTAGCGACCATCTTTGACTGCCAAAAATCTTGTAACAGCACTCGGTTTTCTGCCGTTAACACATCATTCAATCGTGCAATCTGTTCATCAAGATGTTCGGGCTCAAGATCTGTGTCTTCATGATCCGGTACCTGACGTTCGGTCACCATACGCTCAAAGGGAACATTGACATTGTCTCGGTGGTGGTTAAGGGTATCTAACAGTGCATTCCAATCGTCAAACCCAAGGGTAACCGCCAAGTTATACTGCCACTGCGGATCATGTGGCAAACGCTGAGTCTGTTGATCATTAATCGCTTGAATGGCGTGTTCAAGCCGACGTAAAAAACGATACGCGGCTTGGAGCTCTTGATAAGTAGTCCTCTCTAGATACTCAAGCTTATGTAATACCTGCATTGCTTGTAAACAAGATTTCACCTGTAATTGAGGATGCCTGCCACCATAAATCAACTGAAAGGCCTGCACAATAAATTCAATGTCTCTGATACCACCAGCACCCAGCTTGATGTTATCCAAATCTTCCCGCTGAGCGACTTGGTTTTGAATAAGCGATTTCATCTCCCTGAGCGCTGAAAAAGCACTGTAATCCACGTAATAACGGAAAACAAAGGGCTTGATGAGCGCTTGTATCTCATCATAAAACGGCTGTTCTAGCTGCCCGACTACTCGCGCTTTTAGCCATGCAAAACGCTCCCATGCACGTCCATGTTGAGAGAAGTACTTCTGTAATGCAGATAGATGAATGGCCAAATCACTACCATCACCCCAAGGGCGCAGACGCATATCGACCCGAAAAACAAAGCCATCAGCCGTCTTTTGATCCAATAATTTAATAATACCTTGACCAAGCCTTGTCATAAACCGCTTATTATCTATGCTGCGCGTGCCTTTTGATTTATCACCGCTGGTTACACCACGAGCCTGATGGACAAAGATAAGGTCTATATCACTCGATAGATTCAGCTCATGAGCGCCAAGCTTACCCATCGCCATAATCGCCATGTCATCAATTTGCACGTTACCTTTGGCATTGACAAACGTTGGTTCGCCGTACTGTTTAATCAAATGCTGGTAGGTATAATCTTTGGCAAATGAGATACAGCCGTCTGCAAACTCAGACAGCTCGTCGGTCAATTGCTCAAGTGCTATCAGTTGTAAGGCATCTTGCCAAATCCAGCGCATCATCAGCAGTGTACGTAGATGACGCAGGCCACTCATTACCTTCACTTCATCAGCAAGTTGGTAATTATCATCTAACGTATAATCTTGAATCAAATCATCGATTTGCTGCCGAGTTAAGGTTCGATCTAACGGGTAGCTACGTAAAAACGTTTGGCATGAAACCGTTCGACTCTCCCAAATCTGATAAGCGAACTCGCTTGCCGTCTGCAATATTTGCAGCTGTTCGGTTGTATACTGACAATCTGTACCATGGGTCGCACGTGAAGGCATAGCGGATGACATAGGGAACATAACTCCTTGCATAGAGTGATAAGACTACGTGAACTTAGCGCATAAGTTTATCGTTTTTTCTTACGAAGTAGTCACAGCATCAACTAACGATACGCAATATGTCGGTATTTAATATAAAACTACGTTTAATGACAGTGACCCTATTTGCTTTTGAGCGCTTTATGGTAGCATAAACAACTTTAGCGCAGATGATTGAAAAGAGCTCTTATGACAACCATGACCCCATTGCTTCTGATTACTGCTGATCCTAGCCACCCACTTGCCCATTTAGCGCTACGTTATGCACGCGCTTATCTCAAAAATGCCGCCAATAGTAAAGATACCAATGACAATGCCACCTTAGATAATATCACCTTAAACGTATTTTTTTATGGCGATGCGGCTAATACTGCCAATGATCTACGCTGGCAGTCGGCGGATCAAATTAATTTGACCAAAGAGTGGCAAACGCTCGCTGAGCAGTTCCAGTTAGCGCTGCCTGTCTGTGTCAGTACTGCACTCAGTCGCGGCATTAGCGACACGGATAACAGCAAACGCCATCAACTTAATGGTGACAACCTTGCCACTGGCTTTTCACTGATCGGACTGAGTGAGCTGGCGATGATGATGCAAGGCGACTGTCGTTTGATGCAGTTTTGATGACTTGCCGTGCAGACAGATTACATCTTATGATAATAACTGTCAGCGACCAATTAGATTAGGAATTAACCATGAAATTATTAGTTCAGCTGCTCACGCCGACTGAAATGGCGAGTTATGAAGGCTGTGCGCTTGCATTAACGCTAGCGACCTTTGGTCATGAAGTACAGCTGTATTTGGATGCGCCTGTTTTTGGCTTGTTGATGCAGCCTGCGTCGCGTTTGCATGGCATGATTCAGTCGCTTGAGCTATATGACATGCCAGCCGCTTGGCTACCTGACGATGTTTTTAGCGGGTGGGTAACAGGTATGCTACCTATTGATTTGGCTTCACAATTGACATTGATACCTGAAGTGGTGAACGCTTCAGACCTTGAGCAAATACTACGCTTTTAGCCTCGCAATTTTATTTGTAATACTTTAAATACTAGGCCATGTCCTCATTTTAAAAATAGAGATGAGAATGAGGACACGCCTTATCCTAAATCTAGCAAAAAATCGGACACTGTTATGGCAACTTTATATCAAATACACAGCACAATGGATATGCTCAGGCGCAGTGTCGATGAGATGTCACGGACATGGCGCACCGGTGACAGTATTCTCTTGCTTGGTAGCACCGTGGCTTTTATCAGTTGGCTTGATGCGTATTTGAGTGACAATGAAATACAAGGCATCGCAAATATTTATGCCTTAGCCGATGATGTGGCGCAGCTGAGTACCAATACCAGTGCTAAGCTCAATCTAGAAGCCAAGTTGAGTGGGCTGTTAACCGATGAAGAATGGGTCAATCTAACTCAGAATACCAATGCTAGTAATACCAGTGCTAATAATACCGATGCTAATAATGCGGGTTTTGACAAAGTAGTGACCATCGCCCTATGAATAACGATAATACGATTAATCATGATATAACCAATCATGATATAACAGCGGCAATCAACGTTGAATTGGATCAAGACGGTCATTTATGTGACCATAATATCTGGACCCCTGATGTCGCTCAGCAATTGGCCGACACTCTAGAGGTGCATCTAGAAACTGAGCATTTACAAATTTTACAACAGGTACGGGCATTTTTTACTCAGTTTAATCACGCACCAGCCACGCGCCCACTGATTAAATGGTTACAGAAAACCTTGCCAGAGCATGATATCAGCAATCAGAAACTACAGCAGTTATTCAACACTGGCTTGGTTGCCCGCCATGTCAATCGCCTTGCCGGTCTGCCCAAACCACCCAACTGCTTATAAGATATATGGCATATATGATTGATAAGGTGTTATGAATGGCGATGAATACCTAAATGTTGGATCATCGCCTGCAATCAGTAAAAAATGCATGGCTATTTTGGATCGTACACTGTCAACGTCTCATACCCGATACTACGACCTTCATCACCAGTGAAGCCTTGCTGACGCCAGACCTCATACAGACATATCGCCACACTATTCGATAAGTTTAAACTGCGTGAATCAGCCAGCATAGGCAAGCGCAACCAGTGATCAGCGCCGATATCTTCACGTATATCATCTGCCAGACCTGCTGTTTCAGAGCCAAATACTAAGGCGACATTAGGTATCTGCTCAGGCATCAGGGCACAATCAGATTCGGCAGCCATCTGTTGCCCACCAAAGTCATAGTCATAAAAAGGCTTGCTCAGTTTGGTGGTCAATGCTGTGACAATATGACAATCCGCTGCCTGTAGCGCCAGTTTTGCTGTCGCCCAATCATCATGTACTTGTAGGTGCGCGTATTCATGATAATCCAAACCTGCACGCCGCAGCTTTTTATCATCAAGCTCAAACCCTAATGGCCTGACCAAATGTAGCTGCGCGCCCGTATTGGCACATAAGCGGATAATATTGCCCGTGTTACTAGGCATTTTTGGCGCTACCAACACAATATGGGTGGTCATATCGACTCCTTAAGTCGTCAAATCTGCGTATTATCGTCGATCCGAGATAACGTGGACAGACTCTACTAAAATGATGGTTATTTGAATTTCTGAGCAAAAGGTAATTAAAAGTTACAGTTTACTGCCAATAATTACATTTTGATACTTTGCACAGTTTTTAACTTTCACTATGATGTCTCTAACGGATATCGAGATAGTATTTATCTATTATTATCTTATCCAATAACCCCTCAGTGAGGCTCAAGCCTAATGCTTAGCATCACTGTTATTATTTATAACGACCCATTTTTGAGGATTCTATTATGAAAAAATTAATCATCGCATCTTTAACTGCTATGTTTGTTCTAACTGGTTGCAACACTTTTAAAGGTTTGGGCCAAGACGTATCAAGCGCTGGCGAAGCTGTTACTGGCGGCGCACAAGACGTACAAAATAAAATCTAAGTATTGATTTTTTTGCGTATTTGAAAGGCTTATCATTTATGTGATAAGCCTTTTTTTATAACTTTATTTTTCGATAGTAAAGACTGACATTAAAGACACCGTGAATATCTCCAATTATAAGAAGGCTCGCAATATCTGATTGAGGTAACGTTGACCCAATAGCGTTGGCTGTAGTCGCTCCGTATTGTCTACTAGTAATCCCTGAGTAATCAATTGCACCACTTGTACAGCAATATCATCATCACTAAGCCCTGTCCTTGCAGTAAACATAGACCAAGCGACGCCATCATGTAGACGTAGCGCATTCAGCATAAACTCACTGACCAATTCATCACTGTCAATTTCCTGCCAACCCACCATTTTTGGTGCGTTTTGTTTAACAGAAGAATCAGTGGTATCTTGATAATCCACATAATCTTTAGGCAGTCGTGACTTACTAAAACGATAAATACCAGAATCTGCTAGCAAGTCATTCTTTAAGCCATTATCTGTTAATGCTGATGCTTCATGAGCAATCGTTACTTTACCATGCGCGCCCGCACCAATCGCTAGGTAGTCACCAAATTGCCAGTAATTAACATTGTGACGGCATGCCTTATCTGACGCGCCTGCCCACGCGGATACTTCGTAATTGCAGTAGCCCAATTGCTGCAACAACGCTTGACCTGCCTGCTCAATATCTGCCAAGTTATCCTCATCTGGTAAAATCGGCTGGCTACGGTAAAATACGGTATTGGGCTCAATCGTTAATTGATACCAAGAAATATGCGTCGCCCCAGCATCATGCGCCATCTGGATATCGTTCAGCGCCTCATTCATCATTTGCTGCGGTAGCCCATGCATCAAATCGACATTGACTCGCTCAAACCCAGCCACGCGAGCTGCACGAATCGCTGACAATGCTTGTGCAGGGTCATGTATGCGACCAAGGGTTTTGAGCTTATCAGCAGCAAAGCTTTGTACACCTATCGACAAACGATTGATACCCACCTCTAAATATTGAGCAAAAGGCGCATGCTCAAGCGTGCCCGGATTGGCTTCCATCGTTACTTCAATGCCATCAGCAAACTTAAAAATGTTGCGTAAGCCAGTAAACAATCGCTGGTATTGCGCAATGGGTAGCAGTGAAGGCGTACCACCACCGATAAAAATAGAACTGATTTCACGCGCTTGGGTTAACGACTGCTGCATGGCGGCATCTGACAGCAGCGCATCCACATATTCGTCATACATAGATAGCTGCATATCCATCGGCAGCTCATGCGAATTAAAATCACAATAAGGGCATTTTTTGACACACCACGGGATATGAATATAAAGCGCCAGTGGAATGGCGCTTACCTGTATCCCACTCGCAGTATTATTAGAGATGCTGAGATTATCAGAAAAATGAGCAGGTGTAATATTTGACATAAACGAAGGTATCTATAAAAAAGGTTACATAAATGGATGACTGCTGTCACTAGCAGAAAGTAGCGCTAGGATAACGGCTAATGTAATTAAAAAAAAGGCTATCTTAAAGAAAAGCCGATCAATAACAAAACCAGTCACAAATATCCATATTAACCCAGTACTTTTATAGGCAAAATAGTGAAGAATGATGGCATAAAATGACACTGTATTAAATGACATTGCATACAGTGATATTGCAAATAATGAATGGCTGATAATGATAAATAGGATAAAGATATGGCTTATTGGTTAATGAAGTCCAACCCCAAGTTTTTTGGTATTGATGATTTGCAACGCCTAGAGACAGACAGTTGGGATGGTGTGCGCAATTACCGCGCTCGTAACTTCATGCGTGATGAGATGCAGGTCGGCGACAAGGTATTCTTTTATCACTCTAGCGCTAAGCCGTCTGGCGTCGCTGGCATCATGATGGTAAGCAAAGCAGGCTACCCTGACCCTTGCCAGTTCCATCCTGAGCACCGTCATTACGATCCTATTGCCACCGAAGATGAGCCACGCTGGTATATGGTAGATGTCACTTTTGAGCAAGCATTTACTGATATTCTACCACTATCAGCCCTTAAATTTTTACCCGCACTTGAGGATTCACTATTAATGAGAAAAGGCTGTGAGCAACTTACCGTAATTCCACTAGACGCCAAACACTGGTACGCCATTATGGATATGGCAGAAACCCTTCATCTACTATCTGAGCAACCAGTGGTGAGATAGTAACGATTGAGTAAGGTTTTTAGTGTTATCAACGAACACTTATTGATGCGCTGCCTGCAAAAAATTTGCTATATTTGCGATTTATGCTCAACAATTCATTTCTCGACCTTCTTTATCACACCTTTATCTCCATTATCAGGACCCGCTTATGAGCGCACCCAAACTACTATTATCTGTATTAACCGTCAGTATATTAAGTCTGACCCTTAGCGCCTGTGGCAGTGACGGGGACAAGGTCAAAGAGGAATATGACCGAATAGAAGATCAGGTGAAAGATGAATATGATCGTGTGGAAGACAAGGTCAAAGAGAAGTATAAAGAAGTCGAAGATAAGCTGAGCGATGATGAAAAATCCATGGCCGAGATTCTGGAGTCAGTATTTTTACCAGAAGAATCACTCGATAATTTCTTGGACAAAATAACCCCAGAAGGCGGTCGCGGCGGTTTATATGTCGGACACTTTATTGAGATTGAAGATGGTGACAACGACGATATCGATATCGGTGCTGTTTACTTTGACATCAGCAAAGATGGCGCTGGCAGCGTCGATGGTAGCGTTAGTTATCAGCAGCAAGCCTGCCAAGAAAATAACACTTTGGGTATCAACTCAGCCATTAAGGTTGACAACTATATCGCGGGTAAAATAACAGGCAGTCTCGATACGTTAGCGTTTTTAGACATTAAATATGTCAATGATTTGGGCATAGAAACACCAAACTTATTAACCACCTTTGCGGGGAGCTTTGAGGAAAAAGAAGCAGGATCACCTTGGAGAGGTAGCTTTGAGTATCAGGATGGCCTCGGCGGTAAAAAGCTAACCAGTAGCGAAAAAAATTGCAGCGTCACTTACACCATCAGCGATCGCTCTAATTTTAAGACGTACCCACTTGATTATAGTCTGGGCAAAATGACTCTTGATGTCATCGGTAATGGCAGTCAAAAGACCGTCACTTGGCAAAATCCTGCCAATACCAAGTATTTACTGGTTAGCCAAATTGATGTCAACAAAGCCGAGTCTGGTGCCAACGGCTATGTGCAGAATGTGATATTAAGTAATCTTGAAACGCAGTTTACCCCTGTCATTCCAGCCATGTTCACCAATTACGTGATTGTCGTGCAAGCATTTGATGCCAATAATACCTTGATTGGCTATCAAGCGGTGGTGCAAGATTTGCCTGAGTCCCTATAAATGCCTGCTGATGTGCCTATAAGTTAGAATGGTTATCTTCAAGTGCTCACTCTCTTGAATCGATTACCTTTCACAGTCAGTTTTTAAGATCGATACAACGCTTTTAAAGCGTTGACATCATAGCGTGGCTTCTTTACCATTCTATTTATTTATGACCTGTCAATCCACTGCTTGGATTGACGGGTTATTTTTATTTTTGTGCCTGACTTTTTTTGCATACTCTGTCTATATAGGCTTGCTCATATTATTTATCGGAGTATTATCGTCGGCACGACTCCCCCTTTTACATCCAGCCAAAAAACTGGATTGGCTTGGTTAAACTTGCTTAGGGCGTGTCCTCATTCTCATTTGCTTTTCTGCTCAAATTTTTGGTTATGGTATGACCGTCTCGCTATTGTTTTGTTGATGGCAATATTTGCTCATCTATCATAATTACCGCAAAGAATAAAAAGTTGCTCACTATGGTTTTCCCATTATCTTTTAGAGATTTTAAAAGCTACAGCTTACGCTTAGGCGTGCTCGCGCTTCCTATTTTAATTACTCAGTTTTGCCAAGCAGCACTTGGTGTGGTCGATGCTATCATGGCAGGTCAAGTCTCCGCGCTTGATTTGGCTGCCGTCGCCGTTGGCTCTGGTATTTGGCTGCCGCTGTTTTTATTAGCCACTGGTATTTTAATCGCCACCACCCCTCTTATTGGTGAGGCGATTGGTCAAAATAAGCACCATCAAGTACCGCATATCACGCAGCAGTCTTTATGGACCGCCAGTGTCATTGGTATTATGGGCTTTATCATCGTTAATTTAGCACCCAATGTACTTGGGGTCATGGGTGTGCCTGAAAACATCCAACCGATAGCAACGCAGTATTTGCATGGCGTGTCGTTTGGTTTTCCCGCTCTGGCTGTCTATGCGGTGCTACGCAGTTATTGCGAAGCACTTGGGCGACCTGAGCCGGTGACAGTGATTAGTATTATCGGGCTACTAGCCGATATTCCCCTTAACTATATATTTATCCACGGTCTGTTTGGCATGCCCGAAATGGGCGGCGCAGGCTGCGGGGTCGCAACAGCCATTGTGTTATGGATAAATGTTTTATTACTGGCGGCTTATACCAGCTTTACTAAGCGACAGCAGTTTGCCAGCACGCGCTTCTTTTATGCCTTTGCCAGTCCTAATCGTGCACAGATTAAAAAGCTCCTTAAACTTGGTATTCCGATTGGTATCTCTATCTTTTTTGAAGCCAGTTTGTTCAGCTTGGGCGCTCTTGTTATCAGTCCATTAGGTGAGCTAGCAACCGCATCGCATCAGGTGGCATTAGCGGTGACTTCCCAGCTGTTTATGATTCCGATATCGGTCGCTATGGCACTGACAATCATGGTATCCAATCGTTTTGGCGAAAAAAACCTCATGGCATTACGTCAAGTGCAAGCCACTGGTCTTATCTGGACAGTATTGATTGCGCTCACTTGTATGATTGGTATTTGGCTATTTAGGCCGCAATTGGCAGCCGCATTCTCTGATAACCCAGCCGTTATCACGCAATCTATGCATTTACTTATTTTTGCCCTTGGTTATCAGCTGTTCGATGGCTGGCAAGTCAACGTCGCTGGTATATTGCGCGGCATGCAAGACACCACGATCCCAATGTGGGTCACGTTGTTCTGTTACTGGCTGGTGGCATTGCCACTCGGTGTTTATTTGGTTCGCTTCACCGATATAGGCGCACAAGGGTTTTGGATGGCATTAATCACAGGTTTATTCTTATCCTCTATTCTACTCACCCTACGCCTGCGCTACCAACAAAAGCGTCTGACGGCGATGTGGGGTTAATGCATCAGCTATACTGATGTAAATGCAGTATCTACTAACCATGACCAGCGCTACATGGTCACATAGACTATGATAAACCATTAAGCATTTCTTACTCGTAAGAAATGCTTACGTCATAATATGTAAAAAAACTCAGTTAACAACTGTACATCGATTGCTCATTGCCATGAATATAGGTATCATTAGCAATTACCTACACAATATTTAGTTACACTATTTCTTGAAATTAGTAGAAGGCAAAATTAAAACTATGGATATTGAAAAAATACGCACCCTAATCGCCCTCATGGAAGAAAGTGAACTGGTTAATTTAGAAATCAGCTCAGATGATGAACACATCAGCTTAACTCGTCACTATGATGCGCCTGCACCGACCATGATGGCCGCACCTGCTGCTGGCATTGCCCCTATCACTGCTGAAGCAAAGCCAGCGGTAAAAGCGGGTAGTGTTGAGACATCGCCGATGGTTGGTGTTTATTACTCAGCTCCTAGCCCTAATGATCCACCATTCGTAAAGGTCGGACAAAAGGTACAAGCTGGTGACACATTGGGCATCATCGAAGCCATGAAAATTATGAATCCTCTTGAGGCAACGCAAAGTGGTGTCGTTGACGAAATCTTAGTCGATAACTCCGAAGTGGTACAGTTTTGGTCAACCCGTCATACGCTATAGAGCTTAACGACACTGTTTACCAACCTTTACCTCATTATGATAGAGATTTCGTTATCATTTGGCATTTTAGCTTGAGTTATTTTATCTTTATCGTAGCTCGATTTAATGGTGCCTAAAATAACGACTCTATCAATGACCGCCGCTTCGACAAGGATGACCCCATGATAAAAAAACTGCTCATCGCCAATAGAGGTGAGATTGCCCTACGTATCGTTCGAGCCTGCAAAGCCCTTGGCATAGAGACCGTCGGTGTCTACTCCACAGCTGATGCAAACTTGATGCACCTGCGCTTTGTTGATGAGGCAATCTGTATTGGCAAACCCAATGCCAATCAAAGCTATCTTGATATCAATACTATTTTAACCGCAGCTGAAATCACTGGTGCCGACCCTATCCATCCGGGTTATGGTTTTTTGGCTGAAAATGCTGAATTCGCTGAACGCGTCGAAGAAGCAGGTCTCACTTTCGTTGGTCCTAATGCTGACCATATTCGATTAATGGGCAATAAAGTCTCTGCCATTAATGCAATGAAAAAAGCGGGCGTACCGACCGTCCCTGGTTCAGTGGGCGCGGTAACGTTGCATAATGCTGAAGAGCAAGCACGCCATATCGGCTTTCCGTTATTGATTAAAGCCGCTTCTGGCGGCGGCGGTCGCGGTATGCGCGTGGTTGAGCGCTTCGAAGAAGTCATTGGTCAAGTACAGGCTGCTAAGCAAGAAGCTGAACTGTGGTTTGGTGATGATACCGTGTATATGGAACGCTACCTACAAAATCCGCGCCACGTAGAGATACAAGTGCTTGGCGATGGTAATGGTAATGCCATTCACTTATACGATCGAGATTGTTCATTGCAACGTCGCCACCAAAAAGTATTAGAAGAAGCCCCTGCGCCTGATATCCCTGATGATGTACGTCAGCCAATCTTAGACGCTTGCGTCAAAGCATGTGAGTTGGTGAAATATCGCGGTGCTGGTACTTTTGAGTTTTTATTTGAAAATAATGAATACTTTTTTATTGAGATGAATACTCGTGTGCAAGTTGAGCATCCGGTAACTGAGATGATTACTGGCATCGACGTGGTCGTCGAGCAGCTAAAAATCGCAGCAGGCTACGGTTTGTCTTATCGTCAAAGCGAGATTGAGATTCAAGGTCATGCCATTGAATGTCGTATCAATGCTGAAGATCCAGCCACCTTTATGCCTTGTCCTGGTACAGTCACTCAGTTATTTGCCCCCAGTGGTGCTGGTGTACGCTTTGACTCGCACCTCTACCCGGGCTACGAGATTCCAAGCTATTATGACTCATTGATTGGCAAGCTTATCTGCCATGGTCAAACGCGCCAGCAAGCCGTCTCTAAGACGCTGCATGCACTCGATGAATTGGTGATTGAAGGTATTAAAACCAATATCCCGCTGCATCGCGATGTCATTTTGGCAGATGACAATTTTATTCACGAAGCACAAAATATTCATTACCTTGAAAGAGAGCTTCTAACTGGCAATAAAAAGAAGGCGGATGTATAACCTACTTTGATTTATTGTTAAACATAAAAAAACCGCTATCTATTTAGATAGCGGTTTTTATGTTTTTATTGTAGAAAAAATGGTCTTAAGTCTTATGATTAACGATAAAGTGCTATGGCAACACTCTATTAAAATTCATAAAGCATTCATTACCATCAGGATCCGCACACCATTGCATTTGGTTGCCATCGTGGTTTAAAAACGCAATCAACGCTTCGTCAGTTTGGTCGATTTGGTTACCTGAACAATCTACCTCATTGTTGTCATAGACTGTTTTTAGCGCAATAATGGGCAGCCCTTCTTCGCGGTGCGTGATTAGGTAACGACCATATGTCCACTCTTTGCCACTCACTGCCCACATCTCATTATCGGCCGCAAAATTGTATAGCTCGCGGCACTGGTTTGCTTTTTTGGCAGAAGCCGTTAACTGGTTGTTGGTATTGGGCTTAATATTAAGGACGCGCTTTTCACTTTGCACAAGGACACCGCCTTCTGTGCCAGCAGTCACTTCTGGCTCATCACTTTTTGTCTGTTTCAGCTCTTTTGCTACAGCTTGTCTGGCTTTGGCTTCTTTGGTCATCGTGATACTACTGTCTAAGTCGATTTCCCATTGTCCCGCGATAGCTGGGCTGATATGAGTGGTAATAGTCGGTTTAGTGACCACTTCGCCATTTACTGGCAATGACGCCAAAATAGCAGCCAATGAAAATGAAGCAAGTGAGATAGGTTCCATAATTAACCTTTTGTTTATAATAATATAATAATATGAGTTATGTACATTAGCGTAAGTCTTAGACATCAAAAACACAAGTAACATTATGCTATTAGTCGCGATGCTTTAGCCAACTGCAAGATAGGCGATAGTCATAAATGTCTACTTTCTGCATATAGACTGTCGTTTTTCATGCAAAAAATAACGCCATCGCTTTACTTGCCAAAGACAAGAAGCGACAGCGTTATAGCTACAAGTTATTAAGACGATCATAAAAAAATTAAGCAGTGGCAGTAATAACTGCTTGAGCAAACGCTGACAATGCGCCTTTAAGCATCGCTGATACAGTACTGCTGCAAGTGCCAATGCCAGAATAAACCTCACCATCTACATTTAGTTGGATATAAGCCGCCGCATTCGCATTAGTTTTGTTGTCATTATTGGTATCATCATCGATGCCATCACCGCTATTGTGCTGCGGATTAATCGCATGCTCAGCGTAGTTGATGACATGTATCGATTTACCAGTGTGCTGGGCAAGGCCGTCAATAAACGATGATAATGGACCATTACCAGTGCCATCAATATTAATGATGTCCCCATTCATTTGTACTTGACCAGTAAAGTAGACTTCACCGCCTTTATTATTGACCGTATAATCTAATAGCTCAAAACTGCCTTGCTGTAGATACGTGTCTTCAAAGGTTTGTAAGATTTCATCATTCTGCAATTCGCGAGCAGCTGATTCAGCTTGCTTCTGTACCACGCGGCTGAAGTCAATTTGCATCCAGCGCGGCAAATTAAAGCCATAGTTGCGCTGCAAGATATAAGCCACACCGCCTTTTCCAGACTGGCTATTGATACGTACCACATCCTGATAACTACGACCGATATGTGCCGGATCAATTGGCAAGTAAGCCACATCCCAAACGTTATCCGTCTCGTTTTGATGCTTTTCGTTATAATCGAGAGATTTTTTGATGGCATCTTGATGTGAGCCGCTAAAGGCCGTAAAGACCAATTCGCCGACATATGGATGACGCGGATGTAAGGGCAAATTGTTACATTCGCTGACCACTTGTACAATTTCGCTCATATTACTAAAATCAAGCTCTGGATCGATACCTTGACTAAACAAGTTCATCGCCATGACCATGATATCCATATTACCCGTACGCTCACCATTACCCAATAGCGTACCTTCGATACGATCGGCACCCGCTAATACCCCAAGCTCTGCTGCTGCAACCGCGCAGCCACGGTCATTATGCGTATGCAAGCTGATAATGACATGCTCACGCTGGGCAAGATGACGGCAGAAATACTCGACTTGGTCGGCAAAAACATTGGGCATAGACGCTTCAACCGTCGCTGGCAAGTTTAAAATAACTTCCTGCCCATTTTGTGGCTGCCATACTTCACAGACCGCATCACAGACTTCTACGGCATATTCAGTTTCTGTTTGACTAAAGCTCTCTGGTGAATACTGGAATACCCACTCTGTTTCTGGGTATTTAGCCGCATATTCAACCAATAATTTAGCACCAGTAACAGCAATTTCTTTAATCTCAGCTTTGTCTTTACCGTAGACCTTTTCACGTTGGATACGGCAGGTTGAATTATAAACATGGACAATCGCACGCTTCGCGCCTTTCAATGACTCAAACGTACGGGCGATCAAATGCTCACGAGCCTGCACCAATACCTGCAAAGTCACATCATCCGGGACTTGATTTTCTTCGATAAGTTTACGAGCAAAATCAAACTCAACCTGCGCCGCTGATGGAAAACCAATTTCAATCTCTTTAAAACCAACCTCAACCAACGTTTTAAAAAAACGCATATTTTGTTCGATCGTCATCGGATCAATCAGTGCTTGGTTGCCATCACGCAGATCTACACTTGTCCAGATTGGTGACTTTTCAATCGTTTTGCTCGGCCAAGTACGATCTGACAGCGATGGCGCAAAAGCAAATGGACGATACTTTTTATAATCAAAAGCGGCATTTTTGGGTGTAATCTTTGCAGTCGTTGAGGCTACAGTGCGTTTGGCTTGGTCAGACATAATCAATCCTTAGATGATATGGGAATTTATGTTTTAGCTGGACGGCTGGTGATTAGATTCATGTTTATCATACGAGATAACCAATGTTTATACCATAATAATATCAGAGTTTATGCAATAGAAATCAGCTTTCTTTGATAATATATGACACTATTTTAGTGAAAAAATACAATTTACTCAGTATAATTAGCTGAATTCACTAATAAAGCAACAGGTCATGCCAAACAGTCATCTGGATAGTCCACATTTAGCCGATATTGATGAGATCGATCGACAGCTCTTGCGCGTATTGCAAACTCAGGCACGTATGAGTATCACCGAGCTTGCCGAACGCGTCAACCTGTCAGCCACGCCTTGTGCACGCCGTATTAAACGCTTAGAAGATGCTGGTATTATCACGGGTTATCACACCAAAACAGATGCGCAAAAACTTGGCTACCCGCTCGCCGTCTTTATCGCGATTAGCATGGATCGCCATACGGCTGAGCGCTTTGAACAATTTGAGCATAAGATTCAGAGCTTTGATGAAGTCATTAGCTGTAGCATTGTCACGGGTCGTACAGAAGACTACCTTATCAAGGTAAGGGTACGCGATATGGCACATTATGAGGAGTTTTTATTACATAGGCTCAATCGTATCGAAGGTGTCGCTCAAGTACATACCAGTTTTGAGTTGCGAGAAATATTTAATCGTAGTGTGGTTTAAATAGTAGTCGGTGGCTGTCGACGAAACAATAGCAATAGCACCAGTCCAACCATCAATCCAGCGGCGGCAACGAGTAACCCTGCATTGAAATTGTCGTCCTGCCCTGCCAATGCTACCGTCACCAATGGTCCCAAAAACTGACCCAATGCATAAGCCAAAGTTGCCAATCCTATCAGCAAATTTGAGTAATCAGGATTGATGTTTTTAATCAAAGTGAGCGTCATCGACACCATCCCCACAAAGGTCAAACCTAAAATAGCAGCATTGCCGTACAAACCAATAGCGCCGTCGAACCATATGGGCAGGCACATCCCAAATGCTTGTAATATCGTTAAGCCTATTAACGTTTTAATTTCACCAATTCGCTTGGCAAGTGCGCCCCACAGTGGATTTGATAACATCGCAAACACACCAACGACTAGCCAAATGAGCAATCCAGCATACGTCTGCGTCGTGAGGCGCTGTGCTGCCATGACTGGCAAAAAAGTCGCAGAGGTAATATAACCAAAGCCCGCCAGTACATAGCTCGCTGACAGCAAAGCAATAGCCTTACGATAACCAGCAATGGCCTCATACAAAGCGCGCTTAAAGCTCAAATAGGTTTGATGCACTGACACGTGCTGTGTAGGATCAGTCCGCAGCAAGTCGGAACCGTGTGCTTGTCTTGGTTTTACCGCATAGAGTAGCCATACCAGAGGTAAGCTTGTAAAGCCTGCTACCAACCAAATGACATCAAAATGATAGCCTAATACTAACAACCACCACGTCAGTATGGCAGAGGCACTGATGCCCACACCAATACCTGCGTAGTGTACTGCCGACAGTACAGAACGGCGTTCAGGACTTAAGCTTTGAATCACAAACGATGAGCTTAAAATCATCGCTACCCCGCTTGCAATACCTGCGATTAGACGAATGAGATACCATACAGTTAATGACATATCAGGTACGACAAGTAGCATCGTTGTGACGACACTTATCATTGCCCACAGTGTCAGCGCTTGCCACGTCGAGCGCTGAGGCACAAACATGGCGATGAGGGCACCGATAAAATAACCGATGTAATTGATAGAGGCAAGCCAGCCTGCAATCGTCGTTGAAATCGACAGTTGCACCATAATATCGGGCAAGGTGGCAGTAAACAAAAAACGCCCATAGCCCATGACGACTGCCATGCAGTACATACCGATACAGGCAATGGCAGCTTCATTAGTAATATGAGGAAAAGCACGGCTTTTGAGAGCAGTCATCATGACAGAGCCATTTTTGCGGCAATTAGCACACAATCCTTTGTGTTAGAGCATTCAAGAGCAGCGGCGGATTAATAATCAAACATACAAGCGAAAACTACGATACGTTTACTGTTGGCGGCATGGTCACATTTGTTTCTGTGTGTCCTAGCATTTGTACGCGTTGATCACTAAACATATCCATATCAGGCGCAAGTGTACGCATAAAGCGGTCAAAATATAGCATCTGTTTGGTCAATAAAGCAAAGTCACGTGGGAAATGAATACCATGACGCTTACCGACTTCTACAATCTCAAGCATCATTTTATTTAACTCATCGGCTTGCTCTTTACTATTAAAAGGCACACCACTGGTAAAGGATTTGTCCTCCGCCATAATAGTCTTCATCATACGCTGCAAATCATTACCCAACGCCACTACATCGACTTTATTGCCACCATGGGTCATTTCCATATCAATCATATGGCGCGCCATCGCTTGATAGTCACTGTCCTGCATGGCTTGCATCATACCCATGCATGCACGCCAACTCTCAGCTTTTAGCTTACCGACAATACCAAAATCCAAGAAGCCAATACGACCATCGGTTAATAGCATCAAATTGCCCGCATGCAGGTCAGCATGAAAACTGTTGCACAGCATGAGACTGGCAAACCACGTATTTAAGGTATCCGCCATGACTTGCGCAGGATCAGCACAATACTGACGCATGAGCGACTCATCGACCATAGATACGCCGTACAAGCGGCTCATGGTTAGTACACGCTTGGTAGTCAGCTCTTCATATACGTTGGGTGCTACCACGCGCGTATTACCTGATACGGCTAAGAACTGCTGAAAATCGCGGATGTTTTGTGCCTCAGCGATAAAGTCTGTCTCGGCAAGCATGCGCAGGCGAATCTCATCGATAATCGGCGCAATACTGGCAAACTTCATCGACGGCATCAGAATCTCAAGTAACTTAGTCACCCCATGCAATACGCCCAAATCCGTTTGCATAATGGTCTCGACGTCAGGCTTTTGCACCTTTAATACGACTTCATCGCCATTATGCAACCGTGCCGCATGCACTTGCGCAATAGAAGCTGATGCTAGTGGCTTTGAGTCGATATGGGCGAACTTATCATCAAGCGTCATGCCATCAACGGCCAACTCTTCTTTCAATACCTGCTCAATATAAGCATAAGATAATGGCGTGGTTTGATCCAAACAGCTCTGAAAAGCTTTTACATATTCACGTGGAAACAGTGACGGCGTACTGGCGATAAACTGACCAATCTTGATATAAGTCGTGCCCAATTGCTCAAACGTTTCTTTTAATAATGTGGCATCAGGCTTTTCACCTTTTGCCACTCTCAGCGCAGATAAACCTGCCACGCTGGCTGTTTGGCGAACACGGTTCATGACATTGAAGGTATGCTTTAATAAATGCGGACGATGAGTTTTCATAAAAAACAACTATGGTCATAAGGAAGGTTTTTGAGAATAGGCGATCATAAATAATAACAAGCAACACAACCACTAATGAACAATCACTAATGACTACTACAGACAGGACACGCGGCATCTTGGCGATAGCCCATCAGCCGTTGCTGCATCTGGCTACCATCCCATACTAATAGCTTATTTGTCAGTGGATTTTTGGTTAATCCCAAATACTGCAGGGCAGCATTCGCTTGCAAATTACCCATGATAGCAGTGGTACTCGCTAGCACACCTGAGTTGGCACACGTACGCTCATCAGCCGCTGCATCAAGTACTACCGAACCAAACACGCAATGATAACAACCAGTGTTTAGTTGCGGCTCATATAAGGCTAACTGACCTTGCATCGCAATCGCTGAGGCAGATAATAGCGGGATTTTATAGTGCACGCTAATACGATTGATGACATCACGCGTAGCAAAATTATCGGTGCAATCTAAAAGCAAATCAGGCTTGCCTGTCGCCATATCGAGCAATTCATAAGCATTATCTTCACTCAATCTTGCAACTGTACCGCGAGCGGTAATGAAAGGGTTAATACGCTCTAACATGTGCGCCGCTGTTAGCGCCTTAGTTTGACCGATATCCTCAGGTAAAAACAGCGTTTGGCGCTGCAAGTTGCTGGCTTCAATAATGTCATCATCTATCAGATGAATTTGCCCAAGTCCTGCACGCACCAGCGTCTCAGAAGCAGGACAACCAAGCCCGCCTGCCCCTATCATAACCACCCGAGCTGATTTTAAGCGTAGTTGAGCGTCAATATCCCAACCGTCTAATAATATCTGCCTTGCATAACGCAGCAGCTCTTCATCCAACAACTGCCCTTCATCTGATGTGTGCGCCATATTTATTACCAATAACCTATTATTAAAAAAGTTTACTAACAAAAATCTGATGACTTAATTTGACCCAGCGTAACACGATCATTACCACATAATCTTGTACTGTACGCACAGATTCGAAGCCACTGTCTACAAACAACTTGCGAACGGCATCACCTTGGTCAAAACCATGTTCGATAGCCAGTAGCCCACCGACACGCAAGTATTTCGGTGACTGTCCTACGATATGCTCTATATCGGCAAGCCCATGATTGGAAGCACTTAAGGCACTAATAGGTTCGGCTACAAGGCGTGCTAAATGCTCATCTTCCTCATCGATATAAGGAGGATTGGACACAATCACATCAAATAATAGCTCGCCATGACTGGGCAGCTCGTCATACCAACTGCTTTGTATAAACTCAATATCAGCAACATCATTGATAACTGCATTGTGCTGAGCAACCTTGAGCGCTTCTGGCGACATATCCACCGCAACGACTTGCCAACTTTCTGCCTCACTGTCTGAACGCTGCGTATTTAACTCATGTGCAAGACTAATCGCAATACAACCTGAACCCGTCCCTAAATCCAATAACCGTTTTGGGCTGCTGACACTGTTTGGCTGATATTTTATCCAAGTTAATACTTGCTCAATCAGTATCTCAGTATCAGGTCGCGGAATTAAAGTGTGCTCATTAACAGTAAATATCAGCGACCAGAACTCTTGCTGACCAGTCAAATACGCAAGTGGCATTCCTTGCTGCATCTTTTTTACACCTGCATTGAATTGCTCAAATTCACTATCAGTTAATTGGTAATCTTCATCCGTTATTAAAAATATCGCAGGCTTCTCGACGACATACAACAGCCAATCTGTTAGCCAAAATGACGGTAGCTTGCTATTTGCAGTCTCATTCGTCAATTGCTGAATGTGCTGCTTTATTTGACGAATACTTGATGCTGTCATATATAGTTCATCACCTATTAAAATTGATTACTCAAGTTTGGTAGAAAGTTCAACTGGATCGTCATTGCTACCAATAACCACATGCTTGTCTACCAAATAAATAAGTATCAAGACAGGTATCCCAATCAAGAATGTGATTAAGAAAAAGTTGGCAAATCCAATGTTGTCTGAAATGCCACCTGAATACCCACCCAGTACTTTTGGAAACAGAGTCATGAGTGATGAAAATATAGCGTACGGTACAGCGGTAAACTAAACTGAAGTAAGCGATGATAAAAATGCAATAAAAACAGCAGTCGCAAAACCTGCTGCCAAATTATCAACAACCACTGCTAGGTACATATAATTCATATCACCAGGATGATAGGTCAATAGAATAAATAGAAGATTGGTTGTACTCGATGCTATAGCACCAATCAACATGACATGCATCATCTTCATTTTTTGAGCAACAAGGCCACCTAAAAATCCACCTGCAATCGTCATAAACAATCCCAGAAATTTGACCGCGTCAGCAATCTGAATTTTAGTAAAACCCATCTTAGCGTAGAAAACGTTTGATAGATTGCCTGCGACAATATCTGACACACGATAAAAACCTATCAACAATAGCAACAGTATTGCCTGCTTACCATAGCGACGGAAAAAATCAGCAATAGGCTCTACCCACAATCTTTTTGCCACCTCTTTTTTTGCCAGCCCGACTGATATAAGCGCATATCCCACAACCATAGCCACAGCCACACTACCCAACAATCTCACTACTTCTATCAAAAACTTTAGAAAAACACTGTCATCAGGAGCTTGGAATATTTTACCTATAAATACAAAAGCGCCTATAAACGCAAAAACTGACAAGATAAATAAGAATAATATTCTAATATTGTCATCACGAGACTGTACAACTGAGTCAATTTTGTTCACTATTTTGGGTTGATTTAAAATAAAAAATATCAGTAAGAAAGGTGCGCATGCCATTACCATCAAGAAATACATATTAATCGCTGGCAAGTACTCAATAGGTATTAACGTTAAAGGCCTACTCAATACTCTGGTTGCAAAGGTGCTGACGAATACTGGCAATCCATAAATCACACCAGGGATAAGGAGAAAAGCCGCGTATATGGAAAATATTTTTAAATTTCTTTTTTGTTTATATATTTCTAATGACTGTGCTGCTGGCTCATAAATAGCAAACGTCGTTAATAAACCGACTGACATGACACCCATCATCGTATAGTAAGTATTGCGCCATGCTTCATAATTATAAAGCTCTTCAGAAGAGCCAAAATAACTTGCTAAATAAAGTGCGCCTGCGCCTGCGACAATCATGCCAATACGATAACCAGCGACATATACTGAAGACAACGTAGGTTGCAATTCAAACCCTGCCAACTCAATACGATAAGAATCAACAACGATATCCTGAGTAGCTGATGAAAAACCAAGCAAAACAGCACCAAGCGCCATAACCCAAAGGACGTTTTCAGCAACAGGGTTAACACTAGCCATCGTAAAAATAGCAACCAGTATCATCAGTTGTGACATAAACATCCATGCCCGACGCCTACCTAGCCATTTAGTTAAGAAAGGAAGTGGCATTGAGTCAATCAACGGCGCCCAAATAAACTTAAACGAATAACCAAGACCTGCCCAACCAAACATTGTTATCACACCGGTTTCTAAACCCGCTTCACTAAGCCATAGTGATAGACTTGAAAAAACCAACAGAATAGGTACACCTGCTGAAAATCCAAGAAATAACATAATCATCACACGAATATCTGAAAAAGATTTCAATGCATCAGACCATGATTTTTTGACAGCTGATTGATTGGGTGGCACAGATTTGACAGCAGACATAATCGCTCACTAGCACTTAAGAAAAAGAACACAACCGCGCACAATTTTTATCAATCATTAGTATCATCTATCGGTAACTGATACTGATAAATAGCACTGATAAACGGGATCGATAAAAATTGCTTAACGTTGCACAAATACAGCCATTACAACAAAATTGAATTATGGTACTTGAGAACGCTGACCTTGACTAGACATTCTAACGATATTTTTGCATTAACCTTTCTTTCTACTAGTGAATAAAACCTAACTTATAGACTAGGGTTTACTTTCATATTAAGAATGGGTATAAAAATAAGGAAAATATCGCATTTTGCATCACAACCCTTTTATATAAACCCCTTTCTCTTGTGATTAGCCAATCATTATCCTGATAAGTTATTAATAATTCATGCTTTAATAACCAGAAATTCTTGCTACATTCTTACTTTTATATATTCATAAATTAAAACATTATTTGATATACCATTTATTTTATAAAACAATATGTTTGTATAAATTAGTTCCCTGAATCAATCATTCTTCTATATGCTAGAGATGACAAATGATTTTTGCAAACAATAGTAAATAACACACTCGATTGCCTTTTATCTGATTACTGCCTAGGAGCCACATGATGACTAACTCAAACTCAACATCAGATGCTGCAAGTAACACCACTTATGATAAAGGAGATGGTCATGGACCAACCATTCATAGTGAAAATGTAGATACTTCGCACGAGCCACAACGTCCAAGCATGGGTGGCTGTCCTGTCATGCACCAAGCGCATACTACGAACGCCTCGGCAGCAACCGACTGGTGGCCGAATAGCTTAAATTTAGATATCTTGCATCAGCAGGATCACAAAACCAATCCAATGGATCCTGACTTTGATTATGCAGAAGCCTTTAAGCAATTAGATTTAGAAGCCGTCAAGCAAGATTTAAAAAATCTAATGACTGAGTCACAACCATGGTGGCCAGCAGATTGGGGTCATTATGGTGGGTTGATGATTCGTATGGCTTGGCATTCTGCTGGTACTTATCGACGCTCTGACGGCCGCGGTGGTTCTAACACTGGTAATCAACGCTTTGCGCCATTAAGCAGTTGGCCAGACAATGTCAACTTGGACAAAGCACGTCGTCTATTATGGCCAATCAAGAAAAAGTATGGTAACAAACTTTCTTGGGCAGATTTGATGATACTAGCGGGTAATATGGCTTATGAATCTATGGGCTTTAAGACGTTAGGTTTCGCTGGTGGACGTACCGATATTTGGCATCCAGAAAAGGATATCTATTGGGGTTCCGAGCGTGAATGGCTGGCGGCTACCAAAAATCGTTATGAAGATGATAATCAGCGTGAATCACTAGAAAACCCTTTAGCAGCGGTACAGATGGGCTTGATTTATGTCAACCCTGAAGGCGTCGACGGCAACCCCGATCCTATTAAAACGGCACAAGATATTCGTACAACTTTTGCTCGTATGTCAATGAATGATGAAGAAACGGTCGCCTTGACTGCTGGCGGTCACACGGTTGGTAAATGTCATGGTAATGGTGACGCTACCTTATTAGAAGATGAGCCAGAAGCTCATCTTCTAATAAGGTAGCGTCACCAGGTCTAGGTTGGCGCAACCCTAAAGGTACAGGCAATGCTGGCGACACCGTCTCAAGTGGTATCGAAGGTGCATGGACGACGCATCCAACCCAATGGGATTATGAGTATTTTGAGTTATTGCTAAATCATGAGTGGGCACTGACTAAGAGTCCTGCTGGTGCTTGGCAGTGGGAGCCTATCGATATCAAGGAAGAGGATCGGCCTTTAGATGCACATGATCCAAGTGTACGCCGCAACCCAATCATGACCGATGCTGATATGGCAATGTTTAAAGACCCTGCTTATCGTAAAATTTCAGAGAACTTTCATCAAAATCCAGAATATTTCGATGAAGTATTTGCAAAAGCTTGGTTTAAGCTTACCCATCGTGATTTGGGGCCAAAATCTCGCTATTTAGGGGCGGATGTGCCAAGCGAGGACTTCACTTGGCAGGATCCAATTCCACAAGGCAATGTTAATCTGAGCGCTGATGATATTGCAATCTTAAAAGCACAGATACTAGGCAGTGGTATCGACCATCGCGAATTTATTATTACCGCTTGGGATAGCGCTCGTACATTCCGCGCCTCAGACTATCGCGGCGGCGCCAATGGTGCACGCATTCGTTTAGCCCCGCAAAAAGACTGGCTAGGTAATGAGCCTGAGCAATTGGCTCGCGTACTTGAGGCGCTCACTGCCATTCAAACGAACTTTGATAAAGACGTCAGCATCGCAGATTTAGTGGTACTCGCTGGTAACACCGCCATTGAAAAAGCAGCAGCTAATGCAGATGTTCAAATTGAAGTGCCATTCGATGCGGGTCGTGGCGATGCGAGCGATGAGATGACTGAAACAGAGAGCTTCTCTGATTTAGAGCCACGACATGATGGCTACCGTAACTGGATCAAAGGCAGCTATGCCATATCACCTGAAGAGATGCTATTAGATCGTACTCAGCTGATGGGCTTGACTGCACCTGAAATGGTCGTTTTAATCGGTGGTATGCGTGTCTTGGATACCAACTACGCTCAGAGCCAACAAGGGGTCTTTACTGAGCGTGCTGGAACACTTAGCAATGACTTCTTTGTGAACTTGACAGACATGAGCTATTCTTGGCATCCCGTTAAGACAGACAATAATAACGCCTCTGCTCTCTATGAAGTACGTGAACGTGCTACTGGCAATCTGAAATGGCAAGCCAGCCGTGTAGACCTCGTGTTTGGGTCTAACTCTATCCTACGCGCTTATGCTGAGCTCTACGCACAAGATGACAACTTAGAGAAATTCGTTAAAGACTTTGTGAATGCTTGGAATAAAGTCATGAATGCGGATCGTTTTCGCTAAAACCCACTGAAATAGATACGCCTTTATCTTAAAAAAGCCCTCTTTAATCGAGGGTTTTTTTATTGTAATGGTTTACTTCTAGCAACGGACAAACGACTTATTCTATATTCCAAATAAACATAAATAGATAACCATTAAGTATATACAAGAATAAACACTTTGTTTTACACTACCTGCTTACTGCATATTTGTACATTTTCACTTTTGTATACAGACAGGGTTTGTATATTTATACAATAGGATTTAGTTATGGCAATCGACGTAGTGGTCAATCAGCGGCATTTACAGATTCAGCTCAAGCAGTTGGAGACAGTATGGCATACGGTGATTAATGGCTATAACTTAAGTCAGGCGGCGACCGTACTGCACACCAGCCAATCTAGCCTATCAAAACATATTGCGGCACTTGAAAATCAGCTCAAAACGGAAGTATTCGTCCGTCAAGGCAAACGCCTAACGGGTCTTACGACCATGGGTACAGCACTAATGCCGCATATCGAATCTATCTTCGCCGAGATCCGTACGATTGAAAACCTAAGTCTCGATTTTAATAATCCGAATATTGGCACGTTGACGATTGCCACCACTCACACGCAAGCGCGATATGTATTGCCGCAAGTCGTCAAAGAGTTTAAAGAGCGCTTCCCCAAAGTCAACCTAATACTACAACAAGCGGATCCAGAGACCATCGCGCAGATGGTCATTCGCGGGCAGGCAGATATTGGCATTGCAACCGAGTCTTTACTTCATAACAATTATTTACGCTGCTATCGCTATTATGACTGGACGCATCGCGTCATTGTGCCAAGCGATCACGAACTGGCCAATCACGAGTCTGTGGATTTGCCGACCCTCGCCAGCTATCCGATTGTGACCTATCACGGTGGCTTTACGGGGCGCGGTGCAATTGACAAAACTTTTGAAGAAGCAGGATTGGAACCAGATATCGTGCTAGCAGCACTCGATGCTGATGTAATCAGTACTTACGTAGGTCTGGGCTTGGGTATCGGCATTATCGCAGAGATGGCGTTTGAACCGAGTCACTATCAAAATTTAACTGCGATACCTGTCGATCACTTTGGGCGCTTTACCAGTTGGATGGCGGTACGTGATGATGCAGAAATTCGTCAGTATGGTCGAGCATTTATGGAACTGTGACAAAAACAATTTAGCCAGTAAAGAACCATTCATTCATATTTTCACTAAACGTCAATGGCATCGTTATCAACAGATAATGATGCCATTTTCTATTCTCATTTCTACTCAAAATCGACTGCCGCGCATGTGATTCTTATAACTCTACCCCATTATTAAGATTTGTTATCGTCTTAACTTATAACCTTTATATTCAATAGAACCGCCCCATTATATGAACTATTGAACGACTAGTTACAGCAATATTGAATTAGTACTAGATTCTTGAGGTGCTGGTTTATCATTGCTGTCGCTAGTCTCTTTTATAACTAGAATCAAATACCAATATAACCATATAACCATGTCGTTGAAAGGCGGCATCATAAAAATAGGTGATTTATGAGTAACGCTATTCCCTTATCCTTTTTAGACCTAGCACCCGTGCCTGAAGGTAAAACCATCGCTGAGGGCATTGCCCAAACGGTTGAGACAGCACAGCAAGCAGAAAAATTCGGCTTAAACCGTTATTGGATGGCAGAGCATCACAATATGCCGGGCATCGCCAGTGCAGCGACGTCAGTACTACTAGCGCATATCGGTAGCCAAACCAAGCATATACGTATTGGTGCTGGTGGTGTGATGCTTCCGAACCATGCACCGCTCGTCATCGCTGAGCAATTCGGCACTTTGCAGGCATTATATGGTGATCGCGTAGATTTAGGGCTGGGTCGTGCGCCGGGTACTGATGGCGCAACCTTTCAGGCACTACGCCGTCAGATGCAAGATGCTGATCGCTTTCCGCAAGACGTTCAAGAATTGATGTACTTTTTAGGGAACGGTACAGATAATAGCCCAGTACAGGCATTTCCTGGGGCAAAGTCAAACGTTCCTATCTGGATATTAGGCTCTTCTCTTTTTGGGGCTACGTTAGCGGCGCATCTAGGACTTCCTTATGTGTTTGCCTCACACTTTGCACCGCAAATGCTTGGGCAAGCGATTACAGCCTATCGTGAACAGTTCAGACCATCAGCCTATTTGGACAAGCCTTATGTCATGCTAGCAGCCAATTTACTACTCGCCGATGACGATGCTAATGCACAGTATCATTTTACCTCTGCGCAGCAAAGCTTCGTACGCTTGCGCCGTGGTGAGACAGGTCAAATGCCGAAACCTACTCACGATATGGACAGTATCTGGAGCCCTGCTGAAAAAATGATGGTGGATAGCGCATTGTCAGTGTCATTCATAGGTTCTGTAGAAACTGTGAAACCGAGACTGGCGGCATTCCTTGCTCAGTATGAGCCAGACGAGCTGATTGTGACGGCTAACGTTTACGATCAGGCAGCGCGCATGCGTTCACTGGAACTTACACCTGAGTTAAATTTATTTACTTTACAATGAAATCAGACACTTGCATAATTATTAATAAACCTTATCTGGATGTTTGACATGGATGCAACTCCTATTATCGGTGCCTCACTGCTTATTGGCTCATCAATATTTATGTACATTGTGGCCTTTCTTGCGGTGATGGCTGTCGGTGGTTATTTGACCTACCGCACCAGCCCAAAACGTAAGCAGCGGCGCGAAGACAAACGCAATAAAGACAATTCAAATTAATAAACGCTCTAAAAATATGCTGGGGGCGTATTAATTTAACGTTTAAAGCAATATAAAAAACCCTCTTTCTTATTTAGAAAGAGGGCTTTTTTTGGCTTGCTACATAATAAAAATACAGCAATCTTTACGTACTGTTATTCAGACGGCCTTACCATTCAATTGACGAGCCAAGATTTTTTTGTGCGGCTTGTTGTGCGACATATAGAGCGACTGCTGCATCAAAACTGGCTGCACCAACCGATTTAAATAACGTAACACCATGATTAGACTTAGCGGTTTTTTCTTGTAGCGCCCCTGTGACTAGCGCTTGTAAGTCACCACTGAGGTCGTCCCATGTCCATGCACAATCGACACTATCGTGAGCTTGGATTAAATCGCCCGCTTCATGACGACTGCCAACCAAATCATCGACAACGACCATGCGACTGTTTGCAATGACATCATTGCTTATCTCTTTCATTGAAGGCTGATAGGCGCCGACTGCGTTGATGTGTGCATCAGATTTAATATGGTTGAGATCAAACAAACCTTCTGTTGCACGGGTTGCGACATTGATAACATCTGCATCACGGATAGCATCATTGATATTTTCGCAAACCGTTATAGTAACGTCCCATTGCGGATACTCACGAGTAAATTTCACTTTGAAAATCTCAGCGCCTTCCCTGCTTCTATTCCATAAATATACTGTTTTAATCTCAGGACGTACCGTCAAAACCGCATGTAATTGCTCATAAGCCATGCCACCACAACCGACCACCGCCACACTTTGACAGTCAGCGCTTGCCATATATTTGGTCGCAATGCCTGACAATGCCGCCGTACGCACTTGAGTAATATAAATCCCATCCATAATTGCCAATATCTCACCAGTATCATTGTTTGACACGGTAATAATCGCCGTTGTGGTTGGTAAATTTCGGCTCGGATTATCAGGACAAATGGTGACCAATTTTACCGCGGTATACTCATTCTTACCATCATAAATCGTCGCGGGCATTGATAAATGCGAACCTGAGCGATGAGTGTCATCTTCACTAAAAGTTTCAATGACCAAACGTTCAGGCGCTTTGATCCAGTTGGGGTGCGCTGCCTGTTGATGTAACAATGCTTCTATCGCCCCAATGGCAGATTGCATATTGAGATGTTCGGTCACGATTGCTTTGTTTAGTAATTGCAATTTGAGTACTCCTATTTATAGATTTATTATTAGAACATGTTTTATCACGCCAAAACGGCTACTACATTAATCCCAACCCGCGTAATATTGCCGCACCAATCGCCATTCCAAACATACCTACGACGGTGGTAAAAGCCAAAATATTAGCAGCTAACACATCATTGCCACCCATGGCTTTTGCCATTACATAGCTGGCGGCGGCTGTTGGTGAGGCTGCCATCAAAAACAACACACCCATATGCACACCTGATAGACCAAATCCCAATCCAATAGCGATGGCAATCAATGGCGCAACAATAATACGTCCGATACTCGCCTGCATGGACAGCCCTGAAGGGTGCAACATCGACTTCAAATCAATACTGGCACCGGCGCAAATCAATGCTAAGGGCAATGCCACCGCGGCCAGTAAATCGCCAGTCGTATGAATCACACCTGTAATAGGCGGCAGCGGTGACGCCTTATAAGCAAATGCTGCTACCAATGCGATAATCAGTGGGTTGGTAAATAGTTTTTTGATAATCATGGTACTGCGACTGAGCCAAGTATCATCCACACTTTTGGAAACACGGCTGAGAGTGATAACCGCTAAGATATTAAACAGTATCGTCACCACACCCATATAGACAGCACCGATGCTTAAGCCACGTTCTCCGTAGGCATTAGCAACCGTTGCCAGTCCAATAATAGCCATGTTACTCCGAAATATCCCTTGTACAAACACCCCTTGATCAGCCGGTTTGCTCACAAAATATTTGGCGTAAATCTCTGCACCTATAAACAAGATGAATGTCACCAGAATACCAGCCACTATCAGCGTGATTTGTTTGCTGTAATCGACATCACTATCAACGACGCTAAAAAAAAGCAAACAGGGTAAACAGTAATTAAAGACAAAGCTCGATGCTTGGTCAATAAAAGTCTGGCTCGCCTCACCGCGTCTCTGCATAAAAAAACCCAACCACATTAAGGCAAGGTTGGGCAAGACAATGGTAATAGCAAAGACAATAGCATCAATCATAAATAGGCTCAGTTCGTTGACAAGCCCATCATGATATGGACATCAGCGAGATAAATTAACAAGTAATCATTAAGTTTTATAACCTAGTATAGAGACAAAATAGCAAGTAAGACAAGCGCCTGCTCTATTTTCTTTTAACAGCGGCTGTATTTTTAACAAACAAAAGCCCATAACGATATATCGCTATGGGCTTTTGTTATGCTAGTATACTACTATTACGAATCTAGCGCGGCCTTCGCTTTTTTATGTTTCTTCACTGTCATAGCTAATAATTGAACGGCTGCAGGCGTCACACCGCTCACGCGTCCTGCTTGAGCAAGCGTCGCAGGACGTATTTGCGTCAATTTCTGTACAATTTCATTCGATAATCCCGATACCACGCTATAATCAAAGTCCAGTGGTAGCGCTGTATTTTCTAGGCGTTTCATCTGATCAATGTCTTCTTGCTGACGATCAATATAGCCTGCGTATTTGACAGAAATCTCTATCTGCTCGCCTACTTGTGTATCGACCTGCGAATCAGTGATGGCAGCGATATCAGCAAAATGAATCTGCGGACGCTTGAGCAAATCAAAAGCAGTTGATTCTTTTGACAGCACCTCGCCCGTTTGCTCTGTGACTTTTTTGCCCAACGTATTAGCAGGGGTTGCCCACATATCTTTGAGACGTGAGGTCTCCGTTGTGATCGCCTCCATTTTTTCTTGATACGCTTGCCAGCGCACATCATCTACTAGACCAAGCTTGCGACCCGTCTCAGTTAGGCGTTGATCTGCATTGTCTTCACGTAATAGTAGACGATATTCTGCGCGGCTCGTAAACATACGATATGGCTCAGTCGTACCATGGGTAATCAAATCATCAACGAGCACGCCAAGATAGGCTTCATCACGGCGCGGTGTCCACGTTTCAAACTCACTATTATTAGTAGTAACCAATGCCGCATTGGTACCTGCTAGCAAACCCTGTACACCAGCTTCTTCGTAGCCAGTCGTACCATTGATTTGCCCAGCGAAGTAAAGACGATCGATAGATTTGGTCTCAAGCGTTGGTTTCAAATTTTGCGGATCAAAATAATCATACTCAATCGCGTAGCCTGGACGGGTGATATGCGCGTTTTCTAAGCCTTTCATACTATGAATAAACTCTAACTGCACATCAAACGGCAAACTTGTTGATATACCATTTGGATATAGCTCATGTGTCGTCAAACCTTCTGGCTCGATAAATATCTGATGGCTGTCTTTATCTGCAAAGCGATGAATCTTGTCTTCAATTGACGGACAATAACGTGGACCCACACCTTCGATTTTGCCAGAGAACATCGGCGAACGGTCTAAATTTTCACGGATGATGTCATGGGTGCGCGCATTGGTATGGGTGATGTAGCAATTGACCTGCTCTGGATGCATCGACACATCACCCATATAACTCATGACTGGCAGTGGCGTATCGCCCGGCTGTACGGTCATCACACTAAAATCAACGCTACGTGCATCAATACGTGCTGGCGTACCTGTCTTTAGACGACCGACTGGCAGCTTAAGCTCACGTAAACGATCAGCCAACTTGATAGAAGGTTGATCCCCTGCACGACCACCTTTTGAGCTTTCGAGACCAATATGAATCACCCCGCCCAAGAACGTTCCTGAAGTCAGTACCACCGTTTGCGTATTAAAGATAATACCCGTTGCAGTAACCACTGCCGTCGCACGACCATTTTCAACTAAGATATCATCAGCTGCTTGCTGGAATATATCAAGATTTGGCTGATTTTCAAGCGTATGGCGAATGGCGGCTTTATATAAAATACGATCTGCTTGCGCACGCGTAGCACGAACGGCAGCACCTTTACGACTGTTAAGCACACGAAACTGAATGCCTGACTTATCCGTTGCCAATGCCATTGCACCGCCAAGCGCATCAATCTCACGTACCAGATGGGATTTGCCGATACCACCAATTGCAGGGTTACAACTCATCTGCCCGAGCGTCTCAATATTATGTGTCAACAGCAAGGTCTGCGCGCCCATACGTGCGGCTGCCAAAGCAGCTTCTGTGCCAGCATGACCACCACCGATCACTACCACGTCGTAATTTTTTGGGTATTGCATATACGCCTCACTTGACTCATAACGCTGCTTTTAGCCAAAAACTATCATTACCAGAATTTTATGGCTAAATAGCATGGTCATCAGCAAATAAACGTCAGTCGGATTTAAAAAGTTAACGACTTGGAAAAGCCGCTAGATATTGGATTGCTAACCCATCATTATAACAATTTTTTGATGCTTAAAAAACGCCGCAGTAGAAACTATTTACATTAAGTGTTAAGCATCATTTTTAAACTTAGTAACTAGTAACTTAATAATTAGCGCCTAGTTACCAGGGCTCAGCGGTACGATTTGATCTGATTGACCACTGCTCAGCATATGCTGACTGCCATAACCTTCTGGATTGATCTGCAAATAAGCATTCATCAAGCCAATAGCATCGCCATCATTACTCGCCAAAATTTGCTCTTTAATCATGTCCACTGGCGGTAGCAGCAAGTTTTTTAGCAATGCCAAACGCTGCTGGTTATTACCTTTATTAACGACCATCTCGATAAGTTGACGCGCATCGATAGGTAAATCTGGCGTATTCTGTGCCAATAATGCCAAATGATAAGCGCCCGCAGAATCTTGATCCGCAACGATACGCTGCTCAATCGCAATATAAGTGGCTTCTGTTGCGCCGCCTGCCACGCTAAGCTGATGAATACATTTCAGGGCTGAATGTGGCTCATTGCCAGCAATTTCAATGATGCGCGTGGATTCATTTTTTAAATGCTCACGGCGTTTCTCTATGGTCGCTTGCTCAGCAGATACCGGTTCAGGTGTTTGTTGTTCTATTAGTTGATTGCTCATAATACTCTCTCATTATTTATGTTTTTATAATGCTTGCTGTTGAGCCATATATGGGGTCAATACTGACAAAAACAATAAAAGCCCGAGCGCCCATCTAAGGACTGGCTCGAGCTTTTATTGTTAAAACTTATCAGCTTGATAATAAAAAAGCTTAGATAAGTGTTTTCAGCATTATGCAGCAGGGCTGTTTGCTTCAACCAATGGCTTAAGCTCGCCTGATTGATACATTTGCAAAATAATGTCTGATCCGCCCATCAATTCGCCGTCAATCCACAACTGTGGAAAAGTCGGCCAATTAGCCACTTTAGGTAACGTCGCACGGATTTCTGGGTTTTCTAAAATATTTACAAACGCAAATGGACGACCGATTTGAGTAAGAACTTCAATCGATTTAGCAGAAAAACCGCACTGCGGAAATTGCGGCGTGCCTTTCATATAAATAATAACTTTATTGTCACGGATTTGATCACGGATCAATTGTTCAACGTCGTTTGCAGCAGTATTTGGGGTTTGTTCACTCATAAAAGCTCCTATTGATAAAGCGGTTCATTGAAAACAGTGATTGATATTACAAAATGATTGAGAAAAGAGATGGCTGATACATGGGGCAAGCGCCACGGTATTACAAGTACAACTCTATAGACTATATATATAAAATCTACATAGATATAATCTGCGCGCAACTGACCCAGTCAATATGACTCGGAGTGCTCAAACAGCGATGACACCCGATCCAAGCTATCTAGATTCGACAACATTAGGCACTAATAATACCACGGCATTGGCCATAATGCCCTCTTGCCGACCTGTAAAGCCTAACTTTTCAGTGGTGGTGGCTTTAACGCTGATATTATTGACCGCAGTCTGCAAATCACTGGCAATATTATCACGCATGGCTTGGCTGTGCGGTGCCAGCTTTGGACGCTCACACATCACAGTGATATCAGCGTTGCCTAGACTATAACCAGCCTCTTGCACTTTACTGTAGACATAACGTAGCAGCACCCGCGAGTCCAACCCTGCATGGGCAGCATCTGTATCAGGGAAATGCTGACCGATATCGCCAAGCGCCAATGCACCAAGCAGTGCATCAGCAAGCGCATGCAGCACCACATCTCCATCAGAGTGTGCAAGCAAGCTGTGCGTGTGTTCAATAGGCACACCTGCTAGCACCACATATTGCTGCTGCTGACCATTATTGTGAAAAGCGTGAACGTCGATACCTTGACCAATTTTTATCATTATTATTCCAAGATGAGTGAAACGTGATTAAAATAATTCAAAACCACTATCTAAATTTCTAAAGCGATTTTACCAATGCCTAGACACCATCGGTCGCCACCAGTTTCAATTAACTGGTATAATATGACGTTTATTTTATCATAATACCAGATCCAAAAGATAAGCTGACGTCGTTCTGCTGAGACTACCTATTGTAGCAATGGCATAATTTTTGGCGTCAATATCTATTTTGGAGAACGTACAAATAGTTGAGCCGCTTTATGTCAGCCATACAAGATACCTCAAGCATAGCCGTTTCCGAGTCTTTTACGACTCATCGTCCATTAACACTTGCCGATATCGAAAATCCTAGCGCCAAGCACGTGATTGTCGGTATGTCAGGTGGCGTTGATTCTTCTGTATCAGCCGTTTTACTTCAACAAGCAGGCTTTAAAGTCGAAGGTCTGTTTATGAAGAACTGGGAAGAAGATGACGGCACCGAATACTGTACGGCAATGGACGACCTAGCGGACGCACAAGCGGTATGTGACAAAATCGGTATGAAGCTACACACAGCCAATTTTGCCATGGAATATTGGGATCGGGTTTTTGAGCATTTTTTGGCCGAATACAAAGCGGGTCGTACGCCCAACCCAGATATTTTGTGCAACAAAGAAATCAAGTTCAAAGCATTTTTAGACTATGCTTTGACGTTGGGCGCAGATTATATCGCCACCGGTCACTACACGCGCCGTAGTATGAACTATACGAATGCTAATGGCACTGAGGTTGCGCAGCTATTACGCGGGCTTGATAACAATAAAGACCAAAGTTACTTTTTACATGCGGTTGGCGGCGATAAAATCGCTAAGACACTGTTCCCAGTCGGTGAGCTTGAAAAACCAGTGGTTCGTCAAATCGCTGAAGAACATGATCTTATTACTGCCAATAAAAAGGATTCAACGGGTATTTGCTTTATTGGTGAGCGCCGCTTTAAAGACTTTTTACAACAGTACTTGCCGGCACAAAAAGGCGATATCGTCACTGACGATGGTCACATTATCGGTCAACACGATGGTTTAATGTATTATACGTTAGGTCAGCGCGGTGGTATTGGCATTGGCGGTGTCAAAGATCGCCCAGAAGAGCCTTGGTTCGTATTGGCAAAAGACTTGGACAACAACCGTTTGATCGTTGGACAAGGTCATGAGCATCCCATGATGCTGAGTAATGAGCTGCAAGCTTATAAGCTCGATTGGGTCGATGGTTTACCGCCTGCAGATATATTTACCGATGAAGGTTTACGTTGTATGGCAAAATCGCGCTACCGTCAGCCAGACCAAGCGTGCCGAGTGTTTTCTGTTGATGATAAAGGTTTAGAAGTACGAGTGATATTTGATGCGCCGCAACGGGCAGTGACGCCAGGTCAATCAGCAGTATTTTATATCGATGAGGTTTGTTTGGGCGGCGGTGTCATTGCCTCTATTGACGCGCCTTGCGGGATTTGACATCTCATTTAACATTAATTAATACAATGATTTGTCTTTTTTTAGGATACTGAATGACCGCTCGCCTTTTCGCCTTGCTGAATATCTCATTTTCTTGTTCGATATGGGTGAAGAGAGGTCTTACGCTTACTTTCATTGCTGCGTCATTTAATTTGCAGGCTGCACCAACAAAGATGGGTAGTATCACGGTTACCAGCTCTGATGCTTCGGCTGGTACTGCTTCTGGCACATATGTAGCAGCAGGTTCTGGTGCTACCGGTAGTTTTACTTTAGTTCGCAATGAAAATATTGGTTATAACAGTAATGCTGAGATAACACCATCTAGTGGTACGCGTACCAACGGTATTGAGATCAGGAATGATTCTAATACTAGTATTGATAAAGATAAGTTTAAGTACACTTTTACTATTACGCCTAATGATAACGCCTCTATACATACCATAAAAATTGGTCAAGCCAGCTATTCAATGGGTGGTAACTCAGAAATTGCACGTCAAACATTAAGTTTTACTCAAAATAGTCAAATCAGTATACCTGCGCAAGCCACTATCAAAAACAACCCAGATGTCCCCTATTACTATAATGCAATGGGCGACTACTTTATGGGCAGCAAAGTCAATAGTACCCAGCTGAATTCACAAAATGCTGTGTTCAACCCGCAGCTGCGTACCGATAGCTCAAATGTGAATGGTAGTGGTTTATTTTATTATAATATTACTAATCTAGCGGGTGCTACTGGTAGCCAAAATCCATATAGTCCTACCTTGAATACGAATAAACAAGTAAGCCTCAGTTCAAATAACGGAGTTTTACCACCGACGCCAACTTTTGAAAATATTATTAAAAGTATCAATAATGGCAGCACGTATTCTGCACTCTCATCTAATACCGCTATTTCCAATGGCGGTACTTATGTCAGTTATGGCATCGAAAACAGTCAAAGCAATTATGTTGTCGCGGTAAGAAATTCGAAAGCCGTGACTTTGACCTATGAAGGGATTATGAATGGTAATATCGGCATTGCGCGTAACGTAATCGGTGAAACCTATAACGAATGGATCAGCTTTGGAGTAGAAAGTGAACCGTTCAATTATGTCTTTTCAGGCACTGTATTCAATGATAATGGCGGTATAAACGATAGCGACATCTATGTCAAAAAAGATAACGCTACGATAGACAGCGGTATATATAACAATACCAACTTCTTCAATGGTACTTTTGACTCTGCTGAAAGTGGTATTGCAGGTAGCACAGTCAAACTGGTTGACTGTACTACTAATACTCCTCTTGAAACTATCAATATTCCTACTAATATTGTCGGTAGATATGAGATTAAAATACCTATCGCTTCTCTATCTGGCAAAAGTACTGTCTGCCTGATTGAAGAAAATAGTGGTAGCACTTATCCCATTCGTACTACTAATGAAAAAACTGTTATTTCCTTGACTACTAACAAGTATAACTATGAAAATAATAACTTTGGCAGAGTGATTGATAAAAATTCAGCTTTAGTCCTTGAAAAAGAACAAGCACTTAACGATTGCAAAATCGCCTCATTGTTACCAAATCTAGAAAACAAGCTTGCCTATAGTAAAGCTGCCCTATCTGAAGTAACTCCAGGACAATGTATTGCCTACAAAATTACTGCGACCAATCGAGCCAACCTTAGTATCAATCACTTTGTTCTACAAGATGTCTTGCAAGAAAAAAATGTGAATGGCGCGATAGTGACGTCAAAACTTGCGAATCCAATCCATCAAGCAAGCGAATATGCCACAGACAGCGTCGCTATCGGCAATAACGGTACTGTCAAAACGGTAACCTCAATTTTAGATCCAAGGACAAAACGTAGTTTTTACTTTAATACTAAGTATGGCACGACATACTCTAATACACCCGATACCCCTTAATAATAGCGTTATATGCATATTTTGATTTTATCAACGGCTACGTTTGCTACACTACCCGTATTTTTTTGACCACAGTCTTATATGATGTGTTCATTTGTGTGATTTCACAGTTTTCATCACTTTTACTTTTTTAATTTAAAGGCATTATTATGAACTTACTTACCGCACTCTCCCCAATCGATGGTCGTTACGCCTCTAAAGCTGACAGCTTGCGTCCTTATTTATCAGAATTTGGTCTCATTAAAGCCCGCGTCACTGTCGAGATTCGCTGGTTACAGTCATTGGCAGATAACAATGCGATTGGTGAATTGGCAGCATTTGATACCGATACCAATGCCTTTTTAAACAGCATCGTTGATGACTTTAGTGAAGCAGATGCCCAAGCCATCAAAGACATCGAAGCAACGACCAATCATGATGTAAAAGCCGTTGAGTACTTCATCAAAGACAAGTTCCGTGGTCAGGCAGCACTTGAAGATTCATTAGAATTTATTCATTTTGCGTGTACCAGTGAGGATATCAACAACTTGTCTTATGCGTTAATGCTAAAAGACAGCCGCGAGATTGTGGTTGCGAAAATGCAGCAATTGACTGATAGCATCGTTGATTTGGCGATTGCTCATGCTGATCAACCCATGCTATCACGCACCCATGGCCAAACCGCTAGCCCAACGACGCTAGGTAAAGAGATGGCAAACGTCGCTTATCGCCTAGCCCGTCAAATTAAGCAAGTGAATCAAGTAGAGCTATTGGGTAAAATCAATGGCGCGGTTGGTAACTATAACGCTCATTACGCCTCATACCCTGACGTCGATTGGCAAGCACATGCAGAACGCTTCATTGATGAAAGCCTTGAGCTGACTTTTAACCCTTATACCACGCAAATTGAGCCACATGATTATATCGCTGAGCTATTTGATGCCGTCAAACGTTTTAATACCATCCTAATCGATTTTAACCGTGATATTTGGCAATACATTAGCTTAGGCTATTTCAAACAGCGCCTAAAAGATGGTGAAGTGGGCTCTTCTACCATGCCGCATAAAGTGAACCCGATTGATTTTGAAAACTCAGAAGGTAACTTGGGCGTTGCTAATGCCATGCTGGCTCATTTGGGTGAAAAACTGCCAATTTCACGTATGCAGCGCGATTTATCAGACTCTACCGTACTTCGTAATATCGGTGTTGGTCTGGCGCAAAGTATGATTGCTTATGATGCTTGTTTAAAAGGTGTCAGCAAACTTGAATTGAATGCCCAGCGCTTAAACGACGATTTGGATAATGCACAAGAAGTATTGGCTGAGCCGATTCAAACCGTCATGCGCCGCTACCGTGTTGAGAACCCATACGAGAAGCTTAAAGCTCTGACTCGTGGTAATGCCATGACTCGCGAAGCCATGCTGACATTCGTTGAAAGTGATGAGCTATCTGCGGTAAGCGATGCGGATAAAGCGCGCCTACGTGAGATGACGCCAGCCACTTATATCGGTAATGCGGCGGAGCAAGCGCGCACGATTAAAGAGTGGATTGCTAAGATTTAACTGGTAACAATCTTATCTTTATAAAATGTTAAAAAGATATAAACGAACATTCATTTATATCTTTTTAAAAAAACCTTACTCTAAACACTATGATTTTTTAAATACATAGTTAATGGGTGAGGTTTTATTCTTTATCGTCTTCATCTTTTTTATCACTGCTATCACCCGGTATAATCGCTTTGGTAACAGCAACAGTACCTTTGACGACGCCTTTAGTGGTTTTGTAGGCGACTTTTACAGGTACAGTGACGATTTTATGCACACAAGCTTGCAGCATAAACATACTGGCGATGATGACGATAAACTGTAATTTTTTCATAAATTTCCTACGGATAATGAGAGGCACTGATGGCTATATTTTGACCATCAGCTAGACGCTAATCATAAACCAATACACGTCAGCTATAAAGCACTGTTCTAGTTTTATATTCTGCTTACCTTGATATCCTTTCTACTTAAACACACGGATCTACCCATGACTTCTATACCGCTTTGTTTACCCGACTCTATCACGCCTGAGCAATTTTTAAGCGAATACTGGCAAAAAAAGCCACTCTTAATTAAACAAGGCTTACCACAGCTAATTGGCATGTTTGAACCTGACGACATGCTCGGTCTAGCCCTAGAAGAAGATGCCGCAGCGCGCCTGCTGACTCAAGCAGCAAGTAAAAAAGAAGGTCAGCCGCAGTGGCAACTCAAAAAAAGCCCATTGACTGAAACTGATTTCGATAACTTACCTGAGCAATGGACCGTACTGGTGCAGAATATGGAACAGTGGTCACCTGAGCTTGGTCAATTGTGGCAAGCCTTTGACTTTATTCCACAATGGCAACGTGATGACATCATGGTTTCTTATGCGCCAAAAGCTGGCTCAGTCGGCAAACACTATGACGATTATGATGTGTTTCTTGCGCAAGGCTACGGCACTAGACGTTGGCAACTGGGCAAATTCTGTGATAAAAATACCGAGTTTGTCGCTGATGAACCGATTCGATTGTTTGATGATATGGGCGAGATTATCTTTGATGAGATATTAGAAGCGGGTGACGTGCTTTACGTACCACCGAAGCTATCACATTTTGGTGTGGCACAAGACGATTGCTTAACCTTTTCATTTGGCTGCCGTCGTCCCAACTTGATGCAAATCATCGACAGCTTGGCTGATATTGCCACCAACGATAGCGATTTATTTATCCCAATGCTGCTGCCACAAGCGCTGCAAGCGTCAGGTGAATTGCAAGCGAGCAGCATCAATGCGATCAAAGATCAGCTATTACAAATGCTACAGTCTGAGCGTGGTAATGATATCATTCGTCAAGCAGTTTCTGAAGTCGTCAGCAAACGCCAGTATGATGCGCTGATGCCAGAGGATACATTGGATACGGATGAGCTCATGCAAGCTCTAGCAGAAGGTGCCACCTTGCAAGCGGATTATAGCAATCGTTTGCTCTATAGCCAGACTAATGATGGCATTATGCTATATGCCAATGGTCAGCGCATTGACGGGCTTGACGAGACCGCAGTAGCGGTATTGGTGCGTTTGGCTAATGGCGAACACCTAAATAGTCAAGATGTCACCGATGTTGATGCAGATGATTTGAGCGAATGGCTAGAGAACGGTTGGGTATGGATTGATATTGCTGAATAACATCTATTAATCAGACATGAATCAAATAACGCAAATAAAAAAACCGCTATCTGACAATTATTCAGATAGCGGTTTTTTCTTATAAATCGTATTCGGTATTTATAGCTATACCAAACACTGCTTCGCACTTATCAAAACGGATATAAGAGAGAAGCGGGTTTGTAATTAATACGGTTATTCTGTACCAAGTTCAAGCAAGCTAGCATTACCACCGATCGCTGTGGTATTGATTGTTTTGACACGCTCAGTGACAAAACGATGCAAATAATCAGGCGTTAGCATCTCTGACAAGCCTTCCATATCGGTGACGCTGATGACTTGCGTTAAGATACCATCGGTATTGGCAAGCTCTTGACTGATAGTCTGCACTTCGCTTCGATTGCCAGAGACTGCAACCTGTGCCAGACGATCGATATATAAAAGCGTGACGGTTTGCGAGTCATTCGCCACACTCAATACATCTTCGCTGATACCTGTATCGTATAGTATCTTGGCAGCTTCATTGCACATCTCATCTTGGCTTGGGCAATGCAGAATGACTTCATTACCTGTCAATAGTGCGGCTACCAACTGTCCTAATACCGCCATGGCTCTAGCAGATTCACCACCAATAACCATGGTTTTACCACGACCAGTGACATATAGATCATTGGATTCACCAGTTGCACCAGTCATGCGATGCACCTCATCCAAGCTAGGCGCGGCGCTCAATAGATGATTGAACAAACGCTTTGCTTTATTGGCATCACCAGTCAGCAATGCCAACTTTGGAATAGCCGCTTGCAGATATGTTGCGCGATTCACTGCGCCAAGTAATCGCCAAGATTCACAAACCTGGGCATGATTTTTTTTGAATTCAGTCGCCATGTTGCTACTCCTTATGCGAGTTCTGTTTGAGTGGTGGTTTGGGTAGTGGTATTAGTAGTATTAGCAGTTGTCTGATTACTGCTATTTGACTCTGAGCTAAGCTGCATCAAACGTGCGACATAATGCGGGCCACCAGCTTTAGGACCCGTGCCAGACAGACCACAACCCCCGAATGGTTGTACGTTTACGACGGCACCGATTTGGTTGCGGTTGATATAAGTATTACCTACAAATGCACGGCGCTCGATGTGCTCAACGGTATTTTCGATACGGCTATGAATACCCAAGGTCAAACCAAAGCCTGTCGCGTTGATGGCATCAATCAGCTTATTCAGATCACGTGCTTGATAGCGCAGTACGTGCAAAATTGGACCAAAATGCTCGCCACCTATCACGTCGATACTTTTCACTTCGATCGCTGTTGGCAATACAAAGGTAGACTGTTCTTGACTAACAACTGAGCTTGAGCTCATTGGTGTCTGTGCCAAGATAGTCGCCGTTGGCTCAGCGTCCATACGCTCGATATGCGCTTCAAGACTACGTTTGGCATCCGCATCAATCACTGGACCCACATCTGTAGCAGCATATAAAGGATTGCCGACCGATAGCTCAGCCATATTACCTTGTAATAGCTCAATTAAATTATCGGCCATTTCTTCTTGCACGCACAATATACGACAAGCTGAGCAACGCTGACCTGCTGAACCAAATGCAGATAAAACAGCGTCTCTAACCACTTGTTCTGGCAATGCCGTTGAATCGACAATCATAGCATTCTGACCACCAGTTTCGGCGATAAAGACAGGTAGCTCACCACTGGCTTGGGCATGATCATTTAGGCTTTGGTTAATACGTTGAGCCGTTTGGGTTGAACCCGTAAATATCACACCTGCTATATTGTCAGCCGCTGTCAATGCACCACCAACATCGCCAGCACCGATCACTAACTGTAAGGCTTGTGTTGGTACGCCTGCTTGGTACATTAGCTGAGCACCAAAATGGGCAATCAAGCTGGTTTGTTCGGCAGGTTTCGCCACCACCGTATTACCTGCTGCTAGCGCCGCTACGATTTGACCCGTATAGATAGCCAATGGGAAGTTCCATGGGCTAATACAGACAAAGGTGCCACGTGCTTTATAAACTTGACGAGATTGCTTGCCAGCCAAATCAGTAAATTCATGCACGACGTCGTCTAAACGCTCTGCTTCATCGGCATAAAAACGGCAGAAATCAACCGCTTCTTTGATTTCATCAATACCGTCTTGAAGGGTTTTGCCCGCTTCGATTTGGCATAGCGCCATTAGCTCAGCATAGTTTTCTTCATAGAGATCAGCTATCTTACGCAATATTTCAGCACGCTTAGCAGCTGATACTGCTTGCCAGACACTTTGCCCTGCCACTGGCGCATCGATCGCTTGACCAGCTATTTCAGCATTGGCATAAGTGACTTCACCAGCACTTACTTCGTGGTTCCAAGGTGCACGTACGGTTTGAGCCGCAAGCTTATGCGTTACGCCCTCTACTTCATATTCATCAACTGCTTTGCCATTGACGATGGACGTCGCTGACCAAGTTTTATGCAAATGGCTATCGATAGCAGATTTGAAGGGCAGCCATTGTGACTCTACGAATATATTAGGGCCAAAACTGGCACGGCGCGCACCATAAATCTCTAACGGCAACGGAATCTCTGGATTGTGTAACGTCGCATTGGTCAGTAGCTTGTCATAAGGATGTACTGTCAGCTTCTCAATAGGATAAGACTTGTCTAGCAGCTGATGGACAAACGAGCTGTTGGCACCGTTTTCGAGCAAGCGACGTACCAAGTACGGCAGCAAATCTTTATGCGCGCCAACTGGGGCATAGATACGTACCGGAGTTTGATACGCTTGTAAGATATGATCATAAAGCGCATCACCCATGCCGTGCAAACGCTGAAACTCAAAGTCTCTATGCTTACTCATGGTCATAATTGACGCTAGGGTGTGCGCATTGTGTGTCGCAAACTGTGGCCAAATCAAGCCTCGCAGATGATCTGATAACAAGAAACGCGCACAGGCAAGATAAGCAGTATCCGTGCCTTCTTTACGTGTCCAGACAGGATAGCCTGACAGACCTTTTTGCTGGGCAAGCTTGATCTCAGTATCCCAATAGGCACCCTTTACCAGACGTACTGGAATACGATCTCCCACCTCAGTCGATAGGCGAGCCAGCCACACCAAAATAGCAATGGGACGCTTAGAGTAACCTTGCACGACCAAGCCAAGACCATCCCAGTCAGCCGTCAAATTGTCACGGTACAAAGACTCAAACAGTTTTAAAGAAATTTCAAGGCGGTCGGCTTCTTCGGCATCGATACTAAGGTCAACGTTGACTTCACGTGCCGCTTCGATGAGCAGCAAGCAGCGTTGACGTAATAAACCCATGACTTGGGCTTCTTGCGTGGCTTCATAGCGAGGGTGCAATGCTGACAGCTTGATAGATACTGATGGCTTAGGCATGCCTTCTTTGACTTTGATACTGGCAGTGGCTCTGATCGCATGCAGGTAGTCATTGAAGTATTTTTCAGCGTCTTTATGCGCAATAGCCGCTTCACCGAGCATATCAAACGAATAGGTATAGCCTTTATTACGATAAGGCTGGCTATTTTTATTGGCGTCCTCGATGGTCTCGCCCAATACAAACTGATGACCCATGATCCGCATGGCTTTTTGCAAGGCACTACGAATAACAGGCTCACCCATCTTTTTAGTCATGCGATCCAAAAAGCCTGATGCTGTGGTGCTACTATCAATACTGACGACACGACCTGTCATCATCATGCCCCATGTCGAGGCATTGACCATAAAACCGTTGTCATTTTTGATGTGCTTTTTCCAATCAGCCACACTCATTTTGTCATGAATCAAGGCATCAGCAGTATAATTGTCTGGCACTCGAATCAAGGCTTCTGCTAAGCTCATCAGCAAGATACCTTCTTGGGTATCAAGACTATACTCAAGCAGTAATGAGTCGACCATCTTGACCGCTTTGCCATCATTACGTACATGCTCAACCAGCTGGCGCGTTTGCTCAGCAGCGGCGTCACGTTCTTCTGTGCTGGGTTCAGCCAGTGGCAATAATTTGGACAACCAGCGCTCTTCATCGACGCTATACAACGGCGAAATACGGGCGTGCAGAGTTTCTGCCGACTGGGTAATGTAGTCTGGCGATAGCAAATCGACAGGATTAAACAAAATCGGCTCTTGCGGGGTAAACTGGTCTACTGGGTTCATAACAACTCCATAACTATCGTTTAAAAACCATCATAAATAGTGCTTTAGGAAGTCTGATCGTCTGGTATAACTAGCCATCACCATCATTCATTTAGATGATAGCTATCGATAGATACTTATAACAATAATCAAAAGTCCAAACGGCGCCATCACAAAACGAGAAAATCCAGCGTAGGCTGGAAGCGGTTAAGTAGGTCGTTCGACTGTTAAACGGGCTACGTTAACAATACAAAGGCAACAACGAACAGCTAAGCGGCATTAGTGCCTTCTTCTTGTTTGTAGTGAAAGGAGTGTGATGATCAGATATCGCTATTAAAACGAAAAAATCGCTTTAGCAAAAAAATCTGCCACCTTGGATGCTGCTAATTCACTGTAAGAAAAACCTCTACGGCGTTGATTGAGGTGATGCGCTTAACTCGGCTATAATATCATGAAAAAAAATTTCAAACTAACGATATTGCTTATTTTCACAAATTAATATATTTCTAAAAAACAATCAGTTAACAGCACTTTATCCCTTATGACGCACTGGTTATACTTTTCTATTTACTATTGGCGATTAATTATTTTATTAAATCAAACACTTGAATAAATTTAGGGAAATTTGAGCCATTTTAAATCAAAAAAAACCCCTTTATCGTTTCCGAATAAAGAGGAATTTAACGTAACAAAACTCAAAAGCAGTAAAATAATATCGAAAGCAGTAAATTAGTATCAAACGCTCACCGCATCCTAGTAAAACTTATAAAACCACCAACTTGGTCAGCAAAATAACCGTCAATACCCAAACTGGGATCGTAATTTCAGAGAATTTACCGGTCATCAGTTTTACCGCGGTAAAAGTGATAAAACCAAGCGCAATACCATCAGCGATAGAGTACGTCAGCGGGGTCAATAACAGAACAACCGCTACAGGAGCCGCTTCTGTCAAATCTTCCCAGTTGATTTCTTTTAGGGTAAATAACATCAGTACCGACACATAGAAAATCGCGCCAGCTGTGGCGTAAGCAGGAATCATACCAGCCAATGGTGCAAAGAAAATACTCAGTACAAACAATACGCCAACCGTCACTGCCATCAGACCTGTACGACCACCTGATGCTACTCCAGAAGCACTCTCAATATAACTGGTAGTCGATGACGTACCCAACATTGCACCAGCGACCGTAGCAGTAGAATCCGCCAGTAGCGCTTTGTCCATATTAGGAATATTGCCGTCTTTATCAATTAAACCCGCTTTATTGGCAATACCAACCAAACTACCTGTCGTATCAAATAAATCAACGAATAAGAAGGCAAAGATAACGCTGATCATACCAACGTCAAACGCACCGGCAATATCAAGCTCCATCAATGTTGGTGTGATAGATGGCGGCGCAGACATGATGCCAGCAAACTGTGTATGGCCTGTCAACAAGCTAATCACGGTGATAACCAAGATACCAATCGTCACAGCACCTGGGACTTTTTTATAGACCAAACCAATAATAATAAAGAAACCCAAAGCAGCCATCATAGGCGCAAATGAGGTCATGTCACCAAGCATCACCAATGTCGCATCACGACCGACAATGATACCTGAGCTCTGTAGCGCAATAAATGCTAAGAAAGCACCAATACCTGCCACAATACCTTGCTTAAGGCTGTTTGGAATGGCATTGATAAGCCATTCGCGAATCTTAAACAAACCCAAAATGATAAACAAGCAACCCGATATGAAAACAGCACCTAGCGCAGTTTGCCAAGCGTAGCCCATACCCAATACAACGCCGTAAGTAAAAAAGGCGTTCAAACCCATACCTGGTGCGAGTGCCACCGGCAGTCTGGCATAGATACCCATAATAAAGCAGCCTATTGCCGCTGCTAAACAGGTGGCAACAAATACCGCCCCTTTATCCATACCAGCTTCCGCCAATACGTTGGGGTTGACAAAGATGATATAAGCCATGGTCAAAAAGGTGGTTATACCGGCAAGGATTTCCGTTTTGACTGTGGTGTTTTCACCATTAATCCCAAAATAGCGTTCAATTGCATTCATAAGTGTCGCGCCCAGCTTGCTAGTGAAAGAACAAATTTATTGATGCCTAAAATAAATATGACGTCAGCCAATGGATGGCGACGTCATTATCAAAAGACAGCGGTAACAAGGTGCAACATTTTAGAGAAGTTGCGGTACAAATTCAATCATTACCAGTGCCTTATGGGTACAAACCCACCTTTTCAGTCAATTGAGACATAACAGCCAGACAATATTTCAGACATCCGCATATAAATTAACCTTATACTATGAATTGTACAAACAGCTGTTAATTATTTGGTATTTAACACTTTAACAAATGACCTTTTCGACATTTAGCAGTACACTAGGCGGCTGATAGCAATATGCATCATGACTGTCCTGTTATATTTTCATTATTAAAGATCCTATCTGGTCTGCGTGTCGCGCCATGCCAGCTATTATTAATTACCCATGAGTCCCATACATGCCTGAATCATTAAATATTATCGACCTTATTACCCAAGCCAGTCTCTTGGTGCAGATTGTGATGGCATTATTGTTGTTGGCGTCTTTACTCAGCTGGGTAATTATCTTTCGTATGAGCGCGAGGCTTGGTACGGCCAAAAATTTCGATCAACAGTTTGAAACTTGGTTTTGGTCAGGTGAAGACTTAGCCAAGCTTTACCAAGGCGTACAAGGCTCACCTGAACGCCAAGGACTTGAGCAAATATTTTATGTGGGATTTTCTGAATATTTAAGAATGCATAAAAAGCGCCAACCCAAAGATGACATCATCGATGGTGTTGAGCGCAAGCTACGAGTCGGTTTAGGGCGTCAGCAGCAACTATTAGAATCAGGATTGACCACGCTAGCGAGTATTGGCTCAGTCGCGCCTTATGTTGGATTGTTCGGTACGGTTTGGGGCATCATGAACGCCTTTTTAGGATTGTCACAAACAGAGCAAGCGACCCTCGCCTCTGTCGCACCTGGTATTGCTGAAGCACTAATCGCAACCGCTATGGGCTTGTTTGCAGCGATTCCTGCCGTACTGGCGTATAACCACTTTACCGCCAAATCTAGTCGCTTGTACGATTCACGTGCTTTATTTTGCGATGAAATGACGGGCATGCTCCAGCGCGAGACCAGTGCAGAAAGCACTGTTGATAGAGACGTTGGTAGAGACAATGTCGCTACGAGAGAAACGACATCTACAGCCAATCAGGCACAAGGACTATGAAATCATGAAACAGAGTCCCTATCGCCGTGAAAAAAAAGCGCTCAATGCGGAGATGAATGTCGTTCCTTACATCGACGTGATGTTGGTGCTGCTCGTCATATTTATGGTCACAGCGCCCATGCTGATTACGGGCGTCGATGTTGACTTGCCAAAAGAGCAAACCAATACCATGAGCCAAAGCCAACTACCCGTCATTGTGTCCTTGACCGATAGTGGCGATATTTTTATCAGCTATGAGAATAATGTTGATCTGCCGATTAGTGAACCAGAGCTGATTGATACGCTCGCCAATCTGCAAAGCCAAAGCAGCAATGTAGGCGCTCAGCCCGTACAAGTGATGATTAATGCCGATCAAAACAATCAGTATGGCGCTATCATGACACTCATGGCCACCTTACAAAAAGCGGGCATTCAAAAGGTGGGATTATTAACAGGCGCACCCTTGCCCACACCATCATTGTAATAAATCCTATTCCTCACTCAGCTTGCTATAATAAAGTAGATAATTTGATGAACCTCGTCCTTGAGTATCTTTACTATGCATAATGCTCCTGTCGTTTATGTACCGACCCAACCTGAAGGCAATGGGCTAACATTGCCTACGCTACTTAGCGTGCTGGCACATGGTCTCGTGATTGGGATACTCGTTTATACTTATCAACATACTAAAACCGACACTGTGGAAAGTATTGAGACGGTCATGGTCTCCCCTGAGCAATTGGCTGAAATGCAAGGTCAAATCCTTGTCAATCGTGCAGCGGCAGCTAGCGCGATGCAAGCTGAAACTAATGCAAGTAGTGCATCGAGCACCTCATCATCAGAAAGTTTTAGCGATAGTGCCAGTCAGCCAATGCTGATGAGCGAGGAACAAAATCAGCGTCTGCTTGAGCAAAATCAAGAATACGAGCGCAATATGGCTGAGTTTGCAGCACAATTGGATGAGTCGGTGACAGAAGAGCATGGTCAGGTGGAGCAAAACAAAAAAGAACAGCTAATAGAAGAACAAAAACAGCTGGGCGATTTCCGTCATAAACAAAATAACCCGCCTAAGATTACACGCCCGACTGCGACTGATAAAAATTTAAAGATTAATACAGGTGATTCTGGTAGCGCAGATCAGAGATATGATCTAGAAGCAGACGGCAACTCAACAACATCTAATGGTGGTAGTAGCAGTACCTCTGGTTCTACTGGTGCTAGCGATAGTGATATAAAAGCACTAATCAAAAAGAATCTTATATCACCAGAAGGAGCTAAGGGGCAAACTATCTTAGCAACTCTGACTATTACTGTTGATAGCAGTGGTATTATAACTGGTTACAATGCATCAGGAAGTAACCCAAAATATAACAAAGCACTAGAAGATGCAGCTAGGGTTACCAGAAAATTACCCATTGGTCCTGACGATCCTAAATACCCTACTTTTAGCATAGAATATATTGGAACAACTAAATAAAACTCAGTATATAAAAATCTCATTTCTTAAATTTTAAAAGTATCAAGATTCTTTATTAATTTTAGGAGAATAAATTGTACAATTATATTTACAAAAAAAAGCTGACAACTCTGTGTATTAGCGCATCATGTTTACTTGCTTCTACTAGTTTATTTGCCAAAGAAATAGTCGTACTACAGGATAGTTTCGAAATTCCCGTTCAACAAAACCAAGTCGCGTTTGTGCCATTTGCTGGTGATTCTGTATTATCGCCGATTATTCTAAATGATTTAAGCAAAACAGAGCTAAAAGTGACTAGCAAGGATCTACCACAGCAGCCGCGCAGTAGCAGCGAGCTGGCAGGCACATTGCCAGTATGGCAAAGCATGGGGATTCCTTATCTAGTGGTCGGCAGCACCCGCAGCAATCGCGGTAAAATAGTAACCGATTACGAAGTGATTGACGTTAAATCTGGTAGAGTAATCGAAGGCAAACAAAGCTTAACGGCTGACAATAATAAAGAAAGCATGCGCTATGCTGGTCACGTCATCGCTGATAAAGTATATGAGCTAATTACTGGTACGCCAGGTGACTTTTCAGGGCGTATTGCTTATATTGAAGAGATTGGTGCTGGTAAAGAAAAAGTCTCACGTTTAAAAGTGATGGATGCCGATGGCGAAAATGCCAAAACCATTACTGAAGTAACCGGTTCTATCTTTTCACCAACATGGTCGCCAGATGGCAATCGCATTGCTTATTCCGTACAACGTGATAAATCTTATCCCGTTATTTATGTACAAAGTGTGAGCGGTGGCGGTGCAACCCCGTTAACGCCCTTCCCTGGCAGCAACCTCAGTCCATCATTTTCACCTGATGGCAGCAAGATATTATTTTCTAGCAGCTTTGAAGGCAGTGCCGATATTTATGAGATGAGTGCCAGTGGTGGTCAACCTAGAAGGCTTATCAATTGGCCAAGCAGCGAAGTGCAACCAAGTTATGCGCCTGATGGCAAATCCTTTGTTTTTGTATCAGACAAAACTGGATTTAACAAACCACAGATTTATCGTTATGAGTTTGGTTCAGGACGTACTACTAAGGTATCAAGTAGCGGTTATGCCACTAGCCCGCAATTTAGTAACGATGGCTCACAAATTGCATTTTTAAGTGGTCGCTCAGCGGCGATCATGAATAGCGGCGGCGCGGTCACTACTAACTTGGGCAATACCGGTATCGATGAAGCGCCAAGCTTTTCGCCTAATGGTAAGCGTGTTGTTTACGCCTCAAAGCAAGGTGGCAAAGGCGTATTAACCATCAAATCATTGAATGGTGGCGAGTCGTTTGGTAAGTCTGGTCAAGGCACGATTCGCTCACCAGTCTGGTCATCTAGTCCTAAATAAATCCTCTTTCTTAATCCATAAAGTCTTGCTCATAAAAAAGCGCCTAATAAATAATTAGGCGCTTTTTTATATTGCGAAGCACGGTTAAATCATTTTGCTACTAGGATATATTGGACAATTATTGACTAAAATAGTAAACACGATTAATCATCACTCGGATCACCCGCTGATGGATTTGGATGCCGCAGTTTTGCCACATCTTCAGCAGTCACGGTATCGGTAAAACCATTTAAGTCACTGACCACATATTGAGTAACCGCCGCCATCTGCGCATCGTTCATCATCCCATGGAATGAGGGCATACCACGAAAGCCATTAATCAAGATATCGATGATGTAATACTTTGATTGCATCTTACTGTTATTCGCCAGTGGCGGATAATAGCCTGCACCGTAAGCACCCTCGCCTTTGTGCATGTGACAAGCCGCACAAGAGTCGTGATACAGCTTTTTGCCATCTGTCGTTACAAAGCCATTTGTGCCTTCAAACTTTGCGTCCCATTCAGTAATACTTGGGTCGTCTTCCATATTGGGCAATGAGCTGTCGTCGACAATATTGATAGCAGGTGCAGTAAGCTCTTCACGGCTCATATAAACGCCGCCCCATGCACCCGTATTTCGGCTTGCTTGATAGTCATTGGTTGTCAAGGAATCCTGATCTTGTACACTGGAAACCGTCACTTCATCATCTGACCGTTGACTACAGCCCAACAGTGCTGCACTGCTGATCCCACTCAGCAGCATCACCGTCAGCAGTTTGAGTGTCATTTTTTTCATGACTTTTTTCTTCAAGATTGCTTTCTCCACGATTGCCTTCTTCACAATTGCATTGTCCATGATAGCCTCTGAATCTTATAGTTATTTATATAACCCAAGCGTTATTAAACAAGCATTTTTGCTTTTTTATGTAGGCGCTTTGCGGCATCCATACCAGATAAAATAGCGCCTTCTTGCCATGCCGGAATATGTGAGCAATGCTCGCCCGCCAGCACAATACGATTATCAATACTGCACAAGGTATCGTAATGCTGACGACGGGTCGACTCATTCCAAATACCGTAACAGCCGAGCGTCCATGGGATGCGGTGCCAGACAACTGATGTCCCTGCACGGAATTCTTTTGGATACTGAGGATGGATGTATTTACCATAAGCAAGCGCAACATTAATACGCTCTTGCGGCGTTAAGCTATTAAACTTATAAGACGTCGGACCACAACCATACGCACCGAGTAGCACGCCCGTACCATCTTTAAACATATTTTGTGACGGGTAAGCAATCTGAGCAATGGGCATGTCGGTATAAGTCAGACCACCAAATATCCATTCATCCTCTTCCCAAAAGCGGCGGTTGAACTCTAGACCAACTTTATAAGAGGTTTCATAAGGCACGGCGGCCATCGCCTGCTTCATTGGTTTTGAGACATTGATATCCATCTGCGTCAATACAGTTAATGGAATATTGCACACGCACCAGTCTGCACGAATGGTCTTGGTGGCACCATCTGGGCTGTTGCTGTCTACATAATCGACAGTGACGCCACTGTCATCTTGATGAATTTTAGTGACCTTTGCATTAAACTCAATCATATCGCGGCATTCACGGGTGAACGCATCCCCAATTTTCCCCATACCACCTACTGGCTGAAACATCGTCGGTTGATGACCATAAGTCATATGGTTGCCATAAATATCTGCCCACATACCTGAATCTAGTATCTCACTAATCGGCAAAGGTTTTGATGGCGTCGCATCAGGCATCAAGCCACCACCCGGAAACACACTAAAGCCGCGATGTTTACTGGTTTCATTACTGGCGCGATAACGATAATCTTTATCTAGCACCCCCCAGCCTTTTAAACCTTCTAATAGCTTTTCTTTGTCCTCAGTATTGACCGAGCGATCAAGACCACCGACGTTAACTGATTTCGATAGCAGCTCCGCGACATGACCTTGGATGTCGTTTTTCACATCACCCAAACGCTGCGGCACGCCGTCGAAATGAGTACTTCGATGCAGATAAGCACGATCATTGGTTTGAATAAAGGGCTGCATTTCAACGCCAAACTGTTTGCAATAATGGAAGACGGCATAATGATGGCTTGGCAGACGCCACGGTCCACCATTAAAATAATTGCCCTCTTCAAAATCACAGGTGACTTCTTCGCCGCCAAGCTCGGTATATTTATCACCGCTGTTCAGTGTCCAGCTACGACCGCCGCCACGATTTTGATATTCGAGCACTTTGACATCGTAACCCGCTTTACGTAACTCATAAGCTGCAGTCAGCCCGCCAAGACCCGCACCAAGAATGACGATACTAGCGCCCGGAGGTGCACCTTTAAGATCCATGGTCTCTTTAAAACTCGACTCTGACGCAAATCCTAATGTCGTCATCGCCTGATACATCGCGGTCGCGCCCGCTGTTTTACCAATCATCGAGAGCAGTTGGCGCCGCGTTGGTGATTGAAGCATGTCTTTCATAATAGTGTCCTTAAAGTAGACGTTCCTGCAAGACGGTAGGCATATGTATTATTAATCAGCTCGGCTTAGTTCTACGTCTGTTTTTCGAGCTGTTGTGCCTTACCATGTTGCCTGTAGATCTTACCCTATAATAAATATGTAAATCGTCTTTATAGAATCAATGAATCAACGACGGCGCCTAGACCGCAAGATGGCTCGTATAATAAACACAATGATAATAATAGCCACGATGATACCGATTACTGCCAGTAAGCCCGCATATTTGATTAAGAAGGGCTTGTCAGTACCTGTCGTTGCGATACGGTCAACATCACTAGCACACACCTCACTACTGTTGAGACCACCAAAATTCACACGCACATAATTGGTAATACCAGCGATTTGCTCGCTATTTAGCTCATCTGAGAACCCTGGCATGATAGGTGACGTGTTAGTCGCGCCTTCTACCCCATGAAGGATCATATTGACCAGCGCATCAGGTTTCTCACGGCGAATACTGCTGAGTCCAACGATAGGGGCGTAACGCGCATCAGGCTGACCATAACCATCAACGCCGTGACAGCTACCACAGGCTGCCAAATATAGCGATTCTGGTGAATTGCTGCCATTACTCACCTGCGCTTTGGCTTGGGCTAAATAATCTTTTTGCACCAGTAAATCATGAGTGATAGATTCGCTAATGGGTGTTGGCAAACGCGAGACATCAACGGCTGCGACCTTATCATCTGTTTGGATAGCAGGCACCGCTTTTAGATAAGAAGCAATGGCATTCAAATCTTCATTTTTTAAGTAGCGCGTACTATGTGCAACCGCCTCGCCCATAGGACCACCCGCATAGGCACGCTGGTCAAGCTCACCAGTACGCAGATAAGTGACAATATCTTGTTCACTCCAACTACCGATACCGCTCGACTCGTCAGGCGTGATATTTGGTGCATGCCAATGACCAAGCTGAGCACCTGATAGATACATTTTTTTATCGAAACCCATAGTGCTATTACGCGGGGTATGGCAAGTACCGCAGTGCTCTAAGTTATTGACAATATATTCACCACGTTGCTGCGTCTCAGTGAGACCATCACGGTTTTCAGTAGACGGGACATTGAGAAAATTCCAGCCAATCATTAAGCTGCGAATGTTAAAGGGAAATGGCAGGTCAGTTTTATATTTTGGTGCTTCATCGACAGTAGGTACGGTTTGCAGATAAGCAAACAACGCACTGATATCTTCTTCTTTCATGCCACTATAAGAAGGATATGGCATGGCAGGGTAAAGCATATGGCTTGGCGTACGACCTTTTTGCAACGCGTTCTTTAAATCCGTTTCGGTATAATCGCCAATACCATAACGTTTAGACGGAGTGATATTGGTTGAATAGATATCTCCCATCGGCGTTTCAATCGCTGTACCGCCAGTATAATCTTCGCCATGACATGCCATGCAATCGGCCGCACGGGCAATGTAAGCACCGCGATTGACAAGCTCGCTATTGGCTGGACTAATATTAGGTAAACTGGCATTAGGTAGGCTAGCATTGGCTAGGCTGGTATTGACGACGCTTGCGCCTTCAGCCATCGCAGCGCTGGAGGTCATACCAATGACGAGCATCGATAACATCACAGAAAGTGGCTTCATAATATCCTCATATAGCTGGCACCTAGGGTGTTGTAATTATTATTAGGATGAATGATTGAGATGAAACATTTAGTATTGAGCAAGCCTTAATGAGTGACGACTTGTTATACTCAATTGATAGTCCATTAAATGAAGTAGCAAACCATCCAGTAAATGCTGAGTAAAATAGGGTGGTAAAGTAATTTCATAAGCATAGTTACTAAATGATGTCTACTCACTCTACTAATGTAAGACTATTTCGCTACTATTACTTAACGAGTAACGTATTGGTCTCAAATTTTTACAAAACGTAAAGAACCACGTTATCATTATCAGGTTTTGATAACGTAATATATTTTTTTATATTATAATAACAAGCTATTTGAATAATATCTTTAAAATCAGTAACTAAAGCTCTATTTTTGGGCGTATATCTTTTATAAAAACCTATCATTGTGAACAATTGTCATATATGCACTTCATTTTTTGTCATTATCGATTTTAGTTGTACATAATAGATACATAGACTTAAGTTAGCACTCGCTTTTTTTACCAGTCAGTTTTTTATAATGCTATGAAACAAACTATTGCACCGCACCATATTTTGTTTATGATAGGCGCTATTTCCACGTTGCCGATCGCCGCCTGAGACACCACTATGAAGTTACCGATTCTTGCTTATATACTGACATCAGCCCTGTTACTGACAGGCTGTCAATCATTTCAATTTGTCGACAGCCCTATTCCTGTGAATACCACCCCTACCAATAGCATCTTGGTCAAAAATACGCCTGCCACCACTGTGCAGGTTCAAAATAATACCAGTACAAAAAATCAAAAATAGTGCCATCACACTCATAAAATAAGCAAAAAAAAGGCAGATATCGGTTTGATATCTGCCTTTAATGTTTAATAAATTATAAATTACCTTGAATGACTCAATAGCCATTTATTTCAAGGGCGTGCCGCTGGCTGATGCTTGATAATTGTCTTAGCCAAATGATCGCCAAACCAAATAGCCGTATCAATATCTCCCCGTCCTGGCGTTTCCTCAGGGGGACCATCAAGCGACTGGGTCATCAAGCCCAAAAAGCTAGATAAACGGTTTAAATCATGAGCCTCATGACCTGTCGGCATCAGCGGTAATCCAATCCAGTTCATACCATGCTGCATCGCATACAAAGAAATCTGCTGCAATACCGCCAGCTTATCACCGCTCAGCCCACCAGAGTTGGCAAAAGCGGCTGCCCACTTGCCTTCCCATTTACGATGATACCAGCGCTTTGAGGTTTCATCCATAAAAGTCTTAAATTCAGCAGTGACACTACCCATATATACGGCACTACCGAAAACCAGCAAATCGGCCTGATCCAAATAATCCCAGTCAACCTTGTGGACATCAACGGCTTTGGCCTGTGCTGCTGGCAATTGCTGATGCGCCCCTTTAACGATCGCTTCAGCGACGCGCTTGGTATGACCGTAGTTGCTATGATAAATAACAGCAATAGATACAGTCGGTATGCTATCAGTAATGGACGATTTGGCAGATGTATTCATACAAACTCTAATAATGGCTATAAATGGTTAAATAAAAACAATATAAGTTCAACAGTTAATTGCGCGCAACAGCAAATAGCGTAATCCTACGCAGCGCCACGTACAATGACCAGCGCCATTCGACCTGTAGCAGGCTGCTGCAAATGCGTTTGACGCCGATAAGAATAATAGTGGTCATCAGTATAACTACAGCTGCTAGATAAGGTGTCATCTACTATAACGCCCGCCGCACTAAGCTGATCCGCTGCCAACTTTGGTAAGTTTAGCTTGATTTTTCTCGCGTCAACTGTGTCACAGCTTGACAGCTTATCAACCGTATCCTGTACATGTTGAGTCTCGCTATCGCCTTTAATAGTAGCCACAGAATCTATGACATATAACGAATCAAAATGTTCAATACTGGCTGTGTTCAATAACTTATTTTCTGTGCAACCTTTCAATAATTGATTGCGAACTTGAGCGCCAACTTCATAGCTGTCTTGGCTGATACAAACACCAATCCAAGCTTTGATTTGTCCCGATTGCGTAAAACAGTGCACAGTCGCTTGAATAATCCCGCAAGCCAGACCTTGCCAACCCGCGTGAATCGCTGCTATTTGACCACTAGCTGGCTGATATAAGACTATCGGTACGCAGTCAGCCGTCATTATCGCAAGCCCAAGCCCTTGTTGCCGACTGACCATCGCGTCAGCAGACATTGGCGTCATACCTAGCGCCGTGCCATCAACATCATGAATTTGCTTACCGTGAACTTGGTTAACCCAGTGTAAGCGTTTGATGGGTACCTGTTGGCAAGCTGTCGATGATAAGGGTGCAAGCTGTTCATTGATGGCAGATAATAAACGCATGCGATTGCTCAGTACTTTTGCAGCATCGTCATTGACATGCAAACCTAAATTTAGCTCACCGTAATTCGCTTGACGTTGCTGTCGTACCAGCTGTTCTGTGGGCTGGTCTTGTGAGTCAACGTCATCGCTTGAAAAGGCAGCTGTTTGAAAAACAGCCACATCATCAATCTGTGCAAGCAATGTCATAGGAAACTGATGAGTCATGGCTGATTTACCGTTTTAATGAGTCATTTTTATGTCACGGATCGCTATTTACTACTAGGCTCTGTTTTCTACAAGCGACTTTACGCTCTCCCCTACAAGGAGCGGTCTACTCGTCATCATAGCCATCACTTAGCACAGCCATTAACTGCTGCATATCTTCAGGCAGTGGTGTGGTGACTTCGATATCTTCACCAGTCGTTGGATGCACGAAACCCAGTGTGTAGGCATGCAAGGCTTGACGTGGAAAATTATTAATCGCTTGACGTTGTGCTTCTGTCAGTCCTGCCCGCAATTGACGACGACCACCATAGACACGATCACCCACTATCGGATAAGTAACATGACTTAAATGCACACGAATTTGGTGAGTGCGTCCCGTTTCAAGACCCACATCCAACAGGCAATAATTGCCATTAAGCGCGGTCACATTCAGTAAATGAGTCACAGCTTCGCGTCCTGCTGTCATTACCGTCATTTTAGTACGCTGGTTGCGGTGACGACCGATTGGGGCGTCAATACGGCGATGACGCGATAGACTCGCTGCATCCCCTGCTACCACACATTGATAATGACGATAGACCGACTTGTCCTTTAGTTGCTCCATCAGCGCAAGCTGTGCTGGCTTGGTTTTACCAATCAACAATAGCCCTGAGGTATCTTTATCAATACGGTGCACCAGACCTGCACGCGGCAGATGGTGCTGCTGCGGATAGTGATATAGTAGTGCATTGACCAAGGTGCCGGTTTGATTGCCCGCACCAGGATGCACTACCATGCCAACAGGTTTATTAATGACCAATACGTCATCATCTTCATAGACCACATCGATGTCTATATTTTCTGGTTGATCTTCACTATGCTGCTCTAATGTGGTGGTTAACTGCAGCACATCACCCGCTCTGACACGAATTTTCGGTTTTTGCACGCCACCGTTATACAGCAGGCTGCCATCACTGATCCAACCTTGTAATTGAACACGTGAAAAATCGGTAAATATTTTTGAAGCCAATTTATCAATACGTAAACCAGCTTCGTCTTCTATAACCGTATGCGTCATATTAATAATTACTGGCACCACTTGACCGGCGGCTGACGCTTCATCATCGTCGCTATCAACAATGTCGTCAGCATCTTCATCGCTGCTATCTATCATATCGTCAAGCACATCACTATCTTTTAACATAGCTTCTTCTGACACAGCGTCTTCTAAAACATGATCGCTATGGCATTGCTCATCAAGCATCGACTGATTATCGTCAGGTAATTCACTATTATTTAAAACGTCATTTGGCATCGGTGACTCTTGTGCTGATGAATCAGTCTGTCGTGATTGATTCGGTGGTAAATGGGTAGTCATAGCATTATTATTCATAGCAGATTTATATATGGCAAAGCGCCTGACATGGTTTTGAAAGGTAGCTTTTGAGAAATTTCTAATAAAGTGTTAAGCGTAACGCTATAAAAAACGAAAGGCCATTCGCTATCAATCACTTATCATAAAAGCGATCGTCGTCGAAAAAAGCGGAGGCAATACCGTGCTAGTGTATCACGCCAAGCGCCTAAGCCCTATAGAAGCTGTGTGTTATCTGTCATTTTTTGATTATACCGCGGTGAGCGTCAGCGCCGTACTTAACTCTCTAAAATATGACATTGCTGTAATTTACTGTATATTTGTCAGTGTCAGCGACATTCGATATCGCTCGTGACAGCGGCTCATGTTAAAATGCCAAACTGACATGCGCTGGTGTACAGCTCATTGCGAGCAGCAGCATATCGCATCTGTGTTGCAGTAGACTAATAACTGTACAATACTGACTCAAATTCGATGAGCACGATTGGATTAAGTACAATATAGATGGCGAAAAAATAGACGAAGCAAACGTTATTCTATAAAGTATAGCCATATTTTGCTGTATGCTATGCCACTGTATGCTTATCGAATTTTTATTAAAAGCATTTGGTTTGATATAAACCCTATGCCATCAAGCGTTTTTTAATAACGATAACTGGTATGTCCGATGATTGACATAGTAGATGACAGACCACTATTGATGCCTACGCATCGTTTTTTATCATTAACCTAATATCTAGTATGATAGCGTCGCTGCTATTATACGTCTTGTGTCGGAGAAGAAGTATGCAAGCTGTTGGCAATACGTTTATCAAACTGTCCTCAATAACCCTACTTGCGCTAAGCGTAAACTTAGTGGGCTGTCAGACTTTCAAAAATCTGACTGGCGGTAAAGACGTCGATGCGGTAGAAACTGCCGAAAAATCAGAGCAGAACTATTATAACGACGCCATTACCCAGATTGATAAAGGCCGCTATACACAAGCCATCGAAGATTTGACCAATCTGCGCACTTTTTATCCTACTGGACAATACGCTGAGCAAGCATTACTCGACATGATGTACGCACAATATGCCAGTGGTAAATATGAAATGGCAGCTGCCAGCGCTGAGCAATTTATTAACCTATACCCTTCTAATCCGCAAGTCAGCTACGCTTACTATGTGCGCGGCGTCGCCAATATGCAGGGCTCATCAGAAGGTCTGAAACTGTTTAAGCTCAATCAAGCTGAGCGTGATACCGCCTATTTACGTATTGCCTTCGCTAACTTTCAAGAGCTTATTAACAAGTACCCTAATAGCCCTTACGCGCCAGATGCCGCTCAGCGCATGACTTTCATTTACAATCAGTTTGCTGAAAGTGAGATGAGTGCAGCCAACTGGTATATCGAGCGCGAAGCTTATGTCGCTGCTGTTAACCGTGCCAAATGGGTGTTTCAATACTATCCACTTAGTGAATCCATCCCTGACGCAATCGCGGTCTTAGCTTATAGCTATGACAAATTGGGTATGTCTGATTTGGCAGCAGAATACAAAACTCTATTGCAGATTAATTATCCCAACATGTTAAGTGCTAATGGACGCGTTAAACTCGACACCAAACGTGAGCGTTCTTTCATCAACAAATTGACTTTTGGGCAGTTAAGTCGTTTTAACAAAGATACTTCATCAGTTACGACAGGCGACTATAACGGCGCGACCAAAACTCAGGTTATTCGTAACGCCAGTCAATTGAGACTGCCAAGCGATAATGCAGCAGCCAGTGCAGCGCAAGGTACTTCACCTGTGCGCGCCAATAGTGGTATCAATGTCGGCTTGGGTCTGCCTGAAGCTTCCGCTGAGCGCATTACTAGCCAATCGAGCACTGGCTCTACGGCAAGAGAAGCCAATGTCGATCCGCAAAATACCAATCCTGTACGCCGTACGACATTGCCTGTTCAAGGGATTGATATCCTGCCAGCAGATGTCGATATGAATGATGAATAAATGCGCTAGATTTGAGGCAACCTCTATTCTTTAATTAAGAGAACGTTTCTTCTTTTTAGCACATCAACGCACATCATGAAAAAAATAAGGTCAACAACAGAGTTGGCCTCATTTTTTCTGTTTCTGTTTCATTATCTATGCCCAATATTGTTTGTGCCCAATATTGCCTATGCTTAAGATAATACACCTATGGTAAACTGTTTTTTGCATGAGTATTCCAAATCACATTCTCGAACAATTAAATAGCCAAGCTGACTTAATCAGTATCATTGGGCGTCATACGACGCTTAAACGTGCTGGTAGTGAGTTTAAAGGCTGCTGTCCATTTCATGGTGAAAAGTCGCCCTCTTTTTATGTCAATCCACAAAAAAACATCTATCACTGCTTTGGCTGTAGCGTCGGCGGTAATGCCATCAGTTTTTTACGCGATTATGAAAACTTAACTTTTATTGAAGCGGTTAATGAGCTATCAAAGCAAACGGGCATCGAAGTTCCAAAAGAAGAGCAACAAAACGTCAGCTACCAGCGCCGTGCACCAAAACCGATTGCACCACCGTCAATACCTAGTCCGACTATCAACGCTAAAAGTCCTGCTCAAACAATTAATGCGCCTTCTATTAACGCTACTTCAGCTATTCAGCAACAAAACCAGTACGGCAATACCGATCAACCCGTTTATCACGACAGTAGCAACGGCTACGATGAGTATCCACCGCTAGATGCTTACGACTCAGCACCTTATCCAGAAGATTCTTATGGCGCAGACTACCAAGATGATAATAGCTATCCGCCAGCATGGTTGATAGGTGGCGATACTGACGCTGCGGCATTGTACGATGATCATAGCGCTTCCGATAAAGACGGTAACCTGTATGAGCTGTTAGAGCAAATCCAGCAGTTTTATCAGCACAATCTCACCACTCATCCGCATGCCAAGCATTATTTTTTATCGCGTGGTATCACAGAAGACATCTTTGAGACCTTTGGCTTAGGCTATGCGCCCTTTGGGTGGCAGCATCTTGAGCATCAGTTTCCACAAGATATTGAAGGACTAAAGGCGCTTGGTTTGGTGCGCCAATCAGAGTCAGGGCGCGATTATGATCTACTCCGTGATCGGGTCATTTTCCCGATTCGAGACAATCAAGGACGCACCATTGGCTTCGGTGGACGGGCGCTCGATGATGAAGTAAAACCTAAATATATCAACTCCTCTGACTCGCCCGTTTTTCATAAACAGCATGTGCTGTATGGCTATTACGAATCACGCCAACAACGTGCCGACAGCTGGCTGGTGGTCGAAGGCTATATGGATGTGATCGCCCTTTACCAAGCGGGTATCTATGGCGCTATTGCTTCCATGGGTACGGCGATCAATGAAAGTCAAATATCACGATTACTGACGCTGAACCCAACCCTAACGTTGAGCTTTGATGGCGATAGCGCTGGGCAAAAAGCCGCTTGGCGCACCCTTGAAGTTGCGCTACCCGTGCTTGCCGATGACAAAGAGTTGCGGTTTTTGACCCTACCCAACAATCATGATCCTGATACGTTTATTAAAAGTCAGGGTGGCGATGCCATGCGTGAGCAAATCGCGAATGCCATGCCATTGTCACAGTATATTTTTGCCTATTTAAGCGAGCGTTACGATTTAACCTTAGCAGAAGGCAAAGCCAAGCTCATGTCGCAAGTACGTGCCTTGACCACTGCATTACCTAAAGGCAGTAGCTTTCGCTATTTGCTGAACAATGACGTCTATCAGAAGCTGGGTGGTAAACGTAGCCAAAATATCGAAGCCAAAGATGCGCTGCTAGATTTTGATGGTGACATGACCATCAGTCAGCAATTGCAACTTTGTTTTTTGTTTCAGCCACGTGCCTTAATTGAAGACCCTATCGAAGCCATTTGGCAGCAGGCAGGTATTAATGATTTACAGCTGCCAGCACACATCAAACAAAAAGCCGCGCCTGACATCTTGCGTCCGCTTGCTTGGGAAGATTTGCAAGATATCGCCTTGCTGGATATCGTTAGCACCATCAAACGCTGCCTGAATCATTTACCCAAAGATGCCAACGCCGCCGCACACTTTATATTGTCTAATGTCAAACCAATCACCCAAGAGACACTTAGCCGTAGCTGGGGCGGATTTTATAAGACATTGATTGGCAGAAATATTTTGAGCTTGGATGAGTTGATCGAAAACTTGGTGATGCAGTTGCTCAAGTTACATCTGCAAAAAAAGATGCAAGAGCTCATCAAAAATCCTGATCATATCAAGCTGGCGATTGTCCGTAAGCAGTCGCAATTATTAAATGATTGGTTACGCGCGCAGCAAGCTGAGCAGTCAGCGCAGATGGTTACCGTCAAATCTTAACGTTTGCCATTATTTTTGCTAAAAAATCTCCAACCCTTTAAAAGTATAGCGGCTGCCCCCACTACTAATGATTATGCCCAATAGCATGTATTGCCATTAGATCATTCAACTGACAGCAAATAATCAGTAAAAAACGGTCGGTAGATATCACTACCTCGTGCTTGATTACGCTGGTGTGTGTTAAACTGTGTCGCTAACTATTTATAGCCCGATTTAATAGATGGCGATAAATCCGCCTCATTAAGCACAAATTTTAGATATTATTTTGAAGTATCCGTTTTTAGGTACCGTTATTTTTATATATTATTTTTTAGATAATGTTATCTTGAAGAGTTTTTAGCGTTACTAATTTCTAGCAGTTTTTTAGCATTGTAATTGTAGTATTTTGAGCCTTTATTCATATCAACTCATTTTTGATATTATTGACAACCTCTACGCCATATTTTGATGAATCGATTGATTATATCAACGCACTGAGCGAGCGATAGCGCGTCACAATATAAAAATGTCCGATGCAAGTAAGCGAGTATTTATGAACGATAAGTCAGTTTCTAAGTCCACATCTCAACTGGCCACCTTAATCCAAATGGGTAAAGAGCAAGGGTATCTCACCTATGCTGAGGTGAATGACCAACTGCCCGACTCTATTACCGAAAGCGATCAGATCGAAGATATTGTGCAAATGCTGACCGACGTTGGTATCAAAATCTTTGAATCTGCGCCTGATGCCGATGACATCTTGATGAACGACGATTCAAGCGATGATGACATGGCAGCGGATGAGGCAGCGGCAGTATTGGCCTCTGTTGAGACTGAGCCGGGTCGCACCACTGACCCTGTGCGTATGTATATGCGTGAAATGGGTACGGTAGATCTCTTGACCCGTGAAGGTGAGATCGCCATTGCCAAGCGTATCGAAGAAGGTATTCGTGACGTACAGCATGCGATGTCTTACTGGCCGGGCACCGTACAGTTCGTCCTTGATGAGTATCAAAAAGTACAAGATGGCGAGAAAAAGCTTTCTGACGTCATTACTGGCTTTTTAGATCCTGAGACCGAAGCAGACAAAATCGCTGCCCAAGAAGCGAAAGAGGCAGCAAAAGAAGAACGTGAACGCATAAAAGAAGAAAAAGAAAATCCACCTGTGATCAAAGCAAAAGCCAAAGCAGCGGCGCTTGATGATGAGGACGAGGATGAAGACGACGTTGAAGAGGAAGCTGAAGAAGAAACCAGCGGTATCGATCCTGAAGAAGTACGTCTGCGTCTAGAAGAAATCGAACACTTATTTATCAAAGCCAAGCAAGCCTTGCTAGATTATGGCCGTGGTAGCACAGAAGCAGATACTGCTTATGCCCTACTTGCCGAACGCTTTATGATGCTAAAATTGAACAATCGCTTGTCAGACCAAGTGATGGCTATCATGCATGATGTATATGATGACGTGCGTAAGCAAGAGCGTCAAATCATGCGTTTGGTCATTCGCCGTGGTCGTATGCCGCGCGAAGAATTCCGTAAGACTTTCCCTAGCAACGAGACCAATGTTGATTGGTTGATTGAACGTATTAAAGGTAAGCCTGCGTTTGCTGGTACGCTAGAAAAAGTCACTGATGATGTTATTTTATTGCAACGTCGCATTCGTGACTACGAGCAACAGCTCGACATGAAAATCCACGATATGAAAGATGTCGCGCGCCGTATGGCAGTCGGTGAAGCAAAAGCTCGCCGCGCCAAAAAAGAAATGGTCGAAGCTAACCTGCGTCTGGTTATTTCTATCGCGAAAAAATATACCAACCGTGGTCTACAGTTCTTGGATCTAATCCAAGAAGGTAACATCGGTCTGATGAAAGCCGTCGATAAATTTGAATATCGCCGTGGTTATAAGTTCTCGACCTATGCGACATGGTGGATTCGTCAGGCAATTACCCGCTCTATCGCTGACCAAGCGCGTACCATCCGTACTCCTGTACACATGATCGAGACCATTAACAAAATAAACCGTGTTTCTCGTCAGTTGCTGCAAGAAATGGGACGCGAGCCAACGCCTGAGGAATTGGGCGAACGCTTAGAGATGGACGAAGTTAAAGTCCGTAAAGTACTGAAAATCGCCAAAGAACCTATCTCGATGGAAACCCCTATCGGTGATGATGAAGATTCACACCTAGGTGATTTCATCGAAGATGGTACGATCTCAAGCCCTGTTGATGATGCGACCGCAGCTGGTCTGCGTGAAGCGACTCGTGATGTATTGGGCAATCTGACTGAGCGTGAAGCACGCGTGCTAAAAATGCGCTTTGGTATCGACATGCCAACCGACCATACCTTGGAAGAAGTGGGTAAGCAGTTTGACGTAACACGTGAACGTATTCGCCAGATTGAGGCAAAAGCACTGCGTAAACTGCGTCATCCGTCACGTTCTGAGCATCTGCGTTCGTTCTTAGAGAATGATTAATCATAAAGCAAACTAAGCACCAATAAAAAAGCCGAGTTTATCTCGGCTTTTTTGTGTCATCGATTTGATGGCTCGAGTGCTATAACTACATATATTCATCAAGGAATACAAGAACAAACTTGCAATGGCACTATATAAAATATATGATTCGTATACATTTCATATGCTAGGTAAAACAATGGGTATTGTTAAAATTGATGACACACTACACGAAGAGCTTCGTAAAGCCAGTGCGGTAATGGTACGTTCGATTAACGCGCAGGCAGAGTATTGGATAAAGATAGGTATGTTGGCCGAGGCCAATCCTCACGCATCTTATACCGATATCATCAGCGAGCAGTTAAAACGAGCAGATGTTAATATAGGAAATCTTATCGATGGCTAAAATCGCGCTGAAAACACCTGAAGAATTGGCCATCATGCGTGAGTCTGGACGCTTATTGGCATCGGTTTTTGCTTACCTAGATACGCACATGGTTGCTGGCATCTCCACAATGACTGTCAATGATTTAGTCGAGCGCTATATTGTGGATGTTTTGCAGTCACGACCTGCCAGCAAAGGTCAATACGGCTACCAATACGTTCTCAATACTTCTGTCAATCAAGTAGTTTGTCATGGTGTACCCTCAAGCAATCAAGACCTAAAATCAGGCGACATCATCAATGTGGACATTACTTTAGAAAAAGGCGGCTTTATTGCCGACTCTAGCAAAATGTATATGATTGGCGATGTGATGCCCTTAACAAAACGCCTCGTCGATAACACTTATGAGGCCATGTGGGCAGGTATCCGTATGGTCAAACCGGGCGCAACGCTCGGTGATGTCGGGCATGCCATTCAAAGCCAAGCCGAACAGCACGGTTACTCTGTGGTTAGAGAATACTGCGGGCATGGTATCGGTCGCGAAATGCACGAACAGCCTGAAGTTTTACATTATGGTCGCGCAGGTGCAGGCTTGGTTCTAGAACAAGGCATGACCTTTACTATTGAGCCAATGATTAATCAAGGCAAAGCCAAAGTAAAAATGAAAAAAGACGGCTGGACGGTGGTGACTGCAGACAAAAAGCTTTCTGCCCAATGGGAGCATACCATCGCGGTGACTGCCGATGGTTATGAAGTGCTGACGCTGCGTGAAGAAGAGACCCTTTAAAGCGTGCTTACAGTTTCCCTTGCTGCTGCGCAATACAAAAGTGATTTAAGTATTCAAGTATTTAAGTATCATCTTATTATTGCCATATTGGTAACTACTGATATCATAGGTCGCGATGATTTGAGTATACGCTGATTGATACCCCTGCCATCGCTTTTTTATACATGCCATCGATAGGAAACTGACATGATTGTCCGGCAAACCCCAAACGCTCTCAAGATACTTTTTACCCTGCACGGCTCTGTCATTCCAAAAATTTATCCGCAAATTTTGCTGATCGCGCTTCTCAGCACACTTATAACAATTATTCAGCACTGGCTTCCTGACTCTTTTCCTTATTATGGTATGGCTCCTTTTACCTTGCTAGGAATCGCGCTGTCGCTATTTCTTGGTTTTCGTAACAATGCCAGTTATCAACGCTGGTGGGAAGCCCGAGGGCTTTGGGGTCAGCTGGTATATGATGCGCGTAGCTTAACCCGTCAAGTGCTTTCTTTTATAGATACTGATACCGAGAATGGGCACGAGACTGGGCGAGCGATGGTTTACCTGACCATTGCTTTTGCGCATGCTGTGCGCCATCGCCTGCGCGGCTCGTCACCTTGGCATGATGTCGAGCCTTTTGTCGCATCGAAACACCATGATAGTATGCGCCAAGCGCGCAACCTACCTGATTACATCATGCGCCTCATGGGTAAGCAGCTTGGCGACATTCGGCGTCAAGGACTGGTGTCAGAGCAAGTCATACAGAACATGGACGAGCGCCTGACGTCTATGACCATTGTATTGGCGGCCTGCGAACGCATTCATAATACACCGCTGCCGTTTGCTTATATGCTGCTGGTCCATCGCACGACCTATCTGTATTGCATCATGTTGCCTTTTGGCTTGGTGGCCTCGCTCGGTTGGGTGACTCCACTGATTTGTGCCGTGATCGCTTATACCTTTTTTGGTTTGGATGCCCTCAGTGAAGAGCTAGAAGAGCCTTTCGGCTTAGCCGCCAACAAACTACCCCTGACTGCATTATCGCGTACTATCGAGATTAATCTGCGAGAAGCACTAGAAGAGGCAGATATTCCGCCTGAGATCACTCCTATCAATGGCTATTTGCCATAGCCTCTTAGCTGAACGCCTATAAAGCTTAAAGTAATCAATGTTAAATGAGATAATACCCCATGAAAGCATTGCCTTAATTTATCAGATATTTTTTATATATCCTACCGTCGGGTAGCTAAATACTATAGGCAATAATAGAGCTTTTATGAATAAAAAATACATTTGAAAATAGTGATTTCTCTCGCCATTATCGTGGTACTTGACCAGCTTAATAAAAGGTAAAATCTCGCTTATTTACGCTTGCAAGACAACCTTTATTCATGGTTTTTTGCGCATCACTTGCTAATGATGGCTGAGTTCACCTATCATAGGGCTGATCTGCTTAAATAACAGCAGTTCGAACTCATTTAAACTTTATATTTATTTCTGAAAAATAAACCTTGTCGGGGTGCTTTGATTTTTGATGCTTTAACTACAATTCAAAATCATGGCTGAGAGTTACCCGCGAACCTGATGCAGTTAGCACTGACGTAGGAAACAAGCGTGACATTTTATAGCACACCTCTTAAGCATCTATTGCTAAGCAAGCCTTGCTGGTTTATTCACATAATCTGGTAAGGTTTTTTTGTGCCTGCTTGCTTATCACCTCCTACTCTTTGCTTACTCGCATTTTATAACAGTAAGTGAATACTATGAACTACCAAACATTACGCCACCATTGCCCAACATGGGATGACTACATTCAGCATGATTTTGTCAAACAGCTAACGGCAGGTACGCTCGCCCCTGACAGCTTTCGTCACTACCTTGTGCAAGACTATTTATATCTTATTCACTATACCCGTGTGATGGCGTTGAGCGTGTATAAGAGTGATACGCTGGCACAAATGCGTGTCGGTCAAGCAGGCATCAACGCCATGCTCGATATGGAAATTGGCATGTATCTCGATTTATGTCATGAGTGGGACATCCCACTTAAAGAAGTAGAAAGCACCCCTGAATCTGCCGTAACCATTGCCTATAGCCGCTACCTATTGGGCGCTGCGATATCAGGCTCACTGGCTGAGCTTTATGCGGCGATTGCCCCTTGTTTGATGGGCTATGGCGAAATTGGCAAACGTATTAAGAACAAGGTTTTGTCGCGGACAATCCTTACCAGCCATGGATTGATGTCTTTGCCAGTGAAGAATTTCAAGCGATTACCGCGCAGAATGAAGCGCAGATCAACACGCTACTAGCACAGGCTAACCCCGCTCAGGCAGACAAGTTCCAACAGTTATTTAATACTGCTTCACGTATGGAAGTGAATTTTTGGCAACAAGCGCTTGATCTGTCCTAGCCCCTATACAAGGTGCTAGCTTTATGGCAAATTTAACGTCACGTACTATTCAATATAGTTGATTCAATTTAAAAGGGTGATAAGGCAACCGAGTGCAGATGTATGAGTAATACTTTAAGCGAGGTTAACGCTGTCACTCTTTTATAGTGGATTAACGATACAACAAAAAATACTCAAGGAGAAACACCATGGCAGCATTCGATGAACACGCAAGCGCGTATGACAGCTGGTTTTTTGACAACCAAAACTTACTGACCAGCGAGCTAAAATTGGTCGCTCATTTCTTAGATAAGCACAGTGAGATATTGTCTATCGGCTGCGGTAGTGGACTGTTTGAGTCACTATTGGCAAAAGATTATGATATCCATATCAAATATGGTATCGAGCCTTCTAAAGACATGGCTGAAATCGCTAAAAAGCGCGGCTTACAAGTAGATATTAGTCCTGCCGAGACTTGCGATATTGAGCCAAATAAGTTTGATATCATCATGTTTAACGGCAGTGTCAGTTATATTAGCGATTTGGATATCTGTATTAAAAAGGCATTTGATGCCTTAAAAACGGGCGGCAAATTGATTGTTATCGATGTGCCAAAAGAAAGCAGTTTTGCAAGATTATATAATTTAGCTAGCTCACTAAATGCTTGGGAGCATCCGCTACTTGCGCATATCTCTCCTGCTGATCCCTATCCTATTGAGCTGGTTAAATCAGCAAATTGGCGCACCTCTGATGAAAAAATCGCGCTGATGCAAGCCAATGGTTTTGTCGATTTTGAATATGCACAAACCTTACTGACCCATCCTATGTATGCCAATGATAAGGCGCAAGAAGTCATCGAAGGCTATGACCGTGGGGATTACGTCGCTGTTTGTGCTTATAAAAAATGAGCTGATATGTGTATTAGCATTTGATTATCATGGCTGACTGAGCAAAATCTATGACAGATCATAGTGATCCATAGCATACTGTCATTGCCATTTTAGCACTTGAATTATAAGTTTAGTGCCACTATAAATGGTGAATAAAGCTCTTATGCTAATAGCTAACATTTAATAAAGCGAGGCACACATCATGACTGACGATCCAAAAGACAGCACCAATCAAAACAACAACCAAGCACCAGTAAATGAAAAATCAGTAAAAATGACCAACCTAACGCCCAATCAAGGTGTGATCACAGGCAAAAGAACGGATATTCAAAATCCTGAGCTTTGGGACTTTCCAATGAACTATCCACTTAGCATCATTGGGCATGAAGGCGAGCGTGAGAACTTACTCAACGAAGTGAAGCTTATCTTGGGCAGTCAGTTCCCTGATTTTGATTTGGCCTCGATAGAAGTGAAACCGTCTAAAACGGGTCGCTTCCATTCAGCACGAGTCAATCTATATCTTACAGCAGCCGATCAGGTCAATGTACTGTATGCCTCACTCGACGCTGCCAAAACAGTCCGTTTGGTCGTATAAACAGATAATTGTCGTTTAAAAAAAGCCAGCTGCTTTTCCGTCGAAATCGTCACTCATACGGGTGGCGATTTTTTGTGGTTTGCTGTACAATCTGCGCCCTCATTATTATTGTTCCATGTCCCCTTATTGGTGCGTCATTTACTCGCGAATGAAAAGCAAATGATCGTACGATTTTTACAAAAAACTTATTATTTGAGTCAATCGCGTCTAACCCTTACCCCATCGTCCTTTGCTAAAATTCGGACACAGCACAACCTCACAGCAACATAGTTTGATGCTAAAATCAATATAGTATTTTCAAAATTTTCCCGCTATATTGCGCCTACCTACTAACAAACACGCTATATGTAGTACTCAGTGAATTTAATTGTCACTATGAGTAGCGGTAGATTTTTGCCTAAAAAAACACCTATCGCGGCGCAAGCATCGTAGCATTATAAAGAATGCCTGCCGTTTACTGACTGTGCAGCATCACTATAAGCAACATTATAAATAATTACCAAGTTATCAACTTAAGAGGGCAACATGACACACATCGACAAAATCAAAGTGACCAAACGTGACGGACGATTAGAGCTTATTGATTTGGATAAAATTCATAAGGTAATCGAGTGGGCAGCTCACAATTTGGATAATGTGTCTGTGTCGCAAGTTGAGCTAAAGTCACACATTCAGTTTTATGAAGGTATCAAGACTCGCGATATTCACGAGACCATCATCAAGTCAGCAGCAGATCTGATCTCTGAAGATACGCCTGATTATCAGTATTTGGCTGCGCGTTTGGCGATTTTCCATCTGCGTAAAATTGCTTACAATAAATTTACCCCGCCGCACCTTTATGATCATGTCAAAAAACTGACCGACGCTGGTAAATACGATCAGCATATCCTAGCTGACTACAGCCGTGCCGAGTTTGATGAATTAGAAGCATATCTTGATCACTGGCGCGACATGAACCTTGCTTATGCCGCCGTTGAGCAAATGGCAGGTAAATACCTCGTCCAAGACCGTGTCAATAAGACCGTCTTTGAAAGCCCGCAGTTCTTGTACATGCTGGTTGGTATGTGTTTGTTTAGCCGTTATGACAAGTCAGACCGTTTGGATTACGTAAAGCGTTTTTACGATGCGACCTCGCAATTCAAAATCTCACTACCAACACCTATCATGGCAGGCGTACGTACCCCATCGCGTCAGTTTAGCTCATGCGTATTGATTGAATGCGGAGATAGCCTAGACTCGACCAACGCGACCACCAGCGCCATTGTACGCTATGTGTCACAACGCGCTGGTATCGGCATCAACGCGGGTCGCATCCGTGCCCTTGGTAGCCCTATCCGTGGCGGTGAAGCACAGCATACGGGTTGTATCCCATTCTATAAGTTGTTCCAAACTGCGGTGAAATGCTGCTCGCAAGGCGGCGTCCGTGGTGGTGCGGCGACGTTATTTTACCCATTATGGCATTTAGAAGTCGAGTCATTACTGGTACTCAAAAACAACCGCGGCGTGGAAGACAACCGTGTCCGTCATATGGATTATGGCGTACAGTTAAATAAAACGATGTACACTCGCTTGATCAAAGGTCAAGACATCTCGCTATTTTCTCCAGGTGATACGCCCGGCTTGTATGATGCCTTCTTTGAAGATCAAGACAAATTCGAAGAGTTATACACCAAGTACGAAAATGACCCAAGCATTCGTAGTCGTCAAATCCCAGCCGCAGACTTGTTCAGCCTAATGATGCAAGAGCGCGCCAGTACGGGTCGTATCTATATCCAAAATGTCGATCATTGCAATACCCATAGCCCATTTGACGCGACGGTTGCGCCGATTCGTCAGTCAAACCTATGTATGGAAATCGCCCTCCCGACCAAACCACTTGATAACATCAATGACGAAGCAGGCGAAATCGCGCTTTGTACGTTATCAGCGGTCAACTTGGGTAAAGTCGACAACGTCAGCGATATCGAAGAGCCAGCCGAGCTCATCGTCCGTGCGCTTGATGCCCTGCTCGACTATCAAGACTATCCAGTCAAAGCCGCTCAAAACGGCAGTATGCGTCGTCGTACACTCGGTGTGGGCGTGATTAACTATGCGTATTACCTTGCCAAAAATGGCGTGCGCTATTCAGACGACTCAGCATTGGGTCTCACCCATCAAACATTTGAAGCGTTGCAATTTTATCTCTTGAAAGCGTCAAACAAATTGGCAAAAGAGCAAGGCGCGTGCCCTGCGTTCAATGAGACGACGTACTCACAAGGTATCCTGCCGATTGATACGTACAAAAAAGACTTGGATAAAATCTGCCAAGAGCCGCTACATCTCGATTGGGAAACGCTACGTACTGAAATCACCACTCACGGTCTGCGCAACTCCACTCTAACTGCCTTGATGCCGTCTGAGACCTCTAGTCAGATCGCCAACGCGACCAACGGTATCGAGCCACCACGCGGTCTGGTCTCTATCAAAGCATCAAAAGATGGCATCTTAAAGCAAGTCGTGCCTGAGATTGACAAGCTAAAAGGTCAGTACGAGCTACTGTGGCAAATGCCAAACAATGACGGTTACCTAAGGCTGGTCGCTGTCATGCAGAAATTCGTCGATCAAAGCATCTCTGCCAATACCAACTACGATCCGGTTCGTTATGAAGGTGGCCGTGTACCGATGAAGATATTGCTTAAGGATTTATTAAACGCGTATAAACTAGGTGTGAAGACGCTTTATTATCACAACACCCGTGATGGTGCGAACGATGCGCAAGCGGATATGGAAGATGATTGTGCTGGCGGAGCTTGTAAGATCTAAGATTGATGGATGGCGGGTTTGGCTTTTGGGTTAAGCCCGTTTCTTAATATTACAATTTTCGAAATTTATAAGCTCAAATAACGAAACTATGTAAAAAGGAATTCACATTGTCAATCGCCGATGATTTTAAAAATTTTTTGTCTAGTATCAAAATTAGTGATGATAAATCAAGTCGAGTTAGCAATCGATATCAAGAAATAACTAAAGCTCTTAATATAAAATTTCGTGATACCGAAAGTAGAGTCAACAACTGCTTACAAGTCGGCTCTTACGGAAGATGGACAGCTATTAAGGGTATATCAGACTTAGATATGTTATATATTTTGCCCCCATCTAAATGGGATGAATATAACGTAGCAGAAGGACAATCTAAACTTCTAAAAGATACGAAAGATGCGATCTTAGATAGATACCCTAGAACTACTGTATTTGTAGATAGATTAGTTGTCTGTGTACAGTACACTGATTTTCATGTAGAAGTGCAGCCTGTATTTAAACAAGAAGACGGTTCGTACAAATATCCAGATACTTATAAAGGTGGAAAATGGAAAACTACCAAACCACAAGCAGAGTTAGATGAAATAAGAAGAATGAACGATTTAAAAAATCGTAACTTAAGACGCCTTTGTAAAATGGCTAGAGCATGGAAAAACAAACAAGGCATAGCCATTGGTGGATTATTAATTGATACTTTAGCGTATAATTTTTTGAAATCGACAGATTACTTTGATGATAAGAGCTATATTTATTATGACTTTATGTGTCGTGATTTCTTTAAATTTTTATCTGAAGAACCAACCAATAAAGACCACTATCAAGCTTTAGGTAGTAATCAGGACGTTAAAGTTAAAGACCAGTTCCATGATCAAGCCAAAGATGCTTATAACAAGTGTGTTAAGGCAATATCTAATGAAGGTACTGAAAAAGCAAATAATTACTGGCGTAAAATTTTTGGTAGTAACTTCCCATTAATTGAAAAAGTTAATCTCACTCTTGAAAGCCTAAGGTATAAACATACAGAAGAGTTTATTGATAATAAGTTTCCTATTGATATTGGATACAAACTAAAAATTGAATGTGAGGTTTCAAAGCAAGGTTCTTATGAAGCTGTTAGAAAATATTTCAGAAAACCTAAAAACAAGCTAAAACACGGTAGAAATTTAGATTTCTACATAGAAAGTATTAATATTCCATCACATCTACAATACAAGGTGCATTGGAAGGTACTAAACCGAGGAATTGAAGCGCAAAAATGCGATTGCATTAGGGGGCAAATTTATATACGCGGAGAAAAAATTAGCGAGCATTCGTCTTTTAATGGAGAGCATTTAGTTGAGTGTTATATCGTAGAAAATGGAGTTGTTGTTGCAAGAGATAAAATTTTTGTACCCATTGAGGAATTATAATGAACAAAAATGATTTGCTTAAAATGATAGCCCAAAAGGGATACGATGTTGGTTTCGGAGCTAAAAAGCATTTTGCTACTTATGACATAATTGAAAAAGCACCTGGTTGGATTGGCTTCGCTTCAACAACTGTAGGCGTACTTGGTTTAGTTTTTGATAGTCTGTCTACCAAGTTAATATCAGCCGTGTTTGTTATAGTTGGTGTATCAGGTCTATATATAAGCTTCTATAATCATGAAAAACAAACCTACGATGATACTGGAACTAAAATCATCAGGCTCTGCAATGAACTGAAGGCTTTGTATTTCACTGTTAAAGGTCTTCCCGATAACTCCAACTTTCAACCTTATATAGACCAATTAAATGAAATAGAAAATAGATACTATTCGTATAGTATTAGTAAGCAGATCTTGGCAAGCAATTGGTATGCACATTATAAATTTTTTTGGGAGCATCAGATTGACTGGATGGATGAACAACTCCACTTTAAATTATTCAAAGATAAGATTCCTTTGTCATTTATGCTTTTTTTCTTACTAGTTATCTTGATAATTTTGGTATATATCCTCAACTGTTATTTACCCTTTATATGTTAAAGGAAACTACCTAAGCTGTAGGGTGCGCCCAGCGCACCGATGATATGAAAATTGTGTTTAAAGGTGCGCGAGGCGCACCCTACAAAATATATAGATTAACAATTAAGACCTAATTTTCATGCTAAAATCAGCCCTATATTTAGAGCGTAATATTAGCGGAGAATGAGTCATGCAACCAATATTTGCCACACAGACAGCCAGTATCTCAGAATTAAAAGCCAACCCGTCGGCACTGATTAAACAGTCAGACGGCGAGTCCATTGCTATTTTAAACCACAATAAACCAGTGGCTTACTTAGTCTCAACAGACGTTTTTGAGCGCATGATGGAAGCGATGGACGACATGGCATTAAGCCAAACCGTTAGTGCACGATTGAATGATGGGCAGATACCGATAAAGGTAACTTTGGATGACTTATAATCTTGAGTTTCATCCTTTGGCATTAAAAGAGTGGAAAAAGATAGCGCCGAATATTCAGCAGCAGTTTAAGAAAAAGTTACAGCAGCGATTGTCAAATCCTCATGTGCCTGCGTCAAAACTATCGGGACGTACCGATACTTATAAAATCAAATTACGCACCGTAGGCTATCGTCTGGTATATACCGTAAAAGATGATGTGGTGGTGGTTTATGTATTAGCAGTCGGCAAAAGAGAAAACAACAAAGTATATGATGCGCTTGCGACACGCCAGCCATAATTAAAACACACAAACAATAAAAACGACGGAGGTCCTGTGCAATATACCGCAATCATCAAAGACGGTGGTTTGTTTATCCCAAACGTATTTTCAGACCTAAACGATGGTGGCTCGCATATCGTACAAGTGGAAGTCAACATCGCAGATGTCCGTGAGCAATTAGGCGAAGGCACAGCAGCAAAACCAGAAGTATTAAAGAAAGTCGCTACAAAAGTATCGAAAAAACCAGTAAAGAGAGCGACTAAAAAAGACGTACAGAAAGAAATGCAGCAACTATCAGATGATGATGGCTTGAGTGCGCTGCGTAAGAGTGCGATCGATGAATTGGAAGGTTTGGACGATAGCGAGCTGAGTGAGATATTTAAAGCGTATATGAATGATGGACAGACGTCAGAACAGATATCTTTAGAGAACTTGTAATATAATTCAGTCAAACCAAATCTAGTCTAAACCCTATAACTTAATAACCATATCAATGATAAAGGCAGTCTCATGACTTATTCGATTTTTTCCCAAACGCCAAACAATGCGCTAACAGAGCCGATGTTTTTTGGTAATCCGGTCAACGTGGCGCGTTACGACCAACAAAAGCACCCTATCTTTGAGCAATTGATTGAAAAGCAGTTGTCGTTCTTTTGGCGTCCAGAAGAAGTCGATGTGTCACGTGATCGTATGGATTATGGCAATTTGTCCTCACACGAACAGCATATCTTTATCAGTAACCTAAAGTATCAAACGCTACTCGATTCTATCCAAGGTCGCAGCCCAAACGTCGTGCTACTGCCATTGGTATCGATTCCTGAGCTTGAGACGTGGATTGAGACGTGGACGTTTTCTGAGACCATTCACTCGCGCAGCTATACCCATATCATTCGTAATATTATCAATGACCCTGCTATCGTCTTTGATGACATCATGCAAAACGAGCATATCCTAGAGCGCGCTGCCGACATCGCCAAGTACTACGATGACTTGTATTATAACTCATCGCTATACAACCTATACGGTGCAGGCACGCACACGATCAATGGCAAGCAAATTACCGTCGATTTAAAATCGCTGAAAAAGCAGCTTTACTTGTGCTTGATGGCAGTTAACGTCCTAGAAGCCATTCGCTTTTATGTGTCATTCGCTTGCTCGTTTGCCTTTGCTGAGCGTAAGCTGATGGAAGGTAATGCCAAGATTATTAAATTGATTGCTCGTGATGAGGCGCTACATTTAACGGGCACTCAGCATATCTTGAATCTCATGCGCATCGGTCGTGATGATCCAGAGATGGTCGACATTGCCAAAGAGTGCTATGAAGAAAGCATCGAGATATTCCGTAAAGCGGCAGAGCAAGAAAAAGAATGGGCAGGCTATCTGTTCAAAGACGGCTCAATGATTGGTCTCAATAAAGATATTCTGTGCCAATATATCGAATATATCACTAATTTACGTATGGAAGCAGTTGGCTTACCAGTGGCATTCCCGAACTCTAAATCAAACCCAATCCCGTGGATTAATACGTGGTTGTCATCTGACAACGTACAAGTTGCCCCGCAAGAGACGGAAATCAGCTCATACTTGGTAGGTCAGATTGACTCAGATTTATCAGACAGCGATTTTGATGATTTTGAGCTTTAGAGGCAGTATGAAAGACAGCGAAAAATGCTAGGGAAACAAACAGGATAAAACTATGACTTGGGTAATGACGAGTAAGAAACAATTTTACTTGCATGACGACGAAAGCTTGCTTGATGGATTGCTACGCACCGGACATGATATCAATTATCAATGTAAGGAAGGCTATTGTGGCAGCTGTCGCATCAAGCGTATCGCCAGCTCACACGTCATTGACTATCCGTTTGCGCCCCTTGCCATGATTGATGAAGACGAGATCCTGCCCTGCTGTTGTCGTGTACAGGGTGTGATTTATATCAATCACGAGCCTACTATAGAGTAATACTAACAAAAGTAGTGCTAACAAATTCGAAACAAAAAGCGCGTTATCTTGAAGATAACGCGCTTTTTTACTGTATATAAACCGTTCAAGCTATTTTGATTAAGCTTATTTTGCTTAAGTTTTAGGTGATGAAAAATGGCATTACAAAGGCGCACCATCTCTTTCAAACAGCTGCAACAGCTCTTCACGCATACGGTCACGCTCGGCTTCTGACATCATCGGCACGTCTTGTCTCTCACCTTGTAGATTTGGATCTTCTATACCACCAACATTTTCATCAAGAATCACAACCGGACGTTCCATCGGCTCTTGTGCTGGACGCTCTTCTAACAGTATTTTGACCTGGGCATTTTTGCCACGGCGTAATATTTGCGCATTCAGCGTGGTATTCGGTGCTTTACGAGCGACATACTGAATCAAGGTATTGGCATCCGTCATCTCAACGCCGTCAATCGTCAAAATAATATCGCCGATACGCAGACCACTCTTAGCGGCAGGACTCTTAGGAACGACATTAAGCACTTCTACCCCAGTCGAGGTTTCAAGCTGCGTTGGGTCACGTAACTGTGACTGTATCTCAATCCCCAACCAACCACGGCTCACCTTACCATCTTTGATAATGGCATTCATCACTTGCTCAACGATAGCCGTAGGAATAGCAAAACCGATACCCATAGAGCCGCCAGAGCGTGAGTAAATGGCCGTATTAATACCAATTAATTCACCATAAGCGTCAACGAGTGCGCCGCCCGAATTACCTGGGTTAATCGCTGCATCGGTCTGAATAAAGTCTTCAAACTTGTTGACCCCCAGCCCAGTACGTCCTGTCGCCGAGATAATCCCTTGCGTTACCGTTTGACCGACACCGAACGGATTACCAATCGCTAATGCGACATCGCCAACTCGGATAGGTTCTTTACGGAAACCAAGTAGTGCCAAACCGGTCATATCTACTTTAATCACTGCCAAATCACTGTCTGGATCTGTGCCAACGATTCTAGCGCGGCTCTTACGACCATCATTAAAGGCGACCGTAATTTCATCGGCTTTTTCAATCACATGGGCATTGGTCACGATATAGCCATCTTCTGAGACAATCACCCCAGAGCCTAAATTGGTATTGCCCTGCTCTTCTGACGGAGCACCATGGAACTCAAAAAAGCGGCGCAACACAGGATCATTCATATAAGGATGCTCTGCCATCGTTTGCGTGGTGTAGATATTCACGACTGATTGTGAGGCGCGAGCAACCGCATTATGATAAGAAGAAATCGCTGCGGGTGTATCAGAAACCGGTGCTGACGCTTGCTGCTCAGCAGGTGTGGTTCTGGGCGGCTCCCATGCCTGCTCTGATGCCGTCTTCATACTCGCAAACAACCAAATAAATGCGGCAATCACGACTAGCAATAAAACCCAAGGTAACCATTTTAATACAGACGCCTTGCTGCTGGTGTTCCGAGATGACGACATATAAAACCTCTATAAATTTGATACAAACAGACGAAGATGAATAAGGTGAGAAGCATGGTATATATTAGGACGCATTGAGTAGCATTTATCAAACGTTTACAGCCCACTAGATGGTTATTTTTTTGCACTATCTATACGGCAAGCTTACATGTATAATTTAAAACCGCCAATACTACCCAGTTGTAACGTATCGTGTACCATTTCAGTGAGTAGGATTGTCTATCCTACTGTAGCCACATGTTAAAATACTCATTATCAAAATCCGCATCTCAGCTATAGATACTTGCGCCACTGAATCAATTATAAGGGAATACCATGACTACACACAATATCTCAACCGAGCCCTCAAATACCGCCATTACCGTTCAAGCGCTGACCACATTTTGTGATGACTATTTATCAGCAGATGCTTTCAAAGATTATGCCCCTAATGGTTTACAAGTAGATGGGGGTCGACCTATCAAACGCATCATCACTGGTGTAACGGCTTGTGAGGCGTTGATTGATGCGGCGATTGCTGATAATGCAGACGCCATTATGGTGCATCATGGTTATTTTTGGAAAGGCGAACCTGCCCCCATCACTGGTATGAAAGGTCAGCGTATCCGTAAACTTATGCAGCATGGTATCTCTTTGATTGGTTATCATCTGCCGCTCGATGCCCATCCCATCATTGGTAATAATGCCAAGCTGGCTGAGGCATTAAACATGACCGTTATCGGCGCTTTATACCCTAGTGAGTCGCATCCCGTTGGTAATATCGCCACTTGTACCCCGCAAAATGCTCAAAGCCTCATTACTCACATTACTCAGACGCTAGGACGATTGCCATTGCATATCTCTGCCAATTATAGCGCACCGAATAGTACAAGCGCTCATATCGATAATAACAGAATTATCGAACACGTGGGCATTTGTACGGGCGGCGCACAAGATATGATCGAACAAGCTGCATTGATGGGCTGTGACGCCTTTATCTCTGGCGAAATATCAGAACGTACCACCCATATTGCCCGTGAGCTGGGCATTGATTATTTCGCTTGTGGGCATCACGCGACAGAACGCGGCGGTATTCAAGCACTCGGTCACATAGTTTCTCAAGCATTTGGTATACCCGTGACCTTTGTAGATATTGATAATCCTGCTTAAACTGTGCCCTCAACTCTACTCATAGCTATCTAAATTTAGAATAATTTTCAGAAAAAAAAGCTAATAATAAGCAGTATGGTTGCCCAGTATGCATGATTTTTACTGCTTCAATTTTCAATGGTGTACCAATAACAAGGGCATTTTTAACCGTCTATAGCCCAATTGTTAAGTTTTATCGCTAATTTCTTAACCACACTTGAATAATCCAAGGAATATCCGCATATTAATATCCGAAGAAAGAATGTCTTGTCATGAGGCTTCCCATTTATTACAGCTTCCGGTTATGATACTTAAATGAGTATAACCGCCTAAAATCTCACTATGTTGTATAGCTATTGAGTTCATATAGATAGCGAGGTTTTGGTCGGTTTACTAATAGACACACTATGCGTGATATATTTTCAGCAGCATAGTCTATCTTGATTTAAGTGTCGCGATACTGGGTTAGCAACCGCTGATTGATAGAATGTTTGAGTAAATTTTCTATCATTTTTTTATTATTAATGAAAATAGCGACTTGCTTACCCTTATTGCTGGACAAAAAATTAATCACTGTTGACTCTATTACAAATGATTTAAAGAGGACATGGTCATTAATATCAGCATAGAAAAGCTGAATGCATAAGCATCCCGCTCATTTTATGTTTTTGTCTCAATAACTTAGTTCATGACCTTACCTATGTTTAATATATAGTTGTTTTATTCTTAGCCCCATCTACGCATCGATGAAGGAATCATCCGATTTATATCCTTCTCGGTGTTGTGCGTTCATCATTTTGTATTGATACTTTATATCGATGTTTTATATTGATATTTTGAGAGATTTTTTTAGCCCTCTTACCTGATACGCCGAATACGCCAGTAGATAACCAACTAATTAAAAACTGCACCGCTACATCTGATAAAAATTCATTAGCGGCACTATTATTAAGCAAGACGACGACGCACTTATCTTATTAAGAAGTGCGTGGTTGTCTAAAATGCAACATCGATGTATGACCACTTTATAAGCATACACTCGTAAGCATTTTACGGTAAGTAGGATGGCTAAAATCAGGAGACATCCATGCAGCGTATTACTTATCGTGTGAAAGTATCTGCGCAAGGGGCTAGACGCCGTATTTCTTATTTACTGCGTCCATCTAAACGCCTACCGAACACTAAAAGTAACATCGTTTCATCCGTTACCCCAACGACATCGAGTCGTTTTTCTAGAACCAAAAAGCTTGCGCAAGTTTCTAGTATCGCCCTTCTCTCTTTACCTGCTGAGAGTCTGACGACGATGCGTGCGCCAGTGCCAGCCTATGATAACGTCATGCTAGAAAGCACGTTAACCATCGCTGCCGTCCCCGGTGACAGCACTTATTTTGCGACTGACGGTTTTCAACATGGCTTTGGTTTTGATTTGGTACGTACTTATGCTGACGAGCTTGGCGTTGATATCGACCTAAAAGCGTATGCCAATGAAGAAACTGCCTTAAAGGCGCTGAGATCGGGCGAGGTAGACATGGCATTGACAACGGCCAGTACACAGTTAAAGAGCAAGTTTAACTTATCCTCTATCAACATCAGTTGCGGCTATGACGCCAGCTTAACAAAGAATGGTTTACATCCAAAAGTCAGTTGGACGTTCAATTCATCCAATGACCCATTATCACAAAAAGCCAGTTACTTTTTATGTGACAGCATTAAGCTGAAAAACACACAAAAACTTGCTGCCTTTTACAATCAAAACTTGCTGAAAGACGCCTATAGCCAAGATCATTTCCAAAAAACGTTGACCGAAAAACTGCCTGATTATCAATCGTCTTTTGAAGAGCAAGCACGCAATTATAATCATGATTGGGAATTATTGGTGGCCATGGGTTATCAAGAATCACACCTTGATGCCAATGCCGTATCACCGACGGGCGTGCGTGGGCTTATGATGTTGACCAATAATACAGCCAAAGCAATGGGCGTCTCAGATCGCGTCGATCCCTACCAAAGTATCGGCGGCGGCGCGCGTTATTTAGAGCAAATGAAAGCTGACTTTGCTGATGTGCCAAAGACAGATCGTATTTGGTTTGCGCTTGCCGGCTACAACATGGGACCAAATGCAGTAAAGAGTATTCAGCGTAAACTGCGAGATCAGGGTATTGATGATAAAAGCTGGGCGAACGTTTATGCGTACTTAGCTGACAATAAAGCTGCCAATAGTCGTTATGGTCAAGCGATGCATTATGTTAGCAATATTAGAAGTTATCTTGAGACTATCAAAACTCAAACCGTCTAGTTAATAAGTGCTATTAGATATTTTGAGAATTGAATTTTATAGATAAAAAAAGCTGCTCTTATAAAGAGCAGCTTTTTTGTGCAGAATGATCTGTCTTAATCGTATTTACTTGGCTATTATTTCACTAAGCCACTTACTCTTAACGATTAGGTACGGTCAGGCGCTGACCGCGCTGTAGCATCGTATCCGCCGCGATATTATTCATCTCAGCCAACTCTTGCGTAGAGACGCCATATTTACGTGCTAAGCCAATCAAACTGTCTCCTGACCCAACGGTGTAACTCACTGTGAGCTTTGGTACTTTAAGCGTTTGCCCACGCTGTAATTGGGCATTGGTCGCGAGATCGTTGGTCGCAGCCAAGTCGTCTATCGAAACACCAAATTGACGTGCCAAAGCAATCAAACCATCACCAGATTTAACTTTATAGCTCTCGGTGTTGCCCAATTTTTTGCCACTGCTCGCTGTGCTAGTCGCGGCAGTGCTACTAGCCGAACTACTGCTTTGGTTATTGCTACTAGAGGTCGTTACAACGCTGCCACTGGCAGGAATCGTAATCGTACGACCGAGTATCAAATTAGAGTTGGTTTTCAGGTTGTTCGCTGTTGCCAAGTCACTAAGACCGATATTATAACGTTGCGCCACGCCTGTTAACGTATCGCCTGATTTTACTTTATAACTGACAGTTTTATCATTTAGCTGACGATCAACCAATCCTTTAGACACAGGTACTTTGATGGTTTGACCACGTTGTAAGCGTGCTTTTGCATCAAAGTTGCTATTCACCGCCGCAAGCTCAGCTGGACTGATACCCACGCTATTGGCAATGCCGATCAAAGTATCGCCAGATTTTACTTTGTAATTGGTGGTTGCCACCGAACTTGAGCTGCTGTTACGGCTACTAGAGCTTGAGGTGTTTGCTGCATCGAAATCGACACTTGCAGGTACTTTTAGCGTTTGACCAACATATAGTGAGCTTGTAGTGCTCATATTATTGAGGCTGGCAAGTGTATCAGTTGATACATCGAACTGACGTGCGAGAGCAATCAAGCCATCGCCCGCTTTTACTTTATAGTTCTTAGTAGCGGTGCTTGATTTACTTGGCTTGGTCGAGGGAGCGGCAGGTGTGGTCACTGGCGCAGTCACCTTACCTGGTATCAGCCATAGCTTTTGACCACGTAGTAGATCCGCTCTACTACTCAAATTATTGTAGGTTGCCAACTGAGTCACCGATAGACCAAAGCGGTTAGCAGTACCTATCAGCGTATCGCCGCTTTGTACTACATAGCTCTCTGGTTGGCTTGCCGCGGCATTGTTAGCTGTGCTCAACGGTTCGATGGTTTTTGCATTATATAAGTATAAGGTACTGCCTGATAGCAGCTTAGAGCTGGCATCTATTTGATTCCATTCAGCGATATCACGCCAACTGACACCCGCACGGCTGGCGATATTAGACAAGGTATCACCACGCTTGACGCTATAAGTGGTACGTGTACCTTGCGGTTTTGGCTTGCTTACTGATGTTTTTGCAAAGCTAAGCTTTTTCTCTTCGCCACTGGCTTCTAGAATAGACTGCTGTGTCTGTACTGCGGATAAATTAATATTACCATCAGCATTGATCACATTGGTTTCAGGCGTGTTACTGCGAATTTGATTGGCAATAAAATCACGCTCTTCTTTGCTCAGTGGTGGTTCTTGGACAATCGTATTGTTCTGTGTAATTTGAGCAGAGGTGGTCGGTAGACTGTTGCTGCTTTTTAGCTCAGCATTGATCTTATTGGTTTCTGCCGTACTCAATGGTGGCTCAGTACGCACTGAGGCATTATTACTGTAGACAGAGCTGCTAGTAGGCGTGACTGACGGAGATATATAACTGGTCGTTTGCTGCGGCACACTAGCGCTCGCAGCATAATCAGCCAAGGCGCTACCTGTCGATGGTAATGAGGAGCCAGTATAGGGCTTATTATTATAGCTTGGCGTCGTGGTCGTGCTACTTGGTGTGCTTGTATTACTCGATGCCAGTATATTGCCCGTACCATTGCCTCTCAATGAGCTCAATTTAACATCGGTATTAAGACTCACATCATTAGGAATAATAATACGCTGGGGACCAGAAGAATCTACACGCCCTGACGTTAAGGCCGTATTTAGCCTTTCTAATTCGTCGTAGCTCACGCCTGTCATTTGCGCAACTTCAGCCAAGCTCACGCCATAGTTCACTGGCACACTACGGAAATGCTGACGGTTGGCGATGGCTGGCAAGTAGACACCATATTGCTCAGGCTTGGCAACAATTTCTGCTACCGCCAAGAAACGCGGCACGTAATTCATCGTTTCAGTAGGCAATCTCAGAGACCAATAATCTGTCGGTAAACCCTGAGCTCTATTAGCATCAATGGCCTTTTGCACGCGACCAGGACCGGCATTATAAGCGGCTAATGCTAACTCCCAACTGCCAAACTGGTTATGTAGTGCGGTCAAGAAGTCATAAGCGGCGCGAGTTGATTCGATGACATCACGGCGACCATCATAGGTACTGCTTTGATTCAAACCATAAATACGACCCGTACTTGGAATGAACTGCCATAAGCCTGCTGCTGCCGCACTACTAGTACCACTTGGATCATAAGAGCCCTCAATAACAGGCAACAAAGCCAGCTCTGTCGGGATATTACGACGCTCAGCTTCTCGTACAGTGTGATAGATAAAGCGACTGGCACGTGCAGTTAAACGGTTTAAATAGTCTTGTCGACTGGAAAACCAGCTTTTTTGCCCTTCAATACGCTGATTATAAGTCGGCTGACCGCCATTCATACGATAGCCAGCACGTAAGCGACTCCATAAATCACCATACTGCTGAATAGCAAGTTTGTTGCCTTCCACCATAGTCATGTCAGTGGCTTCGAGTAAATCGGCTAACTCATCCAAACTATCTGCATCTAAATATGCCGTTGAATAGTCCGTACTGCTGCTTGCTGCAGGCGCTTTAGTAGCTGGACGTTTAGTAATAATAGATGAGCTATTGGTCGCACCCTTTTTTACCGCTGACGTATTGCTACAAGCACTGATAAGTAGAGTTGATACCGCAAGCGTCAATGGCAACGCAATAAATGAGCGAGATTTTGATAGCACAGTAGACATGATATTGGAAGTTTCCTAACGACAGAAAGTGATAAGATAAAGTTGCTTGCTAGTATAGTATGCAATGTGAAGCAAAGACCAGTCTAATATAAAAAGATAATCATCATAAGTTGAGTTAATTTTTAGACCTCTCACGAAATGCAATCAATCATTTAATTATTCAACATTGTGAATCTGTATGGCTATTTATGATGGAATACTTAGCTTTCGAAGAGCCTAATTAATGCACTATGTTTTTTGATTACCCACTGATCAAGACGTTTCTTAATCAATGCTCATCCATTAATACCTAATTGTTGATAATGCCTAATTGCTGACTAGCTAGTACTGAGTTATTAATCGAGTAACAATTAATTAATCGTTACTTGTGATACGGCTCGTAGCAGCACCGCATTACCAGTCGATAACGTCAGCGTCACTCTTGAAGTGGTGACAAATGAGACATTTTTACCATCTTTTACCCAGCTCTCATTGGTCGTTACATTGGCTTTGGCCTGATCGCCCGTAATAACGATATTATCCACAGAAATATCAAAACGGTAATTAGAGGTGTTATTCCAACTATTTTGCAACAACTTCAAATAAGCATCTTTATCTAAACTGGTCGACTTACCTTTTCTAGATAATGAAATCAGTGCATCGTCAGAGACAAGACGGGCGACCTGATTGACATTTTGGCTATTCGCTGATGACTTCATTGCTGCTATATAGTTCTGCACCAAAGCTTCGGTCATGGCTGCCGCTTGCGCACTGATACTCACAGTACTTACAACGGTCACTACCGCCGCCACGCTGGCACTTTTTAGCAATAATGCCAAAAGCCCTTTTCCCCATAATCGTTTCATCATAATCCTTAGCAATGCTGTTATCGTTGTTGCCATCTTTTGATGACTAACGTTTTTTATTGATTAAATATAGTAGTCGCTTATTACTCATTAACATCATAATAAATGAAGCGAGCACTGGTTAGCATGTGCCCTCTTCATTGTACTTGTAAAAAATATCTGTTTAATCATCACCTACTTATTAATGATGACAGCGTACTTTTACCATAGAGTGAGACTATCATTCAATTCTCACAGCTATGTGACACCCTGTGTAATTATTGCGAATACTAAAATACCAACCATATGGCACAATTATTTCTGAAAATATGAGTCACTGCCCATCGTTATCATAAATAAAAAATATACTAACTGAGCCACTTACGCAGTACACGACTCAGTTTTCGCCCTAATTTTAGGTCGCTTTCTGTCAATCCAATCTCAATTTAATAAGCCAAACGGAATCTTACTTAGCGTCCGTACTATTATCTTCGTATTGTTGTTCATCATCACTAAGCTTCATACCCAATCGCTCTACTCGTCTGTCCATCATTTGTCGAGCCAGTGCTTGCATGTCTTCGACGCGGTCTATTTCATCCACAATCTCAAGTCCCAATAAAGTCTCAAACACATCTTCTAAAGTAACCAAACCTTTGACCTCACCATACTCACCGACTGTAATCGCAATATGAATACGGTTTTTTAGCATCAGCTCTAACAAATCAAACAGTTTCATTTTTGAAAAAACAAAAGTAATGTCACGTTTAAACTGAGTCAATGGCTTGTGCATCGCATGATTTACTTTTGCTAATAACATGTCTGTTTTTAATACAAAACCTGTGATGTTATCCAAGTCACCATCATAAATTGGCAGTCGTGAAAACGTCAGTTTTGGGCGATCAACCAATAATTCAGCGACTGTTTTGTTTTCTTCAAACGCCAACATCACCGAACGCGGGGTCATGATATCTTCGACTTTAATCGCACCAAATGCCAGTAAATTGCGAATAATGCGCGATTCTAATGGGTCAATCTGTCCTGACTCTTCACCGATACTGGCAAGTGCCGCAAATTCACGACGACTGAATGCTTGGGGTTCTTTGCCACGTACTAGCAATTTGGTTAACTTTTCTGATATCCAAATAAGTGGATACAACAGCAGAATAATGCCTCGAACGAAATAAGCGACCATACCGCTTAGTTGACGCCAGTACAGTGTCCCAAGTGTTTTTGGAATAATTTCAGATAAAAACAAAATCGCCAATGTCATAATGGCAGAAAACAGTCCAAACCATGCACTACCAAACACAATCGTGGCTTGGGCACCAGCACCGATAGAACCTAATGTATGAGCCACTGTATTCAAAGTCAAAATAGCCGCTAATGACTGATCGATGTTATCAACCTTTAAGCGTCTTAGCATATTTGCTTTTTTCGGATTGCTTTCTTGAACATCAGCGATATAAGACGGCGTCATGCTCAGTAATGCAGACTCAGCCAATGAACAGACAAACGAGATACCGATGGCGACAACCACAAAAAGTATGAGTAATAACACACTGATCGCTGTCGGCTCTGCTAAAGCATCAGCGGCAAAAGCTGGATATGGCAATAGCAGCATCGCCATCAGCGCTGATAACCCAGCAATTGAATTGGTACGACTAAGACGCTTTGAATAGCATGATGTCGGAGGAGGTTTAGCAGACGCTTCTTTACAAGCGCGCGGACGACATAGACGAGGTACAAACATAAAAGTGGTAAACAAGTTAGGTAACCTAAACAGAAAAAAAGTAAAAGGGATGATAATATAATGAGCAAACGATACTAAATCGTTAAAGGCAAACAACAAAACAGACATGATTAATTAGCTATTAGTTATCTGCAAAAACGATGGTAACTCGCTGCTCAAAACTGATTTAGCAGTATATAATAGGATCTATTATATACTAATAAACCGTGTGCTAAATGCAGGGAATTATTGCCATTTGATAGTAGCATTGATAATGCCATTTCACAATAAGACGCTATTGTTAAGTCTTTGTTTTTTGATATCCTTAATCATACCTTTTGCTACGCTACTACTACCTAGCATCCATTCGCTGCTTGAATTTTGTTATACTCTCAGCGCTTCGGCGTCACTTATATGAGGTGGCAAAAATATCGCCGCAAAAAGTAATGACCGCTAGCATGCCATTACCTTAAGAAAAACATACTCAGCCTATTATTAACAGTTACCAAGTCTGGGATTTTTTGTTACTATGCGTTTAATTTTATTATTATCTATGACTTACTGAGAGAAATTATGTTGTTATTTATCCAAGCTGCCCATGCTGCACCAGAAGCTGCTGGTGCGATGTCACTATTTAGTCAAATACTATTGCCTGTTGCTTTTTTTGCGATTTTTTACTTCTTAGTCATTCGTCCACAGTCTAAGCGTACCAAAGAACATCGTGCCATGGTCAATGCATTGACTGTCGGTAGCGAAATCATTTTTGCTGGTGGTTTGATGGGTCGTATCAAAGCCATTGAAGGTGACTATGCAGTGGTCAGCCTAAACAATAATACTGATGTCAAAGTACAACGTGCTTCTGTTATTTCAGTGTTACCTGCTGGCACAATCGAAAGCGTTTAATGATTGATTGAAATATTAGTCGCGTTTTATTGATGATTACTAGGGCATGTCCTCATTTTAAAAATGGTGGTAAAAATGAAATAAATTGCTGTTAAACAAGGAAAGCAGCTTAAATAATATCGAGATATTAATAAGCTATTTGACGATGTTTGGCAAAATTTAGCCATTTTTAGCCCATTTAGAGGATAATCGATTGAATTGAGGACACGCCCTCATCTGTCATTAATAAATATAGTGATTAATACAGTGCCTAAGAATGACCGTACCTTATTTACGGTCATTTTTCGCTATAGAGCAATGATGTAAAAACAGTCCCATAGAGTATAGACAATTTATGTTTATGCTTTTGACCATGCTGTCTTTATTGATTTTATCAGTGATATTTTGCTGACTATATATTTTTGATGACTATATAAAGATACGTCTGTATTATTTGCTCTACTGTTTTACTATCATCGCGGATGATCGCAATGGTGCATGATAACGACTGCTAGATACAGCACTCAACCATTGCTATCGCTAACTTCCCATCTGCTAACTTGTGGCCTACGTCGCCAGTCGTTTATCAACCTAAAGAAGTGATTATGCAATATCCCGCTTGGAAATACTTACTTATTGCCGTCGTGCTAATCATTGCCGGTCTATATGCTGCTCCTAACCTCTATCCTGATGAACCTGCCGTGCAGATTACAAGCGCCGCTGCAGGTACACAGCTGTCTGAAGGTATCTTGACTGAGTCTCGAAGCTTGCTTGAAGAGGCTGGCATCAATAACCACGATGGAACCTTTGAGGGCAACAGTGCACTGGTACGTCTTGACAATCCAGTCGATCAGCTCAAAGCTCAGGAAGTACTGCGTCAAAACTTGGGCGAAGACTATGTCGTCGCGCTTAACTTGGCGCAAACGACGCCGCAGTGGCTACGTGATATCGGGGCAAAACCGATGAAGCTCGGCCTTGATTTACGTGGCGGTGTGCGTTTTGTACTAGAAGTCGATATGGACAAGGCGCTTGAACAGCGTTTGACCAGTGCCAGTCGTGACATGCGTCGCGAGCTACGTGCCGAGCGGATTGCGATCAAAGGCATTAAGACCGAAGATCGAAGTGTGGTATTACATTTCGCTGATACAGATGCTCGTAACCGTGCACAGAATGTTTTGCAAGGCTCAATGGGCAATACGTTTAGCTTGCAATCCTCTATTGATGAGCAAGGTCCTGCACTGATTTTAGCGTACAACGATGCAACGCTTGATGAAATCAACAGCTATGCGGTCAATCAGAACTTGACCACCCTTCGCAATCGTATTGCTGAGCTTGGTGTGACTGAAGCTTTAGTACAGTCTCAAGGTGCTAGCCGTATCGTCGTCGAGCTTCCTGGCGTACAAGATACTGCTGAGGCAAAACGTGTCTTAGGGCGCACTGCAAACCTTGAGTTCCGTATGGTTGCTGAAGACAGCGAAAACTATACGGGCGGCATCCCTCCAGCGGGTACCGAAGCTTTCCCGTTTGAGACGCTTGATGGTCCGCCGGTACTGCTTGAACGTCAAGCGATTGTCACTGGTGATAAAGTCACCAATGCTCAAACTGGTGTGGATGAAAGCGGCTCTCCTGAAGTGAGCATTACTTTAGATAGTGCTGGTGGTAAGCTCATGCAAAATGCCACTCGTACCGCCGTTGGCAAACAGATGGCCGTGTTGTTCATCGAAAACAAGCAAAGAATCACTTACGAAGAAGATCCAGAGACTGGCGAAACTGTCGAAGTTAGAACGCCTTATGCTGAGACTAAAGTCATTAACCGTGCCAATATTCAAGCGGTCCTTGGCTCCTCTTTCCGTATTACTGGGCTAGATAGTAGCGCGGAAGCTGCCGAGCTTGCACTATTGCTACGCTCAGGCGCACTTGCCGCACCGATGTACTTTGTAGAAGAACGCACTATTGGCCCATCATTAGGTCAAGACAATATTGATAAAGGTCTATTCTCTACGCAAGTCGGTTATCTATTAGTGTTTGCGTTTATGATTATCTTCTATCGTCTATTTGGCGTGATTGCCAACGTGGCGCTGGCCGTGAACGTTATTATCATCATTGCTATTATGTCAATCTTAGGCTCTTCACTTACCTTGCCTGGTATTGCTGGTATCGTTTTGACCATCGGTATGGCCGTCGATGCCAATGTACTGATCTTTGAGCGAATACGTGAAGAGCTAGCAAACGGGGTACGACCCAAATCCGCCATCGTGGCAGGTTTTGATCGAGCCTTTAGTAGTATTTTCGATGCCAACATCACCACCCTATTGATTGCTTTTATTCTATTTGCAATTGGCACGGGTCCGATTAAAGGCTTTGCGGTTACATTGGCTATTGGTATTGTCAGCTCACTATTTACCGCTATTATGGTGACACGGGCGCTGGTACAGATTGCTTATGGTAAGCGTAAATCTATCAAACGTTTGAGCATCGGTTAGGAGAACATTATGACGATTGATAAGAACAATCCTTTAGAACAGCAGAATAATCCAGATCGAGATGGTTCAAGTAGCTCAAATGTTGAGGCAAGCACACACCGCCGTAAAAAACCACGCCGTGATGGGAAAGGTAGTAATACTAAAGCCAATAACCCAACTACCGCTAAATCAAAAAAAGGCAAAGCTCTGAGCGGCAGTAAGGATGCGGGTAAAGACAGTCAAGCACTGACCACCCAAGCAGCCAATCCTGAGATAGAATCGGGTGATGCCGCTGATGATGCGGCTGCAATCGCTGAAGGCGGTATCAAAGCCGTTGGCAACCAGCGTATTATTCCGTTTATGAAGATAGAAAAGCCAATGGCACTTTTATCTCTATTGATGGTTATTGGTAGTATCATTGCAATTGCAGTAAACGGTCTAAACTTAGGACTTGATTTTACGGGTGGTGTGTCCGCAGATGTGCGTTACGAGCAGCCTGTTGAGCAAGTTGAAGTCGTACAAGCATTGGCCGATAATGGCTTTGATGATGCCGTGGTACAGTATCTTGGTACGCGAGAAGAACTCCTCGTACGCTTGCCACCACAGTCTGATAACGTAGACGGCCTAAATAGTAGCCTGACTAAAGCATTAACCCTGCCTAATAATAATGTTGAAATCAGTAACGTTAATATTATTGGCAGCCAAGTTGGTAATGAAATTTATCTAAACTCAGTCATGTCACTGGTATTAGCATTGGTCTGTATGTTGGGCTATGTTGCCTTACGTTTCCAATTTAAACTCGCTCTTGGTGCGGTATTATCGCTGTTTCATGATGCTATCGTGACCATTGGTGTTTTTGCGTTATTTGGTTTCCCATTTGACTTAACCGTCTTGGCGGCCGTCTTGGCACTGGTTGGTTATTCTATCAATGATACAATTGTTGTGTATGACCGTATTCGTGAGAATTTTCGTCGTGTCCGTGGTATCACACCTCGCCAGACCGTTGACCTGTCTTTGACCGAAACGTTGCGCCGTACCATTATGACCATTTCCACTGTTTTACTGGTCGTACTTGCCATGCTATTCTTAGGCGGCGATGGACTGTTCTGGTTCTCAGTAGCGCTCTTCATTGGTCTGCTTGCCGGTACTTACTCATCAACGTATATTGCAAGCTCGATTCCATTACGTATGGGTCTATCACGCGATGACTTTATTGTGAAAGTAAAACCTGAGTTTGAAGAAGAAATTGTCACTTTCAATGATCCAAAAATGTTTGAACAAGACAATGCTTAATAAATTTTATACTTTCTAAAGCTAATCGCTAGCTAAGATAGTATTTAAGCAAGCATCAAAAAAAGCACCTGACTCGTGAATAATGAGTCTAGGTGCTTTTGTCTTTGTAGCTATTTTTGCCTTGAATATCACACTTGCTAGAGCTAACTCCATTTAAAACAGAGTCAAGGCAACAAAGTACAAATATATAAGCCATACTTCAAGTAAAGTTAATGCCGTAACGCCTTTATAGTGAATTGACTATACGGTAATGTCATAGCGTTAATGACATTAACTCTGTCCTTCTTGTTTTTCATCGATAAACGAGCCAAAAATGTCAATGACCGCCTCGCCACCTAGTGCTATGCCACCGATTGATACTCGCTATACACGTATCATTGCTATTGCGTTGCCCGTGTTATTAGCCAACCTAGCAATGCCACTACAAAGCGTCATCGATACCGCGATTGTGGGTAATATGAATGACACGGCTAAACTTGCCGGGATGGGCTTGGCGATACAATTATTGTCTTTATTGCTCGTGAGTTTTAACTTTTTACAATATGCCTCGTCTGGGCTATCGGCTCAAGCGCTAGGACAATCGCTCAATCATGTTGATAATTCTACTCATATCACAAAATCGTCAACCCCAACCCCATCACCCCTACTATCAATCTTGCAACGTGCCCTATTATTAGCGTTTGCTATCGGCAGCATTCTGTTACTGGCAAAGCCTTGGTTGATAGATTTTGGCTTGCAAGCCCTATCAGCCAACCCCGACAGTGGGCAAGCGGCAAAGACTTATTTGGATGTACGCTTTTGGGGCGTCATCGCTGAGCTAATGAACTTTGCCTTCATTGGTTGGTTTGCTGGTCAAGGTAAGACTCGCTACATGCTTTACCAGCAAGGCTTTATCGCCATGCTGAATATCGTTCTGACCTTGTTTTTTGTCTATGGGATGCAGATGGGCTTGGTTGGGGTGGCGTTAGGAACCACTATTGCCTTTTGGCTGGGCGTGATACTAGCGTTGTGGCTCAGCCGTCAGCATTTGCAAATATCTTGGCAAGCCTTATTCACTGCCGACAAGCAACATTTTTCTAAAGAAAAAATGCTTAGGCTATTTTCATTAAATAAAGATATTTTTATCCGTACTCTGATCTTGACGTTGAGTTTCGCTTGGATTACCCGCTTGTCGGCTCAAAGTGGTGACGTCATCCTAGCCGCCAACGCTATTTTGCTTCAAGTATTAAGTATCTCAGCCTTTGCTCTTGATGGCGTGGCGGTATCGGCTGAGACGTTAAGCGGTCAAGCAGCAGGACGACGGGATTGGCCACGTTTTCGTATTATCGTCAAGCGCACCGGTATCGTCAGTTATGGCCTAGCGATAATGTTAAGTGCAATATGGTGGCTGGCAATGCCAACATATTTGCAATTTATGACCAATATCGAGTCCGTTTTTACGCTGGCATATGAGTACCACCTTTATGCGGTATTACTACCTCTCGTTGGCGTTGGTGCCTATTGGCTAGATGGTATATTTTTTGGCTTAACTGCCGGTAATGTGATTCGTAACGCAGCTTTGATACTCGCCGCTATCTTTTTTCCACTCAGCTGGTTGCTCTACCAACAGTGGGATATGACTGGTATTTGGCTAAGCGTGTGGTGTTTGTTATTACTTCGGCTGATTATTTTGGGTGGCTTCTTGTACCGAGCTCATCAAACAGCCAGCTATGAAAAGCTCCAGCCGACTGTGTAATGTTCTTTAGATCAAGTGTGTTTTTGCTAGGATACTTTTGCTACTACTCGGGCTTGACTTCATTTTAAAATCAGTTTTCCAACATTAATCTTTCCGAAAAATATTAATAATAACCAAAAAACAGCAAAAATTAGGATGTCATGTGACTACTCATTCAAAAGAATTACATCAACAGCATGAGACCAGCTACGACTGGGCGGCGGGGTTCAAAAAAAGCCTACCTGTGGCGATGGGCTATTTACCTGCGGGTATCGCCTTTGGTGTGCTGGCACAAGTTGCCGGTATCCCTGTGTGGGCAACGATTATGTTGAGTATTGTACTGTATGCGGGCGCCGCTCAATATGCTTGTTTGCCGATGCTGAGCGCTGGTTTACCGATTGGTAGCATCGCAACCAATATTGCCGCTATTAATTTACGTCATGTATTTTATGGTATGCCATTATTGCAATACCTACCAGAACATAAGCTTGCCAAAACCTATTGCCTATTTGCCCTGACTGATGAAACTTTCTCTGTTATGACCAGTTTACCTAATGAGTCAAGACAAGCGTTGATACTACCATTGAGCTTATTTAATCAAAGCTGGTGGGTACTAGCGAGCACGGTTGGTGTCATAATCGGCAGTACGTTGAGCGATTTAGTACCACATTTGGATTTTGCTTTAGTCTGTCTGTTTGCGATCTTAGCTTATGAGCAGTTCCAAAGTATCAAACGTTATTTCCCCATTGCTATTGCTATCATTTCTTTAGCGGTGGCCTCCTTATTTACTAGTAATTGGTTGTTATTGGTGGCAATCACCATCTGTATGCTATTGATTTTAGCTCGTGGGTTTTGGACGCAGCGTAATATGACAGGAGCCAACAATGACCAGTAGTTACCTTATTTTCGCAACCTTTGCGATGGCCGCCGTGACCTTTATTACCCGTGCGCTACCCGCCTTAATACCCAGAAAGCTGTTAGACACACCTTGGCTGCATCGGCTCAATGAGAGCTTGCCACTATCAGTCATGGTATTGCTTATTTTAACCAGCCTTTCTTATCAAAATTTATCGGCAACGACTGGGCTAGATAGTGCTGAACTGCATTTATTGATGGCACAAATTGGTGCCCTTATTTTGGTGTTGTTCGTTTATCATATCAGCCGTCAGCTGTTGGTCAGTATGGTCGTTGGCATCGCTGCCATTAATGGCTTACTATGGGTATTTACTAATTTTTTAAGTGGATACTAGGGCGTGTCGTAGAAAACTGATAAACACGTGAATGGATAACAGCTTCTATAGTCAAGGAATTTTAGAATCGCTACAAGGCGACCGACCGCAGGTAGTACACTGAGTACATCTAGGGCGGGTAACACCGTAGCGGTTTAAAAGTGCTCTGACTAAAGTTCATAAGAATAATTTTAAACCCTGTAATTGAACTATATTCAAAATAGAAAAAAGGCTGGATTCTTATGAGAATCCAGCCTTTTACTTTCTAACAATGCCGCAAAAAACTGATACTTTTAAGAAATTGATAACTTAAAGCTCTTCGACGCCCATCATATCAACTGGGGTATCAGCCACTATCTGTACGCCTTTTTTACCTGTTTTGGCAGTGTCATTGCGCTGCTCTTGTAAGTGCTCAAGATACGCTTCATTGATCTGCCCAGTGATGTAGCAACCATTAAATACGGCACAATCAAAACCTTCAACTTTGCTGTACTTGGTATCTTTTACCGCATCAATCAAGTCGTCCAAATCTTGGAAAATCAATCTATCAGCACCGATGATATCGCGTACTTCTTCTACCGTATGACCTGAGGCAATAAGCTCACTGCGTACTGGCATATCGATACCATAGACGTTTGGATATTTAACCGGTGGCGCGGCGCTAGCAAAAAATACTTTATTCGCGCCAGCATCGCGTGCCATTTGGATGATTTCATGGCAAGTGGTACCACGAACGATAGAATCATCAACCAACAGGACGTTTTTACCTTTGAACTCAAGTGGTACGGCGCTGAGTTTTTGACGAACTGATTTTTTACGTTGTTGTTGACCTGGCATGATAAAGGTACGACCGATATAGCGGTTTTTCATAAACCCTTCACGGTACTTAATATTCATTTTTAGTGCCAGCTCCATCGCTGACGTACGCGAGGTATCTGGAATAGGAATCACCACATCGATATCGTGATCTTCGCCCCATTCAGCAAGGATTTTATCAGCCAGCTTTTCACCCATACGTAAGCGTGCTTTGTAAACTGAGATGTTGTCCATGATAGAATCTGGACGGGCAAAATACACATATTCGAAGATACAAGGCGTGTATTCTTGCTGCTCAACACACTGATGGGTATGTAATTTATGATCTAAATCAATGAATATGGCTTCGCCAGGTTTGACAACACGGATAATACTGAAACCTGATCCTGTCAGTGCTACTGACTCTGAGGCAACCATATACTCGGTGCCGCCATTCGGTGCCATGCGCTTACCAAAAATAAGCGGACGAATACCGTTTGGATCACGAAAAGCAAGCAGACCATGACCCGTAATCAAAGCGACTACGCCATAAGCGCCTTCGACACGACCATATACAGCCGTGACTGCTTCAAAGATATCAGCAGGCGTTGCTTTGGTTTTACCCAAGTTTTGCATTTCATGGGCAAGTACGTTTAGCAATACTTCTGAATCTGAATCGGTATTAAGATGGCGGCGATCTTCGATGTATAAAGACTTGGCTAAGCTCTCAGCATTGGTCAAGTTACCATTGTGTGCAAGGGTAATACCATAAGGTGAGTTGACATAAAATGGTTGAGCTTCGGCACTGCTTGACGTGCCTGCTGTTGGATAACGAACGTGACCGATACCGAACTTACCAACCAGTTTCATCATATGACGATTCATAAATACGTCACGTACCATGCCATTTTCTTTACGTAGATAGAGTCGTCCATCTTGCAAAGTGACAATACCCGCTGCATCTTGCCCACGATGCTGTAGCATCGTCAAACCGTCATAAAGAATCTGATTGACTGGTTCGTGAGCTGCAACTCCAATGACTCCACACATAATAGCTATATCCTATTTTGACTCATTAATTAGTACTACAATAGTGGCAAGACTGCTAACAGTAGATTATCAAAAATGCGTACTGTTACTCACCGACGACCTGATGATTGTTGTTCAGAATTTAACGAATATTTATCTTTTGACTATTAACAAAATGCACTATTTATTGGCATTTGTGGTCTCTAAATGCGATTAAATAATTTTTTATCAAGGATAACTTACCAAGAGGATATGATAGAAGCGATAACCTCTAGCACCATAAACCCAAGCTATCAGCATCGAAGCATTGAGACATTAAAGGTTAACCGTAAAAATACTTACGACTGATTGACTTGATCCCAAGCCATACCTAACACATCTGAGACCAACGCTTTACCCATCGGGGCATAAGGCAATAGCTCAGGCGCGAGCACTGACGTTTGCCATTGTGGCATTTGCACCAGTAACGGCGCGCTGACGCTAAGCACAACTAAAACCATCAATACATTTTTAGCAGCACCAAGAACACCACCTGCCATTTTGTCAACGACACCCAAGCGTAAGGTTTTAAGCACGCCTGAGAATACAAACGCCACTAAGTGCATAATGGCCAATATGATTATCACCACCAATAAAAATGCCATTGCCATTTGTAAAACAGGGTTTTGTACCATGCCTGATAGTTGCGGCGAAACCACTCCTGCCAAACGTGTGGCAGCGATCAGGGCAATAAACCAACCGACTAGACCAACCGCTGTTTTAATCAATCCGACTTGAAAGCCGCGCCATAAGCCGATCAAAACAACAATAGCAATCACGATATCCAGACCACTCATGTTCTACGCCTCATACCTTATTGATTTTTATCGGATGTTTACTTTCGTTTTTGTGACACATTAATCTTTGATGACTCAGCTCAAAATACAGTCATCTTGTGCATCTGATAGGTAATGAGCTAGGGATATTGATCCGCTATAGCTCCATCGCGTCGTAATAGCCACCGATTGCTTGAATACAAGACTGTACCAGCCCAGGACCACGATAAATGAGCCCCGTATAGAGCTGCACCATATCTGCACCCGCTTCGATTTTTTTGACGGCTTTTGCACCACTGTCAATACCGCCGACGCCTATTAAAGCGACTTTACCATCTAGCTGGTCGGAGAACTGTTGTAAAATTTGGGTGCTAATGTGGCTGACTGGGCGACCGGATAGACCACCTGCTTGCTCACCATCAGGTAAATCTTCAACACCAACACGGCTCAACGTTGTATTGGTCGCAATCAACCCATCTATCTCAAAATCGAGCAATTGCTGCGAGATATAGTCCACTTGTAGCGGCTCTAGATCAGGCGCAACTTTCAATACCAGTGGCACATAAAAACCATATTCAGTGGCTAATTGGCTGTGACGATTTTTAATCGTATCCAAAAGCTGAGTCAATGCCTCGCCACTTTGTAAATCACGCAGATTCTTAGTATTTGGTGAGGAGATATTAACGGTGATATAGGAGGCATGCGGATAAGCACGCTCTAAACAATAGACATAATCATCGGCGGCTTGCTCTACTGGCGTATCGGCATTTTTGCCAATATTAATCCCAATATTGCCTTTATATTGACAGCGCTTGACGTTTTCGATCAAATAATCGATACCTTGGTTATTGAAACCCATTCGATTGATGATAGCATCCGCTTGCTTGATTCTAAACAACCTTGGCTTATCATTGCCTATTTGCGGTCTTGGCGTGACCGTGCCCACTTCTATAAAACCAAAGCCCAGCTCAGCCAACGCATCGATATAATCACCATTTTTATCCAATCCTGCCGCTAGGCCGACCGGATTGGTGAATTGCAAGCCCATGCAGTCTGTGGGCTGCATTGACTGACCGTATACCAAACCTAAAACACGTGCTTTGTGAGCTTTATCTAATAAAGATAAGGTCATCTCGTGGGCGTGCTCTGGATCCATCTTAAACAAAAAAGGGCGAAGTAAGGCATAAGACATAGTAATGGCAGACCCTGCTCGAAAGAAATAGTGAGTGAATAGTGCGAATAAAATCAAGCGCTGCGATTATATCAGCTTAACAGAAATAAGAGCAAAGTTTCATGCGCTAAATTTCTGTATTAGAGTACTACTAATAGCTATACCTACATATTAGCTAAGGAACTGACAGATGTATTCTACAGTCCCTAAGGTACAGGACGACCATCCGTCAGGGCTATCCAACCACGGACGATACGATAAAGATGCCATATGAAGGTAAAAATCATGATTAGCAGGCCAAATACCGCTAATAATACCGAACCAATGGCAATATTATTGCTATCATCCAGCATACTGATGCCAAAACCCCCTAATGCAAAGGTAATGATAATAATGCCTAAGAAGAAAAATACGATGCTATACCAAAAGGTCTTAATCTGCCAATCAAAATGCGTGGACAACCACGAACCCTCTGCGTCATGGCGCTCCGCATAGTTCATCACAATCGGTACAACCCACAGTAATCCAGCGGTAAAATAGCTGATTACGTATAAAAAATAAGTAATGTGATTATAAGTAATTAAAGAACGGCGCTTACCAGTGCTCATATTGTCACTCGCCCCATAGCTCTGCCTTTGCTGAGTCATTTCATGATCAAATGCAGCTTCAACTGACGCATTACTCTGGTGTTCAGCAGTTCTGGTCTGCTGATGGCTATGCGTGTCAGGTTTGCGATCAGAAGATTGATTCATCTTAAATATCCATCTCTGGCTGTGTGATAGTTAATTAATTGTGTCAAACGTGCAATTTTTCAATGATGCTAATGATAAATGGCTATTTTAGAAACTGATGATCAGTTAATTTGGGGCAATAGTAGATAAGGATTAAAATACTTCAAGTTTCCACAGCATATCGATTTATGAGGTGACAGTCGCTTGTACTTGAATGGCTTTGGTAACCAAGTCTTGCTGTATCGATAGCTGACTGAACTGCCAACCTTGTTGTTCGAGTTTGCCAAGTGCGGTGCTGACCACCGCTTGACTGGCATGATTGAAGCTCAGTTGCACGGCATCACCCGTCGCAACGACTTGGGCGTTGGCAATACCTGAGTTGTTTAACAATGCACTGATAGCATTGGCAGGTGGCATGGCGGCTTCACCATCCGCCGTGTTTGCCGCATTGATCGCATTACTATCGATATTGCCCGCTTGGGCACGCAACCAAAAGTAATCAGCCACTTGCTCTTGATAGTCGCGCTTACTGTCGTTTGCCGCTTGATGAATACTATAACCACCATAGCCACCAATGAACAATAATAAGAAAATAGACAATACGGCCAATGCCAACTGATCACGCGGCGAAAGTGCCTGCCAGCGTAACGATAGCATCTGTTGAAAATTATTTACACGCGTTGACAGCACATTGGTTCCAATACTATTATTGGTCTCTGGCGTGATGTTATTACGTTTGGTGCGGCGCTGTAATCGTTTCATTTTCCAACCTTTTTGACTTTTATTACCACTGCCTATTTATTACCGTTGCCTAGTTGGCAAATAAATTATGATGCCGCTACATTGGTTTGCGTCGTGTCATTATTTTCTACGACATTCACCGTAACCTGACCACTAAACTGCCCTTGCTGATTACTGTTTACCTGTGCAAGCTTGGCATTTAAACCCTGCGCAACAAGTGTGCTCGTAAACTTATCAAGACTATTACGATCAGGGGCAATCAAGGTAAAGCTGAGTGCTGATGGCTGCATCACTAACGCTTGCGCCCGCAGTGAAGACTGCTTGATTAACGGGGATATGCGAGTCAATGGTGCCATATGAGAGGCTGGTGCTTGGCTGTCACTGCGTAGCTTTGGTTGCAATTGCACTTGCAGTTTGGTGCGCGAGCTTAATGGCTCATTTGGAAACCAAGCTTGATACTGCGCCGCAATCTCAGCTTTGGTCGCTACCGCCGCCTTATTATACTGATACCACTGCAGGCCATCGGTCGCCATCTGTAATACCAGTGCCGATAACGCGACCATCGCTGCCACACGCAAATACGGTGAGAGCTTTGAGTCCGTTGATTTAATAAAGAAATTAAGCGCGTGACGCTCAGGGCTGTCAACAGGCTTGGGCGTCGTGGTCAAGGTGGTTAATAATAACTGGTGATCTGCAACAAGCGCGGCCGTTTCTGCCATAAAGCTTGTGGACATTGCCGAATTTTTTGGCTTTGAAAAATCATCTAAAACCGCTATGGGCGGCAATATATTCACTTCACTTAAATGCGGGAAACGTTCAAAAATTAAGGGCAAATAACTGACAGCCATACCTTGTCGCAATGACTGACGCAGTAGCATGGTTTGCTCATCTTGATACAGTGTTACTTGCTGACCTGCCCCTTCATCTGGCGTTGGCAGCAATAAAAAATCAGGCAGTAACGCCGTTATGCTCATGCCAGCGAGCTTAGCACTCTGCTGCCATGACTCGATATCGCTTTGCGCCAGTGCATACAGTTGGTGATTATCGGCTTCACTGATTTGCCGAATCGCCAATTGCTCAACAGGGGTCAAGGATGTCTCTTCAAATAAGTATTGCTTGCCGCTATTGCCCAGCTGTTTAAGCTGAGTCGCATTCAACTCAGTATCTACCTGCAATATATGGCTTGATGGAAAATATAGACACAAAGTCTTGTGCGCATTGGTTTTATAATTACCATAGATCGTTTGCAGCTGTTGCCAACCATCAACCGTCTGCCATTGCTGAATATCTTTATGCCAGACAGCTAGCGGGCTATGCTGCGCTCGTAACCAAACATGTAACACTAAGCGTGTCCTTAATTATTAAAGCTGTTTTAAAGGTAGGTTCAGACAATTTCATTCTTTAACCAGTTTAACACCACTAAGCATCAATAGACTAAGTGTCAACAGTATCACTGACGATTCGACCTAATCTCAATACGGCTGCTCGGGCACAAAACGATCAATCTCTTTTGCCATACCTGCCATTACAAAGTCCATCTCAAACACCCTTGCTTCTGCAAGAGAAAATGATTCAGGATAATCACCAGTTAATAGACCAGCGATATAAGCAACGATAGACATATGACACACCACTACCAGACACTCAGCGTCAATATCCGCAATATCTATTAAAGCTTGGCGCGCGTCATCAGAAGGCGTGATATTTTGCTGTACGATTACTGGAACCTTGGGCGCGCGCGTTTGAAATGCTGCTAGCGTCTGCTGCGCTCTATCATAGGGACTGACGACAAAATAATCAGGATGATAGTGAGTCATCACATACTCTGCCGTCTGCATTGCTTGCTGTTGACCAAAGTCAGTTAACTGGCGCGCGCTGTCTGGACGCGATTCATCTTCTGCTTGACCATGACGTACTAGTATAATTTTCATAACCTTCCTTTATGCATTGTCATGATGACGTTGTTTGCAGAATAATCATTCTTATAACAACGTCATCATTTAACATTGGGGTTTTTACTTACTGTCAGTATCGCCACTTTCATCATCAGTGCTATCACTTGACGTCTTCATCTGAGCAGTTAGCGCCGCATTACTATGATCATGTGCCATTACAAATTCAACGTCACTACGGAAGCCAGCTTCCATGAGATGTAACGCCACACCTAATGCTGCTTTATCTTCATAAATGACCGCATACAATGCATGGGTAATAGGCATGTAGATGCCTTCTTTGGTTGCTTTCTCATGCACTTGCTGAATAGTATTAACCCCTTCAGCAGTTTGACCGAGTTTTTTCACCGCGGCCTCAATACTCATACCGCGACCGAGCATGTTGCCGATACGATAGTTACGACTGAGCTCTGAGCTACAAGTGGCGTATAAATCACCCACACCAGACAATCCTAAGAAGGTAAGCGGATTCGCACCCGCCTCAACCCCAAAGCGGCTCATCTCTGCCAAAGCACGAGTCAATATCATTGCCTTGGTATTTTCACCGACATCATAGGCCGCCGCCATTCCCATGGCAATCGCATAGATATTCTTTAGCGCACCGCCAAGCTCCACACCTTTGACATCATCACTGGCAAACACTCGAAAAAATGCACTATGTAACGCGGCTTGTACGGCATGGCGCAATGGCTCAGACTCACTGGCGATAACGGTCGCCGATGGCATGTTTTTCATAATCTCTATCGCAAGGTTTGGCCCCGACATGACACCAAAATTCACTTCAGGTAGCTCATCTTTAATAATGTCGCTCATCATGGCAAAAGTATCTTTTTCCATACCTTTGGTCAATGACACAATAGACTGACCACTGATAAATGGTGCAATATTTTTTAGGGTCTCACGAAAAGCCAAACCAGGCACCGCAATAAAAACGATATCTTTATCTTTGACGGCTGCTGCCAAGTCATGGCTATATTTAAGGCTGTCATCAAGCTTATAACCTGGTAAATATTTTTTATTGGTCTGCGTTTTTACCATCGCCTTTACCGTACGCTTATTACGTACCCACAGAGTGGTATCACAGCCATTGCGTGCAGCCAAGTTTGCCATTGCTGTACCAAAACTACCACCGCCTAAAAACGCCAAACGTAGCTTGGTAGGATTACTGTGAATATCCGCCATGTTTTTTGCCACTGCTGATTCTACCGCGCTAGGATTGAGTTTTTTACGACCAATACCCGATTTGGTAGCACGTTCGATGATACCTGCCAGCAGACTGTTTTGCTTTTCAGGGGCATTCGTATTCACCTCAGTATTATCGCTACTGATGTCTTTATTGCTATCATTAGGGCTGGTCATTTGCTGTTATCCGTATTGGCTGATTTATTATTAATAGAATTTATCATGGTTTATTTATCATGACTTATGACGCTTTAGAGCTTAGAGTATTGAGGCTATCTATCTTTTTGCTACACGACCGACTGTCTTTTTAGAGAGTGGTATTCGTCAAGAGAAAAGCGCCACTAAACAGCGCTTAGATATATTATGACTCAAATCGCACTAAAGACTCGATATCAATCGGTTTACGGGCGGGTTCATTTTTGGGGCTGGTGCCAGTATAAACAAACGCCGTCACATAATCATCTGGACCAACGTTAAAATATGATTTAACAGCGGGTTCGTTACACAGCAATCCCGTACGCCACACTGTACTAAAGCCTTGGGCTTTTAGCGCCAAAATCAGGTTTTGTACAGCCGCACCCGCACTTAGCATTTGTTCAAAAGGGGGGACTTTTTTATGCGCTTGTATTTTTGTGACAACCGTGATGATGACGGGCGCTCTTAATGGCATGGCCTGAGTTTTTGAGATGTCCTTTTCGGACAGCGTTTCGCCCTCTTGCATCGCTTTGGCTTGGGCCGCTGTGACCAAGGCATCACCCAATTCATGACGGGCATCACCCTGCGTCACTATAAAACGCCATGGGCGCAGTTTTTTATGATCTGGCGCGGTCGCCGCACACTCAATCGCTGTTTCAATTTGGGCATGTGTGGGTGCTGGCGTGTCTAAATTACCCATACTACGTCTTGAGTTGATCCAGCCAATCATTTCTTCCTTGTTTATCTACAATTTTTCTCATTTTAAGCCTCACAATCTAATTGATGACACACCCTAGTAATGTATCATTTTCATCGGCTGTAGTCATTACCGCTCCTATTTATTATTATCTTTTTATGCAAAAAACTAATGCTTTTATACTTTGTTTTGCTCTCAATACTGTCAAAAAACACGCCTTGCCGAACGCATGCTAGGGCGTGTGCTCAATTCAATCAATGAACATTTACCCTAGTATTGAGTGTGAGTGACTTGAATGAAAAACCATGAGTGCTTTAATCGACAACTTGTAGATTACCATCGGCTATGAAGAGGCTTTGATTATGCCGCATCATCGACCCGATGCTCCATGCGCAGATAATCCTCTGACTGCATCTCAACCAAGCGCGAGCGTGTCCGTTCAATCTCAAACGCCAATTTCTCTCTTGATATAGATCCAAAATCGACTGCTGCGCTCTAACCAGCAACTTAACACGGCGATCATAAAACTCATCAACCAGATAAATAAACCGACGGGTCGGATCACGTAAGTCATCGTCTAAGGCAGGCACGGCATTGACCAATACTGTGCTGAACTGCTTAGCGATTTCGATGAAATCAGACGCTGATCGTGGCTCCATACATAAATGACGGAAATCACAGAATAAAATATCCTCAGTGCGAGCATTTATTCTGATTTCGCGGCCATTAATCGTAATTGGCTCATTACTGATTTTTTGGTTATTGGATAAACTGGCAAAACGGTTGGCTAACCAATGATGATTCGCTCTTGTCATAGGCGATTCATATAGCTCTGCCTGCTGCAATACGCGCAAACGATAGTCGATACCAGAATCAATATTCATCACCGTAGTATGACGCTCCACTTCAGCGATAGCAGGCATAAAACGGTCACGATGTAAGCCGTCTTTATACAATCCTGATGGCTCAATATTTGAGGTGGCGACCAATGTAATACCACGATTGAATAGCATGGTAAATAAATCACCCAAAATCATGGCATCAGAAACGTTAGAAACAAAGAACTCATCGAAACAGATAATAACCGCTTCTGCATAAATGATGTCGGCGACTTTTTCTAATGGGTCACTCTCACCTTGCAGCTTGTTTAGCTCTTGATGAACGCGCTGCATGAAATGATGAAAATGCAGACGCATCTTGCGATCAATGGTCAATGAATCATAAAACATGTCCATCATCCATGTTTTACCACGACCTACCCCGCCCCACATATACAAACCCGTTGGTGCTGTCGGCTTGGACTTTAAAAAGCTAAAGAAGCCTTTCTTCTGTGGCGCACTATTGATGAGCTGATGATGTATCTCATCAAGATAGCTCATGGCCTTAAATTGCTGCTCATCTCGAGTAAACTCATCTGTACTGACGGCTTGCTCGTAACGTTGCAATGGAGATAAACTCATAATACGACTCATCATTAGACAAAATAAATAGTAAGGTAATGGTTGATTCTGCATGAACTCGTCAAAGTGAAGCGATCAAAGCTCATGACTTGATAGCGGTTCTCTATCCTAATATTACTAGGGTGTGTCATCAATTAGATTGTGAGGCTTAAAATGAGAAAAATTGTAGATAAACAAGGAAGAAATTGCCGTTAATATGAACATATTGACAAAATTTCTGACGATGTTTAGCAAAATTTAGCCATTTTAAGACCACTAAATGTATTCATGTGCTAATTAATGACACGCCCTAGGTAACAACTAAGCGTCGTTACCAAAGGTATGCTTTTCTAATAAGCCTTTCAATTCTGACAGACGTCCATGAAAAAAGTGCCCTGCGCCATCTACAACGCTGACAGCAATCCCTAATCGCTCCGCAAATGCTTGCATATTATCAGGGTCAATCACTTCATCAGCATTGCCATAAATCTCAAAAGTTTTATCGGCTGGCAAGCTTATATCACTGCTGTCATTTTTTTCAACGGATGGAGCAATAAGAGCGATTTTAGTGATCTCAAAATCGCCTAGCCCCCAAATATGGGGGGCTTCAAGTACCTGCTCAGCCACCCGTGCTGTCACATAACCGCCAAAAGAGAAACCACCCAACCATAACTTGCGCGCATTGGTTTGCTCTGCAATCCATTGTAGCACGGTCATTGCATCTACGACTTCACCATCCGCATAATCGTGCTCGCCAGTCGACTGCCCGACACCGCGAAAGTTAAAGCGTACCACGTGCATACCATTATCACGAGCAAAGCGATACATCGTCGTTACCACTTTATTATTCATCGTGCCGTCGAATAACGGATTGGGATGACACAGTAACGCCACTGTATCGGTATTTGGATTGTTAGGATTGTCTTGTTGCCAAAGCGCGTCGACTTCGAGCACGCCAGCAGGAGCAGGAATTAATGGCATAAAATTACTTATTGATTAAAAATGAATAGGTCAATTATCCTAGATATGGTTTATATTTCAAGTGATTTGCTGTGTCCTAGTACCGCTTATTTTCATTTTCGCTCATCATAAGTAAACGTCGCCCATGAATATATGATGAATATGTGCGGTCTCTGCAATACCGCACACAATAACCGACTAGACACCCCAGAGCCGAATAGGGTAGATTCATCATAGTTGTTGAGCCACCTATGGACGGATACGTGCATGGCGTAACCTCAACTTTGCTGTGATATTCAACTTTATGTATGACTGACAGACATTAGGAATCGTTTATGAATACTATTAATAAAACCGCTGCACTGACTGCTACTTTGGCGGCAGCACTCGCCCTAAGTGCTTGCCAAACTACGCCTTCATCACCAGTTATCCAGCGTGCCAACTCTATTTATGAGACGACTGGCATCGCTGATAGCAAAGTAAAAGCACAGCAAAATGCGATAGACAGCGCACAAAAGACTTGCAGAGGTAAGCAAGTTATTATCGTCGATGACAAAGTCACTTATAACGGTATTTTAGATGAAAATACTGGTCGGATGATTGGACAAGCCAGTGCCGTCCTCGGTACGATCCTTGGAACGGGCTCGCCGAACTTATCACGTGACGACGATTACGAGTATAAAATCAACTTTCGTTGCCAATAAAATAATTATTATTTCATAAAGCACTTATTTGGCAGCTTGCTATTTAATAAAGTATCTTGTTATTTAATAAAGTATTTAGCCAACCAATCAGCGATAAGAATATATTAGTCGCTGACGGGTTGGCTTCTCTTTTTGTGTGCTCGCTTTTGGGGTAAACTACCCTTTCTGATTTTTTATGACTCTTACTCTATAAACAGCCCGTTTTTAAGCTCCCTCACTTTTGGTCTATTATTATGCGCAAACCCAACCTGTCAAATATGAAACCAGCTAAGGTATTAGCGCCTGCTAAAAACTTAGCGACCTTGGAGGCCGAGTTAGCTGAGCAAGAAAACAATATTGAAGTCAATTTAGAAGATACCGTTCTGCGGTTAAGTGACTATTTGTCAGCCGTTGATATGGTTATCAAACAGACCTTTAACCACCGTGTATGGGTGAAAGCAGAGATTCGTAATCTATCTAGCAAAGGCGGGCATTATTACTTTGAATTAGCAGAAAAAGATGATGACGGTAAGGTCATTGCTAGCTGCCGCGGCAATCTTTGGCGCTTTAAAGCAGCACGCGTCTTAGCAAAATTTGAGCGCGCAACTGGCATGCCCCTTGATCGTGATTTGACGGTATTGCTCAAAGTATCCGCAGGCTTCCATGCGCAATATGGCTTCTCTCTCACTATTGAAGATATTGACCCTAGCTACACGTTAGGCGACTTGGCACGGCAGTATGCGGAGATGGTCGATCGCTTGACGGGAGAAGGCTTATTAAACCTGAATCAACAGCTGCCTGTTCCGTTTGATATTGAGCATGTGCTGGTCATTGCCCCTGAAAAAGCCGCTGGATTAGGTGATTTTCAAGCCGACGCTGATCGCTTAGCGCGCACAGGTGCCTGTCATTTCCATTATCATAACGCGACCTTTCAGGGTAATCATGCGCCAAGCGAAATCCGCCAAGCAATCGTTAACGCCCAACAGCAGTTTTTTGATATTTATGAGCACCTGCCAGACTTATTAGTCATTATTCGTGGCGGCGGTGCGGTCGGTGATTTAGCCTATCTAAATGATTATGAATTGGCAGCATTGGTTGCCGAGCAGCCCATTCCTGTCTGGGTTGGCATTGGTCACGAGCGTGATAAAGTTATCTTAGATGAAGTGGCGCATACTAGCTTTGATACCCCATCGAAGGTGATTGCCGCTATCATGACGCATTTAGCCCAGCTCGTCACTCAAACGCTGCAATATCAAGCGCAAATCAAACAAGCGGCTCAGCGTCAATTAAACACCGCTGAACAACAAACGACACGCCAGTTGAGCCAAATACAATCACAGACGATTAGTCAATTAACCGCTCTGCAAAAAGACAGTGATTATGCGTGGCGTAGTATTCAGCAAAGCGCCCAGCGACAGGTCAAGCAAGCCGCCAGACTCACCAGCGAGCTACGCACACAGACTCAAGCGGCTGCCTATCAGCAGTTAACAGTGGCTGCTAGCGCCAGTCAAAATAACCAAAAAACGATTATGCATTCGGCACAGCAGCAGTTAATACAAGCACAGCGTGATAGCGAACATCTGCGTGATATTGTGCTCCTGCACCGTCCTTCTCGGGTGCTCAAGCAAGGCTATACCATGCTTACTGATGCAAAAGATAAGCAAATACTGACCAGCGGTACGCAGCTCCATCCAGAACAAACGGTGCACATCCTCTTAAAGGACGGTAAAGCAAAAGCACAGATTATTGACGTAAATATTAATAAATAAGAAGTACAACCTACCGTCGATTCAACTTAGTCAAAGACTTTATTTTAAAATTAGGAAACCTTATGACAACCCCTACTCGTAAACGCAAAAAAGCCGCCCCAAAAACCTTTAAGGCGGCTTATGATATTCTAAAAACCAATGCCGCTGAATTACAGCAACAAGATGAGCCAGATATTGATAATCTGATGACCTCAGTGGAAGAGTCAATTGCTGCTTATCGCGTTTGCGAAACCCGTATCAATGCGGTACAGCAAGCACTAGATGCCGCCTTCGCTGAAGAAGATAAAACAGAGAGTAGCGACAGTTAAGTCAATTCTATTCAGGCTCATCAACCTCAAATACTTGGCGCAAATAGGCAAGATACGTGTCATTATTGATCATGGTCTTGCCTGGACTGTCTGACAGTTTAGCGACCGGCTGCCCATTGCATTCAACCAACTTTAAGACAATATTTATCGGGGTGATACCCATATCATTGGTGAGGTTGGTACCAATACCAAAGCTGGTCTTTATTTGACCTTTAAAATACTGATGTAAATCCCAAGCTTTATCCAAATCTAAGCCATCACTAAAGGTTAGAATCTTCGTTCTTGGGTCTATTTTAAGATTTTTATAATGAGCAATCGCCTTATCACCCCAGATATACGGGTCACCGCTATCGTGACGTAAACCATCGAAAAGCTTGGCAAAATACAAGTCAAAATCGCGTAAAAACGCATCCATGCCAACGACATCTGTCAGCGCAATACCCAAATCGCCGCGATACTCATGTACCCATGCTTCAAGCGCCGCTTTTTGTGAATCACGTAAACGCACATCCAAAGCCTGAAATGCCTGCATAAACTCATGTGCCATCGTACCTATCGGTGTCATTCCCAGCTTTTTTGCTAAATACACGTTGGAAGTACCGCTCACTATTTTTGGTTCAGCTTTATGCAAGGTCTCAACCACATGGGCTTGCCAAGCTTTGCTAAAACGTCTGCGAGTACCAAAATCAGCGATGATTAATGGCGGCGTATTAGCATCACATTTTGCCTGCTCTGTCGCATATTGATGCAACAATGTGACTTTTTCATCCAATCTGCGCTGACCTTCTTCAATCACACTGGCATTCGATAGCGCATCAAAATACAGCTCATTAACGATGGCGAGTACAAACACTTCAAAGAACATCGCTTGAATCATCGGCCCTTCGATGTCGATAAATAAGCGACCTTTATCATCCGTACTGACGGTAATAAAACGACGTTTCAACTTAAACAATTCTAGATAGTCAACGAAGTCTGAGCGCATAAAGCGCAAACCACGTAAGTACTCTAGTTCATCCTCTAAAAATCGTAATTCACATAAATTGTCTAACTGCTGCTCTAGATCATCTTTAATATTAGCCAATGAATACAGCGTGTCTTTGTTATTACGGCAGCGAAAGCGATAAACACCATGTGTCTGTGGAAACTGATGCAGCATGGCTTGCAGCATCGTAAATTTATATAAATCATTATCGAGTAAAGAGGTAATAATAGGTTCGAAAGGTTTAGAGGTATGAGTAACGGTCATGTTACAGCCTTAAATACAAAAATGAAAAGCCGCCAAACAAATCCAGCGACGAAATAGGTATACATAACTTTGACTTCCTCCCCGCCCTCAAAGGAGGGGGATTCCTACTAAAGACGGCCAAGCCCGACCGCGAGAATGTTTTTTGCTCCATTAACGTCTCTGTTATGGGTCGTTTTACAAGAACGACAAAACCATACTCTTATACCAAGCGCTGATCTACCTTTCGGACTATCTTGGCGAGAGCCGCAACACGAGCAGGTTTGGGTGGTGTACGCTTCATTCACTTCGATATAGTGGCAACCTGCGTTCGCGCATTTATAATCCAGTTGCCGCTTAATTTCAAACCAACCTGCGTCATAGACTGATTTGGCAAGTTTGCCCTTAGTGAATGATGTTGATTTTATTTTACCAACAACAATTAGGCTGTTGGCTTTGACAAGCTTTGATGTGAATTTATGAATGAGGTCTTGACGAGTATTTTTAATCTTGGCATGAATGGCCTTGACCCGCTTTTTATTCTTAGCTCTTTGAGCAATGGCCAGTTTTTCAGCGTATTGATGAGTGATTTTGGTTTGTAGTTTGTCGCCATCACTATTGACTGCTGAATCTTTGCAGCCTAAATCAATACCGACCTGACCAGTGCCACACGCTGTTTTTGGAAATTCTTTAACCGTCACACAGACGTACCAGTGACCGCGATTGTCCTGTACCAATTCGCAAGTATTGATGGTGTAGAGCGCTAAGTTATAGCTGTCCCATAGGTCAATAGTGAGTTTTTTACCTTTAGCTAAGCTGAATTGCAGGGTGCTTTTTAGACACTTTTTACCACTTTGGCGGGTGCTGATATGCTTAATAGCGGTCTTTTTAAACGGAATCCAACCAAGAGAACTACGTTTGGCTTTAGGATTATTGGTGCGCCAGTTGAGTTTGGTTTTTTTAAACTGTTTACGAGCCTTGGCATGGGTTTCGGTCACTGCTTGTAAGGTTTGGCTGTGTAGGTTTAGATATTCACCCGCACCTTTGGTGTAAGTAGCCAAATCATAAGCCGAAAAGAATTGACCAGTACGCTTGAGGTGTTTAAAACTTAGCTCATTGACGTAATTCCAGACAAAGTTAACCGACCCCGCTAAGATATTTAGCTGAGTGGCATGTTTGTCTTTGATGCGTAGTTTGAGCGTTTTCATGGGGTAATTATGATCTCAATGCATTTGGTTATCAAGGTATGTTCAATCTTAGATGACAACGGTTGACGCCTGATATCCACGCCCTAGAAGGACGTGGTTTTACGGCGCTAGATGATAAAAGTATTAATAATAGAAAACGCTCAGCTTTTGAGTATAACGAAGTTTGGTTGGTTTTTCATAACTCAACGGCTATAACAGCAAAAATACAACGATAATAAAACGAACCATCATGCTGTGATAGTAATTATACTCAAGGCATCAATCATAAAAAAGACGCTAAGAATTATCTTAACATCTCTATATAAAGTCGATTATCAGTATTAATAGTTAAGGTTTTGCAGGCTTAACCAACTTCACTAATGGCGCATAGCCTGACTGCGGCATCACATCGACTGGAATAAACTGTAGCGCCCCGCCATTGATACAATAGCGCAGCCCGCCACGATCTTTTGGCCCATCAGGGAATACATGACCCAGATGTGAGTTTGCTACTCGCGAGCGAACTTCAGTACGTACCATATTAAAAGCGGTGTCTTCATGCTGAGTAATGACTTGCATATCAATCGGTTTAGTAAAGCTTGGCCAACCACAGCCAGACTGGTACTTATCGGTTGATAAAAATAAAGGCTCACCGCTTACAACATCAACATAGATACCCGGCGCAAACAAGTCATCATATTCATGACTAAAGGCGCGCTCAGTACCGGCATCTTGCGTGATATTGTATTGTGTTTTAGTCAACGTATTTTTCAATGCATTTTTATCAAATCCTGCGTAACGCTTAGGATTTAAGGTCTCAGCAACGGTACTTACAGGTGCAAGCTTGGTACGCACAGTCCCTTCTGGCTTATCATCGGCAAGGCTTAAATCAACATGACAATAGCCATTTGGATTTTTTGCCAGATAATCTTGATGATACATTTCAGCTAAGTAGAAATTGTCTAGCGGCTCATTTTCTACCACAATTTTTTGTTTATACTGGCTTTGCACAGGTTTGAGGGCAGCATCAATCACTGCTTTATCTTCTTTATCGGTGTAATAAACGCCTGAGCGGTACTGCACACCGCGATCATTGCCTTGTTTGTTGAGGCTGGTTGGATCAATCACGCGGAAGTAGTATTTTAAGATAGTATCAAGGTCTGTTTTATCCGCATCGTAGGTTACTTTGACGGCTTCGGCATGACCTGAGCCACGAATCACTTGCTCGTAGCTTGGATTGGCGGTATCACCGTTGGCATAGCCTGATACAGCGTCGACCACACCCTCGACCCGCTCCATATAAGCTTCTACGCCCCAAAAGCAGCCGCCCGCCAAGTAGATTGAGCGCGTATTAATCGTTTTGCCTTTATCGTTATAATAAACGCTATCTTTTTGTTTGATGGTTTCAATCTTGCTGTTGTTGTCTAAGGTTTGCGCGTTTGCTGGTTTAGCACTCCCTGCTTTAAGCTCAGCAAAATCATTATTGGCATTTTCAGCAAGGGCATACGCTTGCTCTGCCGATATATTGCCTTTCACCAAATGCACCAAGTTGCCGCTTTTATCGAGTATCGCCCAGCTTGGATAAACTTGCACGCCAAGCTTATTAATCAGCTCGCCTGAAGCGTCAGACAATACTGGTAGCTTTGGATAGTCTGCTTGGACGCCTGCATACCAAGTGCTAAAGTCGCCATCGGCTTTTTCATTTAGATGACCGGGACTGACAACTGTCACAACATTTAAATCAGCGAACTTGGGATCGGTACGCCATTCTTCGGTTTCTGCCAACGTGCCCAAGCATAATGGGCACCAGCTTGCCCAAAATTTAATCAATGTCGGTTTATTAGGATCAATGACTGCTGTCCCCGTGTCACCTAAGCCTTTTGTCAATTGCGGCAGCGCTCGCATTTGCCCAAGCATATCGGAAGGCAGCATGTCACGTGAGCTAGTCACTCCACTGTTTTGCTTGGCTGATTTAGTCGTGCTACTTGCATTGCTCTCCGCACTACTCATTTGTCCACAAGCGACCAGTATGCCAGCACTCAGTACTGTCGTGACACCAACGGCACTGACATTCTTTAGCCAACGTGATGAATCACGTGGTGAGTCTGTCGCTAACTTATTAGTATGACTACGATCATTATGGCGAATTTTCTTATGCGGCATGCGAGGTCCTTTTTACGAAGTCTTACGATCATAAACTGAGTTTTTATGCTCGCTCATGGTCTTCTTACGTGGTCAATGAGAGTGGATAAATCGAGATTTTAGCAAAGCTAATACACTATTAGAGTATCTCAATAGTATACATCGATGATGGAGTTTACTTTAATAGTAACTTATGGGTTGCTACACTTTTTTAACAACAGTGTAAGAATAATGATATAGACAGAAATCTATCATTTTGCAGGTGTAACTTATAAAACAACATCTAAAAAAACGTCGTATTCTTTTTAAATTAAATTTTAGCACCCATAAATTGAGCCACATAATCATCAGCTGGGTTGTGACGCAATTCACTGGGTGTATCCGTTTGTACCAAACGCCCACCACTTAAAATACTAATCCGCTGACCGACCTTAATCGCTTCATCGATATCATGAGTGATAAAGACGATGGTTTTGTTTAGCCGTGCTTGTAGCTCAAGTAGTTGGTCTTGTAATTGGGCACGAATGAGCGGATCAAGGGCAGAGAAAGCCTCGTCCATCAGCAATATCGGATTATCGGTTGCCAAGGCACGCGCCAGCCCTACACGCTGCTGCATCCCTCCTGACAGCTCATCAGGGTAACTTTTCTCCAAATTTGCTAGCCCAACTTCATTAAGCCAATGCCGAGCAACCTCGTGGCGTTCTTTGATACTCATTTTTCGTACTCGCAAGCCGTAAGCGACGTTTTGCAGCACCGTCATATGTGGCACCAAACCAAAATGCTGAAAAACCATACTGATTGTCTGCTGGCGATAAAGCTGTAGCGCTTTATCATTTAGCTCTAAAATATTAATAGCAGGCGATGACTTTCCATTTTCTAATAAATCAGGAGAGAGTTTGGCATTAGTGGAGGGCCTAGCTCTTCTAGTAGACGGCTTGGCATTAATCGAAGCATAAACCCATATTTTACCGCTGGTTGGGTCAATCAAACGATTGATATGGCGTATCAAGGTTGATTTTCCCGAACCTGACAAGCCCATAATACAATGCAGCTCACCTGCTTTAACGCTTAAATTGATGTCATAAAGCCCGACCGAATAGCCTGTTTGCTCCTTTACCTGAATACTATCCATACCTTCTGCTAATAATGCCAATGCAGCCTTTGCTTGCGAGCTATTGGCATTATAAATCTTGCTGATATTTTCCAATTGAATATGGTTCATGATGGCTCTCATTTTTATTTTTCTAGTTATCATTATGATTAGGGCGTGTTGAACATTCGACCATGGCACTGATAATCAACCAATAGGATGCCTGCCAGCATCAATGGTTTTTTGCCGAGCACGCTTACCTTGACCGAACGCTTGGGTGATACGGTCAATGATAATGGCAACGATGACAATCGCCGTGCCTGCTTGCAAGCCCTGACCGATATTAAGCGTTTGAATCGATTGCAACACATCTTCGCCAAGACCCGGTGCGCCAATCATAGACGCGAGCACCACCATAGAGAGCGACATCATCACCGCTTGATTCACGCCCGCCATAATACTGGGTAATGCTTGCGGCAATTTAATCCAAATGAGCAGCTGCAAGTGTGTGCTACCGAACGAGCGCCCTGCTTCGACCATCTCGTGATTGACTTGGGTAATCCCTAATGTCGTCAGCCGAATCAGTGGCGGCAAGGCATAAATAATGGTGGCAAATAGCGCAGGCACTTTGCCAATCCCAAATAACATCAATACGGGTATCAAATAGACAAAACTTGGCATGGTCTGCATCACATCCAGTATCGGCGTCACAACCTTGCGAAGAATTTTACTGCCCGACATAGCAATGCCAATAGGAATACCAATCACGACGGTCACCAACACTGATACGATGAGCAGTGCCAAAGTATCAATTAATGCGCCCCATAATCCAAATGCGCCAATGAGAAACAATCCGGCGGCGCATGCCAGTGCAAACCAGATTTCACGGACGCCAAACCATGCCAATACGCTCACAAGCGCAATGATAAGCCAAGGCGGCATAGTGGTTAATAGACGCTCAATCGGCAGCAATAGATATGTTAACGCCATGGTACTGACGGTACGAAACACATCGCCATAATTTTGGACAACGCTTGCTAATGTATTATTAAGCGGCGTCTCAAGTGACCAAGAAGGAAAGCTCGATAATGAGGTCGATCGATTAGTGCTAGAGGCGGTTGCATCCGCAGTAATAGCCTCGCCCGTTAAGCTGATGCCTAGCTTAGCAGCAAGGTTGCTGGCTGCTTCATCAGACAACCATGCTTGCCAGACGCTCGGATATTTACGCAAAAATGCTAGTGCTTGCTCATCGCCACTACGTTTATTTTCACTCATCTCCAAGATAGCGCCATTGAGCTCATCGGAGCTAAACTGAACTTTTTTAAAGACATCAGCAAGCTCTGGATTGGATTCAATAAAGGGGGTAGATACTGCGATACCTAAAGGTGAGACAGGGAAACCAGACACACAATCGGCGGTGCCATCCGCTCGTAACAAGTCTTGCCAACAAGCGTCATCATGGGCAGGGAACTCTAGTGGCGCAAAGTCATATTTTGCCATCAAGCCCGTAGGCTGCCAGTAATAAAATAGTAGTGGCTTATGTTGCTCAAAAGCAGAGGCAATCTCAGCGTCGAGCGCCGCTCCAGTGCCGGGATGGGCATTATTAAAGATACTGTCCAAACCTGTATTTTTCAGCAAGCGAGTATTGAAAATCTCACACGTCCAACCAGATGGACAATTCATGAAGCGTGATTTGCTAGGGTCTTCGGGATCTTTAAACAGCTCAGCATATTTAGGCAAATCTTGATAGCGGCGTAGACCTGGGTTTTCTTCTAATACATATTCGGGTACATACCAACCTTGAGTTGCGCCGCCCTTCAGCGTATCTCCAATAACTGCCTCTTTATTCTGCTCGATGGCTTGTTCCATAATTGGCGAGCGTCCAACCCACTGCTCCCCAATCACTTGAATGTCGTTTTGTGACAATGCCGTTTCGAGTGCAGGACCAGCACCCGGCACCTCTTCAATTGTACAATCATAGCCATCTTCAGCGATGTACTTAAGCACCCCAGAGATAAATTGACCGCTCTCCCATGTCAGAGCGCCAAATTTGATTGGTGATTCGCAGGCTGCTGATGCCGATACTGGCAGTAACAACACGCTCATGCATAGTAAACTTAACGCAATCCATTGGCGCATAAGATGTCCTATTTATAATTTTTATTATGGAAATGAACGCCCAAATCAATAATAGTAGTACTTTACGCCAAGCATGTACTGCTTATGACTCATTTAGTCGCTGATGGCTCATTCAGTCGTTGAAGACTAGGCAACGTCTTCATCTAAAACTAATATTGCAATCGTTTAGGCTTACTATAAAGTGTAGCGATTTATAGACAAGATGACAAATGCTCATTAATTTTTTATCGCTTACTTTTATACAAAAAAATAGCACCTATTGAGATAGATGCTGTTTTTTAAAGTTGCTTATATGATTGCTCACAATGATTAGGTATTTTTGTTTACTTGAACGAAAGTTATGTCAACTTTGCTCGCTTTAGCATTTGTTATTTTAAAAACATTGCCATGGCTTTTTTAAACAACCCGCCATAAGGTGGCAACAACAAATTCAACCCATTTAACTTGGATTGTACAAATACTGGTTTCATATGGCTAAGACGCTCGAATCCCGCTTTACCATGGTAAGCACCGGTTCCTGAATCGCCAACCCCGCCAAACGGTAAGTCATGCTGGGCAACATGTATCAGCACTTCATTAATACATAGGCCACCAGAGACCGTATTGTTACGTACTTTCTCTAGGGCGTTGTAGTTATCACCAAAAACGTATAACGCCAGTGGGCGTGGTCGCTCGTTGACAAAATGAATGGCATCATCAAGCGTATCGTAATGCATCAATGGCAAAATCGGCGCAAAAATCTCGTCCTGCATCACATCACTATCAGGGGCAGGCTCACTCACGATGACAGGCGGCATTAGACGCGTTTCGATATTAGACTCAGCATCAGTGAGCTTATGAATCCCGTCGCTCGATAATGCATCTAGATAGCCTTTGACACGCTTAAATTGCTCGCCATTGATAATACGTGAGTAATCTGTATTGCTCTCAATATTTGGATAGTGCTTTTCCATCCACTCTTTTGCTAAACGGATAAACTCTTCATGATATTGGCGTTGAATCAGTACATAATCAGGGGCAATACAGGTCTGACCCGCATTTAGTGTTTTGCCCATCATCACACGATTGACAGCGTTTTCTAAGTTTGCGCCCTCTAACACGACGACCGGTGATTTACCACCCAGCTCGAGCGTGACGGGTGTTAAGTTAGGAGCCGCCGCCGCCATGACTTTTTTGCCCACAGCTGTAGAGCCCGTATAAAGCAGATGATCAAAAGGCAGCTCACTAAAAGCAACCGCAATGTCTACCTCACCCAGTACGACACAAATCATGTCTGGTGAAAAATAACGAGCAATCGCACTGGCAAATGCTTGGGCGAACTGCGGTGCCGCTTCACTCATCTTGATCATAACTCTGTTGCCAGCAGTGAGTGCATCAATCATCGGTCCTACTGCTAAAAATAGTGGATAGTTCCAAGGCACCATGATACCAACCACGCCCAATGGCTGAGGCTGGATTTCATTATGAGCTGGCATATACAGCGCTGAAATAGAAGCCCGCTGAACTTTCATCCATTTTTTACCGTGCTTTTTGGCATGACTGATGCCAGTAAAGCTAGGAAACAACTCGGCAAACTGGGTCTCTGATTCGCTACGATAACCAAAGTCGGCACTGATCGCTTTGGCGAAACTGGCTTGGTTATCGCTAAGCATAATTTCCAGACTGTCTAGTTGGGTTTCACGAGTGGCCCAGTCATTGATTGGCTGCGTGCGACTGAGTGTTTGTAAGCGTAAAAATTGCGCTCGCATCTCATCAACCGTATTAGCAATACTAGGCGATTTTGGCGCAGGTTGCTGCAACATATCCATGTCGATTGAGGTCTGCTCATTCATGTTTTGATTATTATCTGTCATTTATCTTCCTTGTCATCTGCGTTGGAGTCAATATACTCTATTGGGTTAGAGACTCTGTATTTCTAGGGCTTGTCCTCATTTTAAAAATGGTGATAAACATGAGATAAATTGCCGTCAAACAAGGAAAGTAGCGCAAATAATATCGAGATATTAATAAGCTATTTGACGATGTTTGGCAAAATTTAGCCATTTTCAGCCCATTTAGAAAGTAATCGATTGAATTGAGGACACGCCCTAATCAGCGGGTCACATTGATGGCAACCCCTGAACATAAGTAATGCGATTCCATTCATTGCACTTTAATGTAGCGCATCAACGAATCAATGAACAGCACATTAAGTTGACTCCTGCGTCTGTATGAAATAAGTGTCTAGAAACACGCATCACAATGCTAGCAATTTCATATTAAGCACTGAGAAATTTTGCTTATTATGGCTACTCCGTTAGGGCATTTATCAGTGTTTTGATTGTTGAGTTTTACAGCGTGACCAGAGATAATCTTGGGTACCAATCGCAAAAACTGCTACACTCACTATCGATATCACGACTGGATATCAGTGATACACCTCTTCGAACCAGACCACAATAAGACTGCGACTCTCATGCAAAACACCACGCAACAGCTTAATGACACACTGATCAGCAAATCTCTAACAACAGCCGATTACGTTCCCACTCTCGATGCGATGCTAGCACGTACACTTGCGCGTATTGACTTAAAAAAACAGCAAGGACTGCGCACACCTGACGAGTTATGGATTGTCGATCACAATGATGTCTATACTTTAGGGCAAGCAGGTAAAGAAGAGCACATCTTGCAACGTACCAATACGCCTATTATAAAAACGGATCGCGGCGGTCAAGTGACATGGCATGGTCACGGCCAGCTGGTTATTTATTGGTTGTTCGATTTGAATAGCTTGGGCTGGAGTGTGCGCAACTTGGTCTCGCATGCCGAGCAAGCAATCGAAGACGTTATCAATGACTGTTTGCAAAATCCTGCTTCATCAGACACAACAGCCATCAGCGCCCATGCGCGTCGTGACGCACCCGGTGTTTATCTATATGCTGATACATCTGTAGCGGATGACAGTGACAATACCGATACCGATGCACCAGCCAACAGTACCTCCGTCGATGATAAAATTATGCTTGGAAAAATGGCATCGTTAGGCTTCAAAATTAAACATGGGTTTAGCTATCACGGTATTGCGCTTAATTTAAATTGTGACTTGTCCGCATTTAATGCGATTAATCCGTGCGGCTATGCAGGGATGCAAATGTTACGGTTATCCGACTTTGTGGCTATGCAAAAAGAGTCAGATGAACAAACTGGTGAAGCCTTAAGCTATGAGCAAGTGACCCAAAAACTTATTGATAACATTGCTAAGCGTCATGCTGGACTCATTGAGCTACGCGCACTCGCACCCAAGTGAGTTCTTTGAGTCCATTTTTGCATAATCTTTTTTTGCATAATATCGTGCACGCTTAGACTTAAGCATTGTGAGAAAATTTGAGTCAAACTTGTTATAATCGCAGGCGGCACATATTGGGCACAGTGATAATATCGCAGTGCCGCGACGTTATTCTTTTATCATCACTTATTATTCAAGCACTTAAAACAAAAGCAAATTGGAGTACTTTATGGCAGATTTTAATAAAATTTTGGACGCAGGCGATGTAGACGGCGGCATTATCAACGTAGTAGTAGAAATCCCAGCTGGTAGCAGCCATAAAATTGAGTGGAATCGCGAACTGGCGGTATTTGAGCTTGATCGTATTGATCCACAGATTTTTGCTAAGCCTTGTAACTATGGTTTTATCCCGCAAACGCTTGACGAAGATGGTGATGAGCTTGATGTGTTATTGCTGACTGAGCAGCCACTACCAACTGGTATTTTCTTAAAAGCCAAAGTCATTGGTGTGATGAAATTCGTTGATGATGGCGAAGTCGATGATAAGATCGTCGTCGTACCTGCTGACGACCGTGATACAGGCAATGCTTATAACAGCTTGGCTGATCTACCAAAACAGCTAATCAACCAGTTAGAGTTCCATTTCAGCCACTATAAAGATCTGAAAAAACCAGGCACTACGGTCGTTGAATCTTGGGGCAATGTTGCAGAAGCAAAAGAAGTCATCAAAGAGTCTATCCAACGCTGGAAAGACCTATAGTCTATCAAAAATTGGCAGAAATGCTAATAAAGGATAGCTATTAAAATGCCGCAGTCATTATCGTGATTGCGGTATTTTTTTGATTGAATATTACTACTGTAAAATGGTTATAATAATCAACACTATCGATGCCTATTTTTCATATCGCCATAAGGACAGTCATGTTTAACCCCGACCCTAGCTCAAAATCAGTCAATCCAAAGCTGCCAAGAGACGTCATCATGATGATCGAAAAAAACAATTTAGTGATGGCGATCAAGACTTTGGCGGCAGATGAAGGCATTAGTATGGATGACGCCAAGAATAGGATTGATGCCTATGAGACACAATTAAAGGTAAAGCAGCAGCAAAAACTCAACACTATCGCCAGCAAGCAAGGCATTCCTAACCATGCTATTAGCTTTGATAGAGAGCAAGGTGCTGAGGATGAAACTGGACAGCTGATAAAAAATCGCGTCAAAACAACTAAGCAAAGTCGAGGATTCAAGAGCCTACAAAATGGTGTGGACAGCCAGCTTAATGATTTAGGCTATAAAAAACCGCTGATACCCTATTGGCTGAAACGGCTATTGGTAATTGCCATCATTATGGCTGGATTATTTTGGATATTATGGCGGGTATTTGGTTAACTAGGATAGGATGTTGTCGTGTTAAATTTTTTATAGTCTGTTTTAAGTGGTTCCATTATAGCAGTCTGTTTTAAGTAGTCTGTTAATGGGTTTTTGGGGTGAAACGTCTGGTTCCCTTGGGGTATACCTTAAACTAAATCACACATGCTTTTGAAATTTACTGAGTTCTTTATTTTTAAAGACATCCTCGATAAATCCCATGATTTGAGTTCTTTTCATTAAATAAGGGTTAAAATCAGCACCTGCAGAGAAGTTTTTAAGTGTGTATTGCTCATCTTGAGCACTTGACGTTAAATATTTTATTAAAAAACCATCCCATCTACGCACCTCTCTTTCCTCAATATCGATGATATTAGGTAGGAGATGCGAATATTCATTAATCAGTTTTGCTAAAAGCTTATTAATAACAGGTCTCGTACCCTCAATATTTTGAATTAAATAATCATCATTAATGACAAGTGCCGTTGTCACATTAAGTTTTTCATTATTTCTTCGCCATTGCTCAAGAATGCGAGCTAATAATATCCCATTATTTTTACTTGTGTTTTTACCAATATAAGTTAGGCTCATAAGAATATGTGCACCATCTATATCCATATCTATGCTATTCCGTTCTTCTAATGCACAATCTAGAGTTCTCTGCATAAAATGCTCAATTAATAAAGGTTGATTTAAGTCAAGATAATACTTGTTGAGGTATTACTGAATCAAGATTCTTTCTGTATTGCAGCTTCTCTTCATTTACATAGATATATAAACTATATACCAACGATTTCGTAGTCATTAAGTCCATATCTAACACTAGCAGTTCGAAGCCTGTATAGCTCACCGATCATAGGTAGAATATGTATGGTAAGTACACCGTGAAGTACACTATGGTTATTTCAGTGAGTTAAAACCTTAATACCATTAGCTTACAGCCTAGTATTCGAGTCCTCACTAGGGTACCATAGCCTTAATTTTTTCTGAAAGTATTCTTTTAGACACATGTTTTTTCAGACTGAGATATGCATAAAAAACAGGTAAGATTATATCTAATTTACTTTATTTACTCTGTTCAAGATCTTTTAGTATGGCACAATCTGCGTTTGCATCACCTGAGCAATGATCAGCAGAAATCTGTAATAAGCTCACCATATCTTGTAATTGAGCTATTTTTTGGTTCAAAGTTACGATATGTTGCAGTGTTAATTGTTTAACATCAGCACTCTGCCGATCTGTATTTTTTCGCAAATCAAGCAACTCTTTCATCTGTTTGGAGGAAAAACCTAAATCACGAGCCTGTCTCAAAAAGCATAAGTCTTTTATATCTTGTTTAGAATACATTCGATACCCTGAATTTGAGCGTTTTACGGCATCAAGCAACCCGATTTGTTCATAATAGCGGATCATTTTGGGAGAGATTCCCGATAGCTCTGACGCTTGACCGATATTCATAACTTTCCTCCTGATATAAAAAGGGTTAAAGCCAAACAGCTACTTTAACCCTATCTTAGTACAATCTATTCTTTAATCGTTGGCACCTGAAAGTACTTTAAGCGTAAGGCATTACCTAGCACAAAAACAGAAGATAGGGCCATTGCGCCTGCTGCAAAAATGGGGGACAACAAAATTCCAAATGCTGGATATAAAACCCCTGCGGCAATTGGAATTAAAGCAATGTTATAGAAAAATGCCCAAAATAGATTTTGTCGAATATTTTTGATGGTGGCCTTACTTAAAGCAATCGCATTAGGAACCCCTTGTAAACTACCCGACATCAACACTACATCTGCGGCTTCAATTGCCACATCTGTCCCTGTCCCAATCGCCAGACCGACATCAGCTTGAGCAAGAGCGGGTGCATCATTAATACCATCACCAACAAAAGCCACTCGTCCATATTGTTGCTGCAGTTGACGTATCGCATCTACTTTTCCATCAGGCAACACTTCTGCGATCACTTGATCAATATGTAATTTTGCGGCAATCGCTTGCGCAGTATGGCGATTGTCGCCTGTAATCATTGCTACTTTTAATCCCAGTTGATGTAAACCTGCAATCGCGGCATAAGTGCTGTCTTTAATAGGATCTGCAACGGCAATAATAGCAGCCAATTTCTGATCAATCGCAATATATATGGGGGTTTTAGCTTCTTGTCCTAAGTGCGCGGCTTCGTCTTTAAAGGGCGTAACATCAAGTCCTAATTGCTGCATATAACGATCAGCACCAATATGAACGGCTTGACCTTCAACTTCTGCTTTGATTCCAAATCCCGTCACAGAGTCAAAAGTGGTAATCGGTAATAAGCTGATATCTTGTTGCTCTGCAGCATGAACAATGGCTAGGGCAATGGGATGTTCAGATTTTGCTTCAACCGATGCCACAATACGCAAGACTTGCTCACGTTCGAACCCTGGTTGGACATAAAAGTCTGTTAAGGTTGGTTTGCCTTCAGTCAATGTGCCAGTTTTATCGACAGCAATGACTTTTACTTCCTGTAAAGCTTGTAACGCTTCACCTTTGCGGAATAAGACGCCCATTTCTGCGCCGCGACCTGTACCAACCATTATGGATGTAGGGGTTGCCAATCCCATTGCACAGGGACAAGCAATGATTAGGACGGCAACGGCGTTGACGAGACTAAACGTCAACGCAGGGTCAGGACCAAAGATAAACCAGACTATAAAAGTGAGCATTGCTAAGAGCATGACCATGGGGACAAACCACATAGTGACTTTATCAACCAATGCCTGAATCGGTAATTTAGACCCTTGAGCCTGTTCAACCATGCGAATGATTTGTGCCAATACCGACGATTCTCCGATAGCAGTCGCCCGAAAATTCAAGGTCCCATTCTGATTGACCGTTCCTCCGACCACTTGATCACCGACTTGTTTTTTGACAGGCACGGGTTCACCTGTAATCATGGATTCATCAATATAACTTTGACCTTCAACGACTTCACCATCGACTGGAACACGCTCACCGGGACGAGTCTCAACAATCGTTTCTGTGGTCACTTCTGCAATCGGCACTTCAATCATTTGCCCATTGTGGTGAACACGTGCTGTTTTTGCTTGCATACCCACTAGATGTTGAATGGCTTGAGAGGTACGCCCTTTGGCTTTTGCCTCAAAATAACGCCCTAATAAAATTAAGCTTACAATCACAGCGGCCGCTTCGTAATAAACATTCACAGTGCCTTCAGGTAGGACTTGTGGAGTAAATGTAGCGACTAGTGAAAAACTATAGGCCGCCAGTGTGCCCACAGCCACCAATGAATTCATATCTGGAGCAAAGCGCCATAATGCTGGAATACCTTTTTGATAAAAACGTCGCCCTGGAAAGATGAGTACCAGCGTGGTCAAAACAAATTGAATCAGCCAGCTTTGTTGCGTGCCGATATTGTCCATGACCCACATATGAAAAGCTGGAATCATATGTGACCCCATTTCTAGAATAAAAACAGGCACAGCTAGAATTAAAGAGATCGTCAAATCTCGTTTCAGCTGCTGCTGTTCCGTGGCTTTTTTATCCTGTTGAACACTCACACTCTGCTCAATCTGCTTAGCCGTGTATCCTGCTTTTTTAACGGCTTGAATCAAATCGCTGCTCTGTACTTGAGCGTTACCTTGTATCCATGCTCGTTCGGTAGCAAGGTTGACGTTTGCTTGTTGTACGCCCTCGACTTTTTTTAAGGCTTTTTCTACCCGTCCAACACAGGAAGCACAAGTCATACCTTCTATCGACAGCTCAATCGGCTGAGAGGCCAAGATCTTATAACCGGCTCGTTCTACGGCTTTGGTTACTGCGATAAGGTCTAAAGGTTGAGACGAGGAAATCATGGCGTTTTCAGTCGCTAGATTCACCTCAGCATTTTCAACACCTTCAACTTTTTTTAATACTTTTTCCACCCGTCCCACACAGGAAGCACAGGTCATACCCTCAATTGGCAATGTTTCATTGTAAAGATAAGACTTACTATTTTCTGAGTTCATAACACCCTCTATCATGTTCAATCTGTTATCAACAGCATAGAGGTTGACATGATGGTAAGGTCAAGCCTGTTTTTTAAAATATGTTTGACCTTACCATCATGACAAGGCTTAAGCTTAGTGATGAAATAAAAACTTATTTGGAGAAAGGCTATGAAACTATGGATTGGAAACATGAAATGTGGCGGCTGTGCTCGTGGTGTGACAGCCATCATTCACGATATCGACTCAAACTCCAAGATTGACATTGATTTAGTAGCCAAAGTGGTCAGTATCGAAACCATCGCAAGTGTTGAGCAGATGACGGCTGCTTTAGCAAAGGCTGGCTTCCCTGCACAAGTGCAATGAGTCAGTCTGATAGACGCGCAGTCTATACGATTAACAGAAAGGATTATGGGCTGAATCATTTTGAATTTATTGACCACACGCGTTTGGTGATAGGTCTACTTTTACGTATGGAAAGTGGATAATGTTACCAAAATGAATACTTTATTTATGACAGGAGTTATCGGCAAGCGCATGCAATATTCCGCAGGATTCAGCCAGCGCTTCACTTGCGCATTTTTGCCGCAACGCTAGTAGATGTTGCTTTAACTGAACCAATTCTTCCATACGTGTTTCTACCGCATCGATATGCTCATCCAATAGCACATTGACCTCACCGCAGTTTTCCTCAGGTTTATCTCTATACTGAAGCAGGGTTCGTACTTCATCCAAAGTCATATCGAGCGTACGGCAGTGCAGGATAAATTGTAGACGCTCAAAATGCACCTCATTGTACAAACGATAATTGCCTTGGCTACGCGCAGGCTCTGGTAATAACCTCTCTTTCTCATAATAGCGAATGGTTTCGACCGTCGCCCCTGTGCGCGTGGCAAGCTCACCAATTTTGATTAGCATGTGTATCTCCTTAAATAGTATTTTCTATTATCTAAAACAATAAAGTAACTATAAGGTTTGCTGATAAAAAATCAAACCCCTTTGTCGTTAAAAGCCTTGACCCTGAAGCTACTATAGGGTCCATAATGTCTTTAATAAGAGGATAAATAACTATGCAATATCATATTGAAGGTATGGACTGTGCCAGTTGTGTTGGCAAAATTGAGCGGGCACTAACACGTATGCCTGGTGTCTCTGCGGTTCAGCTAAACTTTTCGACTCAAAAGCTAGAGTTAACTCTAGAACCTGATACAAGTACTGACGTTAAAGATATCGAAAAGACTATTAAGCGCTTAGGGTTTGGTATATTGGCGTTAACGAGTCAACAAAATGAGATGGGTATTGATGGTGGTCAAGCAGCGGTAAACGATCAGCGCTGGTGGCAAACCATAAAAGGCAAACAGGTCGTTGGTAATGGGCTTTTGATGAGTGCCGCATATATGTTGTCTTTAATTTTCCCTGAATATGGCGCATGGGTTTTTATTGCCGCTGTGGCTATCGGTGTCCTACCATTTGCCCGTAAAGCTTTTGCACTGGCGTTAGTAGGTTCGCCTTTTTCAATTGAAATGCTCATGTCTGTTGCGGCTATCGGCGCCCTTATCATTGGAGAGGCAGAAGAAGCTGCTGCCGTGGTGTTCCTATTTTCGGTTGGTGAGCTATTAGAAAGCGTCGCAGCTGATCGTGCGCGCGCTGGCATCAGAGCGTTATCATCACTAGTGCCAAAGACGGCTATTTTATTGGACGCGCAAGGACAACAATGTCAGGTGGCAGCGACTGCATTACAGATTAACGATAAGGTGCTTGTGCGTCCCGGTGATAGAGTTTCTGCTGATGGGGTGATTATTCAAGGGATATCTAGCCTTGATGAGTCACCTGTGACAGGAGAATCTGTTCCTGTTGCCAAAACCATAGGCGCTGAGGTCTTTGCTGGATCTATCAACGTTGATGGGGTACTACAAATACGCGTAGAAAAAACAGCGGCAGATAATACGATTGCGCGTATTATTGAACTTGTGGAGCAGGCGCAAGCGTCCAAAGCACCGACCGCACGCTTTATTGAAACCTTTAGCCGATACTATACGCCTATCGTTATGGCGATTGCAGCGCTGGTCATTATTATCCCACCTCTACTGATGGGAGCAGAATGGGGAATATGGTTATATCGCGGTTTGGCGCTATTACTGATAGCTTGTCCTTGTGCTCTTGTACTGTCAACACCTGCCGCTATTGCCTCAGGTTTGGCTGTCGGCACGCGCCATGGACTGCTTATCAAAGGCGGTAATGTCATGGAGTTGGTGGGTCAGGTCAGTACTGTGGCTTTTGATAAAACGGGTACTTTGACTGAAGGAAAACCACGGGTAACCGATGTTATTGGTTTTAAAACAGCGCATACCGCTGCTGAGGGTCAAGATAAACTACTGTCACTGTTTGCAAGTGTCGATGCTACCTCCAGTCATCCACTTGCTATCGCTATTGTGGATCATGCCAAAGCCGCTAAGGTAGTGATACCGGATGCCTCTAATGCTTTTGCTACGGCAGGCAAAGCCGTTCATGCCACTGTCGCTGGACGCTCTTTGGCCATCGGCTCACCAGTCTACGTCGCTGAGAAAGTGATGTTGCCAGCTGAGCAGCAGATTCAAATTGAGATGCTACAAAATGATGGTAAAACGGTTTCTATTTTGTTTGATGAGCAAACGAGGGAGGCGCTCGGATTGGTCGCTCTACGTGATGAGTTACGAGAAGATGCACAGCAAGCTATTGCACAGCTGAATAAAATGAACGTGCGCTCTGTCATGCTCACAGGTGACAATAGCCGTACAGCAAAAGCACTTGCTAGTCAGTTAGATATAGAGTGGCAGGCCGAGCTGTTACCTGAAGACAAGCTACGTCTACTCAGCGAGATGCAAAGCAATAGTAAAATAGCGATGATTGGTGATGGTATCAATGATGCACCCGCTTTGGCAGCGGCAGATATTGGCATTGCGATGGGCAGTGGCACGGATGTGGCGATCGAAACGGCTGATATTGCCCTATTAAAAAGCCGCGTGATGGACGTTGCTAACCTTATTGCCTTATCCCGCGCCACCATGAGAAATATCCATCAAAATGTCATATTTGCACTTGGGTTAAAAGGCATATTTCTGATAACCACTGTGCTCGGCGTGACAGGACTTTGGATTGCTGTGCTAGCAGATACTGGTGCTACAGTACTGGTGACGCTGAATGCATTGCGTTTACTACGTTTTAAAGGAGTGTCTTCCCGTTAATGATAGTTAAAGAATAAAACGGTTATGGCTACATCAGTGGCCGTTTTATTACATCTAACTCTTACCTATAAGCAGTCAATGTGCCTACCTTTAAAAAAATCATTACCTAAACCTATCACGCCTTATTCGTATTAAATCTGCGCCGATACTCACTTGGTGTCAAACCAACAATGCGCTTAAATATTTTACGAAATGCACTGGCATCACTATAACCCACCTTCCACGCTATTTGCTCAACAGGAGATGATGAGAACTGTAAAAAGTCTTTTGCTTCTCCGATGCGTAACCGCTGACAATATTCTGTGGATGTCATACCCGTCGCCTTATGAAAACGACGCAGAAAAGTACGCTCTTCTAACTGCGCACAATTGGCTAGTGTGGACAAATCAATATCTTGCGCCTCTGTTTTTTGCAGCCAATGCTGTACCTTTAATATGGCTGCGTCACCATGGGTGAGTATTGGAGAAAATGCACTGTAATAACATTGTTCACGCCTTGAGGGGTCGATTAACAACGCACGAGCGGTCTCATTCATCACCTGAGAACCAAGAAAGCGATCAATCATCCTAAGCCCCAAATCTGTCCAAGCCATCGCGCCACCAGCGGTCACAATATCACCGTCTTCGATAATAATACGATCCACATCAAGCTCCACATCAGGGAAACGCTGCTTAAAATCCTCTGCATAACCCCAATGCGTGGTTGCCTTGCGTTTGGAGAGTAGTCCTGTTTCGCCCAATAAAAAAGCACCAGCGCAGACGGACGACAGTATCATCCCTGTCGAATGCTGCTCTTTTAGCCATTCTAGCCAAGGTTCTGCCGCTTGCTTTGCAATCGGTGCTTCTAACGTGGGTGGAATGATGACAGCTGTTAATCTTCCTACGCTATCAAGATCGCTCAAAAAAGTGCGCTTAGGCTGCTGCTTAACGCCGCTAATCTCCCAGTGACTTACTTGTAGAGGCAGATCGGTTGTATCTTGACGTTTGGCGGCAATTTTACTGGCAACCGTCAGTAAATCAGTCAGTCCAAGGATAGCGGCCATTTGTGCTTTCTCATAGACGACCAACCCAATTTCAATCGGATTTTTATGACTCATATGTCGTTATTAACCTCTTATGTGTCGATGTAGCCACTCGTTAGTGTAGCACAGTGCTTGTAAAATATACGCCTATACAGTCACTTCCATAAACAAAGAGGCATTATTATGAACACGCAAGCATTGATCGTTGTCGACATTCAAAATGAGTATTTCCCACAAGGTAACTTATCACTCGTAGGTATTAATGAAGCCGCTGATAATGCCGCTTTGGTGATTGCGTCTGCTAAAGAAAAAGGTCATACCGTCATTCATATCCGTCATGAAATGCCTGCTGACGCACCAATCTTTACGCCTGGTACCGATGGTGTAGAGATTAATGAAAAGGTAAAACCAATAGAGAATGAAGCCGTCATCACTAAGCATTACCCCAATTCGTTCCGCGAGACCAATCTGAAAGAGCTATTAGATAAAGAAGGTATCAAAGAAGTGACTGTGATTGGCGCCATGAGCCACATGTGTGTGGATGCCACAGTTCGTGCTGCAGTGGACTTTGGTTATACAACCACTACGGTTCATGATGCCTGTGCCACGCTTGATCTTGAGTTTAATGGTACGAAAGTACCTGCTGCTCAGGCTCATGCCACCATCATGGCCGCGATTGAGTTTCTATATGGCGAAGTGATTGATACCCAAACGTGGATTGCGCGTTAATCCAGAGTTGTTAATCAAATCATGATTTATTCATGAAATAGACTTTTAAACCCTATTCCCATTAAGAAGAATTTCCTCAATAAGGTAACTATTATGAATATCGCAAAATCGCTGACCGGCACCACACTGTTAAGTGGCATGATGTTGTTAACGGCATGTACCACCTTTGCCAGTCCAGCAGCAAATTCTAACGCTGTAAAACAGACAGCGACCAATACCGTTGAATTTCAGCAAATCCGTAATGCCACGATCAAGCTTGATTATGCTGGCACCACATTTTTAGTGGATCCGATGCTAGCAGCTAAAAACGCTTATCCAGGGTTTGATGGCACAGTAAATAGCCAAATACGCTATCCAATGGTGGATTTGCCGATGACTGTTGCCGAAGTGCTTAAGGCGGATGCCATTATCTTGACGCATCTTCATGCTGACCATTGGGATGATGCCGCACGCAACCTCGTGCCTCGTGACATGCCAATTTTTACCCAAGATGCAGCCGATGCTGCAATCGTACGTAAAGATGGTTTTACCGATGTCAGAGTATTAACCGAGCAAGGCGTTGTATTTAAAGGCACTAAAATCAATAAAACCATCGGACAGCATGGCACTGATGAGATGTATAAAGTGGCGCCATTAGCTGAACTGCTGGGCAAAACGATGGGGATTGTGTTTCAAAAACCAAACTACAAGACCGTCTATGTCGCAGGGGATACCATTTGGGATAAGGAAGTAGAAGATGCGCTGACTCGTTACAAACCTGATGCAGTCATCCTGAGTACAGGCTATGCCAAGTTAACTACCTTTGTTGATGACTCTATCATCATGGGTAAAGAGGATGTATACCGCGCGTATCAATTCTCTCCTAATGCGCAGATTGTTAGCGTGCACATGGATACCGTTAATCATGCCACGCTAACGAAAGCAGAGCTTCGCCGCTTTATCGAGGAAAAACGCTTAGACAAGCAGCGTGCGCTTGTTCCTAATGATGGTCAGATCTATAAATTCTAGTGCTTGATGGCTGAGTCTTTAAATCTTTCTTATATGGCAATACCCAAAGTGTGTTGTCATGCATCGTTAATAAGGTAAAAATGAGATCGTTTATGAATATTCCAAATCATTCAGGCAACGCCCCTTTCGCTCTTTCGGTGCTCGACAATGCCTTCACCGGCGTTGGTCACACGGCAGAGAACACCTTTCAAGAGATGATTGCACTTGCAAAGCTGGCAGACAAAAGGGGTTTTCAGCGGTTTTGGATGTCTGAACATCATGCCATGCCGGGGGCTGCGGTTCCTTCGCCGCAGATGATGGTGGCTCGGCTGACTGGAGAAACTGAGCGCATTAGACTTGGTGCAGGCGGTATCATGCTACCCAATCATGTGCCTTTGGTCATCGCTGAACAATTTGGTATGCTCGATGCGATGGCGCCAGGACGAATTGATCTTGGTTTGGGACGGGCGGCGGGTACGGATGGCGCAACGGCGTCAGCTTTGCGTCGGCATCAGGCAGCAAACGATGAATTTCCTCAGCAAGTTGCAGAATTGTTGGGCTTTTTAGAAAACAGCTTTCCAAAAGACCATCCTTATAGTGAGGTTCATGCGGTGCCAGGTCCGTGGCAAGCTGAGCAAAACCGAGTGCCACCATCAAAGACCGCCACTGATGTTTGGATCCTGGGGTCATCGACTTATTCAGCCCACATGGCAGCACAGCTTGGCAGACCATATGCGTTCGCTCTACAGTTTGGTAGTGCTGATGTTTTAAATGCGATGCGCATTTACCGAGAAAACTTCCGTCCTTCAAAAATTCTAGCCAAGCCATATAGTTTGGTCAGTATTGGTGCGATTGCAGATGAAGATCCTGTAGAGGCACGTCGCCAATCAACATCGTCTGCCATGGCAATGTTAAGAATGTTCCAGCGCAAACCTTTTGCTTTGCTGCCTCCTGATGAAGTGGCGGCTTTTCAAGGCAATATGCAAGAGCGCCAGATTATTGAGCAGTATACCGATCAAACCCTTCATGGTACTGCTGATGAGGTCGCAAAAGGTTTAGAGGATCTTCAGGAGCAGACAGGGGTGGATGAGGTCATGATGGTGGTTCAGGGCTATTCGCGCCGCGCCCAATCGCGCACTGTTGAGCTAATCGCAGATCATTATGGTATGCCAAGTCACTAGATCCTGTTGGGAATAACGATATTAAAAAGTTAGCAAAGCGCTTAATGCCTAACCATTAGGCTTGATTGGGCTCGTAAGCTACCCTTGATTCTTAGCTCAGATCAAGGTGCGATTGATCTGCTCATGCACATCTACCCAAATGCATTGCACCGATGTAATGACAGCGACACTCAAAAGACACCGATTCTCATCCAAATAGTAGCCCCTGTGTAGATAATGAATTTTGAGAGAGTAGCGCATACAAGTGAAGTTAGCAACCAAGATAAGCCGTGATATAATGCCCCGATAATTGATATTTTATGAAAGGTTTACATTATGGCTCGGACAGCTAGCGCATTACACATTTTAGTAAAACACAAAGAACAGGCTGAAGATATTATTGCCAAGCTTCAAAAAGGCGCTAAGTTCGATGTGCTGGCGAAACGACATTCAACCTGCCCATCAGGTAAAAAAGGCGGCAGCTTAGGTGAGTTTCAACAAGGCGACATGGTACCAGCATTTGATAAAATCTGCTTCAGCGGCAAACTCTTCACCCCACATTTGGTAAAAACCAAATTTGGCTGGCATGTGGTTAAAGTACTTTACAGGACATAAGCGTTGGGGGCGGAGCTTTCATTATAAGCCGACTGACATATGCCTTAAACATTATCCTGACTCATACAGGATCTAACATCATGGCAATCACGATTTGAGCTGCCATGATTGACTCATTTATGACCCGAAACGACTTATGATCTAATGTCCGTGCCATATCTAAATCTAAATTTGAGTTGACTCAAATTTAGTTCTCATAAGAGTGATGATGGTAGACAGTTATAAATAGGTTTTGATCATAATAAAGCGTTAAGAAAAAAAAGGCTGCTACTGCCCTCTCTCCTCTTTTGTATCAACATTAATAATTTTTAAGGCGTTAAAAAAGGACACCGCAGCGTCCTTTTTTATTCTAAATCAAGGCTCATATACAGCCTATTCTAATGATGCTCACCAGGAAGTATTCTGGCAAAGGCACGCTGAGCAAGGCTTGGCTTCTTATCAGTAGTCAGTCCAGCGCGGGTGCTTGGAAAAATACGATAACCCATCGACTGAATACCAACGTTGATTGCTGGTGCCAGTGAATAAGTAGCTGACGCAAATTTACCCATGTTGCTGGCAATACTGTTTGGTTTATGGACAATCGCTTTGGCAACCATCATCGCTGCTTCATCAGGCATAAGCGCAGGCATGTAGCGGTACAACTTAGTAGGCTCAATCATAGGCGTGCGTACCAATGGCATAAAAATATTGGTAATCGTCACATTATCGCCTTTCACTTCAGCAGCTAAGCAGCGGCTAAAAGCATCCAATGCCGATTTTGAGGCAACATAAGCGGCAAAACGCGGACTGTTTGCCAATACGCCAATAGAGGAGATATTCACAATTTGACCAGTCTGACGTTCAATCATCGTCGGCAAAAACCCAAGAACTATTTTAACCGCGCCAAAGTAATTGATATCCATAGTACGCTCAAAATCATGGAAACGATTAATAGACTCGTGAACCGAGCGCCGAATTGAACGACCAGCGTTATTGACTAAAACATCAACATGTCCGAAATCTGCCAAAATTTGCGTGCTAACTTTTTCGATATCATCCATATTGGTCAAATCACAAGGGTAATAACTGGCATTGCCACCAAGCTCCTCGATACTTTCTTTAACGGCTTTTAGTTTGTCTTCGGTGCGTGCTAATAAGATAACATGCGCACCGCATTCACTAAGTAAATACGCTGTACGCTCACCAATACCGCTTGATGCCCCTGTGATAATGATATGCTTATCTTTGACCGCTTTGTTGATTGCTTTTTTTGAGGGATTGGCCATAAAAAATCCTTTTTGTTGTTTCTATGCCTATGAATGTTCGATTACAGCATAGCAAAAAATTATGGCTTAAAGTGAACAAAACCGCCGTCTCAGCCAGATAATTTGACGATTATAAGGATTGATAAACGTATAATCGCAGTATTGCTTAGACTTACGCTTTTCACCGAATATCGATAAGGAGTATCTGTTTTGATTGCAACTCTAGCTCATTACATTGATTTAATTGCTAAGATAGTCGAGATCATAGGCGTACTTATCATGTTTTTTGGACTGTTTTTTGCTTTTTATCGAGGGATTCGCCTAACCAGTGGTTTTAATCACGAGACCTATATCGAAATCAGACAAACCGTCGGTAAATCTATTTTGTTAGGATTAGAAGTCCTCATCGCCGCTGATATTATGGCGACTGTCGTCACAGAACCGACGTTACGCAGCGTCCTAGTACTAGGTTTTATCGTACTCATTCGGACTTTTTTGAGCTTGTCACTACAAGTAGAATTAGAAGGCAAATTTCCTTGGCAAAAAGAAAATACAGTACTCAAAAAAGAACCACATACCGCTAAAGTGGACGAGCTTTAAAGATTTTTTATCATTTAACAGACGCTTAGCATGAACCCTCTGCTCACTTACTATTCGTGCGCCTGCAAAAAATCTTCAACCACGCGAAACTGTCCAGCGGTGCTTTCTTCGCCATACATTGCTTGGCGAAAAGCATTAGAATTAGGAATGCCTGTGGTATACCAAGCAATGTGCTTGCGAGCGATACGGCAGCCAGAGTACTCACCATAAAAGTCATATAGCTCTTGCAAATGCGCCAGTACAATCTCTTTTATCTGGCTGACGCTCGGTGCATCAAGACTCTCACCAGTGCGTAAGAAGTGCTCGATATCGCGGAATATCCACGGTTGTCCTTGGGCAGCACGCCCAATCATCACAGCATCACAGCCTGTCAGCTCATAAACACGCTGGGCTTTTTGCGCGCTATCGATATCACCATTGGAAATGACGGGAATGTTGATGCTTTCTTTAACTTCGCGTATCAGCTCATAACGCGCCTCACCTGTATACATATCCTCACGCGTGCGTCCGTGAATGGCAATCGCCGCAATACCTGCTTGCTCAGCACGCTTCGCCACACGCAAGATATTCTCACGACCATTCTCATAGCCCAATCGCGTTTTTAAGGTCACGGGGGCATTTACGCTATTTACCGCCGCATCTAGTAAACGGGCGACCAGATCTTCGTCTTGTAACAGTGCAGAACCTGCCAGCCTACGGCAGACTTTTTTGGCAGGACAGCCCATATTGATATCAATAATTTGCGCGCCATTATCAATCTGATAGCGTGCCGCTTCTGCCAATTTATCAGGTTCAGCCCCTGCAATTTGCGCTGAAATAGGCGCAATTTCATTGTCAAAATTGGCACGATACAAGGACTTTTTGCGCGCGTAAAGCGCCGTGTCAGCGATAATCATTTCACTCACCGCATGACCGGCACCAAACGATTTACACAATCGCCGAAAAGGATTGTCCGTCACGCCCGCCATAGGAGCAACCATGAGACGGTTTTCAATCGTCAAGCCGCCGATATTCAATGGCTGCAATAATGGATGGTCAGATACTGGCAAAGACGACGGTAAATCAGGGGAATCAGTAGACATAAAAAACGGCTTGCCATTAATTAAAATAAGATAATAAAAACAAGCCGTTATTCTAAGGAATCGTACGCATATTGCAAGCTATTAACATGAATAACTTGCATTAAGAAACACGACTTTTTCAACAGTGCACCCTTACTTATCAAACACACTGCCCTGCTCTAGGGTGATGTCCTCATCATGCTCCTGCATACGCCACGGCAAACTATCTGGCGACACATTTAAGAAGTGTAGGTATTTTTCGAACTGATCAATAATATCGTTAATCACCGACTCTGATTGATAGCCATATAAATCATAGGTTTGACCACCACGACGCAAATATACCTCAGCACGATGATGGTGCTCTTGTGGTAATTCATTGGCCATATCTTCCGTATAATAATCAGGAATTTCATGCTCTGACAAACGAACTTCATACCAGAATTCAACGTTATCACCGCGTCTTAATTCCAATACAGCACGGTTATTGACCTCATCATAATTTACATCAGGCAACCAGCCTGTTTCGGCAAACTTCTCTGCCACCTCATGCATCGATGATAAAACCGTACCTTTGATATAACCCAGCACTTTTTCGCGCGTTGGTTGATTGGTGATATAGTCAATACGATCACGCCATGCGTCAAGCTTAAGTAGATGCGGCGGCAAATGATTGTCATTGGCTAGGCTTTGATTGCGATGTCCTTCAATACGTAGTGCGCGCCACATACCAAATGTCGAAATCAATATAATGATTGCAAACGGTAAAGCACTAACGATAGCTGCTGTTTGTAGTGCACTTAGACCGCCTGCGATAAGTAGAACCGCCGCGACCGCCCCCTCGGTTACCACCCAAAACGAGCGCTGCCACCAAGGCGTATCACTACGTCCACCTGCGGCGAGCGAATCAATCACTAATGACCCTGAATCCGATGACGTCACAAAAAAAGTAATAATTAACAGTACTGTCAATGATGAGACAATCTGCGTAAATGGTAAATTCTCTAGCAATTTAAATAACGCAATCGCTTGGTTGTTTTGCACTTCGCTAATCAGCGCGTCGTAACCATCAACCATAATCATATGCAGTGCCGTATCGCCAAACACCGAAAACCAAAAGAAGGTAAATAGCGTTGGCACTAACATGACGCCCAATACAAACTCACGAATGGTGCGACCGCGACTGATTTTGGCAATAAACAGACCCACAAAAGGCGCCCAAGCAATCGTCCATGCAAAAATAAATAGTGTCCAACTACCGATCCAATCACTTGATTGATAGGCTTGCAAGCTAAAAGTACGCTCAACAATATTGCCCAGATAGCTGCCCGTGTTTTCCATAAAAGCATTTAGAATAAAGATCGACGGACCAACGATAAAGACAAATAACATGAGTGCCGTTGCCAATACCATGTTTAAGATAGACAAGCGCTTGACGCCTTTGTCCATACCTGCCAGCACGGATACCAAGGCAGCTGCTGTTACTAAAGCAATGATGATAACCTGCACCGTCGTATTAACTGGCACCATCTCTGGTAGCAAATAATTTAGACCCGCGTTAATTTGCGCCACCGACAGACCCAAGCTGGTGGCGATACCGAACATCGTACCCACGATCGCAAACACATCAACAGTATGTCCGATAGGGCCATAGATTTTGTCACCGATTAATGGATATAACGTTGAGCGTACCGACAATGGCAAGCCATGACGAAAAGAGAAATACGCCAGCGACAAACCTACTACGCCATAAATCGCCCAAATATGGAAACCCCAATGGAAATAGGCAATTTGCATGGCTTCTTTAGCAGCTTCAATCGTCTGCGGCGTGGAAAGTGGCGGACTGGCAAAATGTAATACGGGCTCTGCTACGCCATAAAACAGCAAGGCTATGCCGTAGCCTGCGGAGAATAGCATGGCGAACCATTCCAGAAACTTATACTCAGCCTCCGCATGGTCAGGGCCCAATTTAATACTGCCATAAGGCGAAAATGCCAAGGCGATGATAAACATCAAAAATATGGCGACTGCCAACATATAAAACCAGCCGAAAGTGTCGGTGGTAAATGCCAAAACTTTGCTGAACAGCTCGCCAGCAGCGTCAGGGTTGATGGCTGTGCCGATCACCAATAACAGCATAATCGCTGCTGCCGGTACAAAAACCGGTAACAAAATAGTGGAGCGAGGTAGTTTACTCATAGAAAGTGATATCCCCAAAAAGTAGCAATGAAAAATAATCTTCGATATCAAGATTAATAATCAGAAGGAGCAGTGCTTTTTTTAAAAAGTTACTCACAAAGGCGAAAATGCATCAGTTATTATTAAACAAATACAATTTTTATCACACTATGTTGGAAAACCCCAGACAAGCGCCCAACTTGTAACATGACTTTAACGATTTTTACATGACTATTACCAAGTAATAAAAAAGGCCGCTTGTTAGCGACCTTTTTATTTTGTTCTGGAACAATTTACGTTTTGCTTGTTAATTCGACAGCCATCTCGTTTTTTTATTATTAAACAGTAATGGCAGCAGCAAGTTGCTTTGCCGTTTCAGCCAGTTCTGTGTGATCAGCTTGGGTCACTGCATGTCGACCGAGCTCATGAATACTCGATGGAATGAGATGCACGTGATAATGAAAAACGGTTTGACCCGCCTCGCTACCATTTAATTGCATCTGAATAATCCCTTCACGCGCAAATACTTGACGCTGTGCTTGCATGACTTTTTTAGCGGTCATTAACACCGCGGCGGCATACTCTGGTTCAAGATCCGCCAAATCAACGGCTTTTTGCTTAGGAATCACCAGCACATGCCCCTCTGCTTGTGGCATGATATCCATAAAGGCAAGGGTTTTATCATCTTCATAAACTTTGTGATATGGGATGTCACCGTTTAGCATTTTGGCAAAGATATTGTTATCGTCATACGCGGCTTGCTCATTGGCTTGGGTCATTATTTTTTCCTTTACTTGTTTGATTATTGGTTGCTCGACAGCTTTTAGAAGGGATGGAATAGCCTGTAATATAGTGGACGAAATGTCGTTTAAGCACAAGTTGCTATAGCACTCGTTATTAAAAATTAGCAATACATAAGCTAATCGCGGTAGCTCACTAATTTGGTTGGCGAGTCAGGCGCTTTAAATGTTATATTAACCCTCTACTTTAACAACGCTACGTTTATGGATTCGTCTATTTTGCCGACTCAATCAAATATGAGTAACATTTATACAGAACCTGCTCAAGCAGCGCAAACGTCTGTCACAGCTGGCTCTGTATTCAATAATGAAAAACAACCAAGCAGCGCTGAAACTGAAAATGAGACTCAAGCCTCCACTCAAAGCATTGAGCCTAACGCGCTCATTCTGGCCGAAGCACTAAGCGACAAGACGATTGGTTGGAAGATACACAATTGCAAAATCACTAAAAAGACGGTCACACAGGATTTACCACTACCGTTCTTATATCATTACGACAGTTTAAATGATGCGATTAAGCAAGCAAATCCGCTCACACCTGCCCTCCTGTCACAGTTCAATACGCCCATGAGCGCTCATGAAGCAGCCAAGCTGATTGGTATTAACGAAGCACTAATCACAAGCCCTTGGCATGTCAAAATCGTGGGGTCATTGGTAGTTTTTAGCGAAGCGTTGCAGTTAGCCGTACGCTTGCATTGGACCAATACGGGCAAAGACACCCAACAACTTTATACCCAGAATGAAGCAGACGCCATTACAGCCGCTTTTAAAGATTGGCAGTTTTTTGGTCGTATCGATGTACTCTACAAAAATAATAAGCAAACCTTAATCAGTATAGATGAACAAGCTGAAGGTAATGAGCAACTACTTCGTATTGAAGCAAACGCTGATTATCACTGCTTGCCAGCGACTCATGCGTTAGTGGTTATCGCTAAATTGGAAGCGGACAAAACAGAGCTACCTTGGTTTGAGGCGGCGATAGTAGAGCGCGTCGAATAACACCTTATCTTCCAAATACTTACGATGTTATGACTACTATTGACTTGGCATTATCAATGAATAGTTTTCAGTGACTCATATCTAATGGTATGGTAACGACCTAGTATTATTCACTAGTCCTCGCATTTTATAAAAAGCACACTATCAATATTAAAATTGAGGGTGCACATTTTCACAAACCTCGCCTATTTGTAAGGAACATCACATGGATTATCGCTCAAAAACCTCTACTGGCGGCCGTAATATGGCAGGCGCGCGCGCATTATGGCGTGCGACTGGCATGACTGATGGCGACTTTGGTAAACCAATCATTGCGATTGCCAACTCGTTTACCCAGTTCGTTCCCGGCCATGTGCATCTAAAAGACTTGGGGCAACTGGTCGCACGTGAAATTGAACAAGCAGGCGGCGTGGCTAAAGAGTTCAATACCATTGCGGTCGATGATGGTATTGCCATGGGTCATAGCGGTATGTTGTACTCACTGCCAAGTCGCGATTTGATTGCCGACTCGGTCGAGTATATGGTCAATGCCCATTGCGCAGATGCCTTAGTTTGTATCTCCAACTGCGATAAAATCACGCCGGGTATGTTAATGGCTGCTATGCGCCTGAATATCCCTGTAGTGTTTATTTCAGGTGGCCCAATGGAAGCGGGCAAGATTTTAGCCAGCACAGTTGGTAAGAGCCATAATACCGATGGTAGTGACAGTAGTGCGATTCGCAAACTTGACCTCGTTGATGCGATGATGGATGCCGCTGATGACAGCATTAGTGATGAAGATGTCGCCGCTATTGAAGCCTCTGCCTGCCCAACTTGTGGTTCGTGCTCTGGTATGTTTACGGCCAACTCAATGAACTGCTTAACCGAAGCTTTGGGCTTGGCATTACCAGGTAATGGCTCGCTACTGGCAACTCATTCGCTACGCCGCGAGTTGTTTTTAGAAGCAGGACGCACCATTGTCTCACTTGCCAAACGTCGCTATGAGCAAGATGATGATTCAGTATTGCCACGCTCCATCGCTAGCAAAGCAGCTTTTGAAAACGCGATGACCTTAGATATCGCGATGGGTGGCTCAACCAATACTATTTTGCATCTGTTAGCGGCTGCTAACGAAGCAGAAGTCGATTTCAAAATGTCAGATATCGATCGTCTAAGTCGCGGTGTACCTTGCCTTGCAAAAGTCGCCCCTGCCTCGCAGAAATACCACATGGAAGATGTGCATCGTGCTGGCGGTGTCTTTGCGTTATTGGCCGAGCTTGATCGTGCAGGCTTACTCAAAACTGATGTGCCAACCATCCATAGTCCAACGATGAAAGCCGCGATTGATAAGTGGGATATCATGAATCCTGATAATCAAGAGGCTCGCGCACGCTTCCTTGCAGCACCGGGTGGCATACGTACCACTGAGGCATTTTCACAATCAAAAGAATGGTCAAACCTCGACGTCAATCGCGAGTCAGGTTGTATCCGTAGTGCCCAACATGCTTATTCTACAGATGGTGGTTTGGCCGTATTGTATGGCAATATCGCTGAGCGTGGCTGCGTGGTTAAAACCGCAGGTGTGGATGACAGCATCCTAGTATTTACTGGTCGTGCTCGTCTATTTGAGTCACAAGATGATGCTGTCGCTGCGGTATTGGCTGACGAGATCGTGGCAGGTGATGTGGTTATCATCCGCTACGAAGGCCCTAAAGGCGGCCCTGGTATGCAAGAGATGCTCTATCCAACGACTTACCTCAAGTCTAAAGGCTTGGGTAAAGAATGTGCGCTACTCACCGATGGTCGTTTCTCTGGTGGTACCTCAGGCCTATCAATCGGTCATGCCAGCCCAGAAGCAGCAGAAGGCGGCGCCATTGGTCTAGTAGAAGAAGGCGATACCATCCATATTGATATTCCTAATCGTACGATTAACATGCAAGTCAGTGATGCCGATTTGGCCACTCGCCGCGAAGCGATGGAAGCTCGTGGCCGCGATGCGTGGAAGCCTGTAAGCCGTGACCGTTATGTGACCCCTGCGCTACGTGCCTATGCTGCCATGACTACCAGTGCCGATACCGGTGCGGTACGTGACGTGAGTCAAGTTGAGCGCTAAGCCTTAAACTATTAATCGTTAAAGTATATTGGTAAAAATCTATTAAGCCTGCGCTATGCAGGCTTTTTTTTCACCAAAAAACAACGCATATGTCGTTTTGATAACGATTTTTTGCGGTAATCATTATTTTTTAGCGTCATTATAATGGACTAGTAAATATGGCCTCACTCTAACTTTTTAAGATAAACATAACAGCGTGCACCTACCTTATGATTGAAAACTACAATTTATTTTTATTGGTCTGCGGTATCGCTTTTTTACTGGGGGCGTTGTTCCCCATTATATTTAAGCGCACGCCTATCTCTTTGCCTATGTTGCAGGTTAGCTTTGGGCTGCTGATGGGGTACTGGTGGACGACCTTATCATTTTTAGACCCTATGAATAACGGCTTAATTATCGAAAAATTAACCGAAATTGTGGTACTTGTATCCTTGGTTGGTGCTGGTATTAAAATTGATACGAAGCTGTCTTGGCAATTGTGGCGACCGACCGTACGTCTGTTGCTTATTACCATGCCGATTGGCATCTTTGCGATGGCGGTACTCGGCTACTATGCATTTGGTCTCAGTCTGGGAGCTGCTATATTGCTGGGCGCAGTACTGGCTCCAACCGATCCCGTCTTAGCTTCTAGTATTCAAGTAGGGCCACCCAATACAGGTCGCGAAGACACACCTCGCTTTACCTTGACCTCAGAAGCAGGATTGAATGACGGACTGGCTTTCCCATTTGTTTATTTGGCCATAAAAATAGCAGAAGCTTTTAGCCAAGGCAATACCTTTACCCTCGAGATGCTCTGGTCATGGTTCACTCATGATGTCTTATGGAAAATTGGTGCTGGGCTGGTGGTGGGGATTGTCGTTGGTAAAATTATGGCCAAGCTGGTATTTTCAAAATACAGCCAAAATACCACTATTTCTCAAGGCTATGTGGTCATTGCGCTAACGTTAGTAGCTTATGGACTTGCCGAATTTGTACATAGTTATGGGTTTATCGCCGTATTTATCGCGGCATTTGCCTTTCGCCGCTCAGAGCATGAGCACAGCTATCACCACAAGCTCCATGATTTTGCAGAACAATCAGAAGGCTTACTCATGTCTTTAGTGCTGGTCACTTTCGGCATGTTTCTTGGTCAAGGATTGCAATCGGGCGTTGAGCTGACATGGCGTGTTTACATCGTCAGCTTCACCTTCCTCTCGTTGATACGTCCCATTGGTGGGTTTATTGCTTTATCAGGACTAAACATGGCACACACTGAAAAGTATGCCATCTCTGCTTTGGGCATCCGTGGTATTGGTACGCTATATTATTTATCTTATGCGCTCAACCAAGGTTTTTTCGGTGATGAAGATGCGCTTAAGCTATGGGTCGTCTGTTCGATTGTCATTTTGGCGTCAATTTTTATCCATGGTCTTAGCGCCACAAAATTGCTGAAAATGACGCCGAATAAATCACATTAACCTTATCGATAGAGCTATTTAGCGCTTTGAAAGCTCTGAATCGACTAAGTTAAGTACCGCTTCCGTTAGTGCAAACTGACGGACATCATTCAGCATCGTGGTGTCAAAATTATGGATAAAGGCAAATGACAACTGACGCTCTGGGTCACACCAAGCCACTGAACCGTTATAGCCCATATGCCCAAATCCTTGCTTGTTTACATCAACTTCTTCACTGTCTGTATGCTGACAAAGACTAAATAACCGATGATAACCCAAGCGCCAATCCATGTTTGCTGGCATAACAGCATCTAGCCCTGTGACTTGCGGTTTGGATAGTTGCTCAAAAGTGGCGCTATTAATAAACGTGTGTCCTTGCCATGTTCCGCCGTTGGCTAACATGGTATAGATGGTGGCCAATGCCTGAGCTGAAGCGACACCATTTGCTGCTGGAATAATGGCCTGTAGTGTCTCACGACTGTGATAATCGATTGCTTGTTTGCCAGCAGGTATGAGTGCCGCCTTATAATTTTTTAGATTAAGCTGACTGGTATTGAAGTACAAACGATTAATATGAGCCGTGTCTAGTATCGGTAAAGCGTTTTGCTCATCATCTGAACTTAGGTCTGCCGCTTTGCCATCCATTAAAGCTTGCTGCTGCCAACAAGTGTAGCTAGGCAGACTAGCATAAGTACGTAAAGTACTTTGTGTATCGGCTTTTAGCGTTGGTTTATGACGTTTATGACGCAGTTGTGAGCCAGCCTCATTTGATGCTTCGAAGTCTTTGGCGAGTCTTGCTACTTGGTTGACTTTATTCTCTGGTACACCAAAATAGCAACTATCGGCAATACCTAAAGGCTCAGTGAGATAATAGCGCAATGCCTCAGCTAAAGACATTTCAGTAACGGCTTCTATCAGACCGCCCAATACCCAACCATAGACCAGAGCACTATAAACGCTGTCATATAGCTCGCCATGGTCTGGTGCTGTGATTGGCATCGCGGCAACTTTATTGAGCATTTGATCCCAATCAAGCAAAGCTTCGCTATCCACATCGATACTCTGAATTGAGAACAAGTTGGCTTGATGTGACATCACGCTACGTAATGTAATATTCCCTTTATTCTGTGCAGAAAATGCGGGCCAATAATGGGCAATAGGTTGGTCATAATCAAGCATCTGCTGCGAAACCAATATATGTACAAGCGTCGCCAATATACCTTTACCCGTCGAAAAGTTAATCGCCAAAGTATCAGGCTGCCACGACATCTCTGGAAGTGCCATCCCCACACTCGCCTGTGCAATGCATTCTCCTGCCTGATAGACAACCACGGCACCCCCTGCTGGTGCATCATCAAGCTGTAAATCGATGAGTATTTGCTGCAAACGTTGTTGCAACGTTATATTTATCTGATGATCAAAAATCTGCGTGGTTTTATTATTATTGTCGATCATGGCTACCCTGCTCCATTTCTATAAAACAGCTAAACGGTAAAAAACTATTTAGCCCTTAATATTAAGTGTTCATATGATAAAAAATACATTATTTGCTAAGGCGTAACTGTTCAATACCTCAATATTAGCAAGTTATTTTTTCGTTTGCTTAGGGCGTGTCCTCATTTTTAAAATAACAACGCGCCTTAATAAAAAAGGCAACCTAGTGGTCGCCTCTCTGTCATGCAATGCTGCTTAATAATACGTTGTCATCTTTATGTCTTAGCGCGGTACCAACAGACGATTATGAACTTCTTGCTCAAGCTTCCTTAAGCCATGACTGCGCCCACGTTCCATAGCGGTGTCCATTTTACGTCCACGTAACCATCCTGCGCGTAGCGCCATTGCGGCACCCACTCTATTGCCTGAGCCACAATGCACTGCCGTTTTTTTGCCATGATGTTGGCGCAATATATTATCAAATGCCAATATATTGAGCTGCTTTAAGTCTGCAGCACCGTTAATAGGCAGATGCTCATAGTGCATGCCAGCTCGCTCGACCGCTGCGGCTTCATCAAAGCTCAATTCATCATCTGGCTGTAAGTTAATCACTGACTCAACCCCAGCTTTCGCTAAGGCAACCACTTTTTCGTCATCGAGTGCACCGCATACAATGGTAGTGTAATCAGGACGAAAATAAGGCTCAAGAATAGTACTAAGATCAATGCCATTGTCTAAAACGTTATTGCCAGCATTCGATACTGTGTCAATAGCTACTGAATGATTTAGTTGATCTGAGTTTGGTACGGCGGTATGTGAAGTCATAATTATAAATTTTTTCGTTATATTTACTATAGTCAATTCCAGTTAAAATAAGTACAAAGCAACCGCGTGTCGATGTATAAGCAATACTTCAAGCGAGGTTAACGCTATCACTTTTCTATCATGAATCGACCATATTGAGATATTTTTTAGTTAAATGACAGTCGTTCTACTGGCTTTTACTCATTGCCACTCTGTAATTTAACCGTACCTGCCAAATGCGGCTTGTCATTTTTAGAGCTAAATAAGCCAAACTCACAGGTATCGTCTGTGTCTTCAAGTGCAGCCACTGGATCAGCGATAAGCTCTACTTCGGCTGGCAAAAAGATAGGCAGTTTAAATGACACATTAACCGTACAAGCATCCGGCAACTCGTCCATCATAGCAAGGCATTTGGCCTTTGACCACATGCCGTGAGCAATCGCTTTAGGAAAGCCAAACGCACGCGCAGATAATGGATGGAGATGAATGAGGTTAAAGTCACCTGAAACAAAAGCATAACGACGACCGATATCTTCTGGCACTTCAAAGATACTATGCACGCCTTCTGGGTTGACTGATGGCTTGACCGTTATTGGACGTGGAGTGCTTTTTTTGTCTTTACTGCTGATTGGTTTTTTGCTGCGTGACAGATACGTCGAAGTACCTTCCCAAATTACCTTATCTTCTGACTTGACCGTCGTCACAAAATCAAACTGCTGACCCTGAGCATGGTCACGCAAATTATCAAAGGTGACTGACATAGCAACCGTTTCACGCTCACCGATAGGACGATACTGAGTCACACTATTATCGACGTGCACTAGACCCAACATAGCAAATGGAAATGGCTCTTTAACCATCATATTCATCTGCAGCGTTTGAGACAGCACTGAGAAGTAAGTAATGGGTACTTTGCCATTATCTGCAAAACCACAAATTTTACGATAATCGTTTAAGTTACTTTGGTCAATGTGCAAATCGTCCACATAGTAAGTCGCTTGCGGCAATTGGTCTTTACTGATTTTGCCGTTATTACCAATAGGCAATAAACTTTTAACGATATTGGCATAGGTCGTATGCGCTTTCGGCAACGCATCATAATGTTTGTCTGACATAATAAATCCTAAGTGGGGCTTGAGCAAGTTTTCTTGGTGTATCTAAAGATGCTATGACATTATTGGTTACAGCTTATCATTGAGCAATGCCACCAGTATTATGCCTAAATTAGGCACAATTCATAGGCGTGGTTTTAGACAATGTAAGCAACTCTCACAGCAAAAAACAATTTGGCTACTGGTTCTCTGTGTTTTTAACATAAAAAAGCCACCCTTGGGCAGCTTTATTACGATTTATGAGCAATTTTTTCGTAAGCATATGTGAGGAGAATTGAAAATACTGATTAATATCAGCTATTTATCAATAGCTAAATCATCATTTATACTTACTTATAATTGACACTTACTTATAAAGTGATATTAAGCACCCAATAAGCTTTGACCACAAACGCGAACGATGTTGCCATTTAAGCCACCAGAAGCAGGTGATGCAAACCATGCGATGGTCTCAGCCACGTCTACTGGCAAGCCGCCTTGGCTCATAGAGTTCATACGGCGACCCGCTTCACGAATAGCAAATGGAATGGCTTCGGTCATTTGCGTTTCAATAAACCCTGGAGCAACAGCGTTGATCGTCATGCCTTTGGCGTTGTCTTCTAACTGCTTAGCAGTGGCATTCACCAAACCAATCACCCCTGCTTTAGAGGTGGCATAGTTGGTTTGACCCAAGTTGCCAGCGATACCTGAAATCGATGACACACAAACGATACGTGCATTGTCTTTTAATACGTCGTTGTCTAGCAAATAGCGGTTCAGCCTAGCAATACTACCTAGGTTAATATTAATAACCATGTCCCACTTTTTCTCGTCCATGTTTGCCAATGTCTTATCACGAGTGACGCCAGCATTATGGATGATTGAATCTAATCCGCCACGCTTTTGTGCAGCTTCGGCGATTTGTTTGCCAGCGTCATCACTGGTGATGTCGACGGTCAATACTGAGCCACTAATTTCGCTAGCGACTTTTTGTAGGTCTGCTTGCTGCTGCGGTACATCAAGGCAGATAACGTGAGCGCCTTCGCGAGCCAATACACGAGCAATTGCTTCACCAATACCGCGGCTTGCTCCAGTCACCAGCATGGTTTTACCGCCAAGAGGCTGTGTCCAATCGACATCAACATTGCTACCTTTACTAACGCGTACGACTTGTCCTGAGACATAAGCTGAACGAGCAGAGGTGAAAAAGCGTAAAGTCGAATCTAGGTTTTGCTCTGCGCCGTCTTCTACATAAATAAGCTGTGCCGTAATACCGCGTTTGAACTCTTTACCGACAGACTTCACAAAGCCTTCAAGCGCACGCTGAGCCAAAGCTGTATCAATATCAGTGATATTTTCTGGTGGGCGACCAATAATAATGACGCGACCAGATTTTTCTACACGACGAGCGACAGTATGGAAGAACTCATACACTTCTTTTAATTGATCGGCATTGCTAATATTGCTGGCATCAAACAACAAAACTTTAAATTTATCATCGCCGCCCGTATTGGCTTTTGCTTCGACGCCTGCATCAGCAAGGGCATCTTTGATATCATCACTGCTGTTTACATAAACATCAGCATGTACGTCTGACAAAATTCGCGCAACAGACTCACTGACGCTTTTATCGTCGCCATTAGCACGACCAACCAATACGCTACCACGTACTAAAGGCTCACCGCTTTCGAAGCGATCAAGAGTAACAGGTAACGGTAAACCCAAATTTTTGGCCACTTTTTTGCCAATAGAAGACTGAACAAAATCACCATAACGGTCTGACATAATATAATCCCTATAACGAACGGTTAGAATAATAGTAATAAATGTAATGTGCCTATTATATAGACTCAATAACCTCATAATTATTGATATTTAGTAAATGAGTCTAAAGCTGGCCTAACTATACACTGCCATCTTAAACAAGTCCAAAAACCGATAATGTCTACAACAATCTGTAAACAACTCAGTATACAAGACGGTCACTTTTTCTGGATTTAAAAATCACCACATTGTGCTAAAATCAGACCTATAAGTTATAGCAAATGCAATTATCGATAACAATATATTATCAAATCTATCGTTATGCAATGCCAATAATCGATACTAGCCAGTCTACGAAAGTCATATTGATGTCTTTCAAAGCTGATACCGACCTTAGATAAGCGTCACATAGTTTGCCAAAGATATACAGTAAGGTCGTAAAAACGTCTTATCATAAACAGTTATGCTGCGTAATAAGTGATAATATTTGCTTCTTGTTTATTTTCGATTATTGAATTTTTTAATGTAATCACTTTTATTATTATTAGTTTTACTATTGTTACCCTCTTTTCTTCTGCCCATATTTTTTAAGGATAATATTATGAGTAATAAAAACAATCACCCTGATAGCCCTGTTGTTGAAAGCACAGTGGTAAAAGCCAGTGCGTCAAAATCTACTGATAATAAATCAGAAAACGGCAAAACAGAAACGGCTGTTAAAAAAGCTAAAAGCACGACAGCAACAGACACGTCTAATAAAGAGTCTTCTAGTAATAGAGAGTCTTCTAGCACCACAGAAGCGAATGATAAATCACCAGCTTCTACTACGAAAAAGCCAGCGTCTGCTGCCAAAAAAACCAGCAAAACCAAAGCCGTTGCTGGTCAAAATCGAGTGGCTATCTTAGGTGGCAACCGTATTCCATTTGCACGCTCGAACGGTTCATACGCTGACGTTAGCAACACCGACATGTTGACAGCTGCATTAGATGGCTTGATTGAACGCTATAATCTACAAGACGAAGTGTTGGGTGAAGTGGTGTCTGGTGCCGTCATGAAACTAAGCCGTGACATCAACCTAACTCGCGAAGCCACGCTTAACACAGCGCTCAACCCACATACGCCAACTTACGATATCTCACAAGCTTGCGGTACTGGCTTGCAAGCGACTTTTGCTTCTGCCAATAAAATCGCACTGGGTCTTATAGATTCAGCAATTACTGGCGGCGTAGACACGACCTCTGATGCACCGATAGCGATTGGTGATGGTCTACGTAAAGTACTGATCAAACTGGGTGCGGCTAAAGACAACAAACAACGCCTAAAAGCACTAATGGGTCTAAATCCAAAAGACTTAATCGATTCGCCACAAAACGGTGAACCACGCACCGGTCTATCAATGGGCGACCATCAAGCCATTACCACTCTTGAGTGGAATATCAGCCGCGAAGCACAAGATGAGCTTGCTTTTAACAGTCATCAAAACCTAGCGCGCGCTTATGATGAAGGATTCTTTGACGACCTAATCACTCCATACAAAGGTCTGACGCGCGATAACAACTTGCGCCCTGATACTACTTTGGAAAAACTGGCTAAATTAAAGCCTGTGTTTGGTAAAAAGAACGCCAACCCAACGATGACAGCAGCCAACTCTACACCGTTAACGGATGGTGCCTCTTGTGTCCTATTAGGAACCGATGAGTGGGCAAAAGAGCGTGGTCTTAAGCCATTGGCATATATCGTTCATCAAGAAACGGCCGCCGTTGATTTCATTGGTAAATCTGGCACCACAGAAGGCCTATTAATGGCACCTGCTTATGCCGTACCGCGTATGCTTGAGCGTGCAGGTCTAACACTACAAGATTTCGATTTTTATGAAATCCATGAAGCCTTTGCATCACAAGTGTTATCAACACTAGCTGCTTGGGAAGATGAAAAATTCTGTGAAGAGCGTCTAGGACTAGATGCACCACTAGGCTCTATCGATCGTAGCAAGCTAAACGTGAATGGCTCGTCGTTAGCTGCGGGTCATCCATTTGCCGCAACGGGTGGTCGTATCCTAGCCACTGCAGCGAAGCTATTGGATCAAAAAGGCTCAGGTCGTGCACTAATCTCTATCTGTGCAGCTGGTGGTCAGGGCGTGACTTGTATTTTAGAGAAATAACTCTTTGACTGCTATTATTTGATTGGTATTATCAGTCAATAGTTAGCACGAATACTTTAAAGCACTCTTTAATCGATGGATTAGAGGGTGCTTTTTTATGCCCATTCACTACTCAAAACTGGATATTAGTCAAAGTCTTACTAACAACACAATAATGAAACGTAGCCAACGCATAGCTCTATCGGTAGTTATGCTAAAGTAAGAGCATAACCAATAAAAATCATAACAACACTGATTAGGAGTTTTTTATGGGTAAGATACCTTCGTCCATCAATCCCAAATCCCTCACGCCACAAGAGCGTCAGGAACTTAGCTCACCTGAGCAACACAGTTTTATCGAGCGTATGGATAAGGAGGTTTTTAATGATCAGTTGCGTCGTAAGATGCACGAAGACCTCATCGATACTTATGATGAAGAGCTAGAAAATGAGATAGATGATTATGTGCGTGACTTTCGTTTTGATGGGCGCGAAATGAGTGAGCAAGAAAGACTTGATCGGCGTATGTACTTTCAAGAGTTGGTAAGGCTACAGCGCGAGCTTATTAAGTTGCAAGACTGGGTCGTTGATCGCGGTGAGCGTATCGTCGTCATATTTGAGGGTCGTGACTCGGCGGGTAAAGGTGGCGCTATCAAGCTTATCACGCAGCGCTTAAACCCTCGTGTGTGTCGAGTGGCTGCTCTACCTGCACCGACAGAACGTGAGCAATCACAATGGTATTTTCAGCGTTATGTCGCCCATTTGCCTGCTGCTGGTGAGATTGTGCTGTTTGACCGCAGTTGGTATAACCGTGTGGGGGTTGAGCGTGTGATGGGTTTTTGTACCGATGCACAGTATGAAGAATTTTTTCAGTCGGTGCCTGAGTTTGAACGCATGCTAGTCCGCTCAGGTATTCGCTTGGTGAAGTACTGGTTTTCGATCACTGATGATGAGCAGCATTCACGCTTTATGAGCCGTATTCATGACCCGCTCAAGCAATGGAAGCTCTCAGCCATGGACTTACAGTCACGCCGCCGTTGGGAAGACTATACCAAGGCTAAAGAGACCATGTTTGAGCGAACGCATATCCCTGAAGCACCTTGGTGGGTGGTTGAAGGTAACAATAAAAAACGCGCAAGGCTAAACTGTATTGCTCATCTACTCGAACAAATTCCTTATAAGGAAGTGCCACGTGATGAGGTAGAATTACCCGATCGTAAACGTGATGACGAATACTACCGTGAGCCTATTCCAGATGATATGTATGTGCCACCGCGCTATTAAAAGATATGGTGGCTTTACTTAGGCCGTGCCCTCAATTCAATCGATTGTCCTCCAAATTATTTAATAATGGCTAAATTTTGCCAAGGATAGTCAAACAGCTTATTGATATCTCGATATTATTTGCATTACCTTCATTGTTTGACGGCAATTTTTATCACTATTTTTAAAATGAAAACACGCCCTAGTCTTATGCTCATAAAAAAAGCCACCTTATCGATATATAAGGTGGCTTTTTTTATACTGTTTGTTCAATAATAGTCGTCTAACACTCATCAAAACCATTACAAGTACAATAAATAATTACATGGTATACGTGGACTGCAAACCATCTATTTTACCCGCCAATAATCGCTCAACTTCGTTTTTAATTCTTTGACCTGCAATATCAGTTCCAATCTGTACCGCAAAACCTGCCGGTCGACCACCTTGCGTTTTGGCGTTAATCCAAACTACTTTGCCATTCATAGGCAAACGCTCGCTAGAATTGGGTAAAGTGATGGCGATAAATACCTCGTTACCTAGCTTCTGAGCGTCATTGGATGGCACAAATAATGCGCCATTACTGACAAAGGACAAGTAGCTGGCATATAACATTTCGATATTTTCAATGTGGCAGGTTAATATCCCGCCGCGTCCTGGCATGGCCATAGTCAGCTTCCTTCATTAAGTTTGGTATTTTTATTTGCTATCGAGGCAGATTTTCTTATAAACAAGCCAATTCTTGCATTAGCTTATCATAGGCAAATTTTTCTTGCACATTTTGTTGCAGAGCGATTTTTGTCTGCTGTAAGCTACTAGAAAAAAGTGCTAGGCCATTATTATCAGGTGGATACTTTTCTAAGGCAGCGGATAGATTGACGTCTTTTTGAAGCTCATTAAGCCCTAAGCAAACACGGCGCATATCAAGTAGCATCAGCTCAGAAAGCTGAATAAATTCTGTGATACTCAGTTGGTTTTGCCAATAGTCACTGGCTGCCACACTACTACGTTTACCACTACGCAATGCTTGCCACGTCGTCAACCATAGCGCACGTTTGCTATACCATGGCGCTTGTGCCATGGCTATTGCTGCCAAAGGTGCGCCATTTGCCAATTGGATAAGCTGCTCAATCGCAGCCGTACCGACCGCTTCACGATTGACCGTAGAGCCAAGTGCCTGTGTCACATAGTCAACGGCGATCACAGGCTGAATGGTCTGTAATGGCAACTGCTGCACCCGACTTTTAATGGTGGGCAGTAATTGTGCTGGAGTATCGCTGATCAAAAATAAATGGACTTGAGCTTGTGGTTCTTCCAAAGTTTTGAGTAGCGCATTGGCCGCGGCAATCGTCATTTGCTCTGCATGGTTTAACACACAGATACGCATTCCTTGACCACCTTGATAGATAAAAGGCTGCAAGTTACGGATATCATCCACTTTAATCTTAAGAGCACTGTTATTGGCTGTTTTGGGTGATTTTTTATCCTTTGCAGCGTTACTTAATTTCTCTTTATTATCAGCATTGTCTGCACTGATTGGCATACTGATCAGTGGCAATACCTGTAAGCTTGGATGCGTGCCAGATCTTAGCCATTGGCAACTTTCACACGCGCCGCAAGCCCCTGTGGGATGGCTATCACGCTCACGGCATAATAGCCAAGCGACCAAACGCCATACAAAAGCTCGCTTGCCCATACCCTGCATACCAGCAGCTAATAGTGCATGTGGCAAAGATTGCTGTGATGTCAAAACTCGCTTGGTCAATTGCGACCATAGATTTTGCTGCCATGGCAATAACGCGGCGAAATAAATGTGGTCTGTAGTATCCATTGTGCCTGTATTTTGCGTCTTATCACTCATAGCTAACGTCCTATAACTTCGCTTGATTATTCAGGATATAGCGTGTTCATGACGCTTTAGATGAAATATTTTTGCTTAGGCTATTTATCCAATGGGGCTCTGAAATTCAGTCAAACTCATGGCATTTAAGCGGTCTAAATCTTCTTGGGTATCGACCCCTGCAGGTAGATGACAAACGGCAACTGCAATAGTAATCTGCGCTCCATTTTCTAAAACGCGTAACTGCTCTAGGCTCTCAAGTCTCTCAAGTGGCGTTTGCGGCCAATGCACAAACTGCTGTAATAAACGGACGCGATAAGCATATAACCCTAAATGACGATAAGCATTTTTTGGTGGGTTTCTATGATCATCATTGGACAATACGACATCACGATCACAAGGAATGGGCGCTCGGCTAAAATAAAGCGCACGTTGCAAGTCATTAGCGTGTTGACTGACAACCTTGACCACTGATGGACGCATAAAGGTCTCATAGTCGTCGATAGGCTCACATAAAGTCGCCATCACGCTATCACTGTCTGCGACCAAAAGCGCCTTTACCTGCTCCAATAATAACGGTGGCACTAACGGTTCATCGCCTTGCATGTTGACCACGATATCATAGTCAGCCCATCCTTTGATGGCGGCAACTTCTGCCAAACGGTCAGTGCCTGAAGCATGCTCGCTACTGGTCATCACCACATCAAACCCTGCATCTATGCATATCTTGGCAATATCGTCATCATCTGTGGCAATACACATATCATCCGTGAAGTGCGCTGTTTGCGCCTTTTCAGCAACCCAAAGAATCATCGGCTTACCATGTATCTCTAGTAATGGCTTGCCAGGCAGCCGCGTGCTCTTAAAACGAGCAGGGATAACAATATGAGTTTTGGCGGGCATAATCACTGACGACATGGGGTTTCCTATAGCAATTTTTATACGGTTTAAAGCATCATCTATTATTTGCTTTGGTATTGTTATTGTTATTGTTATTGTTATTGTTTTCGATATCAATACCTAGCTTTTTTAGCTGTTGCTGCAGATTATCATAACAGCTGTCAGAGAGTTTGGCGGTTACTGGCAGTACCCATAGTCTGTTTATCAGCGTTTGATATTCATTATTCAGCGCTTTATCAGTAGTGGCTTTCGATAGCAACGCTCTTATTTTTACCGCATCTTTACTGGTGACTACGATTGGATATTCGGTATACTGCAATAATTCCGCCAACTCAAAATCATAATGATCAGGATAAGGATGTCCAACGACATCGAAGCCTAGCGAACTTAAAGTATCAAAAAACCGCTGCGGATAACCAATACCGCTCACCGCATGCACTCTACAACCCTTTTTAGGCATATCAATTTGAGAATAAGATAAAGTAGGTTGCCATAAGAGTTGCAGAGCATTCGCCTCTAAGTGCATTGTCAAACGATGGGCTCGGTACAGATTGCTATTATCTTTTTTATTGTCCACTGAATCTGTTGTTAGTGGCTCATGGTAGATGACAGTTGCACCCTGCAATCGCGACATCGGTTCACGTAAAAACCCTGTTGGCAAGAGCTGTTGATTACCAAAGCCCCGTGCTGAATCGACCACAATCCATTCAATGTCACGTTGCAGTGCATAATGCTGCAAGCCATCGTCGGCAATAATGAATTGCAAGTCAGGATGGGCAGCTAACAAGGTCATAGTTGCTTGCTTACGATCGGGACATACTGCCATGGGCGCATTTGTCATATTAACAATCAAACAAGGCTCATCCCCTACCACATTGGGCAAACTGGCGGCATCGACTAAAGCTGGCATTTGACTGGTATCGCCACCGTAACCACGGCTGATGACCCCTACCTTTATGCCCCGTTCTTGTAGATAATCAACCAAGGCAATAATCAATGGTGTTTTGCCACTACCGCCCACGCTAATATTGCCGATCACCATAACGGGAACAGGCGCGTGATAACTTGCTAACAGCCCAGCTTTATAAGCTTGACGACGCAGCGTGGTGATAAGTCCGTACAACCAACTAATAGGTAGCAATAGCCATAGCCAAGCGGCTTGACGTTGCCAGGCACGCGTCACTGTCGTTTCAATACTCATGATAATTGACCACTTACCTATTCAGCTAAACTTTAACTTAGCACGATTTGAACGTCAAAGCTGCTCAAAGAATAGTCCAATAATTTTATTCAAAGTCACGTTCATACATTTGCGCATAATGACCTTGCAATTGCATAAGCTCATCGTGCCTGCCTAACTCGACGATTTGACCGCTGTCTAACACGGCGATACGATCGGCTGATTCAATGGTGGTCAGTCGATGTGCAATGACTAATGTGGTACGATCTTTCATCACATTATCAAGCGCTTGCTGAATGTAATACTCTGATTCATTGTCTAACGCACTGGTTGCTTCATCTAAAATTAAAATCGGCGCATCTTTTAATAGCGCACGAGCAATCGATAAGCGCTGACGCTGCCCGCCAGACAGCTGCAAACCTTCAGCACCGATTTCACTTTGATAGCCGTTTGGCATTTTCATAATAAAATCATGAGCAAAGGCATCTTTTGCGGCGCGCTCAACCTCAGCTTGGGTTTTATTGGCTAAGCCACCATAAGCAATATTGTTAAATACCGTGGTATTGAACAGGACGACTTGTTGATTGACCATCGCAATCTGCGCCCGTAAGCTCTCAAGCTTAATGTCTTCAATCGGTATACCATCCAAGGTAATTTGCCCAGAAGAGGTCGATAAGGTGCGCGTCAGTAAATTTACTAAAGATGACTTACCAGCACCACTTCGCCCTACCAATGCAACCGTCTCACCCGCTCTTACATCTAACGTAAAGTCACGCAAAGCGACCGTTGAGTCAGGATAAATCAGACTGACATTATCCAGCTTGATTTCGCCCGTCAAAGCAGGGCTAAGCACACCAGTGTCTTTTTCTTCTGGCTCATCTAACAAGGCAAAAATAGACTCACCTGCCGCGATACCTTTTTGCAGTTTTTGATTGATATCAGTCAATGAGCGTACCGGCTTGCTCAGCAAACCTGCAGCGGCGATATATGAGATAAACTCACCCGCTGAGATATTGTCTATCACCGATGGGCGTAGTGCGAGCCACACCACAACTGACATGGCTATAGCCATTAGCAGCTGTACTGCTGGCGTATTGATACTGTTGGTCACCACGACCTTCATGCCTTGGCGTAAGTTCTTTTTGATGTTTTATCGAAGCGTGCGGCTTCGTATGCTTGACCGCCATAGTTTTTGACAACCTGATAGCCACCAATCACTTCATTGGTAATATGGCTGACATCACCCATCGTCTCTTGTATACCCTTAGACAACTTTAGATAACGCTTTGAGGCGATGCGAATAAGCCACAATATTGGCGGTAGCACAACGAATAAAATCAACGTCAAACGCCAATTGCTATAAAGCAAGAAACCTATCAAGGCGACGACTGTCAGACCATCACGCAGTAGCGTCTTCATAGAGTCTGTACTAGCAGCAGTGACTTGCTCAACATCAAATATCAGCTTGGATGAAATGGTACCAGCAGGATTGGCTAAGTAAAAAGAGCTTGGCAGACGAAGCAATTTATTAAAGACTTCCACTCGCAGCTCATATACCAAATTACGTGAGACCAGAGCAGAATAATAATTACCCAAAAAGCTACCAACACCGCGGACAAAAAACAGACCAATGATCAATAATGGAAATAAATCCTGTTTGCTTTGATCGTTCTGATTAATGGCATCGGTGATGTATTGAAGTAATTTGGCAATCCAAATCTCTGTCGCCGCATTAATCGCAAAGCCCAACACAGTAAGCATTAATGCCCACCAGTATGGTTTTAGATAACTCAGCAAACGCAGCAAGGTCTTATGCTTAGGTATGTTTGACGGCTCTGCTGATTTTTTAGCAGCAGTTTTTGCAGAGTCAGGTTGATATGCTTGGCTCATAAAAGCCTCAATTTGGGGGTCATAATATGAATGGACTGCGTTAAAATCACAGTTTTATAAGAGCATCTATCAATGTTACTTAAGTAGCTATAGGCTACTGCGGTAACGGCTGACCAAGTGGCACGACCGTACTGATATTAAGATTCAAAAATCCCAGTTTACCCGCAATGTCCATCACTCGCACAACCGATTGGTGGGTGGCATTGGCATCCGCAGCAATAACAAATAGCATGTCACGATTACTACCAGCTTCTTGTTGTAGCATACTGGTCAACTCTGCCTCATTACTACTGGCAAGCGTAATACCGTTCACCAGATAACTGCCATCTTCTTGTACTGCCACTTCGATACTGTTTTTCTCTTCTGTCAGCGCGACACCTTCAGCTTCAGGAAGAATAATATTTAAACGACTAAAATGATTAAACGATGTTGCCAGCAGCAAAAACACAATCAAAAACAACAAGCAGTCAATCATCGGGGTCAAGTTAATTTCGAGCGGCTCAACAGTCGGTTTTCTAAAGCGCATATCACTCTCTTTAATTTACTGAATACTCATGTGCTTGATGGATTATTATAGCGTGTTGAACAGTCACAAATACTAAGAAATAAATGCTAAAAAATAAATACTAAGAAGTGACCGCAACACCATTATTTGAGCTTAACCCATCCACTGCATATTCATTATCTACAACGTCAGCCGATGGCGCACGATGTGCAGGCACATTCAAACCAGCAGTAGACGTATTTTCCAGCAAATGATAATCATACAACTCTTGAATCATGAGCCCCGCTTGCGTCTCAAACTGGGCATTAATATCGATAATACGGCGCTGAAAATAACGATAGGCAACCAGTGCTGGAATAGCCACGATCATACCAGCAGCAGTCGTAATCAACGCTTGTGACACACCAGCAGCAAGCATCGTTGGGTCTTGCATCGCGCCATCGGTAATCGCCAAAAACGACGAAATAATGCCTAACACCGTGCCTAACAAACCGAGTAGTGGCGCAATCGCTCCTATGGTCCCAAGCATATTGATGTTTTTTTCTAACTGATGCACTTGTACGCTAGCGCGGTTTTGCATATGCATCGTCATCGAATCTAAGCCATATTGACGATACAGCAGCCCTGTCGCTAAAATATCTCCCAAAGGTGTTTTTTCTTTGACATTCATCAACTGTGTACGACCAATATCCCCATTCTCACGTAAGCGTGTGATTAGCTGTTCGCGCAATCTACTCGGGGCAACTTTATTAAACTGTAAGGTATGACTACGCTCGATGATGATAACCAATGCCAATATTGAGCACACCACGATAGGCGTCATCAACCAACCACCCGCTTTTACCAACTCCCACATACTGACTCTCTTTTATATTTTTATAAGAATAGCGGTTATCAAAATATCTCAAATTTACAGCATCATGACAAACTCGTTAGCGATATCAAGCCTGTGCTTCTATGTGCTTAATTAAAGCTGCTAACTGATCTTGGTTATGGAAAAATATCTCAACACTACCCTGACCATCTTTTTGTGTTTGAGTTTGACTTCAGCCCCTAACATATCTGTCAGTCTTTGCGTTAAGCGCTCAACCTCACGAGATTGCGTTTGCTCAGCACGATTGGCTTTAGGCGCAGGCTGCAAGATCGATTTAACCAACTTTTCAGCGTCGCGTACCGTCATACCGCCGTCGATAATTTTTTGCGCGATAATCGGCTGCTGCTCAGAGGATAATGCCAAAAGCGTGCGCGCATGACCCATATCTAGGGCGCTATTTGCCAAATGATCTTTGACTGTATCATGCAGTTGATTGAGACGCAGCAGGTTTGATACGGTGGTGCGTGCCTTGCCAACGACTTCGGCAATCATCGCATGACTCATACCAAATTCAGTATGAAAACGTTGTAATGCAGCGGCCTGCTCAATCACAGATAAGTCTTCACGCTGGATATTTTCAATCAAGGCCAGTGCGATGGCAAGCTCATCAGATAAAGCACGTTCAATCGCTGGAATGACAGATTTTCCTGCCATTTTTGCCGCTCGCCAGCGGCGCTCGCCAGCAATGATCTCATGGGTAACGAATGCTTCACTCTTGTCTTCATTGGCCAATAACGGACGGATAACGATCGGTTGCATAACGCCATGCTGCTCAATCGAAGACGCCAGCTCTGCAAGCGCCGTTTCACTCATATCACGGCGTGGCTGATACTTACCCGCTTGCAAACGCGTGACATCTATTTGCACCAAGCTGATCTGGTCTTCAGAGGCACTGGCATCCGTTCCATTAACACGACTCTTATTAACCGTACCTTTATTTATCGTGCGCGGCGACCGTGTGGTTCGACTGCTGGCAGTGGTGTCAGAGGCAATAGGTTTGGCCGTTGGTTTTTCACTGGTCTCATTACTATCAGATTGAGCAGGCGTGCTAATATTTAATCTATCAGCGTTTAGCGTTTCAGCTGGCAAAGTACTCTCACGCGCCGCCATGTCGTCTTGCAAGGCAGAGGCGGTGATTTGCTTTTCTTTTTTGATTGACCCCAATAAGGCATCTAAGCCTCGATTGGCAGCCAACCCTCTTTTCTTCGCCATGATTACCTATCCTCTAACGCTAAAATAAAAGCCAAATAATTATTAATACAGCTTACTCATTACTTATAAATACGATATTCAATGTTCGATATCTGTTTGGTCGCTTGTGCTTACAGTCTATCGTTGGCACTAAAAAAATATTAGTCACTTTGTTTCATGACTTCAGCCGCCAATTTTTGATAAGCGCGCGCACCTTTTGACCATCTTTCATAAGCGATGACTGGCAAACCATGTGCTGGCGCTTCTGCCAAGCGAATATTTCTTGGAATATGGGTTTTATACATAATATCGCCAAAGTGCGCTTCAAGCTCGGCAGACACATCCCGAGCCAGTGTATTGCGTGCATCAAATAACGTTCTCACCACACCGCGGATATATAGCTTTGGATTCAATTCCGTTAAACGCTCTATTGTCTGCGACAAATCAGCCAATCCTTCTAATGCATAGTATTCACACTGCATGGGAATAATAACGCTGTCTGTAGCAACTAACGCATTAATCGTCAGCAAATTCAAGCTGGGTGCGCAGTCTATAATCACATAGTCATAAGCAGGTTTTTTAGCAGCTAGCTGATCATTGACCAATGCCACCATTGCTGTCTTAAACAGCTCATGGCTATCGGTCTTATTCATCAAGGTAATATCCAAGCCAGCCAAATCACGATTGGCGCCGATCACATCAAACCCCGCCGGACTGGTAACAATAGCATCAGACAGCGAAACCCCATCCAATAATACGTCCGCTATTGTCAGTGCTAATTCATTCTTATCGACACCTGTACCACTGGTCGCATTACCCTGTGGGTCTAAGTCAATCAGCAGTACATGCTTGCGCTTCGCAGCCAAGCTGGCGGTCAAATTTACTGCCGTCGTGGTTTTGCCCACGCCGCCTTTTTGATTCGCAATTGCTATGATTTCCATACACTCACTCAATTTAATTAGGGTCTATTACTGTTATTTTACTTTTGGCTTACACAATCGATTTTTCGCTAAACTTTGCATAGCATCATACTCATAAGCGTAAACAATACGAGTATCTCTATATAATTAGCACCATCTGTATCACTATATTTTGAATATTATGCCATTCAGATATCCACAAAACTATGTGGCACCGACACGTATCACTTAAAAGGTGTTCATAGCTTAGACATTTTTATAGGACAATTCAATTAAATGACGACTATCATGTAAACGAGGCACTTTAAGCTTAATCGTCTTAATATGCCAGTCATTGTCCAGCGCTTGTAGTTCTTCATCGCTTGGCGCTTTGCCTTTCATCGCGCATAGGTAACCGTTATCTGCTAAGCGCGGCTGAGCCACTTCGACAAAATCGATCAAACTGGCAAAAGCTCTAGAAGTTACAACGTCATAGCTGGCTTCATGCGCCTCGATACGAGAAGCAATTGGCTGCATATTATTCAAGCCAAGCTCACTGCTGATTTGCTTAATAAAACGAATTTTTTTCTGATTACTATCAAGTGCGGTGCATTGACGCTCTGGCTGACAAATCGCAATAATAACCGCTGGCATCCCTGCTCCTGTGCCAATATCTAACAGTGACCCTGACGGTAAATGCGTTATAATAGCCAAACAATCAATTATATGTTTGATCAAAGCCTCTTCTGGATCAGTGATGGCGGTCAGATTATACGCTTTATTCCACAACAAAAGCTGGTCTAAGTACAATAATAATGTGCGCTGCTGCGTCTCACTCAAGAATAACTTAAGCTCATTGATCGCTTGTGCCAAGGTATTCGCCAGCGCTGGCAACTGTGCGCCAAGCTTTACAAAGCCAGTCGGATCAATACGGATATTGCCCGTGTTGGCAGAGGATGAAGATGTTTTAGTAAGGTCTGACATACAACGAGTTATCCAGTTTTGACATGTGAACCGTCTATTTTATCATGCAGTCTGCCCATTGAATAGTTGCAGATTGCGCCAATGTGAGACATCTTATACTATCTGAGCCTATATTGAGGCGTTATTGTTCTTTAATCGCCTTAAATGGATGATGAATGATTGCTTATATAGGCGTTTTTAACAGAGCCTGCTAATGATACAAAACTGCTTTTAATGATTTATTTAAAATATAGTCAATCCCACTTAAAAATGTTATAAACTAATTATCAAATTCAATTGTTATTATAAAGACCATTACTTACTCGCTAGATTTTCGCAAACAAGTACTAAAAAGCTTAGACGAGGGTATGACCTTTGCCGAGGCAGCTGAGTTTTATAATCTGAGCCCAACCACCATACAAAACTGGAGGCGGCGTGTTCATAGTAAAACAACCAGGCAAACCAAACCCTATAAAATGCCAAATGATGTGCTACTTAATGATGTCAAAGAACATCCCGACGAGTACCAGTATGAGCGAGCACGTCGTCTAAACTGTAGTAAAACAGGCATTCATCATGCCCTAAAGCGCCTAGGCATCAGTCAAAAAAGACCTTAAAGCATCCAAAAGCGTGTCCGATCAAAAGAGCGATATATCACAGTAAGCTTAATAGCTTTACGCAGCAAGGCTATCCCATCGTTTATATGGATGAAAGTGGCTTTGAGGCTGAAACTATTCGTCCTTATGGCTATGCACCGATTGGTAAGCCTTGTATCGATAGCTACAACTGGCAAGGTAAAAAGCGAACCAACGTTATCGGTGCTCTATATGAAAAGATGCTGTTTGCACTAGATTACTTTGAGACAAACATCAACAGCATCGTTTTCTATCACTGGTGCAAACACAAGCTAATCCCAAGTCTTAAAACCAAATGCGTGATTGTCATGGATAATGCCAGATTTCATAAGAGCAAACGCATTCAAAAGCTACTGAACAGGCACGGTCATCGTATTCTATGGCTGCCGCCGTACAGCCCTGATTTGAACCCTATTGAGAAGAAATGGGCTCAGGTGAAGTTTCTACGCCAAGGCTGGATGGAAAACGACTTATCCAAATTGTTTTATGATGTTTGTCCTAAACATAACAATTTTATTTTGAGCTGACTATACCGTTTTATCTTGTAAGATGTTTTTATTGACGATGCACATTAACTAGAAAAAACCAAGTATTAGCACTCATTAGTAAACTAAATAACACTTAATAACACTTAATACCCACGCCACTTTCTACAAACGATATAATTTATACCTATGACCAAACAGCCACACATCCCTATCTCTCAATTATCAAGAGACGCTAATAAAAAAGACGCTAATAATATGGCAACACCCATCATTGAATTAAAAAGCACCAAATCAGCAACACCGAATGCACCGCATCCATGCTTTATTGATATCAAGCAGCGCTGCCTTGTCACGGCTGAGCAACTAAAACGCTATAGCGACCCTGATGAGTTGCCCTCGGATACTCGCACGGCACCAGATCTAGACGTTGGCTTTGGTCAGCAGCGTGCACTAAAAGCCTTACAAACAGCTTTGGATATCAAAGCCAGTGGCTATCATGTGTTTGCTGCTGGTGAAAATGGCTTGGGCAAACGCACCGTCATCAGCCGCTTGCTAACGCGCATTGCCGCCGATGCACCCACACCTGACGACTGGGTATATGTGCATAATTTCACCGATCCACGCACTCCTCTAGCGCTGCGACTACCTGCGGGGCAAGCCTCCTTATTGCAGCAGCAAGTCAATCAATTATGGCAACAAGCCAAAAAACGATTGAGCCAACGCTTTCGTAGTGACCAATATCAAAGCAAAATCGAAGCCATCAAAAATGACACACATCAAAAAGAAAGTCAGGCTTATGATGTGCTCAATGCAGAAGGCAAACAATATGATTTGGCGTTGACGTTTCGCTCCTTTGATAATAAAGCAGTGTTTGTCCACCCAAGCCAGCTGGCGACAGAAACTAGTGGTGGTGATGATAAATTATCTGCTAGCCATAAAAATAAATCCGTGAGCGATAATAGTAGCAAAGCGAGCATTTCTAGCACCGAGTATAACGATCCTATTAATGCAGAGCGGAATGAAAACAATACTAAATACGGTAATAGTGAATACGAAGCGGAGTTAAATAACTTTGTCCAAAAAAACCATATGCAAAAACGCTTAAGTCAGTTGACCATCGCGTTAGAGCAGTTAGAGGACGAAGCCAATGATGCAATAGAAGCCCTGCATCGCAATATTGCACGTCGTGCACTGCAACCTTTATTTGCCCCTATGTATGAGCAGTTTGCCAGTCATCCACTGGTCGTTGATTATCTCAAATACGTATTTGCCGACATGGTGACGCATGTCGAGCGCATCGTCAATGGCGATGACGAAGAGTTTGTGACAGCAGTTTTGGCCACAACCCCAAGTCGCTATGCGGTCAACGTCATTGTCAGCCACACGCCGGACGACGGTGCACCCGTCATCTTTGAGGACTTGCCAACGCATTTGAACTTGTTGGGTCATGTCGAGCAAATCACCCAATTGGGCACGGTCACCACTGATGTCAGTATGATTCGAGCGGGTGCTCTACACCGTGCTAATGGTGGTTATTTACTATTAGAAGCGAGTCACTTACTTGAGCATCCGTATGCTTGGCAGGGTCTCAAGCGGGCGTTACAATCACGCAAAATCAAACTCTCAAGCCTTGAACAAATGCTGACCTTAACAGGCAGCTTATCGTTAGCACCTGCCCCTATTGACCTTGATGTTAAAGTGATTTTGCTTGGTGAAGCAGACTTATATTATGAGCTGTTAGAGCTTGAGCCTGAGTTTGATGCGGTATTTAAAGTACGCGCCGACTTTCACGATGACGTGCCTCGCAGCAGTGAGCACGAATTGGCACTGGTCGCAAAAATGGCTGACATCATTGACTACGCCAATCTCTATCCGTTTGATCGTAGTGCGCAAGCTGCCCTACTTGAGCATTTAAGCTTACAAGCAGAAGACCAAGACCGCTTAAGCTTGCACAGTGATTTATTATTCAAGCTATTGCATGAGTCTAACCGCCACGCGCATTTAAGCGGAAAAAACATTGTTAATGCCTATCATGTCACACAAGCCATCGATGATATGGGCGAGCGTTCAGGATACCTGCGTGACCTCTATTGGGATGAGCTAAAAAACGGTCAGCAGCTTATTCAAACCCAAGGCAGCGCTGTCGGACAAGTCAATGCGCTAACAGTGGTCAGCTATGCCGATAGCGAGTTTGGCATGCCCGCCCGCTTGACTGCCGTCATCCAACCAAATATCGGTACGGGTGAGATTCTCGATATCGAGCGTGACGTGGATTTGGGCGGTAGTTTACACGCCAAAGGCATGCTGATTATGACCAGCTATTTGCGCGCATTATTCAGCCAACATCATGCGCTCAACTTTAGCGCCTCGCTCGCTTTTGAACAAAGCTACGCCCATATCGATGGCGATAGTGCTACCGTCAGCGAAGGCTGTGCGCTGCTATCTGCCTTAGCAAACGTCCCGATTGATCAATCATTTGCTATCACTGGCTCTATGAACCAATTGGGCGAAGTGCAAGCGGTTGGTGGCATCAACTCTAAAATCGCCGGATTCTTTGATGCATGCCGCGAGCAAGAATTGACTGGGCAGCAAGGCGTGGTCATTCCAATGGCCAATGTCAAACAGCTCATGCTGCGTGACGACATCATTGCTGCCGTCAAAGCGAACGAATTTCATATTTATGGTGTCTATACACTGAGCGAAGCATTGACGCTGATGACTGGTTTGCCTATCGATACCATGAACAAGAAAGGTCGCTATCGTAAAGACACGTTGTTTGGCAAAGTTTTAAGTCGTCTGATGTTATGGGATGAAAATCAAGATAACAATGACGATGGTATGGATGATAAAAAGTCCAAAAAGAAAGATAAAAAGAAGCAGAAAGCAAAACGTCAAAAAAAACGGGACAAGATAAAAAAGGAAAAACACAAAGACAAGGCGGAGCACAACGAAGTCAGTATAAATGATGATCAAGGTATCAACCAAAGCATCAATCAAGGTATCGATAAGAATGCCACTAAAACGCCCATTGACGCCATATAAGCTGATTTATAGTAAAATGTAGCTATATCAAAACCAATCAATAAGTCAGGGTGCTAATTGAAGACATGCCCTAGACGCTACGATGCTTTTCTGCGATGATGAATTGTTAATGCTCCGCTAAGCTATACAAAAGCCAACTCGTAATTTCATAAAGGTTATCGCTCAATGACTGTACATTCTACTGACGCCGACCACTCCCATGCTCAAACGAACTCTGTTGAGCAAGCTAATACTGTAGCGGCAGCGGACAGTCATGTCTCAGGAGATAGTAACGATAATCGCCATGGCGCGGCGACGACAGCGCGCCAGTGGCAAGTGCTATCGCAACTACAGCGCAACCGCTGGGTGGGCACAACCCATATCTACGAGCAGCTGATGATGGCAGGCTTTGACATCAGCCTGCGCACTGTCCAGCGCGACTTAAATGCGCTGGCAAAACGCTTTCCCATAGAAAAAAACAACGCCAACCCGCAAGGCTGGCGCTGGCGTGATGACGCGCCACTCCAAAGCTTACCGCACATGAATCTATCGCAAGCAGTCGCCTTTAATATGGTTGAAGCCAATCTAACTCAGCTACTACCACCTGTTATTTTAGATGAATTATTTCCATGGTTTGACTTGGCAAGGCGGCAGCTAAAAAACAGTAAAGTCACCCATTCATGGATCGACAGAGTGCGTATCGAGCCTGCCACTCAGCCACTAATCGCGCCGCATATTGACTTGGATAGCAAAGACAATATTTACCATGCGCTATTTTATCAATTACAAATCAAAGCCAGCTATACCCGCAGCAATAAATCACAGGCCAGTGAATATCTTTTGAATCCCATCGCTATTATCCAGCGCGGTGTGATTATTTATCTGCTGGCAACTCGTACTGATGATCCAAACTTTACCATTCGTACCTTTGCCCTACATCGATTTGCTAGCGTTGACATTCTTGAAAGCGCCGCACAAACACCTGAGAGTTTCCAACTCGATACTTATTTGGATGCGGGTGGTATGGGCTTTAGCCACCCCTTATTCGGTGAGCTGCCTAATCATGGCAAAAACACCGCTATTGAGCTACAATTCACCAAACAAGCGGGCAAAAGCCTGACTGAGAGCAAGCTCAGTGACGATCAAACTGTTACGTTGGATGATGACACGCTCACCATTCAAGCCACCGTTAACCTAACTTCACAACTGGTTTGGTGGTTACGTGGTTTTGGCAATGGTTTATTGAATGCCAAACCAGCATTGTTACATCAAGCCGTATTGGATAAGTTTTTTGATTATAAATAACAACTGCGAGTAATGACGCTCAAATTTAACCGTATTCAGACGATTACCACTATTTAAAAATGAAGAACGAAAATAGATAAGGAATGTTATGCCGACCACTGCCTCATTGCCGTTACTGTCAGACAGTTTAAGAGGACTGGGCTTAGATGCTGGAACCTTATTTTTTGCGCTAAACTATGAATTTACCAAGATTGAGCCAAAAGGCATGTTTAAGCGCTTTAAAAAAAACCAGAGTGCTATTGATATTGATTTGGCTTGCGTACTATATGACGACAATTGCACCATCAGTGATATCGTTTGGTTCAAACAATTGCGCGATAAAGCGGAATCAGTGAAACATCAAGGCGACAGTCTCAATGGCAAAGATCGCGGCGAACAAGCGATGTATTTGGCACCTCTTGACCAAGAGCAAATCAGGCTTTACTTAGATAAAATCCCAGCACATATCACCCACATTGCTATGATAGCCAACTCTTACCACGGTCATCCGTTTTCAAGAGTCAAAAAAGGCGAGATTCATCTAAGTGATGATGAGGGCAATCGTTGTTTTGAAGTCAATCTAAAGCAACTGCCACGTGATTGCACGACGCTGTGGGTGGCACATTTACGCCGAGAAGTGGATGATTGGCATCTCACGCTGCAAAACTTACCCCTTCCTGCCGAAGATTTAGCAACGGCGGCGCAGCAAGTCGCCCATGAATTGGCCCGTGCGCTACCCATTCCACAAGCTATCTAAATACCATAAAATATCCGTTTATTGCTAATAAAAAGGGTGCAACGTTCTGATAACGTTGCACCCTTTTCTTACATATACATTTTTTAAAACCTAAAATAATTACTATAAAAGACTTACAGTGGCTCACCGCAATGTGGGCAAAAGTTCTTTTGTCGTTCTTCCACTTCTCTTTCGCGGCGCTCAAGCTCTTGTTCGCGTAATACCTGCAATACGATATTTTGCGCCTGCTCTTTATCCAGTCCCAGCTCACGGCGAATTTTATCGATCATCATCTGATTTTTCACCAAATCAAAATCACTATCAATCAACTGTGCTCGAAAGTCCTGTTCAAGCTCTTCACGGCGCTGAGCAAGCTCATTTGCCAAACCAGTCGCTAAAATACCTGCAGGCAATGCCGCCAGACCCACACCTAATATGGTAATAACCGCACCCAATATTTTACCCGCATTGGTAATCGGCGTGACATCGCCATAGCCCACCGTCGTTAGCGTCACCACCGCCCACCACATCGCTTTAGGTATCGACTCAAACTCTTCTGGCTGGGCGTGGTTTTCAACCAAGTAAATGCCACTAGAGGCCGTCACAATCATAATTATTAAGATAAAAATAACCGCTTGGAACGAGCCTTTTTCTTTGCTGATGACCACCAATAAGATGCGTAACGAAGCAAAATAGCGGGTCAGTTTGAGAATTCGGAATAAACGTAATATACGTAAGAAGCGTAAATCAATCGTAACAAAGAAATTCAGGAAAGCTGGCGCAATGGCGACTAAATCAATTAACGCAGAAGGACTTTTCAACCACTCCCAACGCTGACGCCAAGTGGTGTCATCTGGTTTTTCCTCGGCCACACTCCACAAACGCAGCAAATACTCAATAGAAAACACCACGATAGAGAAATTTTCAAACCAAGTAAAATACTCCTGATAAGGGTAATACCAACTGTCAACCGACTCAGCAATGACCGCTGCTACATTGGTCATGATTAGAAATATTAAAAAGTAGTCAACGCAACGGCTAAACAGCGTATCGTGCTCATCATTTTGCAGAATATCGTAAACGAAAAGACGCAAGCGCCGTATAGATTGGAATAGCATGCCGTCCCTATGCGGTGAAACACCGGTCTTATATTAATATAATAAAGCAGTCATCACAGAATATGACATTAATGCTCGGTCACCATCAGTATTTCATACCCATCATTACTTAGCGATATAGTGCTCTTAAAGCATTACTAGTGATAGGACTGGCTTATTTAGTATGAATCATGATCGGTGATTATACTAAATTTAAATAGTACATGTAGGCAAACAAAATTAGCACCAGCACAATGGCGATGATAGCGAAGCGTAAGAATCGTTCGTCAGCACGTAATTGCTGACTGATATCTTGAGCAGGCAGCAAAAATAAGTTGCATTCAGGACAGCAAGAGTCCATCCGATCTAATATCGTCACAGAACGTGCGTTTGTGCAGCGTAGAGGAGAATTACTACAATAGCCAAGCATAATATATTACCCCTCTTTTCCCACTCTCATTATTCATTCGAAAAGTAATAAGACTATCATTACCGGCTCTAAGTTTTTGACATTTTAACATTCTAAAAATATCAAGGAGAGTTTAGCATCATTGACTATCGACCAAATTCTAGCACCGCACCTCTGTATAACATCGGTATGACAGAATCTAAGTCCTGCCTCACAAATGCTAACTGTTCTAAGTAATTTTTAATTACCTCGACAAATATACCTTTTACGGTAAATTTATGCCATAAAAGCCATTAATATGCGTTTAAAACCTTACAGTAAATATGGTTTTGTATTATAATGGCGTTGTAATGTTACAGGTTAGTCAATAATCATAACATTGTGTATCGGTACCTAATGTCATCCCTCGTTAGATAGCCACCGATAATCTTCTATCACGTTAAGGAATCAAATGATGAAACTACAATCCCTAGTTTTAGCCACTGCTGCTGCACTTACTATGACCACAGCATTTGCTGTACCAGCTGGTACTTGGTCTGTCGCTGCTGGTGCTCACATGGTTGACCCAAAGAGCGATAACGGTACACTTGCAGATGGCACTATTGGTGTCGACGTAGACAGTGATGTCCAACCAACCATTAGCGGCGAATATTTCGTTGCCAATAACATTGGTATTGAATTACTAGCGGCTACACCATTCCATCATGACATTACCTTAACTGCTGGCGATGCTACTATCGATGCTAAAACTCAGCATTTGCCACCGACTCTATCGGTACAGTATCACTTCGATGGCTACAACATGCCTATGAATGTGAAGCCATTTGTTGGTGTTGGTGTGAACTATACGACTTTCTTTAAAGAAAAAATCTATAGCGATGCTTTCGAAAAATTAGAACTTGATGATAGCGTCGGCGTTGCTGGTCACATCGGTCTTGACATACCTTTTGCCCCAACTGAATACTTCCGTATTGATGCTCGCTATATGGACATCAAAACAGACGCCAGCGTAAAAGCTAATGGTGAGACCATTGAACTTGGTGAAGTTGACATCAGCCCTTGGGTATATGGCGTTGCTTTTGTTAAGACTTTCTAATATAACATAAAGTAATGTGAATAAAAAAAGCTGGCTTAATCGCCGGCTTTTTTGTATCTAAAGTTTAAGCGGCAATGATTATAGATAAAAAGATTATAGATAAAAACGATTGTGCTAAAGTCATTAACCGCTAAAAATCTGGCGACCATTAGCAACAAATTTTAAGCATAAAAAAAGACCATCCTAAGACAGTCTTCTTTTTTCAGATCCTTTTAGTACAAACGATTCTTACAGCAAAATACGGCGCGGATCAGCCAGCAATGTTGCGATATAGCGGGTAAATACGGCAGCATCTGCGCCATTAATCACACGGTGATCGTAAGACAATGATAATGGCAACATGAGACGCGGCTCAAAGCTTTGCTTCTTAGCATCCCAACGTGGCTGCATGCTTGCCTCAGACACACCTAAAATACCCACTTGAGGCCAATTTACTAATGGCGTAAAGGCAGTACCACCCAAGTTACCTTGGCTTGATATAGTAAAGCTTGCACCTTGCAAATCTTTAGTAGTGAGTTTTTTGTCGCGTGCTTTTACGGCAAGCTCACCAATTTCAATGGCGATTTGCTTCAAGCCTTTATCCTGCACATTCTTGATAACAGGTACGATGAGACCATCATCCGTTGCCACCGCGATGCCCATATTGACGCTTTTACGTAAGATAACTTGCGTATTGTCGTCGCTTAAATGACTGTTAAAACGTGGATGCTGTGTTAAGGCATAGGCCGTCGCTTTGACCACGAACGCTAAAATCGTGAAACCGATACCTTCTGCTTTCATGCCACCTTTTAGCTCGCCACGCAGTTTTTCTGTCTCAGTGATAACAGACAAATCAAACTGGGTCACTTGTGGCAACAAGGTATTATAGTTGAGCTGCGGTATCGAGACTTTTTGTAGACGGCTAAGGTCTTGGGTTGCTGTTTCACCCCAAATCTCAACGTTGCTCATGTCAGGTAAGCTTGGCAGGCTAGCGCTGGCTACATTGCCACTGGCAGGTGCCGCTTTTTGAGTGCTTAAGCTTTCTTTAACATGCGCAAACAAGTCTTCTTTTAGAATACGATCATTTAGCGCCGAACCATTCACTTGGGTGATATCGACACCTAACTGACGCGCCAGCTTACGTACGGCTGGACCTGCATATACGTCAACCAACTTTTCATTGACCTGTGCTTCAGTCAACTTATCAGCTTGCTTACTAGCGACCGCATTAGGCGTTGTAGATTTTTCTGCCTGTTTTGGCTCACCCGTTGTTTTAGCAGCAGCTTTTTCTTCTGCTTTGGCTGGTGCTGAAGGCTTTGGCTCAGCGCTATCTGATGTAGACTCACTTTCATCAGCAGCATCTGTACCACTACTCATGATAACGATAAAGTCTTGACCATTAGCAACCATGTCACCTGTTTCAACCAGTATTTTTTCAATCTTACCAGCGACTGGTGCGGGTACTTCTACCGATGCTTTATCAGATTCAATCAATAGGATTGATTGATCCGCAGTCACGATGTCACCAACATTGACCATGATTTCAGAAACTTGCGCTTCATCAACACCTAGATCAGGTAATGCATAAGTCGTGGCTTTGCCAGCGTTAGACGCAGGCTCGTCACTAGGCTCTGATGGCTTTGATTCAGTTGCTGCTGGCTCAGCCTTTGTTTCTGGCTTAGCAGCAGCGGCTTCTGTATCACTCGCTTGTTGGTTGTCATCAGCAGCGCTACCGTCATCACTTTCCGCACTATCTTCTGCACTCTCAAGCTCAATTAGTACCATACCTTCACTGACCTGATCACCAACAGTAACGCTGATTTTGGTGACTTTGCCAGCAGCAGAACTTGGTACTTCAACCGAGGCTTTGTCAGATTCTAATAGAATAATGTTGTCATCTTTTGCGATGACATCACCCACTTCTACCATAATTTCGCTGACTTCGGCGCTATCAACACCCAAATCGGGGGCTTTAATATCCATGATTTATCTCCTAGTCTTATGATTATTATTCTTTGACATCACCGTTATTAAGTAAAGTCGCATCCGCTTGATCTTCAGCCCGACCCTCATTGCTGATTTCATCATCATCTTCAGCGACAAATTCAGGGACAGGATTTGGATTGACATTACCAGGTGCTGGTGCATCAGGAGAATGATCATAATAAGGCTGTTGTTGCCATGCAGGTGGCTGATCCACATCGATGCCTAAACTTGAGATGGCATCTTTCACCAAACGCATCTCGACTTCACCCTCATCCGCTAGGCGTTTGAGCGTCGCAACCACGATATGTGCGGCATCAACGTTAAAGAAACTACGCAAATTTTCACGAGTATCAGAACGGCCGTAGCCATCTGTTCCTAAAGTCGTATAAGGACGATTATCTGGCAACCAAGCACGGATTTGCTCCGAATAATTGCGCATATAATCCGTCGCAGCGACGACGATACCTTCATGCGGCGCTAACTGCTCAGTGACCCATGGCACCCGCTCTTCATCCATTGGATGCAAGCGATTGTAGTCATCACAGACCATGCCGTCACGAGTCAACTCGTTAAAGCTGGTCACACTCCAAACGTTGGAGGTGATATTGAACTCATCTTTTAGAATCTGCGCCGCTTTTTGTACTTCACGTAAAATAACGCCAGAGCCTAATAGCTGCACTTGGGTTGAACCATTGTCTTCGAGCAAATACATACCACGCTTGATGCCTTCCTCGGCACCTTCTGGCATCGCAGGTTGCTCGTAGTTTTCATTCATTAGCGTTAGATAGTAATAAACGCGTTCGCCTTCACCGTACATACGACGTAAACCATCATGCATCACAACCGCTAGCTCGTAACCGAAGCAAGGATCATAAGTCACACAGTTAGGCACAACGTTAAATAGAATCTGTGAATGGCCATCTTGATGCTGCAAGCCTTCGCCGTTCAATGTGGTACGACCAGCTGTTGCACCCAGTAAGAAGCCTTGTGCTTGACAGTCACCTGCCGCCCAAGCCAAATCACCCACACGCTGGAAACCAAACATCGAGTAGTAGATATACATTGGAATCATCGGTAGCGCGTTCACAGAATAACTGGTTGCTAGTGCAATCCATGTACTCATTGCACCCGCTTCGTTGATACCTTCTTCTAGCATGTGACCGTCGATGGCTTCTTTATAGCCCATCAAAGCTTCACTATCTTCTGGCGTATATTTTTGACCAACCGCAGAGTAGATACCCAACTGACGGAACATACCTTCTAAACCAAAAGTACGCGCTTCATCAGGTACAATCGGCACGACGCGATCTTGGATGTCTTTGTTTTTTAGCATGGCTGACAATAAGCGCACAAACACCATCGTCGTTGATTGCTCTTTACCATTGCTGCCTTTTAATACCCGATCAAACATCGACAGTTCAGGAATATTCAATGGGATATGACCACTGCGGCGATTTGGCAAATGACCACCTAGCGCTTCGCGGCGACCTTTAAGGTACTTCATCTCCGCTGAACCTTCTTCAGGGCGATAGAATGGTAGCGTCTCTAGCTGCTCGTCAGTAAATGGCAAATCAAAGCGATCACGGAAATACATCAACGCTTCTTGATCGAGTTTCTTAATCTGATGTGATTTATTGACCGCTTGTGTTTGAGCCGATAAGCCATAGCCTTTAACGGTTTTGACTAAAATAACGGTTGGCTGACCTTTGGTTTTCATCGCTTCACTGAATGCAGCATACACTTTCATTGGATCATGACCACCACGATTCAAGCGCGAGATATCCTCATCAGATAGCGCATCAGCCATCTCTTCTAACTCAGGATATTTACCAAAGAACTCTTTGCGAGTGAACTCAGCTGTACGGGCTTCGTATAGCTGATACTCACCATCGACCACTTCTTCCATACGATGTCTGAGCACGCCAGTTTTGTCATTAGCAAGTAAGCTGTCCCATTTACCACCCCAGATAACTTTAATCACACGCCAGCCAGCACCGCGGAACACAGACTCTAGCTCTTGGATAATTTTACCATTACCACGGACTGGACCATCAAGACGCTGTAAATTACAGTTGACGACCCAGATTAGGTTATCTAGCTTTTCACGACCAGCGAGAGAAATAGCCCCTAAGCTTTCTGGCTCATCCGTTTCACCATCACCCAAGAACGTCCAAATCTTACGACCTTCTTTCTCTAGCAGACCGCGGTTTTCCATATAGCGATGTACATGGGCATGGTAAATCGACATGATCGGACCAAGTCCCATCGATACGGTTGGGAACTGCCAATAATCTGGCATGAGGTACGGATGCGGTTAGCTTGATAAACCTTTACCGCCGACTTCACGACGGAAATTATCAAGTTGATCTTCGGTCAATCGACCTTCTAAATAAGAACGTGCATAAATACCGGGTGCTGAGTGACCTTGATAATAAATCATGTCACCACCGAAATGATCGCTGGCAGCACGGAAAAAATGGTTGAAACCTGTCTCATACAGCGTGGCACTAGAAGCGAAAGTCGCTAAGTGACCACCCAAATCGTCGTCATTTTTGTTTGCACGCATGACCATGGCCAATGCGTTATAGCGAATCAAAGCACGAATTTTGCGCTCAATGGTTAGGTCACCAGGGTACATCGGTTCATCTTCAACGGCGATAGTATTGATATAAGCGGTATCGAGACGATTGAACGGCAGATCTTCTTGAACTGCCATATTGTATAAAGCTTTTAGCAGAAACTGAGCACGATCTTTGTCTGCATGTTTGATAACAGATTCAAACGCTTCCAGCCACTCTTGGGTTTCGGTGCTATCAGCATCCTTATAATAATTCATCACTATTGTCCTTTTTTATCAGTCAGTCCTGCCCGAAGACAGGATATTATTAAATCAAAGTGTTACTTCAATATTGTCGTGCGGGAATAATTTTCTCAATGACTTCCTTGTTAATTTTAAGAAGTGAGATTTATAGTAGGGTGCGGTTATGTAGCAGTATTTGACCAACTCATCATCTGGAGCAGCCTCACATAGCCAAAATAAAAACAGCGCTACTATCTATCGCATATGAACTGAGTATTTAAAAGTGGTTAGATAATAAGATGCTAACCCAACTTTTATAGTCAATTATCAAATGATAATAACTCTTTATTATAGGCTCTTATGCTGCAGTTGTTTATAGCTGTAAAGAAATGGTGATATGACAAGTATTTTTGAAATAAATAATCATTAGTTTTTTTAGAAATGTTTCAATGAAATATAAGAATTGTTTGCTAACAAGCTAACATCTATAACCAGATACTGTAGCTGGTCATGAAATATCTGCCATTCATCCACTTCGTAGGACTTTTACGAAATTATTGCTTAATATGTTAAGTTACGTAATATATACATTAGTTTAGTTAGTGAAATAATTGAGAACTAGTTAAACGCTTATAGCAAGTTTTAGCTTCTTATAGGGATAACCATATGCATAAAATGCCATACGTTCTAAATTCAATAATTTCACAACTATTCAGTGAACATATATATCGGGTACTGGCATTGATAGCCGCTATGAGCTTAATGTTGGTTAGTAATATATCCTCTGCAAGAGTTGATAATCCAGGCGCAGTTTGTCCTGCTGGTTTTTCAAAAGACAAACTGACAGATAGCGACTATACCAATTTATTTTTAAGTAGCAGCAATAATAATTACTTTAATGTCGCAGGTAATGCTTCAGATAGTATTCCACTACAAATGAAAATGGATCTTAGCGAATCTAGCACTAGCAATACTAATAATAACTTTAGCATTATAGATGCTAGCCAGTATAGAGTTATAAATATTGGTAGAAACTTTTCTACTCCAACTGCATATACAGATATTACACTAAGCTTTCGTAATAAAACGACCCAACAGCCTCTCTATTTGACCAACGTAGCTGTGAGTGCATTTGATATTGACTATTCAAATTCTGGTAATAATTTATTCGATGACTATGTACGCATTACAGGTACTACTGAATCTGGCTCTATTATTGATGGCACAGTACAAACAATATCAGGTTCAAATGTCATATACTCTGCAGGATTAAACAACAACACTTCCTTCAATTGCCCATCAAGAGATTTAGATACACGCTGTCAAGGCTCTATACAATTTTCTCAAGCTGTCAGTGAAGTGACATTGCGTTACACCAATAATCCTATATATGTTAAAAATGACCCGACTAATCAAGAAATACAAATTCGCGTAGACAATTACTGCTATGTTCCTCAGTATATATTCTCTGGTACAGTATTTGATGATAACGGTGGTATTACTGATACCCAAGCTGATGCTAATAACGCCAATATTACTAGTGGTACCTATTTTAATAAACCAAACTACTTTAACGGTGTATTTAATACCCCTCAGGAATTAGGTATTAGTGGGAGTAATGTAAGATTAGCCAATTGTGCAAACAACTCTATTACTTATCCAACCCAATCGGTAATTAGAAACGGGGCTTCTGTCGGTGAGTATCAAATCAGTATTCCTAAAACAACACTGGCTAATAATACTAATCTTTGTTTGGTAGAGAGTCGAACAGGGGCTACTTATCCTATTCGCACTAGTAGTGAGAGCAGAAATGTTGGTTTCTCAGCAACCACTTATAATTATCCTAATAACAACTTTGGTAGAGTCATCGCTGCGAATGCAGCTTTGGTTCTGCAGAAGTACCAGTTTGTAAATGATTGCAATGCCGGTACTTTAATTTACGCCTCAGTTCCGATGACTGGCGATCCAAGAACTGGGTTCAGTATGGATCCTATCCAAGATAATATCACTCCGCAGCAGTGTATTGCTTATAAGATAACCGCGACCAATCGCGCCAATCTTGCTATTAATGACTTTATCATGAGTGATGTGCTTCAAAAGAAAGGGGTAAATAATGCACAGGTAACGTCTATACGTGTGGCGCCTACCGATAATAATGGCAGTTATGCTACTGATAGTGTCGCTCTTGGTTTGAATGGTACGGTCAAAACTACTGCATTGATATTGCAAAAAAATACTAAGAGTGATTTTTATTTCAATACCAAATACGGCACTACTGTGAATCCTTAGTAACTATTTCCCCTTGCTATATTATCAACTCTAAAGAATATTTTTTACTGACAAAGGCCCTATCTCTGTAGATAGGGCCTTTACCGTTTGTGTACTCCAAAATACCATTTGTCGTTTTTGTGGTGAATATTTGTATTGTTTGCGTGACAATCACATTAAGGAACAATTCTAACTTTGTCAGCATCTCTTATTCATAGTTGATTGCAGTTTTTACATTGCATGGGACGAAGTCAAGATTGACTTGATAATAATGGTTTAAGCAAGGAATACGATATGAAAGGTTTTAATTTTTTACGCAGTGCCATATTAGCAAGCTTAGCGTCGGTAATAGCACTAAGTACTGCTCATGCCAATGATGCTTTAAAAATGGATTTAACAGCCAATCAAGTCACCAAAAACGCTGAAGGTAAGATCTCTTATCTACCAGTTCGTAATGCTCCAGCGGGTACGGTCATTCAGTATAAGGCAACATACAGCAATATTATTAACAAAGATATCCAAGATCTGGCGGTCGTATTGCCTATCCCTGCCAATATGGCTTTCACTGGTGAAGCTAATCCTACCAGTGCTCAAGCCAGTATCGATGGCAAGAACTATGCTGATATGCCACTGATGCGTAAAGTCGATGGCAAAATGGTCAAAATTCCGTTTTCTGAATACCGTACCCTTCGCTGGAATATCAAGTTACTACCAGCACAGAAGTCTGCCGCCGTGGCACTTAACACGATCGTCAACTAGACCTCTCCTTCAACTCACAAAATCTTGCTCTTCTAATTTTAGGATATCTATATGAAATCAAATAATTTTAATTATAGCCTGTTAGCCGTTGGTGTTGCTGCGGTAATGGGTATCTCTACTGGGGCTATGGCGGCTACGGCTACTGATACAACCAAGGCTGCAGGGGCTATTAATAACGTAGCAACCGCAAGCTACAGCGTTGGTACTGTTGTTCAACCTACGGTTACTTCTAATACTGTCACAGTTAATGTTAATGAAACGGCTAACTTCTCACTAATAGCTACTATTGTCGACAATGATAATAATAATAATACAAACTCAAATCAGGCAGCTACTCTTGGTGGTACAAATACTTTCACTCATTCTTTGAGCAACACTGGTAACGTGACTGATACTTATACGGTTAGAGCTCTAGCTAGTGATGACGCTACCCTTGTTACAGCAAGTCAAAATTATCTTTTTAAAGCTAACAACGATAGTATCGCCTTTGTGATCAAACGCACTTCAGATGGTACCGCTCTAACCTTAGCTGAAGGACAAGCATTGGGACTTACAGTGGTGGCTGGAAACATAACCAGTGGTGGCACTATTAAATTGGCACCAGGTTTAACTGCAGATTTGTCTTATCAGGTACCTGTACCTAGTGCAAATCAAATTGGTGGTCAGATAGGTGTAGGTACTTTGACAGCTTCAAGTGCTTTCATTGGTACTGGAACCATACTTACAAATGAGAACCAGAGTATTGTTAGACTTCCTGTTTTCAGTATTGTGAAGAGAGTAACTAAAACATTAGATCTTAGCAATCCGACTGATGAGGCAACCTATACTATTACAGTCAAAAACAATAAGGATTCTGCTTACGCTACTGATGCCACTAATGTAAAAATTATTGATAGCTTACCAGCAGGTCTAAAATTGGTATCAGGTTCAATAGTTACTACTGTTGATAACTCAGGATTGCTTGTTCCAAGTGGTACGAAGGGAACAATAGGTAATACTGCTACTACAAGTAGTAATAGTACAAGTAATGCTATTGATAGCTTTGAGATTGGCAATGTAAATCTGCCAGTTGGTGCAATCGTTACCGTTACTTTCAGAGTTTTACAAGATGACCTGGAGACACTTGCTTCGCCTCTCATCAACCACGCTCATGTAGAGGCTCCTGTAGGTAATGTCACTATCAAAGATAGTACTGAGAATGGAGGCGCAAATGAAAATACTGCTACCTATTACCCAGCAGGTGATGATGTAGAAAACATCAATGGTTCTAATCCAACTGGTACAGGTGGTGATTCTACGCAGCCACTATTAACGGTTAAGCGTGCATTGGCATTAAGTAATCCAACAGTAAGAGAGATTTCACCTGCCTCAGGTAGTACTAGTCAAGCTACGCACACGACTATTATCACTAATACCGGTCGAGACACTGAAGGTACTGATGCTAACCCTTTAAACTTCACTATTGCAGATGATAGTTTGAATACTGCGGTCAGACCTGTCATTGGTCCTGTCAGTATCACTTATCCGCCTGCCAGTTCAACAACATCAATTACAAGAAGTATTTCACCTACCACTACTAGTGGTAATACATACTCTCTTAACGGTACTACTTTACCTGATGGTGGTATTCCTAATGGTGGTACATTTACGATTAGTTATAACGTTTCATCAGGCAATGTAACTAATCCTAAAGATGCTACTACAGCTGCAGCTTTAGGTAGCAGCGAAAATACTATCGTAACTTTAACCCCTACTGGTACTGGTGCTCCTACTGCTACTACAGTTACAGATAAAACTAATGTCAAAGGGTTAACTTTAGAGAAGTTTCAAGCACTAGATGCAACATGTACAGGCGCCTTTTCTGCAGCTGTATTTAGTAAAGATGCGATAACTGGTGCGAAACCTGATCAATGTATTATTTATCGTATTAATGCGACTAATACTTCCTCGGCTATTCAAACTGCAGATTCAAAAGCGGCTTCTGGCTTTAATATCACAGGCTTAACCATAACAGATTTACTTTCTAACTTCTCAGCTGGTGCTGATTATGTAAGTGGTACGGCTGCTTCTTCTGCTACTACCAGCTCTTCTATTGGTGACGCCACTGCAAATGCTACTGCTATTACTGCCGCTATGTCTGGTACAGATGTTTTAGCTCCTCAAGGTACTGCTAGCTTAAGCTTTAAAGTTAAGATTAAAAATGCTCGTACTACTACACCATAAATAATTTTCGGTTCTAAATCTATAAGCCTCAATAGACGTTTATAGATCCCCTCTAGCTTGAATTAATCACTTTTCATTATTCAAGCTAGAGAATCTCTACCCTTACCCTCACTGATATTTTATTGGATAAGCGACATATGACTCTATCTACCATGACACCGTCTAATCGTACTGCATTGTGTTCAGCGAAGATCTCTGCGCTGTCATTAGCAATGTTGCTTATGCAATCAAATATTGCGATTGCAGCTGATGCAGCAAACCCTAATCTGCAAATCATCAACAATATTGCAAACGCTAGCTATAACCTTGGCAATCAAAATGAGGTCGCAATATCTAGCACCTCAAACCAAGTACAAGTCAAAGCCTCAGACCTTCCTGAATACGGTATTGAACTTACTCAACAGCCGTTACTTACCGTTATGCCTAACGCCTTGGTCAACTGGGTAAACGTCCTAAGCAATACCAGCTATAGCAACCAGACTGTTGAGCTAACATTAGCTGTATCTCCAACGCTCTCAAACTTGAAAGTCTATCAAGATTTAAATAAAAACGGCGTCGTTGATAGTGGTGATACTGAAGTTATTTTCGATAATTTAAGCGCACAAATCAAACTTGGACACAGTGAAAGTATCCAGTTTATCGTGCAAGCTTTATCAGATGCTAACGGCAAAAGTGGCGATACTGCAGATATTAAAATTGGCGCTGTCGTTCTAGAAGACCCATCCGTATCGAGTGTCAACGCGATTGATAGACTGATCATCGTTGAGCCTGAAATCAAATTTACAACGCCTAAGTTTGACGAAAACAAAACCACCTCGCAAATCGAGGAAAACGTCTATATCGATGCCAGCTATGCGCAGTGTAACGTTCAGCTAGATAAGCCAGATCAAGTATGGGTCACGATTACTTCTTTGTTGACGGGTGACAAATACGCATTGAAAGCGATTGAGACGGGCAATAGTACTGGTAAATATCAGCTATCAGCACCAACACAAAACAATGCCAACGCTGTCAATGACAAATTTATTCAGACTCTAGCAAATGATACGTTGACTGCAAGTCTAGACGCCTGTATCGCGCCTTCTGTCGGCACTGGCGCTGAGCAGCTACCAAGCGAAGGTGACTTCACCGTACGTATCGATGACTTAGATACACAAATCAATATCGTCGATGATAGCCCAAGCTTAGTCGTCACCAAAGAAAGCGACGTTAAAAGCGCTGAATTTGGTGATTATGTTAGCTACACCATCAATATCACCAATAGTGGCAACTCTACCGCTTACGATGTACAACTAAAAGATGCCCTACCACGTGGTTTTGCTTATGTAGATGGTAGTGTACGTGTCAACCAAACTACTGATATCAATATCGACCAAGCGCAAACCACTGAGTTTAAAGCTGATGGTAAATATCAGGTGCTAAATTTAGGTAATATGGCAAATGGCGAAAGTAAAAAAATCACGTATCGTGTCTTAATCGGTGCCTCATCATTAGGCGGTGATGGCATCAACCGCGCGACTGCCGTTGCTAGCAATGAACAAGGTAAAAGCTTAGTTTCAAGAGAAGCACAGTGGAAGATTGAAGTAGAGCGCGGTGTCATGAATACTGATGGCATCATCATCGGTAAGGTCTACCACGATATCAACCGTGACGGCATTCAACAAAAAGAAGATGGCGAACTTGGCGTTGCAGGCGTGCGTATCTACATGGAAAACGGTAACTTTGTCGTGACTGATCCTGAAGGTAAATATAACTTCTATGGTGTCAGTGCCAAAACTCACGTCTTAAAAGTTGACCGCACCACCATCCCTCACTCAACCGAGATGGTCACCCAAGGTAATCGCAATGCTGGCGATGCTGGCAGCCGTTTCGTTGACTTGAAATATGGCGAATTACATCGTGCCGATTTCGGTATCGTTGTCGATATGGGCGATAGCACTGAGCGTTTGAATACAGAGCTTGTCGCTCGTAGCAAATCAGTGAGCGCTAAGAATGATAGCCTTGAGCAAGCAGTAAAAACCGAGCTAACCCTAGATCCTGACTACAATCGTGACTACGATGATAATGTAGACGCCAGTGGCTGCAACATCAATGGCGACTTAGATCTGGGCAGCAACTGTGACTCTGCTATCGTCAATGAGATGATCAATCCAGCCGCCAATCGTGTTGATATGACCGTCACTACGGTAGCACCGCCAGTAGAAAAAGAGCTGGAAGAATATCTCAAAGAAGTGGCTAACAATGACGTGGCTTTTATCAATTTAAACGAAGGTCAACAGCTCAGCACTTATAAACAAATGGTACAGGTGCAAGCGCCACTGGGTTCAATATTTACACTATATGCCAATGGAGAAGCAGTATCAGAACAACAAATCGGCAAAACTGCTGAGCAAGAAAAACAGAATGTGACTGCCTTTGATTACTATGCCGTCGACTTAAATCGTGGCAACAACATCTTGCGCGGTGTCGCTACTGACGTGAATGGCAAAATTATCTCTGAGCAATCCATTAAAGTATCAACGCCAGACAATTTACAAGCCATTGACTATCGCACTCAAGCGCAGCTAGTACCGGCAGATGGCGTTAGCGATTATCAAGTCGTTATTAGCCTAAAAGACCGTGATGGCCGTCCTTATATCGCCTCGACACCTATTACTATCGATACCAATATCGGCCGTATCAATCTTAATGACAGCAGTAAAGATCAAGCTGGTACGCAAGTTATTGTCTCAGGTGGCGAGCTACTCATACCCGTGACTGCACCGAGTGTACCGGGTAAAGGTGAGTTGGTCATCGACACTGGTAGCAGTAAACAGATTATCCCGTTACAATTTACCGCGCAATTACGTCCTCTCATTGCCGTCGGCATCGTCGAAGGCGCGATCTCACTTAAAGACTTTGATGGCAGCAGCATTACTGACGCCCAAGGCGCTTTTGAGCAAGAGCTCAATGATTTCGCTGGTAACGATGACTATACCGCTTCTGGTCGCGCCGCGATGTTTCTTAAAGGCAAAGTACGTGGCGATTATCTGCTCACTTTGGCTTATGACAGCGACAAAAAAGGCGAGCGTCTGTTCCGTGATATCGAGCCTGGTGAATACTATCCTGTCTATGGTGATTCATCAGCCAAAGGCTTTGATGCGCAATCTACCAGCAAACTCTATGTGCGCTTGGACAAGGGCCGCTCATTTGCTATGTATGGCGATTTAAAAACTCAAATCGATAACGATGAAGGTATTAAATTAGGTCAATATAACCGTACGTTGACTGGCCTAAAAGCCCAGTATGAAGATAGCAATACTCGCATTACCGCCTTTGTCGCGGAGACGAGTACCAGCCAGCGCGTCAATGAGACTCGTGGTCTTGGTATCTCAGGCCCTTATCCATTGGCTGAAAACTTTGATGCCGTATTAGAAAACTCAGAAACTGTCGAAGTGATCACTCGTGACGCCAACAATCCAGGCTTGATCATTAGCCGTGAGACCCTTACCCGCTTTGCCGATTATGAAATTGACCCTATCAGCCGCAGCTTATTTTTAAAAGCCCCTATCGCTAGCCAAGATATCGATGGCAACCCTATTTATCTACGAGTCACTGTAGAAGTAGATGAAGGTGGCGAAAAATATTTGGTCGGTGGCATTGCTGCCAAGCAGCAGTTGACTGATAAAGTCGCCATCGGTGGTAGCTATGTCAACAGTGATGACCCTCTTAACAAAGAAGAGCTGGCCAGTGTCAACAGCGTTATCAAGTTTAACGATAAGCTAAAACTGGTCGCTGAATACGCGATGAATAAAGCTGAGAATCCAAATTTTCAGCCAAGCAATCAAATCAATGCGACAGAATTAGACGGTCAGGACGCAGAAGGTAATGCCTTGCGTATCGAGCTTGACTTTGATAACAAGAAAAACACTCGTGCCAAAGCTTATTATAACGATACTGACGAAGGTTTCGTGACTGGTGCCTCGCCGCAGACTGCTGGGCGCGCTGAATCGGGCGTCGAAGTCACTCATTTAATTAATGATAAAAAGACCGCGCTAAAACTAGAAGGCGTACGCACTAAAGATCATACCACTGATGCTAGCCGCCAAGGTGTCTTAGCCAGTATTGAACAGCGTTTGAGCACCAACATTGTTGGCGAGATTGGCTTACGTTATTATAAGCAAGATGCGACAGCGGCTTCACGCAATATCCAAGCGGTAACAGACGTCGTAGATGTGACTGACAACACCATCTTTAATGACGATATCATCAATCAATCGGCGCTAAATAATGTCAGTGATTCTGAAAAAGATATTGAAGGCACTACCGCCCGCGCTCGTATCACGGCACGGTTACCCAAGCTCAATGACTCTTTAGTATTTGCAGAATATGAGCAAGATATTGATAACAGTAATCGTAATGCCACCTCCATCGGAGGCGAGACGCCGCTAGGTGGTTTAGGCCGCCTATACGCCCGTCATGACTTGATCAACAGTCTATCTGGTAGCTATGGTCTTGATGATACTGAAGAACGTCAGCGTACCGTATTTGGTTTTGATGCCGCTTATATGAAAGATGGCAAAGTCTATAGCGAATACCGCATGCGCGATGCTATCAGTGCTCGCGAAGCGGAAGCGGCCATTGGTCTTAAGAACAAATGGTATGTCCAGCAAGGTTTAACCATCAATACTTTATTTGAGCGTGTTGAATCATTAGAGGGCGATACCGAAAACACCGCAACGGCAGCTGGCATTGGTGTAGAGTATCTTGCGAAAGAAGATTACAAAGCCTCAGCGCGTTTTGAGAAGCGTTGGGGTGAGACTAGTGACACATTGCTAGGTAGCGCTGGTATTGCTTATCGCTATACCGACGATGTAACTCTGTTGGCCAAGGACATCTACTCACGCGTCGATTATGACGATGGCAATCGCACGATTAATCGTTTCCAGCTAGGAGCTGCCTATCGTGATTATGATAGCAATCAGTTAGACATGTTAGCCAAGCTTGAGTATCGCTTAGATGATAACAGTACTGGCGATGACGCCTATCAAAAAGACGCCGTTATCTGGTCATTGAGTGGTAACTATCATCCAACGCGTCCGTTGACGTTATCAGGCCGTTATGCGGGTAAATATACTCAGTTTGATGCTGATAATATCAGTAGCGACAATACAGCCCATGCGCTTTATGCTCGTGGTCTATATGACATCAGTGAGCGCTGGGATGTGGGCTTGCAAGCAGGCACTTATTGGAACAAACAAGCAGATGATATGTCTTATATGCTCGGTGCGGAAGTAGGCTATAGCCCAATGACCAATCTTTGGTTGTCACTAGGTTATAACTTCATGGGCTTTGAGGATGAAGACATCGCTTATGACGATAGCACTATGGAAGGCGCTTACTTTAGATTACGTTTCAAGTTTGACGAAGACCTGTTCAAACGTGATGATCCACGTAAGAACCAGCGTTTGACGACTCATTCTACATTGTAATTTATCCCCATTGTCGTGTTATCATCTGACGACAATGCGGGCGTTATCGCGCTGTTCATCATATTATATGACAGATATATTTTAATAAGCGATGAGATCAGCGCCGAAAACCGCAAGTACCAATACCAATATTGATACTGACCCGCTTAATATGAGGTTTTGCATCATGCCTAATCCTGCCGACAAAGCAGCCCATTATAAACAGCCTATAAGGGCTTTATTATCAACCGTTTTCTTCCTGACAATGACCTCGGTTGCATCGGCGAGTCATCATACTCCTGAAGTGGCAGTAACCCATGACGCTACTCACTGTGCCAATGATGTTCAAACTCAATCTCACCACCCAAAATACCAAAGTACGCGCCAACGTGCTATGAACTGTATGTTGACAGAGTTACAAGCGTATCAACAAAAAAACATGAGCGCACGTCAACAATACTTTGCCTATAAAGCTCAGGCTTGGCTTAACTACGCCATCCATCAAAACAGCATGAATAGTCGTTCACCTGCTGGGCAGCAAGCCGCACAGGCGGCAGAGACGATTTTGACTACCTTAAGAAATGGCAAGGAACAAGATCTCAACCTTATTCAAGACATACCATCAAACTCTGCTCTCATGCGCCCCGATCTATGGGCAACCTTAAGCGCGCTAAAAGATAGTGGTGGTATCGAGTCAGCACCACGAGAGATAGCCTTCAGCGAGGTCGCTTTAATTTGGGCCGCTACGAACCAATGCGAGCGCGGCTGGCGGGAATCAGGCATCCATTTCCGCATGGCAGATCGTTGGCTTGAACAAGCCCGCGAAGCATACGTCAATACCCATGATTCACAGACCAACGTCGCTTTAGAAGAGCTGATCGTCAGCTATTATAAGCAATATGAGACATTAGATACGAGTGCTGATAGTTGCCGTGGGCAAGTATTAACGCCTATCCGTTAATTCCATTATTACCACTGCTCATCAAGGCAGCAAATACAAAAAAGCCGACATATAATGTCGGCTTTTTTGTATTTACTTAGCAGATATTAGAGCATGTTAATCACACTCTAATGTCTATGCATCATCTAAATAGCGAAAAAACTAGCGATTCTTACGCGGTAGCTTTTCTGGTAGATAGCAACGCAAATAAGCGATAAACGCAGTGTTTGCTTCTTGGATATATTCATTGGTAATGCTTTGGTGACGACGATAAGACAATGTGAATATCGCATTAATAATGCTATAAGCAATCAATAGCGTGTCTTGAATATCGTGGAAACTCGGCATCTCATAGCGCTCTGATAAACGCTTATAAACCAAATCGACGATTTGATGATCGATATCTTCACCAAAACTATCACCTTCAAAATCAGGCGTGTTCGTGTCATAAATGAGCTTGGCTTTGGTTTCGTCGTTATGGAATATCGTCACACAATTATCAATAAGTGCCGTCAAATAGCCCTGCCATCTGTCATAATTACCAATATCGACTGTTTCTACTATTTCTAATATTTCGATAGCATTCAAAAAACGCAATGCTAAAAATATCGCTTCGATGTTAGGAAAAAAGTGATAAGCAGAAGCTCTTGGAATGCCTGCTTCTTCACATACAGCCGCCAAAGTAATGTCATTGATAGGTTGTGTTTCACTTAACTTCTTGGCACCAGCCAAAAGTTTTTGACGGCGCGCACGGCCTTGTTGGCTGGTAAACTTGAACTTATTCGGTACCAGTTTTTTTGCCAGTTCCGAATCTACCAACACATCTTCAATCTTTTCGTCTTTATTTTCGCTCATCATAAGTCTCTTAATGTTACACCCTATTTTATAAATATAATCTTCAATAGATAGTATTCGCCCTAAATTGAAGAATTACATCCTATTAGCTAATAATGTAGCACTGATATTAGCGCTACTATGTCTAATGGAGAGGCATCATAAACGCTTGTACACTATCAAGCAAGGGAGATAAATGGGTTAAAAAATAATGTATAGGTCAACCATTTAATAGCGTTAACCACGTAATGTAAAAAATTTAATCATTGAGTTTAATTTTCGCTCTTATAATACCATGATCGATGACCCTATCTGTATAGTCCCACTTTAAATGGTCATTGAAATAGTCTACTCTTTCAACCTGACCCAGTGAAAACTTGCTATCAGGAAGAAACTCTTCTGAAACAAATAACTGATCAATCACTTCTGGCATACCTTGATATATATGGGTATATGCCACATCTTTCATCCAACCATAGCGTGCTTGGATACGCGCAGCATCGAATAATGCAACATCGCGCATACCTTTGTCATAATTAACTTCACCAGTCTCAGCCATCAATTGGGTGGTGACGCTACCAGTGACATCGTTCATATCACCTAACAAAATCAATGGCTCACGAGTATGATGTAAGCGCTCTATAATAGACATGCGAATAGAGGCTGCTTCTGCGGCGCGCATACATAAACTACGGAGCTTGGCACGGACTCGAATATTTGGATCGTCCATGTCTTCTAACAAATTGCCACTTTCGTCACGCAAGAAAAATGCCCGTTTGCTTTTTAGATGCGCCGTAATAATCGTTATCGGTTGACCAAAGGCATTAACCCGCACTAGCAATGGTGGACGATTAAAGCGCTGGTAAGGACCAATATCAGGGATATCAATCACCGCCTTTGGTGCAATATCTTCAAGCAAGCGGCTTTCTAATTGCTCAAAACGGCTAATAATACCAACAGCAGGAGTGTTTTGTGCCCCTTTGCCATGGGTATAAGGGCTTGAACGGTCGTTACTTGCCAGCGGAACAACAACATGCTCGGGCTTAAATCCCAACGACACCGCCAACGCTTCAAGCGCATTACTATCCCAGACTTCTTGCACCGCAATAATATCAGCATGTGCTTTTGCTAATAAATCGGTGATGCCGCTTAGCTTGTGCTCGTATTCATCGTTACTGTAAGCTGGCGCATTGTCATAATAAATTCGGTTAGGGTTGGCAAAATTGAGCAAGTTGGCAGTGGCGATATAGAATTGTCTGGCGCTTTTAGCTTCCGCATTATTGTTCATAGATTACCTATCATTTTTATTCTAGAATATTGCTTCCAAAGATGATTGGCTGTTTAATATATTCATACTTAGTAATATACAGCAAAAAAGCCTCCAAAGAAATCTTTGAAGACTTTAAAATAGCATAAATTGAAAGTATTTAGTCTATCAGCAGACCCAAGTCTACAATCAGACTAAGCCCAGTGATAAGGTAGTAAGCTTATATACTGTCTACTTACTTAAATCAAATGTGCTGTTAGTTTCGCTTATTAAGATACACGATTCCATGCGTCATACGATGCTTTGCGTGCCTCTTCCCACTCCATGCGTGATTCACCTTTTACTTCATGCCATGAGCGCTCTAATTCAGCTTCATGGTCTTCAAAACGTGCATCCGCAGGATAACGAGCACGGTTGGCGTACCCTACTGCATAAGCTGGATGTAGATCACGGTCGAAGTCATAACCTTCTTTGTAATAATCAACATTTGCATATTCTGCACGCCAGTAAGCTTCTTCACGTGTTGGATCAATTGCTTCTGCTGCTGCATGTCCTGCACCGCCACCAACGATAGCACCAATCGCACCACCAATAAGTGTGCCAAGTGGTCCTGCCATTGTACCGATTGCTGCACCCGCTGCTGCGCCGCCAAGACCACCAATAGCTGTGCCTACTGGATGCGAACCTGGCTCACCTGTAATGATATCAGCATTCAGATCCTGCTTAGCTTCTTTTGACATATGCTTTACTTCACTGCGATCAATACCGTCATAGTTACTCATAATTTTATCCTTAAATTAATTTGTTATATTTTAGATTTATTAAGTGCTAAAAATTAGCAGTCTTACTCGAATCATGTGTTACTTGAGTCGCCTAAAGTATAGAAATTTATGGATAACAACAGATAGATAGGTTGTGTAAATTGTGTCCAGATTGCGATTGCCTTGCGTTACAGCCTGTATCTTTATAATGATTTTGTAGGACAGTGAAGCTGTTTTAAGTAATTTTTCATTGAGTTGTTACAATATTTTAACGTGTTTATTCAATACTTATAAGGATGTCAGTGCTCTATCGATGGCTCGTTGCCACTTATTCAGATGTCGTTCACGGATATCACTGGACATTTGGGGTTCAAAAATACGATCGACTTGCCATGATGCTTGCATCGTCCCTTCATCATATAGCCCCGTTTTTAAACCTGCTAGTAATGCTGCACCTTTGGCAGTGATTTCTGTATCTCTCGGACGCAGGACAGGCACATCGAGTAAATCAGCTTGAAACTGCATCAATAAGTCATTGTTGGCCGCGCCACCATCTACTCTTAGCTCAGTTAATGGATGAGGGCTGTCTTTTTGCATGGCAATGAGCACATCATAAGTTTGATAAGCAACCGCCTCTAACGCAGCACGAGCAATATGGGCTTTAGTTGTGCCGCGGCTCATACCAGTAATACTCGCGCTGATATCGGAGCGCCAATAGGGTGCTCCTAGTCCTGTGAATGCAGGCAGTAACACCACCTCTTCACTACTATCAACTTGGCGGGCTAAATCTTCGACTTCACTGCTGTGTTGAATCATACCCAAATTGTCTCGTAACCATTGGACAATAGCACCTGCCATAAACACACTACCCTCCAAAGCATAAGTGACTTTCTTTCTGGGTGGCTGCAACATGCGTTTGCCTGACTGTACAATTTGATCGAACGATAAATTGTCTGGACGAGTCGGTGTGGATTTTCGTTGCCAAGCGATTGTCGTTAGTAGTTTATGCTCGCTCAGTTTGGGTTTTTGACCAATATTCATCAGCATAAAACACCCAGTGCCATAAGTGTTTTTGGCCATGCCCGCATCGAGGCAGCCTTGTCCAAAAAGTGCCGCTTGCTGATCGCCCAATACCGCTTGAATAGGAATTTGTTTGGCAAACAGTCCTTTTTTGGTTTTACCAAAGTCACCATCAGATGCTAGGACTTTAGGCAAAATATTCATGGGTATCGCAAAACGGGCGCACAGCTCTTCTGACCACTCAAGCTTGTGGATATCATATAATAAAGTACGGGAAGCGTTGGTCACATCAATGACATGCTCGCCACCAGTTAGCTTATATATGAGCCAACTGTCTATAGTACCAACCGCTATTTCTCCTCTGCTGGCTCGTACGCTCAATTTCGGATTGTGCTCTAGTAACCAAGCGATCTTACTGGCACTGAAATATGGATCTAAACGTAGCCCTGTAATGCGTTGCACTTCGCTTGCCACATCATCATGGCTGTCATTCATCATGCCGCTGGCACCCTCAGCTGCGAGTGTTTTACAGTAGCTCGCCGTACGGCGATCTTGCCAAATGATGGCAGGGGCTAAAGGTTTACCCGTTTGTTTATCCCACATGACAATAGATTCACGCTGATTGGTGATCGCGATACTGGTGACGTCGGTAGCAAGTAGCCCTGCTTGATTAATCACATCATGGGCACAGCTAATCTGCGTATGCCAAATTTGTTGCGCGTCTTGCTCGACAAAGCCCGCTTTTGGGGTTTGTAAAGTGGTGGGCTGCTGTGCCATTTTTATCGGGCGGGCACGATCATCGTACAATATCGCTCGACTCGATGTCGTCCCTTGATCCAAAGCCAAAATATATCCTGCCATTACTCACATCCTATTTTGTCGCATTCATTTTTTACATTTATATTTTATAGTCGAGTCTTTATTGATGGCACATACTTTTTGCGAGCAACGCTTATCACAATAGCCAGTTTTATTTACATTAGCACTGCGCCAATGAGCAATTGCTGACGGTTAAAATAAATGCCGTTCATTTTAATCTTGCTCAACGCTATAAGGTGCTGAAATATAGCACACACCACTATTATGTATAGTTTATAAACTGCTTTGTAGTACAACAATCATCACTAACCATCATTATCGCTGAAAACTTTTAAAAGTGATCTAAAATCGATTTAAGTGCTAATGACTTGATAAACCTTTTATTATTAATTAACAAATGATGTTATTATTTGTCTTAACACCCGACCTCTAACATAAAATCATGGCTTATTCAACGCACAGTAAGCAAATACTGAGCATTGACCCGTCACCATTGTGCCACTACAGTGTAGCGCTTGTTATCCATAACAAAATATTGGCTTCTGTTAATGGTTGACCATATTGAACTGTTTGAACAGGGTTTGACCACAACAGTTGATACTTTTTTGCCTGACTCTAAAATACTTTGCATTCTAATTAATGGCTTATGTGACTTATGAAATTTGCTTTATCGACTCTGTCTACTGCGGTGATGACGATTACGTTCATGGGTTTAACGGCGCCTGCTTTGGCAAGCGCTACTGATCATAATATCGAGTCACCGAATGAGGTCACGGCCGTTGCAGTGACGCAAATTATCGACTCTGACACTCAATACAGTACTCAAAGCAGCATTCAAGACAGCGCTCAAAACAACGCTCATAAAAACGAGATTCAAAATAAAAGGTCAACGACAGATACAGACATGGGTCAAGCCGAGCAAAAAACTGGCTTAACAACGCTTATCGATCCCATTACCCATAAAAGTATTGATAATAGCTATCCATTAGCAGTATCTAGCCTGTTAAGCCTTGAGCAAGCTCAAAATATTTTATTGCAAGTGTCACCGAAACTGGCCGCCAATCAAGCGGCGATTGCGGCTAGTGAATACCAAACGGATGCGCTTAAAACCTTGGACAACCCATTAGTGTTTGCCCAATTATCAGCCAACGCTTACAACTTAGACGCGGATCTTGACTTATCATCATTGAAAAACGGTATTGTTAATGACGTTAACAATGGTGTCGAGAATGTGATTCCGCCTATTCCACCATTACCAGATTTGCCGAATTTTGGTGAATTGGTCGGCGAGCGTATCCCAGACTCTTATGAGTTAAAGCGCTCAGGCTCAACGGCTGGTGCAGGTCTGGGTGTGGTTTGGCCCATCTATACTGCTGGACGTACTAACGCTTTGACAGGTGCTTCCAATGCCCGTACCCAAGAAGCCGTCGCAGACAGTCTATTGGATAAAAACGAGCTTTATAACACCCTGATTGAGCGTTACTTTAAAGCACAGCTGGCCATCATTGCCGCTTATTTACGTGAAGATGCTTATGATACCTTGCAGCAGACTGACCATATGGCGCAGCGGCTTTTTGAAGAAGGTTTTATCTCACGTGTTGATCGCTTAGAAGCACAATCTGCGCTTGCCGATGCAAAAAGTGAGTCCGTCAATGCCAATAACGATGCTCGTCTTGCGATGATGGCTTTACAGCGGCTATTGCGTACCGACTATCGTATCAAACCCACGACACCGTTATTCGTCTCTAGCCGTCCTTTACCCGATGTAAACTATTTTCAAAATTTATCACTCACCAATCACCCAGGTCTACAAAAAGTCGCCGCCAAACGCGCACAAGCTGAGCAGCTACATGCGCTATCAGATACTGGTCACAAGCCTACCGTCATGCTCTATGGCTACGGACAAATTGAAAAAGACCCCAGTTGGGTAGCCGGTATATCAGCCAGCTGGAAGCTGTGGGGTGGTCTTGATAAAAATGCATCACTCGCATCGAGTAATGCCAAAATACGCCAAGCAGATCTGTCTGAAATCGAAGTCAGTGACAATTTATTATTACTGGTCGAAAAAAACTGGCACGATGTTAATAATGCCCAATCTCGTTATCAGGCATTACAAAGCAATGTAGATCTGGCCGCAGAAGTATTGCGTTTGCGCCAGTTGGGGCTACAAGAAGGTGTAAATACACCGATTGAGGTAGTCCAAGCACAAACGCAGTCGCTTAAAGCACGTACTGAACAAGCGCAAGCGGCGAACAGCTATGTACAATCGCTGGCCGCACTCATGCAAAGCTGTGGTACACCTCTTGCCTTTAATGCCTATCTTAATGCTGCTGATATTCGATTACCGACTTTGTATACTGAGTAATGATTTAATTTGAAAAATATAGATAGTGTGGATAAGCGTTTATATAGTTGATTCGATTTGAAAGTATGACAAGGCAGCTGAGCGAAGAGGTATATTTGATACCTCAAGCGAGGTTAACGCCGCAATACTATTATAGTAGCCTTACCATACTAATTATCATAAAGCTGTCAATAACCATACTATTGCTAACTCTATTGTGAATACTGTTTTATGAAAAACCCGACTTCTAAATTAATAAATAACTGGCTGCAGCCTTCATTAAAGACGTGGCGTATTGCGAACAACTCTAATGTTTGGTCACACTGCGCGAGCGTGGGATTTTTTGGTTTCTTATCAATTTTTCCAGTAATGGCGGTGTTTGTGCTGCTTTATGGTCTCGCGTTTTCACCAGCTGAGATGCAAGAGCAAATCTCGGTTTTGCGTCCGTTTATACCTGATACGGTGTATGAAGTCCTCAATTCACGCCTAAGCGCATTGGTCTCTAATACCACATCCACGCTCACGTTCAGTCTTGTCTTATCGACCTTACTCGCCCTTTATGCTGGCTCTAAAGGTGTTAAATCTTTAATTATTCTTATCAATCTTGCCTTTCATATTACTCAAGAGCGTAACTTCATACAAGGTAACATTTTAGCAGTCAGCTTAACCTTTGGCGCGGTAGTAATCTTGATTATAGCGGTCTCTTCTATTGCTATTATTCCTGTAGGGGCAGCCTATTTCCCCTTCCCGCAAATAGCTAAAACGATTGCGCTTTGGAGCAGGTGGCCTATATTGGCTGGCATCATATTTTTAAGCTTTTTAAGTCTCTATCGCCTAGCCCCAAACCGTGACGCCGTCGCGCTAAAAAAACTGGTGCCAGGAGCAATTTTGGCGACCATTCTTTGGATTGTATTGTCTGTGCTATTTTCGATTTATGTGCAAAACTTTAATAACTATAGCGCTGAGTTTGGCGCGCTTTCAGCTGCCGTGGTCATTATGCTTTGGCTTTATTATTCAGCATTTATCGTCGCTTTTGGTGCGATTTTTAATTCTGAAGCCTTAGAAAGCGCCAAACCTTATGCTGTACGAATGTACTAATAACATACCCTTTATCCTCAATTTTGCTGCTTTAGGAATCTCACTGTCATGACTGAATCTACAAACGAATCAGACGACTCGCGCAAGTTAAACGACTCAGAGCAATCTACCAACTCAGTCAATAACCATAACGATCAAGCAACTGATGCTGAAAATGAGCAAGCAGTGCCTACTTATAAGCGCCATGCAGAAAAAGCGGATAAATCTGCCATGATAAAAAAGGCACTTCTGGCGCTATTGGTTCTGATTGTATTAGGTGTTATTGCCTATGGTCTATATAAAAGTAATCAGCATAGCGAGCCTGAAGTCGTGACTTTGCAAGGGCAGATGCAGATGCAGCAAACCTCCATCGCTGCAAAAGTACCGGGACGTATTGCCAAAATTCTGGTCACAGAAGGTGATGCGGTGACGGTCGGGCAACAGCTGATTGAAATGGACTCGCCTGAGATTAACGCAAAGATCAATCAGGCGCTTGCTGGCAAGCAAATGGCACAAAGTCAGTTAGATAAAGCAGAAAATGGCGCCCGTCCACAAGAGATCGCTCAAGCAAAAGCGGCGTGGCAAGCCAACAAAGCTGCTTCTGATTTGGCGGAGAACACTTACCAGCGTGTCAACCGCCTGTATGAAGAAGGTCTTATGGCACGGCAAAAACGCGATGAGGCATATGCGCAATATCTGGCCACTCAAGATCAAACTGAAGCGGCGCGCTTACAATACGATTTGGCAAAAGAAGGCGCACGCAGTGAAGATAAATCAGCGGCGACAGCACAAGTAGCACAAGTCGATGCCCAACTAGAAGAAGCACTGGTGGCAAAAGAAGAAGCCAATTTAAAAAGCCCTATTGCAGGCATTGTGGACAATGTCATTGTTAGCGCGGGTGAAGTCATCGGACAAGGCGTGCCTATCTTGACGTTGGTCAATACCGATGAGCAGTGGGTCGTACTTAATGTCACCGAATCCTACTTAAACCAGTTTGCGATTGGTCAGCAATTTACTGGTACGATTCCTGCGCTGTCATCAGCAAATAAGCCTTATACCAAACAGTTCACCGTTTATGCTACGTCAACATTGTCTGACTTTGCCACTTGGCGGCCGACCAATAATGATGATGGATTCGATGTACGTACCTTTGAAGTAAAGGCACGTCCGACGACTCCTGATGCACGTATTCGCTCAGGTATGAGCGTTATTGTACGCGTCAATCCAGCACTTACTAATGCAAGCCAAGAGTAAGCCATGCACCTGATGAAGTTAAGTAAGGCTTTTTTACGTAGTGCTGTCTATGAGCGACGGTTTTTGACCAAAAACCCGTGGGACTTTAGTATGGTGGTATGGATACCACTGGCAACCGTCCTACTGATTTGGTGGATATTTTCACAAACGCAGATTACGGATTTGCCCATTGGGGTGATAGACCAAGACAATAGCCCGATTGCCAATACCGCGGTACGCTATTTGGAAGCCAGCCCTACTCTAACGGTTAAACAGCTTTATTACTCAGAGGCTGAGGCAAAAGCGGCTATTTTGCAGCGTGATATTTACGCTATTGTCATTATCCCTGAAGATTTTTCTCGGCATATTTTATCTGCTGAGCCTGCTCCATTAATTTTACAAGTAAATGCTCAGTACGGTACACATTCGGGCATTATCCAGACTAGCGTTCAAGCGGTCGCTGGGACGTTATCGGCAGGCGTTGAGATACAGCGTTTGGTCAAACAAGGCATGGCACCGTCGCAAGCTGCGATTGCTTACTCGCCGATTGGTATACAGCGCATCAGCCTATTTAACGCAGCCACCGATTATCAGCAGTTTTTGGCTTCAACCGTCATACCCGCGCTGCTGCATATTCTAGCGATGGTGATCGGTGCAACGACGATTGGTCGTGAGCTGCGGGATAAACGACTCGGCCACTGGTATCGCTTTATCAGTACAGGTCATCCTGATTTGACGCGAACCACGCAAAACGAGTCAACATCAGAGCAAATATTAACTGCCGTAGAAAATAACCAATACTTGAGCAAAAACGATCAAATCTCAGTCTCTAGCCATGCGAATGAAAATATGATGGAGAGTGCAAACGTTTTAGTATTATTGTTTGGTCTGTTGGGCAAATACTTTTGGCCGACATTGGCCTTTAGCATTTGGGCGATGTTGGCTCTATGGCTTGCCACGCCGCAAGAATCCGTTGCCATGAGCTCAGTGCTTGCAACTTATGCTGGTTTGATATTATTAATAATGCTATCGTTTTGGCTGGGTGCTATCTTTACCTTAGGCTCATTTTCATTACGCATGGGCTTGTCTGCTACTGGTTTTATTTCAGCACCTTCTTATGCCTTTGCTGGTGTGACCTTTCCTTATATTGCTATCAGTGACAGTGCTCGGCATTGGTCAGATGCACTGCCACTCACTCACTATCTAAAACTACACATTGCACAATTACAGATGCAAGCGCCTGTTGCTGTGTCATTACCTATCGTTTATGGTCTGGCTATTGCCACGACGATTGCGATGAGCTTGACTACTTTATTAACCAAACGCGCTCTGGCGCATCCTGAACGTTGGGGGGCGCGCTAATGTCATTACCACCAAAAGACCATTTATCTCCGACAACGTCAGATTCAACCAAGCAGTCTTCAACACCTAGTTTCTTAGGTAGTTTTTTACAGACCATTAAGGACATCTTTTCTGATAAAGGTGTGCTATTACTCTTACTGATTGCCCCTATTATTTATGGTTTTTTTTATCCTTGGCCGTATTCGACAGAAGTGGTCAACCATGTACCTGTTGGTATCATTGATAACGACAATAGTAATCTATCACGAACCATCGTTCGCTGTGCGAGTGCCAGTCCACAGTTAGACACACAGCTTTTTCTCAACGAGCAGCAGGCTAAAGAGGCCATGTGGTCAGATGAAATCGCTGGGTACATGGTCATTCCAAGTGGGCTTGAGCAGCAAGTACTATCGGGAAAAGCGGCGAGCGTCAGCGTATTGGGTAATGGCGGCTACTTTCTGTTAAATAAAAACGTACAGATGGGGTTTTTAAAAGCAGTCAGTACGGTATCAGCAGGGATTGAAGTCAAAAAAAACGTGGCACAAGGTGCTTATTCAGCAACAGCGGCTGCTAATACTCAAGCGGTACCATTAGTAATTATCCCTTTATACAATCAAACAGAAGGTTATGGCGCTTATGTGGTGCCAGCGGTCTCTATTCTAATTTTGCAACAAACCTTATTAATCGCCACAGCGATGCTGATTGGTACGTGGTATGAGCAGCGGCGACATGCGACAACTATCCGTGGTTGGCTTGGGCGAATTGCTGCGCTCAGTATGTTTAGCTTCATTATTGGCTGCTTTTATTATGGCTGGACATTTGAGCTACACCACTATCCGCGCGGGCAAAACATGCTTGGCAGTTTACTGTTCCTTTTGTTATTTTGTCCGACCGTGGCGACACTTGGCTGTGTGCTTGGACTCTGGTTTCGCCAGCGCGAACGTAGTATGCAAATCCTAATTTTTAGCTCACTACCGATGTTTTTTGTCAGTGGTTATCCGTGGCCAGCAGATCAGCTGCCCACAGTTTTACAAATCATACGTTGGTTCGTACCCACGACACCGGGTATCAATACCTCCGTCCAGCTTAATCAAATGGGGGCTAGCATACCCCAAGTTTCTACTGGATTTTATGCACTAGCCGCCTTATGGGTGTTTTACTTTGCGCTACTTATGTGGGTGCGCTGGCATGACGCGAATAAAGTACTTAAAACAGTGTCCTAAAGCAAAAGACGATTGCATGTCATTAACGCCTGCCATCAATAAAAGCCAAATCGATGATCCTGAATCAAAAAAAGCGCCTGCTAACATAGCAGACGCTTTTTTATTTATAACGTTTCAATATTCTATCACTTAAAAAACACGATTAAGACCATTTAGTGCCGCCACGCGATAGGCTTCTGCCATCGTTGGATAATTAAAAGTAGTATTCACAAAGTACTCAAGTGTATTATTACTCTTACACTTCATCACGGCTTGACCAATATGGATAATCTCTGATGCATGGTTACCGTAGCAATGGATTCCTAAAATCTCCAACGTATCACGATGGAACAAAATCTTTAGGACACCTGAGCGTTCACCAATGATTTGTGCTCGTGCCAAATGCTTAAAGAATGCTTGACCCACTTCGTATGGGACTTTTTCGTCGGTTAGCTCTTGCTCAGTTTTACCGATACAAGAAATTTCAGGAATCGTATAGATACCAGTTGGCACGCTTGACACTGGTTCCGCATCGCTATCACCAACCATAAAGGCCGCCGCACAGCGTCCTTGGTCATAAGCGGCAGAAGCCAAAGATGGCCAGCCAATCACATCACCTGCGGCATAGATATTTTCGATTTCGGTACAATAGGTATCATCAACTTTTAATTGACCACGGCTGTTTGCTTTTAGACCAATCGCTTCTAAGTTTAAACCTTCCGTATTACCTGAGCGCCCATTTGACCAAAGAATGGCATCAGATTTGATGCGCTTACCACTTTTTAGATGTAAGACGACATAATCGTCATGCGTTTCAAGATGATCAATCTCTTCATTACTACGAATCAATACGCCAAATTGTCTAAAGTCATGCGCGATAGCATCGCTAATCTCGCTATCGAGATAACTGAGCAATTGATTTTGGTTATTAATCAAATCAACCTTATAACCAAGACCCGTAAAGATAGAGGCATATTCACAACCAATCACGCCCGCACCATAGATGATAATTTTTTTGACCACATAATCCATTTGCAAAATTTTATCAGAATCAAAAACGCGCGGATGGTTAAAGTCTAAAATTTCAGGGCGATAAGGACGACTACCAACCGTTACGATGGCTTTATTAAAGGTAATGGTTTCAAAGACATTATCATCGGTTTCAACACGTAAAGTATGAGCATCAATAAAACTTGCCCAACCCTGAATCACTTCAATGCGATTGCGTTCATAGAATCGGGTGTGCGTACTAACCTGATTGCGAATGACTTTTCGGGCATTGGCAAGCACTCTATTTAGAGGAACTTGCTTGTACTCCATCGCCTTGGTAAACATAGGATCACGGCGAAAGTTAATGAGGTTAAATACCGATTGGCGCAGTGCTTTACTTGGAATCGTACCCACATGGGTAGAGTTGCCACCTACCTGATCACGTGGATCAATGACCACCACTTTTTTGCCAGATTTAGTCAATTTCATAGCCGCCGCTTCGCCAGCAGGACCTGCTCCTAAAACGACCGCATCATATTCATACTCGTGGTTATCGCCTTTTAAGCGACGTGAATCTTTCGTATAACCAGACTTGATATCGATTCGCGTGTCATCGAGCGGATTAATAAGATCAGGATGGTGCATGACATCATCAGTGACCTGCTCATGGGTTTGTTCAATATTTTGTTTTTTATTTTTGCCTTCAGTATGTTCAGGATTCGGCACGCGACCGCTTTCTTTATTTGATACTTCGGTATGAATGTCTTTACCAATATCATTGGTCGCGTCGCTTGGTTTTTTAGTTCCCATCGTGTCCTCTTTACATTTACTTATTTATTTGATTTTTAGACTGTGTATGAATCAATAATTGCTCGAGTCAAAATCACACGACTAAGGCGTGCCCACCATACGTTGTGACACAATATTTTGCAGTGTCCAATGCCCAGTCGCGCTTTTCTGTCCCTCATCAATCTGCGGACGCGCACTAATCACATATTCTGTGCCAAGGCTTGGTTTAAAGTCATCAATCCAATCATAAGGTACCTGAAACACGCTGCCATTTTTGCTTGATTTGGCCAGTAAACACTGCATCGGTAATGCTGAGGCGCAGGCCACACGATTGGGCATAATTGTTAGCGTTTGCGCTTCACCCAATACGATGGTTGGGATATAACGTGGCTCAGGCACTGGCTCACGTGAAAAAGGTGACGTTTGGCAAGCACTCAGTAAACTGACCGCACTCAGCAAGCTGGCCAATAATAAAGGGGTCTTGCTAGACTTATAAGATGAACTCATAATATTCTCTATGTGATAATGAGATGGTATTAAATGATGGTTATTAATAGTGATGCTTTAAATAATGGTTCTTTTTTGAGCAATCGTTATTGCTAAATAATTAATTGATTGATTGATTCAAGCAATTAATTGATAGCTTATATTTTATTAGCCGATACGGCGTTTGAGACCCGTCATCTGCAAGATGCGCGTAGCGATTTCTTCAACGGACATCTCAGAGACATCAAGGCTTGGAATACCATGCGTGATGTAAATCCCCTGTATCGCCCGCTGCTCTTGCTGACATTGCTGATAGCTCGAATAACGACTGCCCGCACGGCGCTCTTGACGGATTTTCACCAAGCGATCAGTATCGATCAATAGACCGAACAGCTTGTCTTTGTGCTCGCGCAATGCTTTTGGTAATTGATTATCGTACAAGTCATCTTCGGTCAAAGGATAATTTGCTGCTCGAATACCGAACTGTAAGGCTAAGTATAAAGAAGTCGGTGTTTTTCCTGAACGCGATACGCCCACCAAAATAATATCCGCCGCATCGTAATGACGCGTACGCGCACCATCATCATTGTCTAAAGCGAAATGCACCGCGTCGATACGTTCTTTATAAGTCTCAGAATCCACATCGTCGTGTGCATGACCCGAATGTCCGTCTGGCTCCACACCCGTTTCTTCAGCGACGCGACCTATCAAACCCTCATACATATCCAAGTTACAGCTTTGGGCAGAATTAATCTTTTCACGAATATCAGGGTTAACAATCGTATCAAAGACTAATGGCAACAAACCATCTCGTTGATACGCCATGTTGATTTGCTCAACAGCGTCTTCTGCACGCTCTAAGCTATCGACATATGGCAACACTCGTGTTTCAAAAGGTACTGAAGCAAACTGACTCAAGATAGCGCGGCCAAGCGTCTCCGCCGTAATCGCTGTGCCATCTGAGATAAAAAACGCGGTTCGAACGGCTTGAGAGCTGTCTAAGTTTAATGCGTTGCGATTTTGAATAGTGGGATTCAGTTGTTCAGCTGGATTACTTGAGTACATAACGTTGGCACCTCGATTGAAAACACAATGGTAATTTTCATTTGGCTTTTATTTTTGATCGGCTTTAGACTTGATTTTCAGACGTAATTTTCGTTTTGTATAAGCGCTAATATTGCACATTTATATCAGGATAAACCGCTACTATTTATGCTCTACATTATACGCATAATAGCGGCCTAATAGAAATCAATGTTACAGGCGTACACTTAGAAAGCCACAGTGCCCTTAATCTTATCATACCGATTAATGACCATTATTGTGCTGACTGGTTACTCATACTAGCGCAGCATTACCTGATATATATAAAGGCAAATATTAGGGCGTGTTGAACATTGAGAGTAAATTATGGCAAAAAAAATAGCGAACGGTTAATCTTTAAGTTCTCACACCAAAAGATCTCGTTCGCTATGCCTCGCACAATGCTCAAAGATGAACACTGGACCAAACTAAGACCTATCTTACTAAAACTGAATATCTATGACAAAGGAAATCTTCGATGTACCGTTGAAGGTATTCTTTATCGGATGCGCGTTGGTTGCCCTTGGCGTGACTTACCCGATTATTTTGGTAAGCCCAACACCGTCTACAAAGCTTATCGACGCTGGTTTCGCAGTAATAAGTTGATTGCGCTATTTTCTTTGTTAATCAAAGATTCAGACCTTGAATGGGTCTTTATTGATGGTACTCATATTAAAGCGCATCAGCATAGCAGTGGCGGTCATGAGAATCTGCAAGGTATTAGTAAAAGTGTGGCAGGACGTGCGACTAAGATTCACTTAGCAGTTGATGCACATGGCAATCCCATCAATTTTCTCTTGTCAGATGGTACTACTCATGATGTGAAAGTGGCTCCAGACTTAATTGATAACATAGATTTGAGCGCAACAGTGACTGTATGTGCTGATAAGGGCTATGATTCTGATGCGCTACGTGCTCATATTAAACAAGTGGGCTGCTTCAATAACATCCCTCGGAAAAGAAATACAAGGTCCTCTAACGATCATATGGACTGGCACTTGTACAAAGCTCGCCACTTAGTAGAAAACGCTTTCGCTAAGCTAAAAAATTACAGAGCAGTTGCAACCAGATTTGATAAGCTCAAACAAAGTTATGAAAACACTGTGGCTTTGGCTTGTGCTTATCTTTGGTTGAAATTATGAATGTTCAACACGCCCTATAAGAATATCCTAAAGCTCTTCTGTTATTTATTTTAAACCCTCTATTTATCAATCAATTTATAAACATATCTTGATAATTAGAGTGGTCTTTACTCGCATTTTTACGTCATCTCAAAAATAGAAAAATGAATAACCTTCTACTAATTATGTAGCAAAGCCCACAATTTGTATCTTTTTGACAAAAATATTGGTTCAACCCCTCGAAATTCTCCAAATATAGCGGTATAATTCACCGTTATAATCTTTACTAAATAACCTTATTTTCTGGAGTTATCATGGCAGCGCAATCTACAGCACTTGTAATCAATCTTGATCAGCTAGGAAAAGACGACATTGAAATGGTCGGCGGCAAGAACGCCTCATTAGGTGAAATGATCAGCCATTTGTCTGATTTGGGTGTTAGTGTACCAGGCGGCTTTGCCACCACGTCAAATGCATTTAACCGTTTTTTGAATGAAACTGGCCTGCTTGACAAAATCAACAGCGAACTAAAAACATTAGATGTTGATGACGTCAAAAAACTTGCAGAAACGGGTAAAAAGATTCGTACTTGGATTATTGAGCAAGAGCTGCCAAGTGATCTTGAGCAAGAAGTGCGTCAATCGTTTGAAACGATGAGCGGCGGCGAAGACATCGCTGTTGCTGTGCGTTCTTCTGCGACTGCCGAAGATTTGCCAGATGCCTCGTTTGCTGGTCAGCAAGAGACTTTCTTGAACATTCGCGGCATTGATAACGTCCTAATTGTAATTAAAGAAGTATTTGCATCTCTTTATAACGACCGTGCCATCTCTTATCGTGTCCATAAAGGCTTTGAGCATGAAGGCGTTGCCTTATCTGCTGCTGTACAGCGTATGGTTCGCTCAGAAACTGGCGCGGCGGGTGTGATGTTCACGCTAGATACCGAAAGCGGTTTTGATCAAGTGGTATTTATCACTTCAAGCTACGGCCTAGGTGAAATGGTTGTACAGGGCGCGGTTAACCCAGACGAATTCTATATCTCAAAGCAATTGCTAGCCAATGGTAAGCCTTCAGTTATCCGCCGTAACCTAGGCAGCAAGCATAAGAAAATGGTTTATGGTGATGAAGGTAGCACCACTAAATCAGTAAAAACTGTCGATGTTGAAAAACAAGATCGTATGCAGTTCTCGTTATCGACTGAAGAGCTAACCTCTCTTGCTAAACAAGCCGTAACAATCGAAAAGCATTACGGTCAAGCAATGGACATCGAATGGGCAAAAGACGGCGATACCAATGAAATCTTTATCGTTCAGGCGCGTCCTGAAACGGTTAAGAGCCGCCAAGACAGCAATGTTATGGAACGTTATATCATCGACACGACTAACGCTAAAGTATTGTGTGAAGGTCGTTCAATCGGTCAGCGTATCGGTTCAGGCAAAGTCCGTATCGTTAGCAACTTAAATGAGATGGATAAAGTACAAGAAGGTGATGTACTGGTATCAGACATGACCGATCCGGATTGGGAACCAGTCATGAAGCGTGCTTCTGCTATCATCACTAACCGTGGTGGTCGTACGTGTCACGCAGCGATTATTGCTCGTGAGCTAGGTGTTCCAGCCATCGTTGGTTGTGGTAATGCGACTGAGCTATTGGTTGATGGTCAAGACGTCACTGCTTCTTGTGCCGAAGGTGATACTGGCTTCATTTATGAAAGCCAAATTGATTTTGAAGTGCAGACCAACTCTGTTGAGTCTATGCCAGAGCTTGCCTTCAAAGTAATGATGAACGTTGGTAATCCAGATCGTGCCTTCTCATTCACGCAAATGCCAAACGAAGGTATTGGTCTTGCGCGTCTAGAGTTCATCATCAACCGTATGATTGGTGTGCACCCAAAAGCACTACTGAACATGAACAGCTTACCACGCGAAATTGCCCAAGCCATCCAAGAGCGTATCGCTGGTTATGCCTCACCGGTTGATTTCTACGTGGATAAGTTGGTCGAAGGTATCTCAACGCTAGCCGTTGCCTTTATGGATCAGCCAGTTATCGTTCGTATGTCAGATTTTAAATCAAACGAATATGCTAACTTGCTTGGTGGTAAATTATACGAGCCATCAGAAGAAAACCCAATGCTTGATTTCCACGGTGCCAGTCGTTATGTGTCTGATAATTTCCGTGACTGCTTTGAGCTAGAGTGTAAAGCACTAAAACGCGTACGTGATGAGATGGGCTTGACCAATGTCGAGATTATGATTCCATTCGTTCGTACCGTTGGTGAAGCCAAAGAAGTCATCGAATTACTTGAGAAAAACGGTCTAAAACGTGGTGAAAACGGTTTACGCGTTATCATGATGTGTGAGCTACCAACCAACGCCCTATTGGCAGATGAATTCCTAGAGCATTTCGATGGTTTCTCAATCGGCTCTAACGACTTGACTCAGTTGACACTTGGTCTTGACCGTGACTCAGGTATCGTCTCACATCTATTTGATGAGCGTGATCCTGCGGTTAAGAAACTATTGACCATGGCGATTGATGCGTGCCGTAAAGCAAACAAATATGTCGGCATCTGTGGTCAGGGTCCATCAGACCATCCAGATCTCGCGTTCTGGCTCATGGAACAAGGTATCAGCTCAGTGTCGTTGAACCCTGATTCTGTACTAGATACTTGGTTCTTCTTAGCTGGTGAAGAAGCGAAGTAAGCCGTAACGTTCAGTCACAGCAGTAATTCACACAGTCATTAAAGAGACAATTATTAGGGTCTATTTGAAAAATATTAAATAGACCCTAATATTATGTATCATATATAGTGACTTAAGATATGACTAACTATGCAGGCAATTATGCAGATTTTCCTTGCTCGAAATAACGTACAAGCTGGTCCTTACAATTTGGAGCAGCTGAATATCATGTTGGCATCTGGCGAAGTACTGCTGGATGATTTGATGTGGCATGAAGGCTTAGACCAATGGCAGCGTGTCAGTAACTTGACCAATAATCAAACGGTTTATCGACCTACCAACCTTGGCAAGCCTCAGGTTAATGACTCTATTATCAATAATGTAACTGTTTTTCCTGAAGATAACGCTAGCAATAGCTCGGATAGCAAATCAGTTTCATTAGATAGATTGTATGGCAAGCCTGAACGTCCGAAAGACACGGATAAAAATGTGAAGGCTGACATGACCACCAATCGTCAGCACACACCGCACAATAATGTGTCACTAAACAAGGCTAATAGCAATAAGACTGCGTCTAGCAAAGACAAAGTCGTCGGTAATGTGGTACTTGCACCGATTATGTCGCGAGTATTAGCAACAGCCATCAATGGACTACTCTATCTACTGGCTATTTTTCCGCTAGTGATGGCATTGACAAAAATGGATGTGGATTATACCAAATTCCAAAATATCCAAGACATGGATGCGGCTTATCAGTATTCAATGACACTGATGGAGAGTCTTCCTAATAGCACATTGATGATGTCGCAAGTGATGGTATTTGGCTTATTTGCGCTACAATTGGTATTTATCACACTGCGTGGTCTGTCACTCGGTAAGCTGATTACGGGTATTCGCGTGGTGGATCAAACCACTCATCGGTTGCCCTCTTTTACCAAGCTTATTGGTGTGCGTACTTTGTTATTGTTTATTATTTATAACTTATTGTTTTCGTTTACTAGCTTCTTAGGGTTCGTGATTATTGCTATTCACTATTACATGGCATCGAAAAGCCCTGAAAATATCGGCTGGCATGACAAATTGGCCAAAACCTTAGTGGTAAAAGCAGATAGCAGTCAGTTAGTGAAAGAACCAAAAATAAAATAGCTTGTTTATTAACAATCCATCTTATTATTTTGATAAAAAAGCAGCGTGATATCGCTGCTTTTTTATGAATCGAGCATTTCTAATTATTGTTATAATCTATTAACGGTGGCTCAGTGATTAACCTTTGTGTTAGTTGCTAAGTACTGTTATAATACGGCGCTTTATAAACTAAGCTTATTTCTTATTATTTTTCATAATAATAGCTAGAAATCGGGCTTACCTTATAAATCTCCTTGCTATTAACATAGGGTTAATAGCTACTAATCCGTAAGGAGTCATAATGCGACATTACGAACTGGTGTTACTTGTACACCCAGACCAAAGCGACCAAGTGGTCGGCATGGTTGAGCGCTACATCAAGTTAGTTCAAGACAACAACGGTGTTATCCATCGTTTAGAAGATTGGGGCCGCCGTCAATTGGCATATCCAATCAACAAGATTCACAAAGCTCACTACGTTCTTTTCAACATTGAAACTGACGGTGAAACTTTAGCTGAACTTGAAGAATTATTCCGTTATAACGACGCGATCATTCGTAGTCTAGTTATGCGCCGTGACGACGCTGTCACTGAAGAGTCGCAGTTAGCCAAGAATGCCGATGAAAAACGCGCACGCAAAGCAACTACTCGTCGTCCAGACAGTCGTGAAAACGATAATGACGACAACGACAACAGTGAAGACTAATTAAAGGAGAATACTCATGGCACGTTTCTATCGCCGTCGCAAATTCTGCCGTTTCACTGCTGAAGGCATCACTCACATCGATTATAAAGATGTTGAATTGCTAAAACAGTACATCAGTGATAATGGTAAAATCGTACCAAGCCGCATTACCGGTACATCTACTAAATATCAGCGTCAACTAGCTACTGCTATCAAGCAAGCTCGTTATTTATCGCTACTTCCATACACTGATAACCATCAGGGTTAACCGTTAATTTTAACTAGGAATGACTCATGCAAATTATTTTGTTACAGCGTATCGTCAACCTTGGTAAACTCGGTGAAACTGTCGATGTGAAACCAGGTTACGGACGTAACTTTCTTATCCCTTTGGGTAAAGCACTACCTGCTACTGCAGCTAACATTGAAAAGTTCGAAGCACGTCGTGCCGAGCTTGAAGCTGAAGAAGCCAAAGAAGTAGCTGTTGCTCAAGAACGTGCTGATGCGCTAACTGACGTTAATGTCATCATGCGTGCTAAATCAGGCGACGAAGGCAAGCTATTCGGCTCTATCGGTACTCGTGATATTGCTGAAGCATTGACTAACTCAGGTCTAGAAGTAGACCGTGCTGAAATCAAGCTTCCTGAAGGCACTTTACGTCAAGTTGGCGAATACAATGTTGATATTCAGCTACATCATGACGTTACCGCTACTATTCTAGTTACCATTCTTTCTGAAGATGGCGACAACGAAGAGTCAGCAACAGAAGTTGAAGACGAAAACGAAGATTATTCAGAAGAGTAATTTTTTGAATATCTAGATCTAGTCTAAAAAAGCCAGTAACGTCATGTTGCTGGCTTTTTTGCGTTTTGCTATCGCGCTTAATTGATGATTTTATCAGGTATCTTGAACAGTGATATATTCTAGCAACTATTTGTAATAAATAGCTTGGAAAGCCTATACTTAACAATAAGATACTACCTATAAAGTCATCTTTATTATTGTCACCTGAGTTGATAAGCTCGTTGTATTTGATTGATAGATTTTATTTAGATAACGATAGGCTGCAATGACATGATAAATACTGACGACAAATTACGCTGCACCCAAGGCAATCACTTTTATAGCGAAGGTGAAATTTATAAGGTGGGTAGAATCGTTAATAATAAATACTTTCAAATCCTAACCGATAATGATGCAGACCATTGGTACGCAACACTGGATGATAGAGGCATTTATGTGAGCTTTGATTCGAACCTAGGATTAGCAGGAAACGAGAGAGCCTATTTTGAAAAAATCGATGAGCTACAAGCTGAAAGCTAACAGCCTCCTAAATTATTCAAAAGCACTCAAAAGCATTCAAAATTTAAAAACGGTCAATATAATGGCCGTTTTTTTAATTAAATATCAATACGATTACAGGACAGATATGCGACAGAGCGCGGCCACTCAGCGGCTGTTTTCGGCACTTCTTGGTCAGCAGCTATTATCTTGGCTGCATTTATCCAGCCTGCATGACCGATGACTAATACTGGGCTATCTTTTTGTTCAGTTGAAACCTTAACCAACCAACCTTCAACACGCTCAAATAGCTGCTGCAAGCTCTCTCCATGACTGGGCGCAAAATATGCAAAATTATTACACCACTCATCAATCTCTTGCTTAGTGATTTTCGCCCACTGACATCCATCCCATTCGCCAAAATGAATCTCAGCCAATTCAGGTGCGACTCGACACTCAAAACCACGTTGCGCTAATATTTGCCCGACTTTTAGTGAACGTTGTAAGGGGCTGACCCAAATTGTTTTTGGCAATTGATGCAAACGCACAAAGCGCTCGATTTTATTGGCAAGACGTTTCAACTTACGTTTATCGACGCCGACATCAGTTTGTCCAATACAAATTCCTTCAGTATTCATCGGTTTGGGATGACGCCAAATATAGAGAATCATGAATGAGTATTGTCCTTGTTGACGATTTGATTTAAATAAAGGGTATAGAAGCAGCCAGTCCGATATAAATAGCAATTTCACTAAGCTGCTGCGTCGCGCCGAGCCCATCGCCCGTGTAACCATCCAAGCGCCTTCGCAATAAACGTCGCATGTAATCAGTGGCTATCAGCGCCAGTATCATGGCTAACAACCATTGAGCAAGCCCAATCTGCTGCATCGTATTGGGCAATATAAGTGCGACTAAAATAATAGCCAATATTAGCCAGCCACTGCTATATAGCCCTTGTATTGGCGTCAACTGCTGCGCCATCGGTTTGGCTTTTGCGTGTTCTATCTCTCCACCATAAGGCAGTAAAGACAGCAGGCTAATGCAAAGTAAACGCGACGCGGTATGTCCTAGGATAAGCGCGATGACAGCCATCGTTAAGGGCATTGAGGCAAGTAAGCTAATTTTGAGTAATAGCGCCGACACCAAACCTAATACACCATAAGTACCTAGGCGCGAGTCTTTCATAATAGTCAGTGTGCGCTCGCGAGTCAGACCACCGCCGAGACCGTCACAGCTATCCGCAAGACCATCTTCATGAAAAGCGCCCGTCAGTTTAATTCCAAAAGCTGTGCTCAGCACTGCAGCAACTAGCGGCGTAAATAACAGACTGCCCAGCCAAAACACGCCAGCACAGGGTAAGCCAACCAGCAAACCGACTGCGGGAAAATGGCGACTGCTCTGATGCAACCATTGCGGATCATAATGCTTAAATGACGGTACAGGTATTCGGGTTAAAAATTGAACGGCGACCAGTAACAATATCCATTCATGCTTTATAAATTGAGTAAGATTTCGTCTAGGCGAAGATGGCTGATTTGATGGTTTGTTTAATGATTGTGACATCACTTACTTTGCTCACTGATACCGGCGTCACTAAAACTTGCCATCTCATTGATAATGGCGCAAGCGGATTGCAACAATGGATACGCGAGCGCAGCCCCGCTACCCTCGCCTAAGCGCATGCCCATATTAAGTAAAGGCTCAGCATTTAGTGATTTCAATAAATGCGCGTGCCCCGGCTCAACAGAGTGATGAGCAAAGACCGCGTATTGAGCAACACCGGGTGCTAGGCGTTCAGCCACCAATAATGCGCTACTGGCAATAAAACCATCAATCAGGAGAATACGCCGTTCACTAGCAGCCTGAATCAGCGCACCCGCCATCATGGCAATCTCAAGCCCGCCCAATGCAGCGAGTACATCAAACGGTGCTTGTGCCTGTTGATGACGCTCTAATACTTGCGTCAAAATATCCGTCTTATGCTCTAATCCCGCATCATCAAGACCAGTACCACGTCCAATACAATCAGCAAGTGGTACATCACCCAATCTCGCCAGCAAGAGACTCGCCGCCGAAGTATTACCAATACCCATTTCACCGACAATCAACAGATTACCCGCTAGATTCTTGACGACTTTCATGCCGTTTTCTAGCGCTACTAAACACTCTGTTTCTGTCATTGCAGGCTCTGTTAGCGCGTCTCGGCTACCATGGCGAACTTTATAATCTAGCAATTTCGGATGAGGAGCAAAGTCGGTATCCACCCCAGCGTCAACAACCTTTAACTCAATATTATGCTGGCGTGCCAGTACGTTGATGGCAGCGCCGCCTTGCAAAAAGTTATGAACCATTTGCGCAGTGACAGCACTAGGAAACGCTGATGTACCATGCTTAGTTAAACCATGGTCTGCCGCAAACACTCATATTTGCGCTTGCTCAATATGCGGTGTGATCGTTCCTTGAATCATGCCCAACTGCACAGCGAGTGCCTCTATTCGCCCAAGCGCGCCCAGCGGCTTGGTTTTTAGGTCTATAATCTGCTGTAGCTGCAGACGTAATTCATCATTTTCTATATTGGCTATAGTAGGCGCAGTAAATATGGTCAAGGTAGGCATCCTGATAATAGTACGTGTGAAGCAAAAAGCACATACTAGCAGAGTATCTAAGCTTTACCATGAATAAAATAAAATATGAGCCGAATAGATTCCCTAGCAGCTTGGATTTACTATAGAATATGCCCCTTTAAAAATCCATATACCTATTGATGCTGCTATTAATGAAATAATAGCTCAGTAGCAGCATCCACAATTATCGCTATCAACCCTACATGTAGAGACAGTAATGATCGTATTTTGGCTTGTGCTGACCATTCTTTTTATTATTTTTGCCACAGCAAAGTTAAAGTGGCATCCTTTTTTAGTATTGATATTATCAGCCTTTTTAGTAGCGCTATTTTACCAAGTGCCGCTTAATACTGTTGCTAAAACCATCTCTGATGGCTTTGGCGGTATTTTAGGTTACATCGGTCTGGTTATTGTCTTCGGTACTATCATCGGGCTAATCCTTGAAAAAACAGGTGCCGCCATTGTAATGGCAGAAACGGTCATCAAAGTTTTGGGACCACGCTTCCCTACTTTGACCATGTCTATCGTTGGTGCTGTGGTTTCAGTGCCAGTATTCTGTGACTCTGGCTACATTATTTTAAACTCATTGAAAGAAACATTGGCCGAGCGTTTACACGTGTCCAGTGTGGCGATGAGCATTGCATTAGCCACTGGCTTGTACGCAACGCATACCTTTGTCCCACCGACACCAGGCCCAATTGCCGCAGCAGGTAACCTAGGATTAGAGTCCAATCTAGGTTTGGTTATCATGGTTGGTGTGGTCGTGACAACCGTTGCTGTATTGGCGGGCTGGTGGTGGTCTAATCGTTTCCTCAATGTGACGCCTGATAATATAGATGCGTTGGACGCACCAGCCGCGACATTGCCTGAAAACATGAAAACGCGTGACGACTATAGCAATATGCCGTCAGCAACGATGGCGTTCTTACCTATTATCGTGCCGATCGTATTGATTTGCTTATCCTCTGTTGCTAACTTTCCAAGCGCGCCATTTGGCAGCGGCATGGTAACCGATATTTTGATATTTATTGGTAATCCATTAACAGCCTTGCTCATTGGTCTGTTTCTATCATTTCTACTCATCAATACCGAGCAAAAAACGCAGCAGATCAGCGACAGCATCTCTCAAGGTTTAGTCGTAGCCGCGCCTATCTTATTGATTACTGGCGCTGGTGGTGCATTTGGTGCCATGCTAAAAGTGACACCTATTGGTGACTATTTGGGTACGACACTGTCTGCGTTAGGACTTGGTATTTTTATGCCATTTATCGTCTCAGCCGCACTAAAAACTGCGCAAGGCTCGACCACTGTGGCTCTGGTCACCACCTCTGCGATGGTTGCACCGTTATTGGATCAAATTGGTCTAGACAGTGAGCTAGGTCGCGTATTTTGTGTGATGGCCATTGGTGCAGGTGCAATGACAATCTCTCATGCCAATGACAGTTTCTTTTGGATCGTGAGTCAGTTTAGTCGTATGAGTGTGGCGCAGGCTTACAAAGCCCATTCTATGGCAACGGGTATTCAAGGCGTGACCAGCATCGTCTTTATCTGGTTATTAACCTTGGTATTTATTTAAAGAGATTCAAAGAGACATTCATGAAAATTTTAATTGCTCCCGACTCATTTAAAGAAAGCTTAGACGCATTGGATGTTTGCCGCGCCATTCAATCTGGCTTCAGCCAAGTGTTTCCAGAGGCTGATTATAAGCTATTGCCGATGGCTGATGGCGGCGAAGGCACCTCTGCGGTACTGTCTTATGTATTGGGTGGACGCTGGAAAGAAGTAGTGGTCAATGATCCACTGATGAGATCGATAACAGCAAAGTATTTGTTATTGCCTGACGCTACGGCTGTCATCGAAGTTGCTCAAGCGTGCGGATTACATCTATTGACAAGCGGTGAACGCAATCCTGTGATTGCTAGCAGTTACGGTGTCGGCGAGCTGATTGCTGATGCGTTAGAAGAAGGGGCTAAACGTATCGTGATTGGTCTAGGTGGTAGCGCAACCAATGATGCAGGTCTTGGCATGCTAATGGCATTAGGCATCACATTTCACGATATCAATGACACTCTACTCACTCATGGTGGTGGTGCACTTGCCAGCCTACATAGGCTTGATAATATAAATCTTCATGCAAAGGTATTAGACACAGCATTTGAAGTCGCTTGTGATGTGACCAATCCTTTATGTGGTCTTTTGGGTGCGAGCGCAGTATTTGGTCCACAAAAAGGCGCTTGTGCAGAGCAAGTCAAAGCCTTAGACAAAGCACTCAGTCACTTTGCCACCATGTGTGGTCATCACGGTTATGAGGACTGCCAACATGTCGAAGGCGCTGGAGCAGCTGGTGGTCTTGGCTACGCGATGATGACGTTCTTTCAAGCTCAGCTAAAATCAGGTTTTGACACAGTTGCTGAGGTGGCTCATTTGTCGCAGCATATCGCAGAGGCTGATCTCGTCATCACTGGTGAAGGCAAGCTCGATGCGCAAACAGCCATGGGTAAAGTGGCAGGAGGTATCAGTCAGCTTGCCAAAGCCAGCCATACGCCGGTCATTGCTATCTGCGGTAGTGTTGACGGACTCAAACCTGCGCAAACCAGCCAATTCAATGTTGTTATGCCGAGTATCCAAAAAGTAGATACCATCGAAAACGTACTGAGTCAGGCTTATGACAATATTGAAACCACGGCTGTCAATATCGCTGCTGCTATGCACTTAGGTATTAAGATGAGATAGATATTTTTATCATTTCAAAGCAGAACAGAGCCAAACCATTCAATCTGTTTTTTGGCTCCATTCTGTATACATATCACAATATTTCTGAATGCCAGTGTCACAGATACGCTTTAACCCTGCTAACCCACCTACTCTATCGCCATAGACACCATCACTTAGAATATAAATTTTTGCTAATTCGTTTTGCACGTCTTGATATCCTAGCTGACTATAGCTTTCAAACCAATGCGCTGCTTTGCTATAGTCTAATTTTATACCCTCGCCTTTGTAATACATAAAACCAAGGTTAAACTGAGCTTCTGCCATGCCTTGCTTAGCTGCTTTTTCAAACCATTCAGCCGCTTTTGCGTTATTTTTAGAAACCCCTTGACCCTGCTGATACAGAACACCTAAATTAAATTGAGCACCAGCAACGCCTTGTTCAGCAGATTTTTTGTACCATTTAAACGCTGTTATATTATCTTTAGGGACACCTTTCGCATCGGCATAAGCAATGCCTAAATTAAACTGTGCTAACTTGTTATTTTGCGCCGCTGCCTGTTGCCAATGTTCAAGGGCGCTGATATCGTTTTGAACGACACCTTCACCTTTAGAGTAAAGATTACCAAGATTATATTGCGCTCTGCTATAGCCTTGTTTAGCAGAATGGCTATAGTAGGTGAAGGCTTTTTCATGACTTTGTGGTACAGCTATACCTTGATCGTACATAACACCGATATTATATTGCGCTTCAGCTAATCCTTGACTGGCAGATTTATTCAACCACTCAAAAGCTTTGACATTATCTTGCTCGACATCTGAACCTGCTGCATACATAACACCCAAATTATACTGAGCAATAGCATTTCCTTGCCGTGCTAGCGACTCAATAGTAGCCAAATCACTTATCAACACTGAATCTTCGGCAATAGCAGGTATTGGTAGTCCAGCTATCATATAAGTCATTACAATATTGAAGTATGTCTTTTTTAATAGCTGTATATTCATTATTAGTCCATAGATGTAGCATAAATCGAAAATATATCTAAATAAATTATGGCGTGTTTCACGTTCATATATAGATACTGTTGCTAGCCAAACTGTATTACAAACAAAATGTAAGGCTAATTATTAATGTATTAATGCTATAGCCATTTCGTTACTTCATCAATGACAGTATGCATTCTATTAGAGAGTGCATGCTGTCGTCTTACCGCAAGATATAGCGTCTCGCTAACGGCAACAGGCAGATGATGGCTTTTAATAAGCTCAGGCTTTTGATAAGCAGCCACTGCATGTGCAGGTAGCACGGTAAAGCCTATGCCCCTACTCACTGGCTCTAAGATTAAACCAATCTGATTAGAAAAGCCTTTTTTCTCAAAATCATTGATGTGTTGAAATTGCTCATAATTGGCAGTCAGTAGCATACCTGCATGATGTGCACCATCTGGATGATCAATAAAACCAAGCTCGATGAGATGCTCCCAGCTCGGCTCTACCGTAGTTGCAGGTGTCACTAATATTAGCGCTTCTTGCGCCATAGGTTTGCAACTAACTGTTTCATCATCTGAGATATCCGTCATAAAGCCAATATCAATCTCGTGACTTGCCAGTGCCCGCTCAATATCAGAATTGGGTGCAAAACGGTAATCAATCACTAGTTTTGGATACTGCTGCTGTAATGTCAAAAGCTGCGGATATAGCTTGAGTCCCACACTACCAGGCGACATCAAACGCACCAATCCTTCGTAAGGCGGATCTTCACCGATGCGCTGCTCCAGATTTGATAAGCGCTGCAATATCTCGCCTGCTTCTTTATAGAGCTGCTCACCTGCATTGGTCAGTGAGAACTGCTTTCCTTGACGAATCAGTAAGTCTGTATCCAATTGATCTTCTAGCTTACGTATATGCTGACTCACGCCAGATTGGGTCATGTGTAAGCGTTCAGCCGTACGAGTAAAGTGCCCGAACTCGGCAAGCGTACAAAAAGTGCGTAACCATGTGATATTTATCATTACAATACATACTTATATTCATAATAAATGATAATTTTACGTAATTATCTTCTGTTTGTATACTGACTCCACGTTAAACAAAGCGCACATCAAACAGGAGCAAAAGCTATGAACAACGTTTATCCAAGGAGTTTTTCGCACATCGGCCTTTCAGTTCCCGACCTAGAAGCCGCCGTAAAATTTTATACTGAAGTAATGGGTTGGTACACCATCATGGAGCCAACAGAGATTGTTGAAGATAATAGCCCGATTGGTGAAATGTTTACTGAAGTATTCGGTTCAGGTTGGGGCAGCTTCCGTATTGCTCACTTGTCTACTGGTGACCGTATCGGTGTTGAGATTTTTGAATTTAAAAATCAAGAAAACCCTGAAAATAACTTTGAATATTGGAAAACAGGTATCTTTCACTTCTGCGTTCAAGATCCAAATGTTGAAGAGTTGGCTGAGCGCATCGTTGCAGCAGGTGGTAAAAAGCGTATGGAAAAACCACGCTATTATTACCCTGGTGAAAAACCTTACCGCATGATTTATATGGAAGACCCGTTTGGCAATATCGTCGAGATATACAGCCACAGCTACGAGCTTATTTATAGCGAAGGCGCATACTAAATTCAGTGTAAAGACCGCTTAATACAGCCTTGGCGTGTATCTGACTGATAAACAAATAGCGACCTCAGAATATGAGATCGCTATTTTTATTTGTCTGCTTTCTACACGAGCAACCTATTATATAAGAGGTAAGCCATGCTACTATTTAGGTAGCTATACATAGCATCTACCAAACGAAACAACCCATTATCAAGGATGATAAATGACAAACTCTGACGTTGCCTTAGCCATGGACGACTTTCTCGTTATTAGAAAAGATGATAGAAAAAGTGGCGTGGTCACTCTCACCTTAAACCGACCAAAGCAATTCAATGCCTTATCCGTTGAGCTACTCTCTGCGCTACAAGCGGAACTGGACAGTATCGCTCAAGATGACAATATCCGTGTAGTCGTCATTGCAGCAAATGGTAAAGCGTTTTGTGCCGGTCACAATCTAAAAGAGATGCGCGCACATTCAGATGAAGCCTTTCAGCGCGCCCTATTCCAACAATGCAGTCACATGATGCTCACTATTAATCGTATGCCGCAAGTCGTGATTGCAAAAGTGCAAGGCATCGCGACAGCAGCAGGATGTCAGCTAGTCGCCGCTTGTGATTTGGCCGTTGCCGCTGATGAAGCCAAATTTGCCACCTCTGGAATCAACGTTGGGCTTTTTTGCTCCACGCCTGCTGTAGCCGTCAGTCGTAATCTACCTCGTAAGCAAGCGTTTGAGATGCTGATTACCGGTGAGTTTATCGATGCACATACTGCTTTGCAATATGGATTGATTAATCGAGTAGCGCCAGCGGGACAATTAGAACAAGTCTTGCAATCGTTGATAACGGCGATTACTACCAAATCTCTAGTAGCGGTAAGAACTGGCAAAGATATGTTTTATAAGCAATTGAATATGAGCGTCGAAGATGCTTATGACTATGCCAGTGAAGTAATGACTTGTAATATGATGGCAGACGATGTGAGTGAAGGTATTGACGCCTTTGTTGAAAAGCGCCAAGCGGTATGGAAAGGATGTTAACTACAGCTGTGGCTGCCACCTACTTAGCTACTGTTATTTTTTTATTAACCGTCCATAATAGCATTCGAGCCAGATTATGTACCAAGCACGAAAAAGGCCATGATAGCGATATCATGGCCTTTTTTAAACAACTACTACAATTAATCTGTTACTTACTCAGCGGCGATGGCAATCATCTCAACCAACAGCTCAGGACGTGCCAATGCAGACTCGCCACAAGCACGAGCTGGCGGCTGAATGCCTTCAAACCACTGGTCATAGACTTCATTCATAGCAGCAAAGTCTGCCATATCTTTTATCCAAACCGTTACTGATAGTAGTTTTGATTTATCGCTACCCACTTCTTCTAACAACGTTTGAATCTTTTCTAGACAAGTTAATGTTTGAGCTTTGATATCGTCTTCTGCATTACCTACCTGACCACACAAATAGATAGTCTGGTTATGGATTACGGTTTTACTCATACGTTGATTGCTATGCAGCTTCTTAATCATGTTATATACCTTCAATTTATTAATTTAAGTCTGTGCTAAATCTGTCAAATGCGCTGTCAATTAGAAAAACGCTGGGCACTGAATGGCGCAACATCTACTAATAATGGCTTGTCATGAATCATCTCTTCAACGAGGCGTCCTGTCATAGGCCCTAAAGTGAAACCCTGATGACTGTGACCAAAGGCAAACCATAATTTTTCATGCTTGTCTGCAGGACCAATAACTGGCTTCATATCAGGCATACAAGGACGTGATCCTGCCCATGCTTCGCTCTCAACCGCATCTTCTAATGGTAAGATTTTTCTTGCCAGCTTCAGGACCGTTTTTAATTGGCCAAAGTTCTTTGGTGCATCCATCGTGGTCATCTCAGCACCGGTCGTGATACGAATACCCTGCTGCATTGGGCCCATCACAAAGCCTTTGTCCATATCAAACATACTGTGATTGATGGTGTTCTTTTCTGTCACTTTGAAATGCTGATGATAGCCACGCATTGGGAACAACGGCAGGTTATAACCAAGTGGTCTGATCAAATCATTAGACCACGGACCTGCTGCAATGACCAACTTATCACTATAATAAGTGTCATTATCAGTGATAACTTTCCAACCTTCACCGTCTTGTACGATTTCTTTTACATCGCTCTCTTTAATTGTACCGCCCATCTCTTGGAAGTTTTTCGCATAGGCTTTTACGAGCGAGCTTGGGTTCGATACTTGCCAAGAGTTTTTCCAATGAATCGCACCAACAAAACCTTCAAAATTAGCGCTAGGCTCCATGGCTTTTAGCGCTTCAAGGTTTAGTACGTTATGCTCAACGCCTTGATTGCGCGCATCAATGGCTGATGCTTGTGCTTCTTTAAACGTTTCTTCCGAGCGATGCAATTGCAACCAGCCGTCACGAGTGATTAGTTCGTCAGCACCAGATGCTGAAATCATTGTCTGATGCTCACTGGTACAATGCGCAATCAATGTCTGCCATTCTGATTCTATTTTTTTGACCGAAGCGGGCGTAGAGTATTTCCAATACTGCAACAACGCTTGGTGATAACGCAAAATTGCTGGAATACGATAGCGAATATCAGTACCTTGGTTCGGCAATACTCGGATCATCTCAGTCAGTTGACGAGGAAAAGGATGGGTATGAATGGCTTCGCGCTGAATCAATCCTGCATTGCCATACGAGGTCTCTGAACCTGGCAACTTCTTGTCTAACATCAGTACTTTTGAATTATTTTTTTGTAAATGCCACGCGACTGACGTGCCAACCATACCTGCACCGATAACGATCACTTCATAGCGCATAACCTATCCTTTTCTTATGGTGTTAATACAGAGTATCAAATATGAGGGTCTAACGGAATAAGGTGGTAATAGTAACGCATTGAGCTGAAGATTAAACCCCAATCTCATAAATATTTTTGCTATTAAATACTTTTGGTTATAGGGTTTTTGAAAAGGTATTTTGGATGGGAATAATTTAATAAGTTAACGAAGGTTTTGTCTTTAAATTATTCTTTCTAAAATGAATATAGGTAATTCTAGTCGGTTATTTAGAAACGCTATTGAAGTAATAAACATATTTTACAAAAAGGTGGTGCGTTGCGTAGCTTCCAAAATTTTATTTGTAGTCAACTTCTCTTTCAAATAATAGCTGCAACCAGTCACTGAGACCATCAGTATCAAAAGCCTTTGCACCATAGCCAAGATTTAATAAATCCTCAGGCAAATATTCATCAAATTTCTCAACCATCTTGTTGGGTACGTTTTCGGCAAGCTCAGTCGCAGACGGCATATTACTGGAGGCTAAATCTCTCAAAAACCTAATAACCTGAACCGAATTGACTTTATGAACACAGATAACTCCTGCATATACCTCAGTAGAGAAATCATGCTGCATAAGCAAAGCTGCTAGGGTATGAACGACTTTGTCTCCGCGCCATGTAAAAATATAAGTATTACCGTCTTGATCTATTATTGGCCGATGACGCAATTGACACCTATCAAAAGTCTCAATGCTTTCTGTAAACAATTCACGCGCCGTTTTATCAGCAAAATCGACTTTTTTATCGCCGACTGAAATACGATAGTCACCTTTAGTTAATATGTCATACATCTCTTGACGGACTCGGTCGTGTATCGACATATCTCCGCCGCCATCAAATTTTGGAGGCTGACCGCCGCCTTGGACAGCAACCACATAAATGACCTTTTTATCCATATCGATATCTTTGACTTGCCAGCGTATACCCGCAAAGATGATGTATTGTTCGGGTAGCAGCAAAGTAGTGACGGGTAATGAGCCTAGTGTTTTACTACCAGCCACAAGACGATATTCCTCTGGCGTTTTAAACACCGCATAAAAAGTATAATGACCAACGATACGCTCGCCTACTATCCCTAATACCAATTGCTGATTGCCAAGCTGAGTAATCAGTTGCATCGCGCCCATTTGTGATAATAAGGATTTAAAGTGAGTAGGCGTTATCTTTTGAAAAGGTCCTTGTCTACATAGCAAAGTATAAATTTGGTCGGCACGGATACCACCCCATTGACCGATAGTCGCGAGCACTTGATGAAGGAGCGTTGAGAAGTGATAGAGCGACGTATCGGCAGGCTCAAACCATCTGCTAGCGATAAGCAGTCTTATCATTGCTAATGACTGTATAAGCTGTAGTCGCAGTCTATCCACCAAACTGGTATCGACATCGATTTGCTTTTCGGTGATAAGCATACGCAGCACTGACGAACCACCGCGCCTACCCGAGCGCCCAAGCCGTTGCCGTAAGCTTGAAACTGAATGCGGAGCTGTCACTTGTACGACAGAATCAACTTTACCAATATCTATACCTAGCTCTAAAGTCATGGTACAGACGGCGGTAGTCGGCAAATCCTCTTTTTGCAAACGCTGCTCTAAACCTTCTCTTAATTCTTTTGCTAACGAGCCGTGGTGGGGGAAAAACTCATTGGGAACGATATTATGCTCACACTTGTCACTTAGCAATGCAGCTATGAGTTCAGTACGCTTACGGCTATTGGCGAATATAAGATGATTACCGCCACGGCAGAAGCGATATAAATCCGTGCATATTTGTGATTGAGCATCATGAGCAAGCTGATAACTATGAATTAGAGAATTATCATCCTTAAACTCACTAATCTGAGCACTTTCGCTTTTCGAATCAATAGCTATATAGCTCTCATCAATGTCATTATTATCATAATAGCTCTTAGACCCATTGCTTTGAAGCTTGTGCATTACTTGGTTAGGGTCTACATAACCTTTTAGCTGAACTTTGACGTTGGAAGTCGATTCAGTATCCTCAATAATGACACAAGGTAAAGAATGATTAGGGCGTAGCGATAACGGCACAGTTTCTATATCGCCCAAAGTGGCGCTAAGCGCGACTCTAGGAATAGGCGCATCTAACCGCCCCGCCACATGCTCAAGACGATTCAGTAAGGATAATAAGTGCTGTCCACGCTCACTACCCAAGAACGCATGGAACTCATCAATGACAATATATTTTAGCTCACCAAAGGCTTGCTTTACCCACCCTGCATCTCTTATCAATAAGGATTCAAGCGATTCAGGAGTAATCAAAATAATCCCTGATGGCGATTTTTTCTGTTGCTTCTTTTTACTCTGTAGACTATCACCATGCCATGGAGTGACCTGCATGCCTAGCAGCTCCGCTAGACTTTGCAGACGTCGATACTGGTCATTAATCAAAGCTTTTAACGGACTGATATAAAGAATACCAACGCCCTTGTCTTGATGAGCAATAGCGCTACAGGCAGGCAAAAAGAAAGCTTCTGTTTTACCCGCAGCGGTTGCCGCACTAATAAGCACATCCGTTTGCCCTGATAAAATGGGCGCAATGGCTTTGGCTTGTACTTCCCGTAGTCCATGCCAGCCTTGGTCAAATATCCAGCGTTGTATACGCTTATCAAGCTCAGTATGGGCGTCTCTCAAATTAAATCTCTCAAAGTAGGCATTCGTCTTATAAGCTAAAGTCTGCTAGTCCATCATCTTCATCCATGTCACTAAGGTCGCTCATATCGATGTCCATATCTGAAGGTGTTTCAGGGTCGATAGCTACGGATTGAATCAGATGATTCCATGAGATAGTAGGATTTTGGTCAATGACCGCTAACATATCCAAAAACGCTTTGATAGTATTACGCGGCGTTCTGAAGTAAGCATCGCCAATCGTTTGGCTACAGTGTTGCAAGAAAGCTTGTAGTGATTCATCAGGCACTAGATATGCAGACTCATCGCCGCCTGCATAAACATGACGTAGGTTTTTTAGCAAAATATACAGCTCCTCTGGCGTTAGGCTAGCCAAATGTAACGCTGGAGAAGAATAATCAATTACCCCTGCCTGCTTGGCAAAGCTGTTGTCCGCCAAGCGAGTTTGCAAAGCATCGTAGCTGTATAAGCCTTTGCGCGGATCGAGTAAAAACTCAGGCGTACCCCCTAATAAAAACCCTAAATGCTCAGCTGTACCTTGCAAACAATCATTTAAAATACGCAATATTTGCTCATAGTTACCTTGGCGCGCTTGAGTGCTGTTAAGCTTGTATAGATTGACCATCTCGTCCAAATTAACGAGCAATCCTTGATAACCAGCTTGGCGGACGAATAAACTCATGATTTTTAGGGAATCATAAAAGGATGAGTCGGAAATAATAGTGCGCACACCTAAGTCGCGTCTGGCATCAGTCTTAGTAGCGTATTCTGCACGTAACCAGCGAATAGCGTTGGCTTTTAACTCGTCATTACCTTCTTCGTGCCCTTGCCAATAAGCTTCAATGACTTTTGCAAAATCATAACCGCCTACCAACTCAGTCAATTCAGCTAAATTTTGCTGGATAACGTCACTGATAGCCTCTCCGCTACTGTCCGCTTGTTTGCGTGCCTCGGTAATAAAACGCTCAACCACACTAGCAAGCCCATTGCCATCAGGCTTATTGCGTGTCGATAAGTTACGCATCAGCTCAGAATATAAATTCCTCGCTTGGCCTGACGATGCTTGAATGCGTCTGTCAGGCGATAAATCCGCATTCACCGTGACCAATTTACGCTCAAGTGCAATGGCGCGAACCACGCTCAAAAAGAAAGTCTTGCCCGACCCATATTCCCCAATAATCAGCCGAAACGCAGAACCGCCATCAGCCACACGTTCAATATCATCTATCAAAGCTTTGAGCTCATTAATACGTCCCACTTGGATATGCTGAATACCAACTTTGGGGGTAACACCAGCCTTGAGCGACTGGATAATCGCGTCGCGTTCTTTGGCTCTAATTTTTTTACTACTCATCTTTATTCCTTTTTAATCCACTATTTTTAGTGTGCTATGAATTCAACGCTTTTAACTCGTCGACAATCTCAAAATCAACGACCACTTCATCATCATCTTCTAATACGGGTGCATCAACTTTATCGTATGCCCAGTCGTTAATGGTTTCGATAGCGCCATTTATCATTAGATTTAACGATTCACATAATTCGTTGACGGCTTCACGTTGCCATACTTCGGCACTAATAAGCTCTTGATACAGTTGGCTGTGACTACGATCTAGTCCGTTTATGACCGCCTCATTACCTGAACTATGATTGTTAACAAGCGCGTTACTGTGATGCTCAGTCGCCGTCTTACTGCTTCTCTTTAATAGTACACTCTCTTTTATATCATCTTCGCTTTCTTCATCTTCTACAGCAAAGATTTTACTTAGCATCGCTTTAGCCACTGCGGTCTCACGTTCATGTAGCGCCAACAGTTCAGCATCAAAACTAAATGAACGGCTACTTTTGCTGCTATTGTCTTTGGTTTCGAGCTCATTTTTTATGCCTATGTTTACTTTTTTATTCGTCGTTAGCTGATGAATATCACTAGTCACCATCGTTCTATCCAGACCTAAAGCTTGATATAATTTTTCGATTTGTTTGATTTGACTGGGTTCAATATTGCCATTCGCTAAAGCAACAGTAATGATAAAACGGCTGATAAAGCCAATATATTGCGCGTCAAGACCAGCCAATGTCGCTTTTAGACCTGCCATATTTGCTGGGGTATTTAACTGCCATAGCAAATAAGCAGTCAGCGATTCTTTTTCAATAGTGGTCAGTTGACTGTCTTGATTGAGCAGCGTCAATAGTGTATCCACTTCCCTTTTATCAACATAACCATTAATAGTCGCTACCATTGCCCCTAATCTCATGGCTAGGCTGACTTGATAGAACGACGAGCTCGGTTCGAAACCTTCACAATGCGCATCATGATCGCAAACAAATAGCACGGCATAACCGTCCGATTGCAAGCGCGTCTGATGATAACGTTGGTCTGGAGCAATACCAAAACCAGCAAGCTCTACCAAATTAATAATCAGCTCATTTTGTTTTTTACTCAGCGCTTTGCTAGATGTTGGCGACAAAGTTTCATCCAAATATGCCCCTAACTCTTTAGTCGTTGTCAGCCCTTCATCGTTTTCTATAATGGACTGTGCCCATGTTTTAAATTTTTCAATTGCAGGATGGTGATAGTTATGAAGCAAGGGTTTCGGCAGTAGCATAACAGCGGCAATATCATCAGCCGAGCGGCCTTCTTTTCCCAGATAACGACTGTAAGCATCTAAAGCATCATTGCATTGTTCAGCGATAGTTATAAGTTTTTTGACAGGTGCTCGCAGGATGCTTGGGTCTGGCAAGTCATCAAGTGTAAGATCTACGCTAATGATAGAACGACTAGCAGCGTTATAGATGAGCTTGAGCCTAGTTTTATTGGCAGAAACTACAAAACCGTTTGGATAAGCGTCATGGTAAAGAATTTTAAATAAATCTTTGAACGTATCTTCACAGCGCTTGGCGGGAGTTTTAAAATTGTATTCATTAGAATATACCAACCACTCCCATGCTAATGACGCAGGAATAGGCAATTGCAACGCTACCGTCTTTGCCAAATGCATCTTAAAGTTTAGGTTTTGGCTAGTGACAGGCGGTGGTAGTAAATGCCCTGTTTGCGCTTTGTCTTCAAATAACAAGGACCGAATAAGAGTCATAAATGCTAAAAAATGTGCTGAATAACTGTCGAACGAAGCAGACTGGCTGCCATAAATACGATTGAGTCGTGTCACTTCTTCATAGATAGCCATAAACTCAGTATCGGAGACAACATCATCGTTAATATGTTCAATGATACGGCGCTCAAAACCGCCAAAATAAATGAATACATAGCCAATAGGCGTACTTGGATGCGCGCGATTTGAAGCTAGCCAATCAAGATAAGCGCCTCGGCATTTAATGGACAAACGCTCATAACTTGGCCAATAACCAAGCGACTCATCATAATAAATTTGCGAAATACTGTGGATGATGTTTGGAGAGCTGGCAGGTAAACTGTCATCGACTAGCGAAGGTTCAATACCAAACCCCGTTAGCATTGTAAGCTGACCACCAACATAATAAAAACCGCGGTCAATAAAGCGTCCTTTAATATCAAAGGATTCATTTTCTTTGAACCAGCGTCCTAACTGCTTATTGGCTGAAACACCAGAAACATTGTTAGATTTACCAGATGAGATGATAAATGAGGCGAAATCATCTGTATCATCATTTTGACTAGACTGACTTACTCTATGCCAGTTATCGGGCTTGATATCAGGTGGTAAGTCTATAAAGGCGGGCTTATTTGCTTTATTACCTTGAGCGTCGGCATCATATTTTTGTCTAAAAAGTGCCTTCACGTCGGCAATAAAATTCTTCATTAATGATAAAGTCCATGCTGAGTAGTACGAAGGTTGGTGTAAAGAATCGGTCGCCGATACCATTCTAACAACAAACGTGCATTATTTATGCCTGTATTTTTACATTATTTATCGATAAACAAAAAAATCACCACCACACTGGATCATCACTCTCTTCTCTCACTTGTTTAGAATTTTCTACCGTCACTTCATCAGCAGACAGCTCCGCGATAAACCGCGACGGCTTGTCAAAATACCCTGAATAACTGGCAAAGTAATCAGGTGCCGTTAGATACAGTCTGCTCTTGGCGCGACTACAAGCAACGTAGAATAATTTTCGTTCTTCTTCTAGCGCCTCAAAGTCATCCAAAGAGCGATAGTGCGGCGTGATACCATCGACCAATGAGTTAACAAACACCACTGGCCACTCTAAACCTTTGGCACTGTGGATAGTCGAGATAGTGACTTTATCACTGTCATTATCATCAGGTTGACTGGTTGTGGCTACCGAATCATTAGGTGGATCGAGTGCCAAGTTTTCTAAGAAGTTATCAAGGCTACTGTGTTCCGTTGCCAAGTTTTTGAGCACACGAAAGTCCTCATTGCGCTCACGCCAATTCTCTTCAATCGTTTTTAAGACAGGAATATAAAACTCTAAAATATGCTCAATGACCGCCTCGACTGATTCAGCCTGATTTGCCTTGGTAAGCGTATTATATAAAGGCTCAAGCTGTGCACTTTTTTTAGCAAACTTTGGCGTGAGTAGTGGCTCAAAGGAGTTGTTATCGGCATTGATCGCTTGGGTCAAACGCGTCGCTGTGACTGTCCCCACACCTTGGAACAAGGTCAAAATGCGATGCCAAGCAATCGTATCATTGGGGTTATAAAGAATTTTAATAAAGGCCAAAACGTCTTTGACATGTCGCCTTTCAACGAACTTAATACCACCTACTACGATGAATGGAATATGACGCTCCATAAACTCTAATTGGACATAGTTAGACTGAAACGAGGTGCGGCACAGTACCGCAAAATCACTGTAATCATGATCTGACTTTAGCTCGATGATTTTATCGGCGATATATTTTGCTTCTTTTGTCTCATTGCTTAGGCGGCTAAACACTGGCTTATCCCCACTTATCGATACGCCAGAGTACAATTGTTTTTGATAGCCTAGCGTGATTTGCGCGGATAAGGCATTGATATAATCCAAAACAGCAGGCGTACTACGATAGTTTTGTTCGAGCTTAATGAGCTTGGCATCGGGATAGGTCTCACCGAATAACAGAATGTTTTCGTAATTGGCACCGCGGAAAGCATAAATACTTTGATTGTCATCACCGACTACCATCAGCGATACCGACTCAGGTGCACCAATCAAATCTATCAGCTGCTTTTGCGGAATATTGGTGTCTTGATATTCATCAACCATGATATAGCGATATTGGTTTTGCAGCATTTGGCGAAAGGTATCATTCGTCTTTAAATGGCGCACGACCTGACTGATAATATCGTCAAAGTCGTAGAGGTGATTGGCACGCTTATACTCATGAAAATCGACTGCCAACTGCTCGATAATAGGAATATGTACGGCGATATCAGGATAACTGCTTTCGATTAAATCGCGGATGTGAATACGTCTATTCCGTGAGCTAGAGATGATATTTTGCAGTGTCTTTTTGCGCGGGAATGCTTGGCTTTTGTTTTGCGCAGGATACTTTTTTTCTTTGTGAATTAAGTCGATGGCATCTTCGCTATCGCCCGTGTCTAAAATCGTAAATCGCGGATTAATGCCCAATAAAACTGAATATTGACGCAGCAGCATATTGCAGAATGAGTGAAAAGTACCACTGGTGATATCGTTGAACCGTTTATCCGTTGGCAGCTTATCCTTTACCAAGTCTTCATCAGACTGTTTATCAAATAAGGTATTCGCAAGTAAGGTTTTGGCGCGACCTTTGATTTCATTGGCGGCTTTACGCGTAAAAGTCAGTAGCAAGATGCTTTTGGGCGTGACCCCGTTCTCTAATAAATAACTGGTACGGTACGTGAGCGTTTTAGTCTTGCCAGAGCCTGCACCAGCAATGACTAGTACCTTGCCTTCGATAGTTGTGGCTGCTAATAACTGGTCAGGATTTAGTTCACGGGCGTAGTCTACTTTTAATCCTAATTCACTATTCAGCCTTTCAGTTAACCGCTCAATATTTGCATCATCATTAGCATCGATTAAATTTGCCTCTAGCTTTTTAATCGCCTGCTCAAGTTGTGCCAGCTTGGGCTTAATCTCGATGAAGTTCTGCGGATAATTGTAGTGGCGCGTGTCAAAGATCGTGGTAGTCATTATAAGGTTTTGCCTTTCATTTTATTTTAGCGGCCTTTATCGAGACGGCGCATTTATACATAGTGTTTTGCAGATTTGACTGAGAGCGCTTGGTGTTCATAATGAAGATTACTTGTACAGTGTGACGAGTCGTAGGCGCTTACCTGTCATACGCCTACAAGCCAAACTATCCTTTTATAGCACACCTTACCATAATCGATAAAACATCAAAATTACCAGTCATGACCAAACGCAAAATCTCAGTATACAACACAGCAACCTCACCCCTATTCAGGTAAATTTGTTACAATGTGCCCAATTTTGATTTATCATTTAACCAATCTTTATACCAACTGATTTTATTATTATATTGAGAGAATGTTATGGGATTTAATTGCGGCATCGTCGGCCTACCAAACGTGGGTAAATCCACCTTGTTTAATGCGTTGACCAAAGCGGGTATCGCCGCTGAAAACTTTCCATTTTGTACCAAAGATCCCAACACAGGTATCGTACCAGTACCTGACCCACGCCTTAAAAAACTGGCTGATATCGTTAAGCCTGAGCGCGTATTGCCAACGACGATGGAGTTTGTGGATATCGCAGGTCTAGTCGCTGGTGCTTCAAAAGGCGAAGGTATGGGCAACCAGTTCCTAGCCAACATTCGTGAGACTGATGCGATTGCGCACGTTGTACGCTGTTTTGATGATGACAACGTCGTCCACGTTGATGGTCGCGTCAGCCCTATTGATGATATCGAAACCATTAATACTGAATTGGCATTGGCAGATTTAGAGGCCGTTGAGCGTGCCATTCACAACCAAACCAAGAAGGCTAAAGGTGGCGACAAAGACGCGCAAGCATTGCTTGATATCTTCAAAAAAGTTGAGCCTTTATTAGCCGAAGGTAAAGCGGCACGCGCAGCGAACCTAGATGCTGATGAGAAAAAACTCATCAGAAGTTATGGTTTAATCACCCTAAAACCAACCATGTATATCGCTAACGTCAGTGAAGATGGCTTTGAAAACAACCCTTACCTTGATGCGGTACGCAACTATGCGACTGGCGAAGATTCTATCGTTATCGCTCTATGCAACCAAATCGAATCTGAAATCGCTCAGCTTGATGAAGACGACAAAAAAGACTTCTTAGCTGAGATGGATATGGAAGAAGCCGGACTTGATCAAGTCATTCGCGGTGGTTATGATTTGCTAGATATGCAGACTTACTTTACCGCTGGGGTTAAAGAAGTGCGTGCTTGGACGGTTGCAGTTGGCGCAACGGCTCCGCAAGCAGCTGGCGTGATTCACACTGACTTTGAGCGCGGTTTCATTCGTGCCGAAGTCATTGCTTATGATGACTTTATCGAATACAACGGTGAAAAAGGCGCAGCTGCCGCTGGCAAATCACGCTTAGAAGGCAAAACCTATATCGTACAAGATGGCGATATCATGCACTTTAGATTTAACGTGTAACGTTAAGCGGTACATCCTGACTGATAGTTAATAAGCCGATGTTGGAAATTCTCCATCATCGGCTTTATTTTATCTTAACATTGTTATATTATAACATATCTTTATTTTATTATTTGAGGACTTATACTGTGACTGACTATTTCTCTTTTTCTAGATTTGCCAGTGTTGCGCTTGTAGGAAGTATCATGACAGGCTCTCTATTGGGCTGTCAGCCTAATACAGAAAGTGATACGGTAGTATCTGAAGAAATAACACCCGTAGACGATCACGCTGAACATGCTCATGAAGAGCACGAAGGGCACGATGCTATGGAACAAGGTCATGAAGGACACAATCATGAAAGTCATAGCCACGAAGAAAGCGCGCATGAAGGACACGATCATGCAGAACATGTCAGCAACAGCACACCATTCTCTTGTGAGCCTACTGCTACTATCGGTGTGTCCTACCATGATGATGCTCCATTGCAGACAGTGCACCTACTCATCGATGGTATCGAATACGATTTGACCGCTACCTCTAATAGCGACGCCAGTACTGAAAAAACCATCTATACCAGTGATATCGGATTAGATAACACCCATGGCATCATATGGCAAGTAAATGGTGACAAAGCAACGTTGCGAAATAAAACATTGGGCAGTAATGTGGCTACCGAAGAGGAAGAAGTGCTTTTCAACTGCCAGAAATCTTAATGTAGTTCTCTGACTATATATCTGTACCAAGGGCGCTATTTTGCTATGCTAGAGGCTCCCTTGGTTTCGGATGTTTCAATATGCTAACTACTCCAACCTCTTTGCCGTCTCCTACTACGCAATGGTCTCATCTCCTCAACTCGCAGCGTCTTGGTGCTGCCAAAAAGTTTAACGCCAATACGAGTACTCGCTCTCAGTTTCACAAAGACTACGACAGATTGGTATTTTCGCACTCCTTTCGGCAATTGAATCAAAAAACCCAAGTCCATCCATTAACCAATCAGCTCGGTATCCATACACGTCTGACTCATTCGCTTGAGGTCTCCTCTATTGGACGCTCTTTAGCAATGATGGCAGCAGAAAAGCTCCATGATAAATTGGCCAGCGGTCTACCAGCAGGCGTATCGCCAGCCGATGTCGGTGTCATTGTACAAGCCGCCTGCCTAGCTCACGATATTGGCAATCCGCCTTTTGGTCATGCGGGAGAGTATGCCATTCGAGATTGGTTTAGGCAGCCTGACCCTCAAGCGATATTACAAAAGTTAAGTAGCAACGAGCGCTTGGACTTGCTGGCCTACGAAGGTAATGCACAAGGGTTTCGACTGTTGGCGCGTAATGAGCACCATCCCGATAAAGGTGGTATGCGTCTCACTTGTGCAACGCTAGGCGCTTTTATGAAGTATCCGTGGCTTGCCTCTCACAGCAACGATGTCAATGATAAACACCACCATCAAAATGTACAAAAATTTGGCTGCTTTTATAGTGAGTCAGCACAATTAGAAGAGCTGGCAGCTTGCTTAAATTTGCCGCGCTCAGAGCAACACGACGGTTTTGCGCGTCATCCGCTGGCTTATTTACTAGAAGCGGCAGACGATATTTGCTATGCCTTGATCGATTTAGAAGATGGTATCAATCTCAATATGCTGACCTATAGTGAGGTTGCAGCCATATTTTATGAGCTGATTGGTGAGCGCCCTAGCAGTATCAATCTGCCCGTACACATGTCTGTGAGGCAGAGCTTAGCGTCATTGCGAGCCCGCGCGATGATGCGCTTGGTCAATACCGTGACTGATGCTTTTGTCGCCAACAGTGATGCATTGCTGGCTGGTACACTAAAAGGCAGTCTATTTACCCATTGTGATGCAAATGTGCAAAATGGCATCTTGCAGGCCAAGCAATTGGCACGGGAGAAAATATTCAATCACCCAAGTAAAGTACGTATGGAATTGATGGCCAATCAATGCCTGCATCGATTATTAGACGCCTTTATACCACTGGCTTGGACAAATGCAAAAACTACCCCCATCTCCTTTGAGCAGCAGCGCCTACTAATGTTATTACAGCCACATCTTGATGAGCATCGGCGGATATTATCAGATAGTGTCTATCACAATATTTTAAATATATTGGACTTTATCACTGGGATGAATGATCATGAGGCGTATCGATTGGCGCAGGAATTGCAGGGTCATTGGGGCACAATGGTTTAAAAGACCCGTGCAGGTCTAGTAAATTAATACAAGTTGCGTATTTCAGTCGTATTTTTACGCTGAAATGAGTATGATAAACCCTTATTGGACAATTTTGAAATATTATGAGCAGTCGCGAACAAAAGAAACTTCAAACTCGGCACGCCTTTTTTAACGCCGTCCTTGATTTATGTATGACAGGGCAATCTTTTAGCTCAATCAGCCTCAGGCAAGTAACGCGTGAGGTTGGTGTGGTGCCGACCGCATTTTATCGGCATTTTGATGACATGGAATCGCTTGGTCGAGCATTGGTGGTAGAAGAGCTAGGCGGTACGCTGGCGATCCTAAGCGATAGCTTACAGATTGGGCGCAAGCGTAGCTTTGATCGCCAAATTGCTAAGAGCATTCAGCTGTTCTTGTATATGGTTAGTGATCAGCCTTATTACTGGCAATTTTTAGTCAGTGAGCGCTACGGTGGCTCAGAAGCTGTACGCAAAGCCATTAATGAACTTGTCAAAAAACATGCTCAAAGTTTGGCTGATGATTTAGCGCTACAGCCTGCTTTTACTCATATCAATGCCTATGACCGTCGCTTACTGGCTGAAGCTGGGGTAAATATGTTCTTTTCTTGGATTATCGATTGGTTGGAGCTGACTTATACTGAAGACCATGATGATGAAATCGATCTGAATGAGATTGAAGAAAATAAACAGCTGATGCTCCATAATTGTACTCGCCAAGCACAGATGCTGTTTTATGGTGCTTATAACTGGAAATCTACGGAAGAGACGCACTTAGGAGATTAGGTGACGTCAGCTATTCTACCTCGACACTGATTGAGACTCTTTTTAGGTGGCTCAACGTTAGAAACTGGGTCTAAATGCCCATAAACGTTGTGTCACCACTTTAATTTCTTTGGCTTTTTTATTATTGCCACTCTCATTATTGCTATTATTATTGTTAGGCGTGCCGTTATTCGCATTACTCCCTGCTGCCGCGCTAGCATCAGTCGCAATTTTACTAATCAATACGGTTGCAAACCGTTGTCTTTGTTGACCAAGACTTGCACTATCCGTTGCGGTAATAAGCGCCATAAAGGCTTGGCTATCGACTGCGAGCAGTGGTTTTAACGCCTTTCGCTGATCATCATTTAAGCTGCTCAACATCGGCAATTGCCACACATCATCGATAGAGGCTAACGCCTGCTTTGCCCGCATATCGACCAATCCCTGCATCTGTTGGCTGGTTGCGCCATCTATCAGTGCAGCCAGCAAAACTGGACTGGCAGTATTGACATTAATAGGCACATAATAAGGAACCGCCGTAATATAAGGACGTAGTGCCGCTAGTACTTCAGCATTTACCCCTCGAATCTCTTGCAACTGATCGACACTGACCAATGCTTGATTGGGCAAAGTCTTACTCGCTGAGCCACTTGATTGCTGAGAATAAACCACACTCTCATCACCACCATCTTGATAAACGTCGCTATCCGTATCTTGATAATCAAGAACAGCAATGGCAATATCAGGTTCCAGATTTAATTGTGTCAACAGTCTTTGAAATATGGCTAAGGCAGCGCTATCAACTGCGCCATTCTGATATAAATTATTAATATTAAAACGACTGGCTTCATCGCGCAATTCGATACTGATGCTATGATTGGCTAAAAGATAAGGCGGTAATGGCTGCGCCCAAATGTCTTGCTCGCTATCTGTGTCATTCAGCTTATCGTCAGCACGAATCATCGTGATGGCTAATTGCTGACCAGCATTGATATCTTGTGACAGCTGATTTTGATCAAACAATAAGCCGCTACGCCTAATAGCAATCTTTTGACTGGCAAGCATCGCTCCCGCCACCACGGTAATACTGACCACCAATAGTAAGATAGTGAGCAGCGCTACTCCGCGCTGAGAGTTTGCTGTCATTGACTTAAGCCGCCTTTATTATTGACCCAATGGTACATTTTAAATATTACTTCCTGCATTGTTATTTAAATTGTTATTTACATTGCTATTCGGGTTGTCATTATTAGTATTATCACTACTATCGTTATTGCTACCATTGCCATTATTAGCAGCATTGTTATTGCTTTTGTTGGTATTGTTAATTGGTATTGGTTGGGGAGCAAGCGCCCACTGCCAAGTGATAGGCATATTCTGATAAGTAAAATTGACAGCAATGCCTTTGGGCAATAAAACCACTGCCGGCTTGACGTTTATGGCATTGGCCGTCTGCCCAGAGGTTGTATTTGTACTGCTATCGCCGTTATTACTGCTGTCTTTATTGGGAAATTTGGTGCTCAGTTCAGGTAAATATGCTTGCCAACGCCCTGCGGTGACGCCTTCTAGCAATACACTGTCTAGGCTGATGCTATCGCGCCCACCATCGATGCTGGTATATTGGCGGCGAATTAAACGCTCATCTGCAAAAATGTATTCGATATGCTGGACACTCATGCTACTTTGATAACGTGGATCGGGGTCGGCAAAACGAACAAAGCTGACATGCTCACCATCCAAGCTCGTAAAAGGCTCAGGCACTGTTTCATTGGCTTGGGCGCTATTGTTTGTGCTATCACTGGCATTTGTACTGTTATTTGTCACACTGATATTTTGAGTATTTGGTATTTGATAAGGGATAATTTGACCCATGTCTTGCTGTAGCTGCAAATAAGCATATTGCAAAACAGCTAAGTTATCAGCATGAAATTGTGCACGTTCTCGGGCGCGGTTGACGCTATCAAACACTTGCCAGCCAGCCACTGCCAACATCGCAAATATTGCCATGGCAACCATTAATTCAAGTAGCGTAAATCCACGCTGCGACTTCACGGATTGCCTCCAGACTGCCCTGCAATATCAGCGCCCAAACTGCTTAAGTCCAAACTACCAATGTCTTGCTCCGCATTGCTCAATATTACGTTGATATCAGTCACAGCGGTACGCGTCTGTCCATCTATAATGGGTGCGACAGCGATATTCACCTCTTTTAAAGCAGGCGTAATGGCATCACTGACCGTCATCACTACTTGCCAATCACGCCCTTGAGCATTGATTGTTTGTGTGCGATTGGCCGTCAGCCAAGTCTCTTGAATACGCAAATCAGCGGCCGCATTCTGTGCGACAAAATGTGCCAATGTACGTGTGCGTAAGACATCCACTGAGCTGAGATAGGCACTACTGGCACGGCTAGCAGCCACAGCAACAACCGCTAAAATCGCTAACGCTACCATTACCTCAATCAGAGTAAAGCCACTTTCATGCTTTGATAGCATTGGCTTTTTGTTTATGTCAGCAGATATAATGTCATCCTTATCTATCATCAGCTACAGTCCTTGTCCGATCGTCATACTACCATCAGGCATAATGGTAATGACCTCGCCCACCAGACGCGAATTGTGCAGCACCTCAATGGTGACAGGCGTTGCTTGCCCTGTACCAAACCATAATATCTGTGGGACTGCTTGATCGGCAAACCAAGGCTGTAATGTTTGCGCCTGTTCAAGCATTGATAGATTGCCAGCCTCCAAGCTTTGCACCCTTAAACTAACCCCAGCAGGTAACTCTGGCAAACTGACTTCTGGCTCAATCTCCCAGCTAGGCACTGGTTGTTGCTTTCCCATCGCCCCCGACCTACTTGTCAGGTCAGCAGATAATTCCATCGAATTTTTAGGCGTGCTGTCTATGCTATTTGACGGGGCATCATTGGTTTGATAGGCAATATGAGGATTTGATAAAGTAACAATCACAGGAGCTACTTGACCTTGTTTATCTGCTTGCAAGCTCAAACCCATCGGCTGCATACGCTCAGCAGACAACAACCTTACATAGCTCAGTGAATCCGTTAAATGCTCATAAAACGCACGGTTTTTACGCGATTCACTACTACCCACCGACAAGCTCATCATGCCAGCAAAGATAGACAGAATAACGACCACCACTACAATTTCGACAAGGGTAAAGCCCTGCTGTGCCTGAGCAAGGCTTGAGGATTTATAAGGGGAAACGTGAGTGTTTTGTACTGGAAAGGATTTATACTGATAAACCAGAGGTAAGCGATATCTATCTGTGTTTTTATACTGCAAATATTGATGACTTAAGTGTGAATAGCAAGTGACCGCTGAGCTGGACGGAGTCTTGGCAGTGACCGGCATATTGCACCTATAAACCTATAAGTAGGTTGTGGTATGAAGAATAAAACTATGATTGAGCGCTAAAGCTGATAACCATGTATCCATTTTTAGCATGGATACACCGTGCTGCGATAACGAATATAGCAACACGAATTTAAAAAATTTGGGTTAAAAGACCATAAGTTAAACAAAGATATTAATAACTGGTATTACGGTGCTCTTCTGACTCAGTATCGATTTGCTCGACCAACTCCTGCATATCTTCATCCATCACCTCATCGTCAGCCGCAGGATAATGGCTCGGCAACTCAAGCATTTGCTGAACGAAGGCATAACGTAGGGTATCACGGCGACCCAAATACCGCTGGTAAAAGCTTGAATTTAATAGTCCAGCACCGCCCTGACCCATCGCCCAAATCGAGGACAAATAGTCGCGCGTGCTCAAACTACTGTGCTGCTCTTGTAAATACGCACTGATAATGTCAATCAAGCGTTTCATACGCTGACGGCGAATATCATATAGCTCACCAAACAATCGATTAAGACCCGTCACTGATGCAGCCAAACGCTCTTCGATTTGATTGAGCAACATAGCTTTTTGTGGGTTAAATAACTGCTGAAAGATCATACGAGCAACGCCTGCTGATGGACAATCATCAATACGATTAATCTCAAACAGTTGTTCTTCATAGCGGATAATAATACGCAAATAGAGTTCATCTTTACTGGAGAAATGCTTATACAGTGTACCTTTAGCCATATCCAGCTGGTCTGCCAAACTGTCTAAAGTAATATCACCATCGCCCGACTCAAGTAGCAATTGCTCTGCCATCGCTAAGATATTCTCTTCTCGTGCCTTGAACCGATGCTGACGACTCATAATCTCTCCTAAAACCTGACAAGATTAAGCATATGACCATCCTATGGATGAATGCATCGGCGACAAGCGTATAACGTCATACAAAGTCTGCTCGAAAACCACCAAAGGAGATATGCTTATGTTTGCTAAATAGTCATTGATAATCATAGGCTTACGCTCCACATCATAAGTGCAAATAACGTAGAGCAACAGGACTGTATCATAAATGACTGAGTGGTCATAGCATAACCATTTTAGTGATACTGTGCCAGTAAATTCTCAAAGTTTTTTGCAGTTAATGCCCCAACGTCATCGCTACTACAGCCATACATCTCTGCCAGACAACTGGCGACATACGGTACGTAGGCAGGCTCATTCGGTCTACCACGCTTAGGCACCGGTGCTAGATAAGGGCTGTCGGTTTCGATAAGCAGTCTATCTCTAGGCATGTTTTTTGCTGCATTTTTAATCATTTGAGCACTCTTAAAGCTAACAATGCCCGAAAATGAGATATAAAACCCTAAGTCAAGTGCACGCTTGGCCGTCTCCCAATCTTCGGTAAAGCAATGAATAATGCCATGTTCAGCGCCTTCTGATTTTAGGATATCAATCGTATCTTCTTTGGCATCACGCATATGAATGACGAGTGGCTTTTTCAGGCTTTGACTGGCATGAATATGGCGAGCAAGACTGGCTTGCTGCTCTTTTTTATTTTCCGTTGACCAGTAATAATCTAATCCTGTCTCCCCAATCGCCCATACATAGTCAGCATCAGCCGTTTCGATCAAACGCTCAACTGTCGCTGATTGCAAGACACTAATATCTTCACAAGGATGAATACCGACACTCATGCCAAGATTTAGCGCCTCATCACCATAAGTGCTGACAATATGAGCAATCTCATCATATTCGGCAAAATCACACATAATCGCCATTGCGCGAGTGACATTAGCAGTTTTCATCGCGTCAATCGCGCCAGACAATTTACCATCATACTTGGTTAAATCTAAGCGATTAAGATGGCAATGGCTATCAGTAAACATAAGTAATCTCGTTATTAAAAAATAAATAAAATTTGTTAGAACAATAACTTACAACATAAAATTAGTAGTCGTAAGAGCATTAATTGCTCTGATAAGTGCGCTTTTCAAGTCATGATTAGCAAACTTATTTTTAGTACAAAGGCAGCTTTTAATGAAGCGGCACCACTCGCATTACTTCTTCTATGGTCGTCAGCCCTTCACTAATACGCTTTGCACCCGATAAGCGCAATGGCTGCACACCTTCGCGGTACGCTTGCTGCTTAAGCACATCTAAATTGGCATCGGCGGCGACCAGTTTTTTTAGCTCATTTGACAACGGCATGATCTCGTACAAACCAACGCGACCTTGATAGCCCGTATGGCGACAATGCTCGCAGCCTTGCGCCGTATAAATTTGCGCTGGAGCGGGCGCACGCCAGGGCTGAACCAATTCCTGCCACTGCACAGCAATTTCACTGTCTGGGGTCACGTCTAGAGCTTTTTTGCAATGCGGACATAAGGTGCGTAGCAAACGCTGCGCCATGACGCCTAATATCGTCGCTGAGGTCAAAAACGGCTGAATGCCCAAATCATGCAAGCGAGTAAGTGAGCTTGGTGCATCATTGGTATGCAACGTCGAGAGTACCAAATGTCCAGTGAGTGATGCTTGCACGGCCATATTGGCGGTTTCAGCATCGCGAATCTCACCGACCATAATGATATCTGGGTCTTGGCGCATCAAAGAGCGAATACCATCTGCAAAATGCAAATCAACGCCTGGATTGACCTGCATTTGGTTGAAAGCTGGTTCAATCATCTCGATGGGATCTTCAATCGTACAAACATTAACTTGTTCTGTGGCGAGCTGCTTAAGCGTACTGTACAACGTCGTGGTTTTACCAGAACCCGTTGGCCCTGTGACCAAAATAATACCGTTGGGATGCGCGGTCAGCTCATGCCAAGTATCGAGCTGCTTACCTGACAAACCAAGCTGAGCTAACGAGCGCACCAGCACTTCAGGATCAAATACCCGCATCACCAGCTTTTCTCCAAAGGCTGTCGGCATCGTCGATAAGCGCAGCTCAGTTTCCAGACCCTTTGGCGTACGGGTTTTCAACCTACCATCTTGTGGTTTGCGTTTTTCTGCCACATTCAGTCGTCCTAATATTTTAATCCGCGCCGTCACCGCGACGATAATTGCCAATGGCATCTCATAAACGGTATGTAGGACGCCATCAATACGAAAACGGACTTTACCCGTCTCACGGCGAGGCTCTAAATGGATATCACTGGCTCGCTGCTCAAAAGCATATTGCAACAACCAATCGACAACTCTGACAATATGTTGATCGTTGGCATCAGGGTTGGTATTGTCGCCCAGTTGCAATAATGCCTCAACATTGGTGACATCAGCCGCCGCCCGCTTATGGACACTATTTGCTCCTGCAATCGCTTGGGTGACTTGGTAAAACTCTTGACGGTAGCGATTGATTTGCTCAGGATTGATATAAACCGTACGATAGCTCTTAGACTTGATTAATTTTTCGATACTTGTCTGCCACTCCGTACAAAACGGCTGGTCTGTACCGATGACGACTTCATCATTCGTCACTTCAATGGGCAAAATATGCTGTGAGCGGGCATATTCAAAGGACATCAACTGAGTTACAGCTGGGACATCAACTTTTAACGGATCAATACGGACAAGTGCCATGCCTGCTTTGGCCGCCAACCATTGATTTAACCATACCAAAGTCAATTTATGCTCAACATTTTTATCCAGTGCATGACCGTTTGGCAGACCAAATTCACTGATGGTCAGGAGTGGATGCTGCGCTTTATCACGGCGGCTCGTCATCACTAAATTGTAGCCACGCTGGTCAATCACCTTATCTGCCAATAGTTCATCTAAGCACCAACGTAAATCAATCACGATTGAATATTTCTGAGCAGACATATTGTTCTTCTTTTATTATTGATGCGTTATTTATTGAGGAATGATTTATGGATAATTCATGCGGCAGTAATGGCATTGCTGAGCACTATAAGCTCACTTTGACAACAGCTGTTATCTGTAACTGCCCTGATTCTATCAACTGGAAGCTCACATCGACAGACTTATAGCGCATGACAAACGGCGTATCTATCTCCGCGCGACGATAAGCTGGACGCGGGTCTTGCGCAATTAACGCTTTAATAATCTCGATATCGGCAATAAGCAATTGCTCTTGCATTTGTTGAATAAGCGTCGATACACTATTATTTTTTGCATGAATAGCTTTCTTATTATTTTTATTTTCAGTCTCATTGTCATTTTTATCGCATCGTCTAGCGTCAACCAACGTCATAAATTGCTCGTAAGCAGACTCCGTGATAATTATCTCTAATAAATCTGGCGCAGTTGGCGCAAACCCGCTTTTTGCATTACTGAGCGCATCGCTATAAGCGACATAGGGCTTAATATCGATAATCGGCGTACCATCTATCATATCTGCACCGCTAATAATAAGTAACACGCGCCCATCACAAACCTCGATACTTTCAAGCTTAACGACAGATAACCCAAGCGCTGAGGGTCGATACATACTGCGACTGGCAAACACCCCTATTTTTTGATTGCCACCGAGCCTTGGTGGTCGAACTTGCGCACGAAAGCCAGTGCCGCCTTTGCCAATATGGGTGTCTTTATTGGTATAGTTATGATGAAACTGCCAACTGATCCAGATATGGCTGAACGCGTCTAAACCGGCAAATGCTGCTGGCGAGTCATAAGGCGCTATCACCTCAATGATACTGGTGAGCGCAACCAAATTCGGCTGGCGTGGCGCACCAAATTTCTGTGATAGCGGCGCACGATGGTAGCCAATCATTGGCGCACGGTGGTAACCCGCCAAAGAGATATTATCATCGGACATCATGTTTCTCCAAAAAACCGTTCAATAGTAAGCATCTACTTTTATGAGAGCGTTTAGCGCATATTATCCAGTGATACAAAATTACTCACTAACGATATTCCATTTTATCATGCCGCATCGTCGCTGCCAGACGGATTTTTATTTTAAATTTTGGTATTATGAGCCATAAATTCGATGAGAGCCTTTATTTTTCAATCCTTATAAGCCATCTACAGCAACAGCCATTGCCGTGGTTTTACAGGAGACAGATTAAATCATATCTATCCTTAGACTTTATCAGTCCCTCTCCTGATTTTAAATGCTTAATAAGGTGTTAGAATATCGCCCCACAACATTGATTAAAACATCGGCTATGCTACTTACTTTGCATGACAGAGGTTTTAAACGATTGGCTGTTCCAATAGTGATTGAAAATTTACTACCCTTCTATACCCTTTTTCATTGAAAATTTTAATTTAACACTCATTTAAACTTAATAAAACCGATAGCAACTTATTAACGAGGACTTTATGTCAAAACTTCGCACCGAAACGGTCACAGAGGTTCATCACTGGAATGACGCTCTATTTAGCATCAAGACAACTCGCGACGATGGCCTGCGCTTTCGTAATGGCGAATTTGCGATGATCGGAATCGTTGTCGATGGCAGACCGCTATTGCGCGCTTATTCGATTGCTAGCCCGAACTACGAAGATCACTTAGAATTCTTTTCTATCAAGGTTCAAGATGGTCCATTAACCTCGCGCTTGCAGCATATCAAAGTTGGTGACGAGCTGTTGGTCAGCAAAAAACCAACGGGCACTTTGGTACTAGATGATTTACTGCCTGGCAAAAACCTTTATATGCTCTCTACAGGCACTGGACTGGCGCCATTTTTATCGTTGGCACGTGATCCTGAAGTCTATGAACGCTTTGAAAAAATCATCTTGGTACATGGTGTGCGCCATGTCGATGATTTGGCGTATCGTGATATGTTTGAAAACGAATTACCTAACGACGAGATCTTTGGTGAATGGTATCGTGAAAAATTCATCTACTACCCAACAGTGACTCGTGAAGATTTCAAAAATCAAGGTCGCGTGACTGACTTAATGACCTCAGGAAAGCTCTTTGAAGACATTGGCTTACCGCCGATGAATAAAGAAGACGACCGTGTCATGATCTGCGGTAGCATGCCATTTAATGCTGAAATTTCAGCGATTTTGGATGATTTTGGTTTGACTGTTTCACCACGCATGGGTGTCCAAGCAGATTATGCCGTTGAACGTGCTTTTGTAGGCTAAACCATTTTTTTTGATTTAATTGAAAATTATATCAAATAATTCTTGACGGATAAAAATAGGCTGCTATAATACGCAGCCTATACAGAGTTAACTCTGTAGCCCAATTCGATAATCTCTATCTAATAGACCTTATCTTCTAACATGCCAGTGTGATGGAATTGGTAGACATGACGGATTCAAAATCCGTTGCCTAATAAGCGTGTCGGTTCGAGTCCGACCACTGGTACCAATATTAGTAACAAATCAGCCTCCTCATTAGGAGGTTTTTTTGTGCCGGTAATATTATTGCTATACTTACATTTCTATTTCTATTTCAGATTGCAGCACCGCAATTATCTTAATGGGCACGGCAAACTCCCACGGCATGCCAGCATTACAATAAAAATGTCCGTCACGAAATGATACGATATAAGCCGTAAAATCATTACCACAATGATCCATCATTGCTTGCTCATCACTATCATCACAAACCGCACACCATACTTTTTTATCGCCGCGTGCTAGCATCGCCCTTGTTAAATCGCTCCCTTTTAGTTCATTATTCATCATCAGCTCCTTAGTCATTCTAAACTCTCTAACATCAAGCTCTTAAAGAGTTAATTTTACCAAAACTCCATTTTCGATCTTGGCATGAGCGATAAGCAATGTCTTTTTTACATGGTCGTAGAGGCGCACAAGGCATTACTTATTGTTTTACAGTCATCCATTAGCACGGATACTATATTGTAAAACACCAGAATCAAAACTGTAACATCTAAATGTGAGATTTATGACAAACGGTGAGGTGGATACGACAGGTGGTGCAAGAGTACAAATGAGTTTGATTTACAGTAGACCTAGATCATTCAAGAGCAAAAATATGTTTGCTAAATACGTTTTTTTTGAATTAATACCACTGTTTATCATTAACTAACTCTATGATATATAAGATTTATGACATATAAAATTATTCATATCCTGTTGCTAGCGTCCTGCTAACCTAGCAAAGGAGTCTATCGATAAATCCAAATTTTGACACTCAATCAAAGCGCTTGAATCAGGTAAAATAGTGAGTATGACAACTTCTATAAATGCTAGCCCTCGTAAAATCATTCATATAGACATGGATGCTTTTTATGCCAGTGTGGAGCAGCGTGACTTTCCTGAACTGCGCGGTAAGCCACTGGTGGTTGGTGGCGATCCAAGTGGTCGCGGCGTGGTCGCAGCAGCCAGCTATGAGGTGCGTAAATTTGGTGTACGCTCTGCCATGTCTTGTTATGAGGCGCGTAAACGTTGCCCAGAAGTCATTTTTGTAAGGCCACGTTTTGAGGTTTATCGCGCAGTTAGTAGCGATATTCGCCAGATTATGTACCGCTTAACGCCACATGTTGAACCATTGTCTCTAGATGAGGCGTATCTCGATGTTACAGGGTTACAAGTCCATAAAGGCTCAGCGACCTTGATGGCGAACTGGCTAAGGGCACAAATACTAGCGCATACTGGATTAACGGCCTCAGCAGGTGTGTCGTTTAACAAGATGCTGGCTAAAATTGCCTCTGATATCAATAAGCCCAATGGTACGGCTATCATCACGCCAGCGGACGCTAATGCCTTTATCAGTACGCTACCTATCGAGCGCTTTCATGGTATTGGTAAAGCCACTGCCAAGCGCTTACATGCGATGGGTGTAAGTACTGGCGCGGATCTCAAGCGAATGCAAGCGGCTGTCTTGGTGCAGGAGTTCGGCAAGCGTGGGCAGTTTTATCACGATATTGCCCATGGGCGTGATGAGCGTGCTGTCAAATCTGAGCGCGCGCATAAATCTGTGGGTTCTGAGACCACATTCAAAGACAATCTAAGTGATAACCATGAATTACGTATACAAATTTATGAACAGAATGCCGATGCCTTTCATCAACTGCAACAAAAACAGCTGGTCGCCTATACTATTACTCTAAAAGTTAAATACGCAGACTTCACTCAAATCACCCGCTCACACACGCTATCGACTGCCTTTAACAGTGCTGATTCTGCCCATTATTGGTTAGACAAACTGTTTTTAGACATTCCTCGTGAGCTACCTATCCGCTTAGTCGGTGTTACTTTCTCTTCATTAGCACCTGCCGCCCAATTGTTGCCGCAGTTAAATTTGTTTGAATAACATACTGACGCTTATCGCTTTTATTAATTACTCATTCTAACAATTAATGTTTAGGCTATTTAATATACAAACCGTTTTGTGCGCATGAGTCGTTACTAAACTGTCCTTTCATGACATCGTTTCTGCTACAATTACGCCAAAATTTACATTCATTTAAAGATTAATTATGACCGATTTTCACACTATAGACTCTACTACTGCCGCCTCAATTGATGCCGAAAAAAACAACAATGGTTTGAATTATTTGAGCGTTGATGACTATGATTATGAGCTGCCAGATAGCCTGATTGCACGCTATCCTCTCTCACAGCGTTCTGCCTCAAAACTTTTGTATTTGCCCGCCAATAATCAAAAAGACTCTACGCTTGTAGAAAATCGCTTATTCACTGAGTTACCTGAGTTATTAAATGAAGGTGATTTGATTGTATTTAATGATACAAAGGTGATGAAAGCGCGTCTTTTTGGACAAAAAGATACTGGCGGTAAGCTTGAAGTATTGATTGAACGCTTGGTTGATATCTCAGATTTAGAGACAGCGACTTTATATGTAGAAGCTGAAAAATCTGTAGAAGCTGTAAATGACAAACCCGTGAATCAAGAACATATTGCACTTTGCCATGTTAAAGCCAGTAAAGCGCTCAAACTTGGACAACACTTGCAGCTTGCTGACGGTCATATGAAGGCGGTGATGATTGGTCGTCAAGACAACTTATTTATTTTAGCGTTTGATGCGCCGATCTTGCCGCATTTAGAGCTTTATGGCGAACTGCCTATTCCCCCCTACTTTGAACGCCATGCGGATGAGACAGACAATACTCGTTATCAAACGGTTTTTCATGATCCAACCAAGCTTGCGAGCGTGGCTGCACCGACTGCAAGCTTACACTTTGATGAATCGGTACTGAGCAAACTTGCGGCAAAAGGTATTCGTACTGCTTTTGTGACTTTGCACGTTGGCGCTGGTACATTTGCGCCAGTAAAAACGGACAACTTGCTCAATCACACCATGCATAGTGAGTATGCACATTTACCACAAGCAACCGCTGAGCTCATCAATCAAACCCATGCGAATGGTAAACAAGTCATCGCTATTGGCACCACGGTCACACGCGTGCTCGAAACGGCTTATCAAAAAACAGCCGTTAATGGGCAGCCTCTCTCCAGCTGGTCAGGTGATACCGATATATTCATTTACCCAGGGTTTAAGTTTGGTGTGATAGATCGACTGTTGACCAATTTCCATTTACCCAAATCAACGTTGTTAATGCTGGTGTCGGCATTTTCGGGTAAAGATGCCATTGAGCATGCTTATCAACATGCGATTAAAGAACACTATCGCTTCTTTAGTTATGGCGATGCAATGCTGCTGGATAGAAAGCCATATTAAACAATACTCAAACATTTTTTGTATTGTCCACAACAGTTGTGAAATAAACTGGTAAACTAAATGGTATTTTGTTATAACAGCACAGATAACTTATATCTTAAAGGTCTGCACATGTCTTGTCATTTATCTCATCGGTTGTCTACGGTACACCGCGCGGTCTCGATGGCACTACTTTGTTCCGTAGGCTATGCGGCTCTCGTATCGAGTGCACAAGCTGCAACGATTGGTAAGACTGTAGTCACCTCTGCCCAACATGAGCCGCTAGCTGCGAGCATTGTGGTCAGTGATATTCGAGCCGCTGACTTTTCAGCAAGTTTGGCAAACTCTACTATTTATCAGCAAATGGGCTTGGCCCAAACTGATTCGATGACCGTACGTTTCAAGCCTACCTCAGCGACCTGCGGTCAAGTATTTATTACTACCTCAAAACCTGTATCTACACCTTTTGCTGATGTGGTTTTAAACATAAATGATAAGGGTCAACGCAACGTCATTCCCAAGACATTGTTGATGCCGCTCAATAGCCGTTTGCCCATTGACGCGCCTAAAGACATCGTTACTGGCGCAAAAAAACCGAATCTACCCAGCGTGTCCTCTAATACGGCTAAACCGTTGACTGTTAGAGAAGGTGCACCGCCGCCATTAACATTATCGCCCATACTAGCGACTACTCACTCGTCAACGAGCGAGTTGGTGGCGTCTAAATTGCCAGCACCTAATATCCAAGCACCTACAACGACTCCTACCTCGCAAGGCAACAATCTTGCTTATGCGCCTAGCCGGCTAGATAACGGTCGTTTAAACAACGTTAACAACACTCTTAACGCTAACGACAATAATCGTAATCCAACCAGTCGATTAGACAATGGTCGCTTGAGTGCAAATGGCAACGTTACCACAATGGGTAACAGCAATATCGACCTCAATTCTGCTAAGAATGTAGCGAATGATACAGCCCTAGTCAATAACAACACCATGCCAATAGACAATAGTCTATCAGCTACAGCTGTCACTGATAAACAGCTCGATATTCTGAATATCCAAGTCACTCGCCAGATACAGCCGAGTAGCAAATCAGAAGCAGGCATGATGGCCACTTCTCCTATTATGCCACCGCCGAGTGACAACAAAGCGAGTACACCAAAAGCCAGTCTTGATACCAGCAATACAGCTATCGCCACTGTCCCATCTAGTGTCACCAACAACGCCTCTATCAGTACGGCAGCCAGCACTACTACTGCGTCCCAATATCAAGTACAGCGCAACGACAGTCTATGGATTATTGCACAGCAAATTGCGCAAGAAAATAACTTAGACATTCAAACAGTAATGAAGCAGATTCAGAAGCAAAACCCTGACGCCTTTATTAATAAAGACGCGGGTCAACTCAAAGCGGATGCCAAGCTTAGCTTGCCCAGTTACGATGTTGTACCATCACAACAAAAACTAGAAGCGGCGATTGAGGCGCAAAGACAATATAGCCGCAGAGCAAACACACCTGTGGTAAAAAAGGCCGCAAAAGCACCCTCTAAAAAACCGTCTGAAACAAATCAAGTCGCTAAACAGCGCAAAAAACCCATGATTACTAAAACACAAACGCTGCCAAAAGCACAATTTTCAGTGCTCGCACCTGGTCGTAATGGCAACGCAGATGGCACCCAAGCAACATCAGCAGCGGCAACAGGTAATGGTCTCAGCACAGATATATTAGCCACGCTCAAGGCCTCAAGACAAAGTACGGCAGCTCAAGCTCAGCAGCTGTCAAAAACCAGCAGTGCACTTGATAGCTATACAAGAAAAATTCAATTACAAAACCAAAAACTGGCTGAGCTCCAAGCTCGTCTCAAAAAACTACGCAATCAATAATTGCCTAACTGATCAACGCAGTGTGCTGTGATCATAGGCGTGGGAGTAACTATGGACAATATGCTATATATCATCGCCGGATTGGTACTTATTCTAATAGTAGCCGGTTTACTATTGTACAAAAAGAAAGCGCAAAAGCCCTCAGCGCAGCTGGGAATGAGTACCGCCACGCCAGCTCCGATGCCAAAAACGGATCACAACACTCCTGCCCAAAGCCACAAAGATGATGACAATAAGTTTGATCATATTACGATTGCCCAGCGCTTCATGGATCAACAGCGTTATGACAAAGCCATTGAAACCCTCAGTCGCGGCCTAAGCGAAAAACCGAATGATGGTCAATTATCTGTTAAATTACTCAGCATCTACGCGACTATTAATCAGCCAGAGAACTTTAACAAAGTTTATGATGCCATCAAGACGCAAAGCGACTCAAAAAGTCTTGCGCTAGCTGATGAGTTAAAAGCTTTATTTTCGGAAGAGCAGAATCAAGTCGCAGCAAAAGAGGCACCCGTAGAAGATAATAGCCATTTTGAAAGCATAGATTTTGACTTACCGATTAATCAAATCGATAGTAAGAACGCGCTATCTGATCAGCCAGCAACCTCTGAAGATAACCATGGTACGCTGATAGATGACAGCCTGTCTAACTCGGCAGTAACAAACACATCTTATGAGTCCAGTCTTACTAGCGACAATGTAGAAGATAACTTTGATCTTACGCTGAGTGATTTAGAGAGTAATATTAGCGCATCTGAGGCGACTGATACGGCGCCAGTCACTTCATCATTAGAGATGACAGATGATGAAAGCCTAAACACTGCCAATATCGACAGAACTGATAATGATGTCGCGGTGTCCGCAGAAGATAATGATCTCAATGATCTTAGTGATTTTGACTTCAGCTTTGATTCATCTGAAGAAACTGATGCGCAGGCAACGGATTCTGTCATTCCAGAACGCCCTGATAGTATTAACGATGAAATGACGCTAGAAGATGACGCGTTCATTTTAGACTTTGATGATCTAGCAACTGATGTCGATAAAGATATTGACGAAACTGCTGAAGCATTGTCTATCAACACTGTCCAGAATGACGAAGAAAATGATTTCACTTTGTCTTTAGACAGTCTCGATGCGCCAAACAACATAGAAACATTAATAGAAAGCGAAGCGCCTGTACTTGAAGAAAATAGTGATATTGATAACTTCATTATTGAAGAAGATCGTTTTGAAACTGAGAGCTTTGACACTGAGAGCTTTGAAAATATTAATCTCGAAGCACAATCGCTTGATAATAATGATTCAGAATATGCTCTTGCTGAAGAATCTAGTGTCACACCGACAGCCCCGTTGCTGTTCGATGATAACTCTTTATTAGACAATGAATTCGATACTCACTCTTCAACAGCACTCAGCCCAGTTGCTCCAATTGAGGACGAGTCTACCCTTACCGCCGAAGATGCCGCTGAAACAGCAGAAGACTTCTCCTCCCGCTTTGCGGCCGACTTTGACTTTGTAAAATCATTAGATAGCACTCAAGTTACGCTAGATTTGGCAGGCCAATATTTACAATTGGGTGAATACGACAGTGCCAAACGCTTATTAAATGAGGTATTAATTCAGGGCACTAGTGAGCAACAGAACCAAGCAAAAGTCTTACTAGATCGTACTGCGTAAAAGCCCCATCGTTTTGTCAGCAAGTATTCTATAACACTAAGAATACTTGCTGATTTTTTTTGCATTTAACCTTTATACTATTTATTATTACTGAGCGCTATTAGCATCCAACCTTAATTTCTCTTTTTTATCACATACTTCTTTATTACGGCTCATACTATGCCATTTTCTGCTATGACAAATACATTATCCAATCCTGTCCAACTCATTTATGCTGGCGGTACTTTTGGTAGCTATGGACGACCCTTAGCACCGTTATCAGCAGAAATATTCTTACCGACTTTACAAAAGCTATTGACTGACCGAGATAACGCTAACCACTTGTCTCAAATCTCATGGCTGGATAACGACTTAATTAAAGACAGTAGCCAGCTTACCCCTAACGACTTTGTACATTTTTATCAGCTTTTGCTAGCAGCCTATGCACAAGGTGACAGGCGTTTTGTACTCATCACTGGTACAGATACTTTGAGTTATTTGGGTGCGTTTTTAGCAGAAGCGTTTGCTGGCAGTGATATTTGTATAATCGTCACTGGTAGTATGCGCCCATTGTTAGACAGCGAGGTGATACATTCCTATGATATCGATGACCATAGCGACGCATGGGATAACCTCAGCGATTCACTAAAACTGGCTGCTGCTGGTGAGTCGGGTGTGAAGATTGCTTTTGGCGGTGAGTCTTGGCCTGCGCAAACGGTACAAAAAATTCATAGCCATGATTTGATGGCATTTACGGGTCACTCTAGAGCTGCCTATCCTGCCAATAGTTATATCAAAAACTTACCGGATACCCGCCGCCAGCATTGGCTCGATGATCAGCAAGCAATGATTGACCATATCGAATCTCGGGCTGAGCAAGCACGCATTCATGCTTTATATTGCTTGCCAAACGACACTGAGGTAATGACTAGCCAGCTACAGGCGTTATTATCACAGCCGCCATGTGGCATTATCCTGTTAGGATTTGGCGCAGGTAATGTTCCTTATTCTCAAGCGCTAGCAGAGGCACTAGAGCTTGCTTATAAAAACGGCCACATGGTGATATGTGCCAGCCAGTCTCCATTTGGCGGTGTCAGTGACAGCTATGCGGCTGGTAGTTGGCAATACCAGTATCATGTGATTGCTGGCGGACGCTTAACGATTCCTGCTATCTATGCACGATTATTATGGCTATTGCTGCGTTATGACAATCCCGCTCGGCGCAGACAACGTTGGTTGAACAATGTCAATCAGGCGGGCACCACTATCAAAAAACGTTAGACTATCGTTAAATATGTTTACTTTATAAGAGCCAATACCAATCATGTCCAATACCAATCATGTCCGAGATTAACATGTCCGAGATTAACAGCAGCAACGCTGAAACGCCCACAACCTATACATTAGCCATTGCAATTGAGTTCTTGGGCACGCGCTATCATGGCTGGCAGCGACAACGAGAAGTATTAGGCGTACAAGAAGCATTAGAAACCGCTATCGGTAAAGTCGCAAATGAGGCGGTAGAAGTCGTCGCGGCTGGTCGTACCGATGCAAGCGTCCATGCCAGTAATATGATTGCCCACTTTACGACACGTGCCTATCGTCCTACTCATAACTGGCTGCGCGGAGTAAACAGTCTATTGCCTGATGATATCGCCCTGCGCTGGATTCAACCAATGCCTGACGACTTTCATGCGCGTTTTGGTGCCATTGCCCGTCGCTATCGCTACATCACGCTGAATCAAGCACAGCGCCCTGCTATTTTGAATCACCAAGTCACTCACATCTATGAACCGCTCGATTTAGCAGCGATGCAACTGGCGGCGGCTGAGATCGTCGGTACTCACGATTTTAGTAGCTACCGCGCCGCTGCTTGCCAGTCTAATCAACCGGTACGCTCAGTCAGTCACGCAAGACTCTTTGCCCATGGTCAGTTTATCGTTTTTGATATTCAAGCAGATGGATTTTTGCATCATATGGTTCGTAACTTAATGGGCACCTTGTATGCCATCGGTCGCCACGAGTTGCAGCCGGAAGCCTTTTTAGATATTTTAGCCAAAAAAGATCGTACTATCGCACCGCCTACTGCCTCTGGTGATGGTCTATATTTTATCAATGCTTACTATCCTGAGCATTTTCAACAACGACTGCCAAATGCTCCTTTAACCCCCATTTGGCTAAATTTACCTGACTAAATAAATAGGAGTTGGCATACATAACGATTACAGGCTGTCAAGTAAAAACCTAGTGCTGTATTGCTTTAATCCGCTAACTTACGTATAATATGGGCTTATTTTTAATTGATTGATACCAACTATGGCAAAAGACGATATTATTGAATTTGAAGGCGAAGTCATTGACACCCTTCCGAATACCCTGTTTAGAGTTCGTTTAGAAAACGGACACGAAATCATTGCTCACATCTCAGGTAAGATGCGTAAGCATTATATCCGTATCTTGACAGGTGATAAAGTTAAGGTCGAAATGACACCTTATGACCTATCAAAAGGTCGTATTACTTATCGTGGCAAAAACTAATTTCTTACACACTAAAATGGTTATAAAAGCATTTATATAAATACAGCTGGTTGCTAAATAGCTTCTTTTCGCTGATAGCTGATATAGACGCTTGGGTGGTTTAACTGATAATAATAATGAAAATGCTAACCTGCTCATTATTGCCTATCAATATTTTAGTTATTCAGTCTTAGTTATTTGTTTTTATCATAAAAAATACCGCTAAATTTCAGCGGTATTTTTTTGTCTAAATTTTATGAGTTGACTTACTTTCAAATTTCTAAATCATGATTAATAAGTAGCATGATTTAGAAATAGTGAGGTACTATTTAAACTCGACAGTCGCACCGTTTTGAATCACCCCTAGCAAAGCAAGTGCATCCCAATTTGTCAGGCGTATACAACCCGCTGAGGCTTGACGGCTGATACGGTCAGGATCTGGTGAGCCATGAATACCATAAGAAGGCTTACTAAGCCCGATCCATACCGAGCCCACTGGATTATTAGGGCCAGGTGGAAGAATAGACTTACTACCGTCTTTAGCAGTATAAGTATAATTAGGCTCATGTACCTTCACCTCTACCGTATGCGTCCCTGTTGGTGACGGTGTTGCCGTACTACCTACTGTGGTCGGATAGCTGGCAACTAAGTTGTCTTTATCATCATAGGCATATAGCGTTTCAGTGGCTTTATTAGCAACGACTCGACTGACAGGCTTGGTATTTGGATTGCCAGGATTATAAACTGTGATGGTTTCACCCGCCGTAAAGCTAGCCTTAGGGTTTAACGCTTTGAGATAGCTTTCACTAATATGGAATTTTTCTGCTAACCCTTCCGTGATGCTCTCATAATACAATCCCTCAAGTTTGGATTTGGCTTCAGCACCAGCTGGTATTTCTGTCATTTTAATATTAACATCCGCATCAGTTATCTGATAGCTGACTAGCACTGGCTGCACCGCGAGTTTTTCATTCTTTGTCAGCGCTTGCCATGTTTTGTTGTTTAGCGTGTCAGTGACTGCCAAACCATTTGCTTGTTGAAACGCTTGCATGGCCTTTCGGGTATTTTTGCCCCAATAACCATCAACAGGACCCACACCATTGTGGTGCCAATTCAATAAGGCTTGCAATTTAGTACCGATGATACGGTCGATATTCATCCCCTCTTTCCAAGTGGCATCATTCACCTTTTGCGCAGCAACTGATAAATTGTCTGTCGTGTACTTGATGGTAGGTAAAAATTTGTTCGAAGCATTTGCGGTTTTGCTATCACGTTCTAGCTTTTGGCTAACGCCATTGGTCACAGGGCTGACTTCTTCAGCAGCATTCGCCTTATTAGCATTATTTTTGCTAATACTGGCTTCATCGTTATTGGCCGGTGCTTGTTTGTCAAAGTTATTGGTCGTTGCTTGATTGTTAGCATTTACACTATCCAGTGGTGCTGCAACGCTTTGCCCCATAAAAACTGCCGTAGAAAAACCAATCATCGCTACTGCTGTGCTGATTTTTTTTAATTGATACACCTCATGCTCCTAATTTTTATAAAAATAATAAGTTTTATTTTGTTATATGCTCACAAGGTAATATGACACGTTGTAACGCCTTCATAACCAACTTTACTCAAACACCTTTTCATCAGCTCTCTTCTAACGTGAAAGTCTGCGATTCTAGTGGTTTGTAAGCTGTTATAGTGTCATATTACCTTGTGAGCATATAACAGCTTTATGTTAATAAAGCCCTTGTCCTGCGGTGTCTGTGTTAAAACAAGTACTTTTTTACAACTATCTGGTTTAGTGTGTTACCGCTAGAAAGTGATTAAAATGAACATAAAAAAAACCCATAATTTGCTGAGCAAACTATGGGTTTAGAACGACGATTAAAGATAAAGATGAGAGTTTATCCCTATCGAAATAAAACAGGGGAAAATTCAATCTATATCACTATAGTGGGACTAGAGTAATTTAGCCAACACTGCTTGACCCATCTCTTGGCACCCCACTTGCTTCAATCCAGCTTCACTACTGTCCAAGATATCAAGCGTACGCAAACCATCATCAAGGACATCACTCACTGCTTGCTCAATCGCTTGTGCCGCTGCTTCTTGCTTAAAAGTATAACGCAGCATCATCGCAACCGATAAAATAGTCGCCAATGGGTTGGCTTTGTCCTTCCCAGCAATATCAGGCGCTGAACCATGACACGGCTCATACATCCCTTTGCCTGCTTCATCAAGACTGGCTGATGGCAACATACCGATAGATCCAGTGAGCATAGCAGCTTCATCAGACAAGATATCACCGATCATATTGCCTGTCACCATGACATCAAATTGCTTAGGATTCTTGATCAATTGCATACAAGCATTGTCAGCATACATGTGCGATAACGCTACGTCGCTATAATCTGCTTGCTGCATTTGGGTCATCGTTTGCTTCCACAGCTCGGTGACTTCTAATACGTTTGCCTTGTCCACTGAGCAAATTTTCGCTGCTGTGCCTGCTGCTTGCGCACGCGTTTTTGCCAATTCAAAAGCAACTTTACCGATACGCTGAATCTCGCTTGTGCTATAGACCATGGTGTTGTAGCCCTGCTGTTCACCATTCTCTAGTGTGCGGATTCCACGTGGCTCACCAAAATAGATACCACCAGTCAACTCACGAACGATAAGCAAATCCAAGCCTGAAATAATCTCAGGTTTGATACTAGACGCATTGACCAACTGCGGGTAAAGCTTTGCCACACGTAGATTAGCAAACAAACCAAGCTCACCACGTATTTTAAGTAAACCACGTTCAGGGCACTTGCTGCGTTCAATACCATCCCATTTAGGGCCACCGACCGCTCCTAACAATACCGCATCTGCTGCACGGGCACGGTCTAGCGTTTCATCTGGCAAAGGCTCGCCCGTTGCGTCAATGGCCACACCGCCAATCAATCCAGATTCAAGTGTCAAATCTAACGCAAATTTCTTATTGACCGCATTCAGTACGTCAATGGCTTGAGTCATGATTTCGGGACCGATACCATCGCCCGCTAATGTTAAAATCGTTGCCATACTAATCCTTGTGGGTAGGTAGTTTTTTATTTATGTTAGGGCATGTCCTCATTTTAAAAATGGTGATAAAAATTGCCGTCAAACAAGGAAAGTAGCGCAAATAATATCGAGATATTGATAAGCTATTTAACGATGTTTGGCAAAATTTAGCCATTTTCAACTCATTTAGAGGATAATCGATTGAATTGAGGACAAGCCCTAATACTACAAATTTACGATATTTTCCTAAAAACGATTTTTAGTGCCTTCAATAGCACAAAAAACCGTGATCAATTTACTATTTTTGAAAATCAAATAGGCTTTAAGCTTTGGCTTTTACTTTCGATGATGCAGGCAATGCTTTCACGATACGAGTTTCTACAAACTCTCCTTGATGCTCAGCAGACAGCTCTTTACAAAATCGGCGCTGTACAGTGTTGCCTTGATACAGGTCAACACATAGCGGCTGTGGTGAAGCGGTGTCTAATAAAAACTGCCAGAATTATCGTTAGATTTTTTCTGATAAGCGCGTAATTGATAAGTATCAGCGTCAATAAAATCGTGAATTAAAGTAAAACGCTCAACATAGCCCAGATTGTTTTCTGGATAGAAATTCACCTGTACTTCGCGTTTTGCAGGTTTTACCCGCGCATAATAATTGGTTAAACCCGGCATGCCTGAGGCAGACAAAGGTACAATTTTAATCTCATTTTTATGAGCGAGTGGTGTCATATCTATGTTTGCGTGCATTGATGTTTGTGCATGCTTATTGCTGGTATGACTTTTGCCCTTTGCACTCATATCTTTCATCGCGACCAGCATGGCAGGATTGATAGGCTCATGCGTATCAGCCCCTATCACTCGTGTCTTATCTATCCGTGCAATTTCACAATGATAAGTTCCAATACAGGCAATATTGACTTCACCCGCAATCGGTTGAATCTTACCTGCCCATGCTTTGGCATTTTCTGCCTCATCTATTTTCTGATACCCAGTCAATAGCTGACAGCCTGACAACAATAAGCTTGCGGCAACAACCGTACTTGTCCATAAAGCATAACGTTTTTTATTCATAATGGCGGCTACTATTTATGAGAGAAATAATAAAATATCGTAAAAAAACTACCCTTCATTTTAGCCAGTTCACCGCCATAACTCAACGTTACATTATTACTGTTCAGCAGTTTTATAAGTAATGGCTTGCAGATTCATGATTTATGCTCGTACATCGTTAAATATCCATGGTGTTTTTTGCATCATCTTATGCTCATAATCTTTAATGGCATCGCTTTGCTGCAAAGTTAAACCAATATCATCAAGGCCATTTAACAAGCAGTGTTTGCGAAACGCATCTACGTCAAATGCATATTCTTCACCTGTCGAAGTAACGACGACTTGGCGTTCAAGATCTGCGGTTAGCTCATAGCCTTCATTAGCAAGCGTGTCTTTCATTAATGTATCTACAATTGCCTCGTCCAAGACAATTGGTAGCATGCCATTTTTAAAGCAATTGTTATAAAAAATATCTGCAAAGCTTGGCGCGATTACCGTACGAAAGCCATATTCAGACAACGCCCAAGGCGCATGCTCACGGCTCGAGCCACAGCCAAAGTTGCGGCGTGCCAGCAAAATAGTCGCGCCTTGATAACGCGGCTTATTTAGCACAAATTCTGGATTGATAACGCGTGTGCTATTGTCCTGCCCCGGATATCCTTCGTCAAGATAACGCCAATCATCAAACAAATTGACGCCAAATCCTGTGCGTTTAATAGACTTTAAAAACTGTTTTGCAATAATTTGATCGGTATCGACGTTTGCGCGATCTAATGGGCAAACGATACCCGTTTGAGTGTTATAAGCTTGCATGAGTTTTCCTTAAAGTATCAATTACTAACGTAAAATTTTTTGACGGTCTAATGAATCTTAAAAGAGCGTGCCATTTGTTTAACAATACTTGTCATTTTAGTTTTTTCACTTTCAGGATAGTTCAGATGTAATACTGCTTCCTGACCATCCTTAACTTTAATAACATGATAAAAAACTTGACCGTCTTTTCTATAGCCGCTTGCTGTATAGGTTTTGTCTTTTAACAGCTCGTAAGTAACTGTCATGCCTGTTTTATATCGATGCTGCTTCTCTTGTAGATAATCACTATCTGTATAAAAGAAAACAGTTGGTGTATTACTCCCAAAGACCAAAATAGTGGCATTAGAATTGGGTAACTTAAAATGACGACCATCACCATTATCTGCCTCAGGCAACCATATCAGTTGATTTGGCACATCGACACAATAGGCAAATCTTCCATTACAGTAATCACGAGCCATCGCTAGCTGAGAGCTACCCAATAAGCAAAATAAAACAAACAGCATTTTCATTTTTATGCTCTATAGAAATGCAAAGTTAAAACGTTCTTACATCGACAAAGTGACCCGCCAATGCTGCTGCTGCTGCCATCGCTGGGCTGACCAAATGGGTACGACCGCCATTACCTTGACGACCTTCAAAGTTACGGTTAGACGTTGAAGCGCAATGCTCTTGTGGCTCAAGCTTATCAGCATTCATGGCAAGACACATCGAACAACCCGGCTCACGCCACTCAAAACCCGCCTCAGTAAACAAGGCATCTAAGCCTTCTGCTTCAGCCTGCAATTTCACTTGCCCAGAACCTGCCACAACGATGGCTTCTTTGATATTGTCCGCGACTTTACGACCTTTAATGACTGCGGCGGCATCACGCAAATCTTCAATACGCGAATTGGTACATGAACCAATAAAAATGCGATCAAGCTGGATATCGGTAATCTTTTGCCCAGCGTCTAAACCCATATAGGTATAAGCACGTAACCAGCCTTCTTCTTGTGCTTCATCTACCGCTTGATCAGGTGTTGGTACAGATTGAGTGATATCGACAACCATTTCAGGAGAGGTTCCCCAAGAGACTTGTGGCGCTATTTGGCTACCATCCAACTCAACAACAGTATCAAATACCGCGTCATCATCTGAATATAAGGTACGCCAGTAAGCTTCCGCTTGCGTCCATTGCTCAGAGGTTGGCGCATAAGGACGACCTTTAACATATTCAATGGTCGTGTCATCGACTGCAACCATACCCACGCGAGCACCTGCTTCGATCGCCATGTTACAGACGGTCATGCGACCTTCCATACTCATCTCTTCAAATACTTGCCCAGCAAATTCGATAGCATGCCCTGTCCCACCAGCCGTGCCAATCTTTGCAATGATAGCAAGTACCACGTCTTTTGAAGTCACGCCAGCACCAAGTTTACCAGTGACGCGAATTTGCATATTTTTTGATTTCTTTTGAATCAAGCACTGAGTTGCCAATACATGCTCAACCTCTGATGTGCCGATACCGTGCGCTAAGCAGCCCAGCGCGCCATGAGTAGCAGTATGCGAATCACCGCAAACAACTGTCATACCCGGTAACACCAAACCTTGCTCAGGGCCAACGACGTGTAAAATGCCTTGACGAGCATCATTAATCGTAAACTCGGCGATATCAAATTTGGCGCAATTCTCATCCAATGTCACTACCTGCAAGCGTGATACCTTGTCCTTGATACCAAGCACGCCTTCTAAACGCTCTTTAGTGACTGTGGGTACGTTATGGTCAGGACTGGCGATGTTAGCCGACAGGCGCCACGGTGCTCTATTGGCCAGCTCCAAGCCTTCAAATGCTTGCGGACTGGTCACTTCATGCAACAGATGGCGGTCGATATAAATCAGGCTCGAACCATCGTCACGCTTGGTGACTTCGTGAGCATTCCAAAGTTTGTCATATAACGTTTGACCGGCCATGTTGCTATCCTTTATTGGTTGCTAATTACTGGTTTTTTACTTGCTTATAGTCATTCCACTATAAAAGTATTGCTGCGTTAACCTCGCTTGAAGCATTAAATATACATCTACACTCGGTTGCCTTGTACTACTTTTAAGTTGACTCGACTATAGTCTATGGTAAAAATTTTCTTTGAATTTTATACGTCGCGATACTTTATTATCAGCGGCATCGTCAGCGGCGCTTGTATCAAAATCGATATTTTTATATTGGTGATTTTACATTGATGACCATTATCAGCGCTTAAAACGTGCGATGAGCTGCGAATAGTCAATTTAATAGAATAAATATGTCCCAATACGTCTTGATGTCTTGTGATTATAGCAGGCTAATCCTATAATAATAATTGATGATTTTTGCCCAGACGCAAACTTTTATTTCTAATACATTGTGATTGGGTCAGCCAACTTTTATTTATAGCTCGCAAAGTAGCTAAGGACATCCGTTTGAACACCACAAACTTGACGACATTCGTTACCGTTATGCACACTGGCAGCATCTCAGGTGCCGCAGAAAAACTGTTTATCACACAGCCTGCCGTCAGTAAACGCATCAAAAATTTGGAAGATGAATTCAACATTACTTTGTTTGATACGGTGGGACGCGGCATTGTACCAACCCAAGCAGCCAATGAAATGCTGCCGCATGCCAAGCGGTGGCTAGAAGATTATGAGAATTTTAAGATTAATCTGCAACACTCTCAGCATATCGTATCTGGTAAATTAGTGATCGGCACCAGTCATCATATTGGCTTGCACCATTTAGCGCCTGTACTTAAGCATTTTATCCAAGCTTATCCTGCCGTACAACTAGAAGTACATTTTGTTGATTCAGAAAAAGCGCACAAAGCCGTACTCGATGGCGATTTATCATTAGCATTTTTAACACTGCCGCCCGTTTATGATAAGCGCTTGACCTATCATACGCTATGGTCAGACCCTCTTTACTTTATGACAGGTACGCTATCGCCTTTAGCGACCAAATCTAATGTGACACTAGAGCAATTGGCGCGCTATCCTGCTATTTTACCGTCTGCTAACACTTTTACCAGTCAAATTACCTTGGCTGAATTCGCTAAGCACAATCTGAAACCCTATGCCACGATGAGCACCAATCCTCTTGAGTCTATTCGCATGCTGGTTTCTGTTGGTCTGGGATGGTCTGTATTACCGCAAACCATGATTAGTCAAGATTTAGAACGTATCGATATGGCAGACAATATAGAGTTACAACGCTATTTGGGTGTGGTTATCAATCCGAAATTGACGCAATCTAGCAGCGTTACTGCTTTGTTAGACTTGTTAGCGCCTATTGAATAAGACTCTCGCTAAATGAGGATTAGAGCGTGCTATGGAATCTAAAAAGCACGCTATTCGCATTTACAACCCTCATGCGTTATAATACGCTTGACGTTGTTTTTATAACAAAAATTTACTATAAGAACACTGATAGTCATATATTGAACACTTCGAGTAATATATGATGGTTAACAGTAGGTTTAATGGTTTTAAATGATTGGTTATATAGGTGGCCAATACTGATAAATGAGTCGCAAATGCGAGCAGTCGATGTAATATGGCATTCTTATTGATCTCTAAGCACTGCGAATTCGTATTAGCCCTAGAACAGCATCAATCATATAAAACTAACAGCAGATATTGAATAAAAGCCATTATGTCCTACTTAATGGCTTTTTTCGTCTTTAGATATTGTTTGGGACATCGTCCTATAACACTTAATCTTTATAGTTAAAATAATTACCGCCAACCATGTTGGTTAAGGACAATTTATATGAACGGAGTTTCTAGTGGCGTGCTGGTATCATTTGGCGCCTATTTTTTTGTGATGACTGGTATTGGCATTTACGCTTACCTTAAGCAAGCCAATGATACTGAAGGCTATATGTTAGGAGGACGCAGTTTAGGTCCCGCAGTCACTGCACTATCGGCAGGTGCATCAGATATGTCAGGTTGGTTACTACTTGGCTTGCCCGGCTATATGTATGCTGACGGTGTCGTGAGTATATGGATCGCACTTGGTTTGACACTTGGTGCATTTTTAAACTACCTTATCGTGGCACCTCGCCTTCGCGTTTATACCGAAGTGGCTGACAATGCCATCACTCTACCCGATTATTTCGCCAACCGCTTTGAAGATAAGTCGCACATGCTGCGTGTTATCTCAGCCGTGGTTATCATTTTATTCTTCACGGTTTATACTGCTGCAAGCCTAGTAGGCGGTGGTAAACTCTTCGAAAGCTCACTAAATCTTTCTTATAGCACTGGTCTATGGGTCACCGCTGGCGTTGTCGTTGCTTATACGTTATTCGGTGGTTTCTTAGCCGTTTCGATGACTGACTTTGTACAGGGTATCATCATGCTGTTTGCGATGGTCATTGTTCCTGTCGTCGCTTTCACTGATCTGGGTGGTATTTCAGCCACCACACAAGCGGTTAGAAATATTGATCCAAGCTTGCTTAACATTACTAATGGGATGAGTATCCTTGGCATTGTGTCATTGATGGCATGGGGTTTAGGTTATTTTGGTCAGCCACATATCATTGTACGTTTTATGGCCATTCGCTCAGTCAAAGATGTTCCTACTGCCCGTAACATCGGTATGAGCTGGATGATTGTCAGCCTTATCGGGGCACTGATGACAGGTTTTGCTGGTCGTGCGTATGTGCAAAAGACAGCGATGACTTTAGATGATCCTGAAACCATCTTTTTAGTATTTACGCAGTTTTTATTCCATCCATTGGTTTCAGGCTTCTTATTAGCTGCAATTTTAGCTGCGATTATGAGTACCATCTCATCACAGCTATTGGTGGTATCAAGCTCATTGACTAAAGATGTCTATAAGTTGTTTTTTGATCAAGATGCACCTGAGGCGCGTCAAGTATTGGTCGGCCGCATTTCCGTAATCATTGTCGCCGTTGTTGCCATTTTACTGGCGTCTAATCCAGAAAGCTCAGTATTGAATTTGGTTTCTAACGCTTGGGCAGGGTTTGGTGCCGCATTTGGACCGTTGGTTATTTTCAGCCTAATCTGGCGCGGTATGAACCGTAACGGTGCAGTTGCTGGTATGGTCGTCGGTGCATTGACGGTTATTCTATGGATTTATGGTCCTTTCCAGATGAACGGCATGGCACTCAATAGCTGGTTATATGCTATCGTTCCAGGCTTTATCTTAAGTACAATCGCCATTTTTGCGGTAAGTATCATGACAGGCGGTCCAAAAGCCTCTGTTACTGCGAAATTTAAAGAAATGGAACTCAATTTAAATAAATAGGCTTATCGCTACAATCATCACTATAAAAAAAACCTCACCATCATTGGTGAGGTTTTTTTATTACTGGCTCAAAGCGTCAAATAGGTTACGTCAAAAGGTCTTTGTTAATAACACCGTTGCAGACTTTTCATCACGATCATCATAGTAAGCAAAGTTACTTGAAGTTGTTTCATAATCAAAGACCAAACGCGGTGTCAAACCATACAAGGTAAAATCACGTTTCCAGACTTGCAAACCTAATGAAGTGGATTTGTCTTCTCTGGTTGAGCCCGGCACGCCGCCTACCGCATTATAACAGCCTTTCCATGCGCCACTTCCTGCTGGATAAGCATCGGCAGGATCGTCATAGTCCTTGATACCATAACCTACTGTTGCTAATGTTGAGAGTCCACGCCTCCATTCACGACCCCAACCAGCGTTTATAGAATTACGATCATAGCTAATAATACTCGACTTGGGCACATCGTTTCGATAATTACCTACACCCCCATAAAAGTATTCCTTGGCATCCTTAATATAATAAGCATTTAAACCAAGGAATCTGCCATCTGTTTCGCGATTTGCATTGCTATCATCTTCAAAGGTTTCTTTGGACAAAATACCAGTCGCTGACAGTTTTAGCTTGGGCTTAACCCAGCGTGAGCCGCTGACAGTTGCGCCTTTACGCAAACTATAGGGCGCTTCATCATAATAGCGTTTGGTGATAAATGGGGTCAAAGAAACGTCGTTTTTGGCATCATCGTAGCCGACTCCAGTAGAGGCAGTGAATAGATAATCATTATAGTCAGGCTCATCCCAATATCCTTTTAGGGATGCATTACCACCCACTGTGGCATAGAAATTATTCGGTAAGTTAAAGCGTTTATTCGCGCTAGCAGACACCTGAAGGCCATTGGCTGATTTTTGCTCAATCGAGCGCCCTAAGTCAGATTGAGTAGATGACGATGGCGCATCATTAATATTATTCTCTCTTACATAACTGGCAGAGGCATTGAATTGCCATTTTTCTGAACTATTGATCTGCGCCAATGAGTTTTGCACCCTAGCCATGACAGGTGCTGGTAACTCAACTGCCTGCAATTTTAGAAACTGCTCCTTTGCCGCCACATACTGCTTGTCTGCTTGCATGGCAATGGCCATATTCAAACGTACCGGATGAAAGTCTGGATCAGTTGCAAGCATGTCACGATAAATGGTAATGGCTTGTTTGTTTTTGGCTTCACTGCGATATATGAGCGCATCAGCGAATTTGATCAGCATTGGATCATTGGTTTTTAACGCTTTGTAATGCGGCGATAACTCTTTAACCGTTACCATATCTTGTGCAGACAATGCATCATTTAAATACTTGCTAAACGCTGCTGGATTGGCTTTTAGCGCTTCTAGATTATAAGCCGTTGCCTTGGCAAGTTGCTGACGACTTCTAATAGCATCTTGTGCTTCAGAATCTGATATAGCGGTAGAGGGTGCAGTAGGATCTGACACAGAAGTCTGATTTTCGCGTCTAAGCAACTCCGCAGCTTGATCAAGATCGGGTTTTATTTCTGGTAATTCTGGTGCTGCCATAACGGGTAGAGAAATCGCCATCATCGATAGTAAAACAGAAGCGGTGAGCGGTTTACGTATATATTGATTATTCATGGGTATCCTTACCTAAGTACGATCATTAACTTTCCAAACACTTTCCCAACTTTAGTCATCCTAAGGGATTTTAATGGTTTAATCGAGCAAAAAAGCGCCCTAGGACGCTTTCTCTTTTGTATCATACAGTCATATTATCTTATTGCTTTGCCGCACCGAACGTTCCTTGGAATTTAGTCCCCGTACCAGCTGCAGTTCCTTTTCCACCTTGATCAGATACATCTTGATAAATACCGCCTAAGAACTTCGCACCTTCACCATAGAAACCACCTGCGGTATCGATGCCATTTTTATTACCCACAAAAGTATTGCCCGCAATATCTGCATCAATTTTGATCTGATTGCCAGCAGGCATATATTTATAGTCCGTACCAGTAAATGATAATGTGCCATCGACTGAGCCATTGACAAAATCAACGTTGAAAGCAGAAGTACCATTAACTGGGGCTGTCGAAGCATTATCCGCTAAATGGATATTTTCAATATAAGTCGCACTGCCTGTATATTGAGCCTTACCATCATTAACACCTTTCAGACTGTCCATACCTGCTTGCGAGGTTAAGTAGCCTTGTACATATACATTGGCTGCACGTGAGACATCGCCTGCAAACGATGAGTTAAGATTGCCATATACATGACCAATCTGCATTTGATTGTCAAAGTTCTCATAAACAGCGCTGTATTGATAACTTGGATTAAGGTTACCTCTCCCTGCATCAACTGTGACTGCGCCAGTTGCATTGGTCAAAGACACCTCTATTGGTTTAAGGACCGTGTCTGGCTTAACCATATCAGCAAGTACTTTGCCTTTACTAAAGCTATTGAAATTGTTGCCTTTGCGATTGTCTATTGGGACATTAGAACCATCCTTAACGTTCGTTTCTGTCCATGCCGATTTATCATCTCTGATTTCCACATAACCAATCGCGTCTACCAGTTGACCTTGACCCAATGGTAATGTTTTATTTTTGCTACTTAAGGCGGTAGATTGGAAGCCTGTCATTGTAGACTCTACTGGAGCAGGAGCAGCGCTTGGATCTACTTTGCTAGCGCCATAAGTGCCTTTACCACCAGAAACTTGATAAACACCACCTAATAGACCTGCATCTTCACCAAAGAAACCCCCTTTAGTATCAACCCCATTCCAATTACCAGCAAAGGTATTTCCAATAATCTCGGCTTTGATTTTCTTCTCACTGACATTAGAACCTTCAAATGATAACGTACCATCTATTTGACTGTCGACAAAGTCCACATCAAACTCAGAGGTACCTATAATCGGATTAACACCAATGATTTCTTGCTCACTATTACCAATATAAGTGGCATCACCTTTATAAGCTACTTTGCCATCATTAATACCATTATCAATATTGTATTGTGACAAGCCTTTCATGTACTGCATATCGTCAGTGCTTGTACTGTTACCTTGTACGTAGACATTAGATAAGGTGTCTAATCGAATTCCATTGTTTGTCGTTTTGAGATCACCGTATAAATGACCGATTTGCATCTGATCATTGTAGTTTTTATAAACAGACGTATATTTGAAACGTCTGTTCAAATACCCTGCTGGCAATGAATATAAAGCACTCTTTTTAAATCCTGCTTCGTAGTCCTCATCACCTGCATCTCGTAACTTAAAGTTAGTAGTAGTATTTTTATCAAAACGTCCAGACCCAGTTTCTAATAAATTAACTTTAAGCGTATCGTAGTTAGCAGAAGTATTGGTATTGATAGCGCTATTGTCACTACCTGAGATCGTATTTTGGAAACCACTTATTGTTGCATTCACTGGAGACTGTGGATTGGTTGGTGCTGGTGGTAACTGCTGCGATGCTTCAAGAGCCTCTTCTGCAGCTTTTGCTCTAGCTTCTGCATCTGCTTTCGCTTGTAAAGCTTCATCAGCGCGCGTTTGAGCAGCAGCAGCTTGTGCTGTCGCATCTGCGGCTTGCTGATTGGCTTCTGCGACTTTTTTATCCGCTTCCACTTTGGCCTCACCAATCGCTTTGTCTGCAGCATTTTGTGCTGCTTGTGCAGCTTGTAATGCGGCGCCTTTTGCAGTCTCCGCAGCTTTTCTTGCAGCTTCTGCCGTCGACAAGGCTTGTAATGCAGCGGCTTCAGCCATTTCTGCTGCGGATGCACGTTCTAGGGCAGCAGCTAATTGCTTTTCACCATTACCAGCATTGGCTAGAGCGTCTTCTGCTCTTTGTAAGGCTTCTTGTGCTTTGACAGCGTCTGCTTGAGCTTTATCAGCAGCAGCTTTAGCAGCATTTGCCTGTGCCTGAGCATTAGCGATGGCAGCATTAGCAGCAGCTGCGGCTGCTTGAGCGTTTTTGGCAGACTGCTCAGCAGCGGTTTGTTTATCGCTGGTCGCGCCATAAGTTCCTTGGGCATTATTGCCAGCGTAAACACCGCCTAGGTACTGGGCATCACCACCAAAGAATCCACCTTCGGTTGTATAGCCTGCATTGTTAGCAGCAGTCCCTGAGAATTGGTTGCCATTAATGCTGGCGGTTAAACCAATTTTACCGGCTTTATTAAATGTGAGATCCCCTTTTACGTTTTTAGCCACAAAGTCTGCGGTGAATACTGATTTGCCAAATTCGATATCATTACCTAAACCAAGTTCACGATAAGTAGCATCACCGGTATAACCTACTTTACCTTCGGTTGGTATATTGGCAGCTTGAGTAGCATTACCAGTAACGACAACACCATTCACGGGTAGGGTTGAGCCTAACAATGCTACTTCAGCGGCACCATCGATATGACCGATGCGCATGTCATCGCCAAAGTCTTTATAAGTTGAGGTGTAGTTAAGTGGTAAGGTTTGACCAATTGCTGCGACGATAATTTCAGTATCGCCTTCATAGGTTTTAAACCCGCTCTGAGTTTCAGTATCGTTGGCCCCTGATGTTACGATAGCGACTTTAGGTAGTAGACCAGGTTGATCTGGCGTGGAGGGATCTTGTGAAGCGATGTCAGCTCTAGCATCTACTGTGGAACCATCTGCGCTGATGTCAAAGTCGCGGGTGGTGGTATTAAATACACCCAATGATCCAGCGTTGATATTCAGCGACTGCACGCCAGATTTCTCTGCTTCAGGGGCATTCTTAATGGTGGCGGCAGCTAAGGCATCTTTAGCAGCTTGGGCGGCAGCTTGAGCCGCAGTTACTTGGGCGGAAGCTTGAGCAGAGGCAACGGCTTGAGCTTGCTGAGCTGCAGCGGCTTGGTCATTAGCGGCGTCAAGAGCGACTTGGCGACGGTCAACTTCTGCTTGTAAAGCTTCGGTGTTGCCACCTGAGGCAAGTGCGGCGGCTAAAGCTTTCTCTGCAGCTGCTAGATCATCTGTTGCTTTCAATAAATCAGCTTTAGCTTTGTCTGCTTCGCCTTGGGCTTTATCTGCTTTTTGTTTCTCAAGCGCAGCTTGGGTTTTGGCAGCTGTGGCTTGTTTTTCTGCTTGAGTTTTGGCTTCTTCTGCAGCTTTCAAAGATGTCTCAATCTCTTTAGCCTTGGCCTCTGCTACGGTTGCACGATTATCTGCGGCTTTAGCCTTTTCTTCAGCCGCTTTCACTTTGGCAACTGCATCGGCGGCGGATTTTTTAGCGGCTGTTATTTCCGTTTTAGAAGCTTTTGCAGCCGCTTCAATTTTTGTTACCGCCTCTACTCGAGCGGCTTCTGCAGCGAGCTTGGCTTTTGCAGCTTCATCTTTTGCAGCATCTATCGCTGTTTTAGATGCCGCCATTACCTTCTCTGACTCTTTTCCAAAACTCTCTTGGGCTGCTTTAAGAGCATCTTGCGCAGCTTTGGTTTTTGCTTCTGCAACCTTGAGCGCTTCTTGTGCAGCTTTAGTTTTTGCTTCTGCAGCTTTGATAGCCTTTACTGCGTCAGCATTGCTGACATTGCCTCCACTATCAACATTTCCGCCACTTTCTGATCCTATTACAGGTGACGACTTAGGCGTAACCGTGCTATCACTACCGCTCGTTGAGCACGAAGCTAAAATGACAGTGGTTAAAATAACCACGCTGGCTTTGAGCGGTGTCTGTAGTTTTTTTACGGCAGATATCGCTGGTATCAAATGATGATTAAATGACATTCGTCTTCCTCCATGAAGAACTGGTAATATTCCATTATTTACTAACTTAGACACAACATATATTCAGTGCCTTGAATAGATAAACAAATGTAACATAAAAAGTCAATTAATATTATTCAAATATTAATGTCGGTAACCTTTAGTTACTAAATAAATTCAATCAATAAGTTAAATGATATAAATCGTATTACGTAAACAATAAACAACAAAATTTTAATATAATGTATAACTGAAAATTTATCTTTTAGAAAAAATAAAAACGAATTATTGTTAAGTAAAATCCTAAAAACTATCCTTAATATTCAATAAAATCATAATTTTAACTATAAAAATCACTAAAAATTTATTTCATTTTAAAAAGGTTGATGCCAGCGACAGATAGCGTTATTTTATTAAAATAGGTAAAAAATAGAATATCAGCCAATAAATACATTAAAAAGTTATATCGATTATTAAAAACAACTACTTCAAAAATAATATCCTTAAATTTTATTATTATTATTTATATAATATAACTAAAATCTGACTATATAGACAAACATTAGTTAATCAATAAAATTCTTATCATTATATAAGAACCCTCTGCTCATCTTCACAGTCACAATATCAGGTATATAGATTCAGACATAAAAAAAAGCACCCTAAGGTACTTTTTTTATGTCTGAATTAAGAATTTATATGATCTTTATTTGGAATTAGGCTGCTTCTCAGCACCAAAAGTACCTTGGAAAGTAGTACCTTCACCTGGCTGAGCACCTTTACCCCCTTGAGTTAGAGCCTCTTGATAAACGCCACCTAAGAAGTTAGCATCCTCACCGTAGAAACCACCTGCTGTATCGATACCATTCTTATTACCAGCGAAAGTATTTCCTGTAATATCTGCATTGATATCAATCTTGTTACCAGTAGGCATGTAACTATAATCACCTGCTGCAAAAGACAGCGTACCTGCAACTTTACCACCAACAAAGTCTACGTCAAATGCTGAAGTACCATCAACTACTGGTCCACCACGAACACCATCTTTTAGATGTAGATTTTCCATGTAGGTAGCAACACCGCCATAAGCCACCATACCGTCATTGATATTATTATCGATATTGTATTGTGCTAAGTCTTTCATGTACTGCATGTCGTCAAGATTGGTACCGTTACCCTGTACGTAAACAGTAGAAACACGAGCTAAGTCACCTAAACCAAATAGGTCAGTTCTAGGATCACCATAAACATGACCGATCTGCATTTGCGAATCAAAGTTCTTATAAACAGATGAGTAATTGAGGTCTAATGCTACAGGACCTTGAACTTTAGTAGACTCAGTATGCAACTTAAATCCATTACCGTAATCTGTGTCTGCGTCTCCACTTATATTGATTAAAACTTGCTCTTTCACAGAGTCAGGTTTGGTCATGTCAGCACGAGCTATGAATTTATCATAACCAGTGAAATTATTTCCAGCACGATTATCTACTGGCACCTTAGAACCGTCTACATCTACCGTTTCTTTAAAGTCAGACTTGTCATCACGTATTTCTGCATAACCAATGGCGTCAGCTGTAAAGTTACCTTTTTTACTACTTAACGTATTGCTTTGGAAGCCAGTAAACTCAGTATCCACTTTAGCATCTGGATTAATAGGCGCTGTTGGCGTTGGCGTTGGCGTTGGCGTCGGCGTTGGCGTCGGAGTCGGCGTTACAACCTTATCTTTTTCTGCCCCATATGTACCTTGAGCACCGTTACCTTCGTAAACACCGCCTAGGTATTGGGCATCACCACCGAAAAAACCACCTTCGGTCTTGTAACCATTATTAGCTGCTGCTGTGCCTGAGAACTCATTGCCTGTGATATCAGCGGATAAACCAATGTTTTTATCACTAAAAGTGAGATCGCCTTTGACGTTCTTAGCAACAAAGTCTGCGGTGAATGCTGAGGTGCCATATTCAATAGCTTTGTCTAGACCAAGCTCACGATAAGTAGCATCACCGGTATAACCTACTTTACCTTCGGTTGGTATATTGGCAGCTTGAGTAGCATTACCAGTAACGATAACGCTATTTACGGGTAATGTTGAACCTAAAGCAACGACTTCTGCTTTACCATCGATATGACCGATGCGCAGGTCATCGCCAAAGTCTTTATACGTTGAGGTATAGTCTAACGGTAGCGTTTGACCAAGAGCAGCAACAACTATATCGGTACTGTCTTTATGAGCTTTAAAACCATTTTGAAGCTCGGTGTCATTTGAGCCTGATGTGTTAATAGCAACTTTCGGTAGTAAACCAGGTTGGTCTGGTGTGGCTGGATTTTGTGAAGCAATATCTGCTCTTGCATCGACAGTAGAACCATCTTCATTAATGGTGAAGTCTCGGGTAGTTGTGTTAAATACACCGAGTGAGCCTGCGTTGATATTTAGTGACTGAACGCCAGTTCTTGTGTCTTCAGGTGTTGGCGTCGGTGTTGGAGTTGGCGTTGGAGTTGGCGTTGGTGTTGGTGTTGGAGTCGGTGTTGGAGTCGGTGTGATTACTGGGCTACTACCATCAAAAATATCATTTAAGGTATATGAATCGCTTCCACTGCTTCCGCATGCGGACAAGATGACAGAAGTTAGTATGACAACACTGGCTTTTAAGGGGGTTTTTAGTTTCTTGGCTGTAGGTACAGCTGATATTGAATGACGGTTAGGTGACATTCGTCTTCCTCCATGGATGATTGATAGATATTCCTTTATCTACTAATTATAGAATTAGTATTTGGGCAATATTTGTAGATGACCAAATTTGATTCATACAAATTATTCATATTCGAACATGTCCTCGATTCAAACGATGAATGTTTAAATGATGACATACCCTAAATAAAGCTTACCTAACTCAATGGTTAAACAAGCTGTTTTCTAACATTTATTTTGAGAGGCTATAGTCAGATGATAAATTACTGGCTCTGATAAGAGAGTTTTACACCAGCGATGTAGCCATCGTTATCTTGAAACTTGCTAACGATACTACCGTTAGGTAGCTGTCCTGTAGCATCGCCAAATTTTAAATATTTTCCGCCCACTGAAACTGCCCATTCAGGTGTCACATTATACTTAACACCACCACCAAGACTGTAATATCCATCAATAGTACCAAGTGAGCTTATAGGGTCACCTGCACCAGAGTCATAACCAACGACCACTGAGCCAGCTAGCTTCTCATTAAAACGTTTAGCTAAGCCAACATCCACTTTCCATTGGTCTTTATCATAAGATAGTAGAGGTAGTCCCTCTGGAACAGCTGCTTTTGAGTAGGCATTGTAAAGTGGCGGCACAATAGAAAAATCACTCCACGGCACCCAACGTACATCCAAAGTACCTAATAACTGATACTTTTGACTTAATCCAGTTTCAATATTTAAATTAACAGATTCTGGCGTAGTGACAGTAGCATCAGTCGTAGCATACTCACCAATCGATTTTCCAAGATCAGAATTTGGATCAATTCCAAGCTTATCTAGTACTACGCCTTTTAGAGGTGACCCTAATAGTGGCACTCTTTCACCTATTGGTGTCTCATGCTCGATTTCAGAGCGATACGTTAGTGCGGCCTTTAATGCAATCTCAGGTTTACTATAAGCAAGACCAGCTGCCCAACCATAAGCAGTATCGTTATTTACATTCGCATCATAGCCAGTCAATGGTCCATACGCCTGACCACGCAAGTGTACTTCCGCTTCCGCTTTTTGCAATACTGGACCACCATATACTTGGAAGCCATTAGATTTAAAACCAACCAAGCCTGTCCATGTCTCGGTATGGACGCGAACATTAGTATTTTTATCGTAGTCAGGATCTAGTACTGAAGGATTGATAACTTCATTTGGCACTGAAATACCTGAAGATGAGTCCGCTATGGTATCTTTTCCTGCTTGAGATACAAAAGTGCTGTTTCCAGTATATTCTACTTCTGCACCCCAAGGTTCATCATAAAATACACCGATACTAACGTTGTCATTGATATCCGTTTTTACACCGTAGCGCATAAAAGAATAGGTATCACCAGTAATATTACCAGTAGGCGCACCTTTCTCATATGAAGCTTCATCTGACGTTATGCCATTTCGTATTTCTGTAGTGGGAGAGGTACGAATAGCACCTGCATTATCGTTACCAGAAACATCACTATCAATATAAGCGTAATCAATTTCGGCATAAGTGCCAGAGTTAAAAAAGCCCTTAATATCTTGACCTGAACGATCAAGACCAGCCGCCTGCGTCAACGATGCAGCCGATAAGGCAATAAGAGCGAGAGTGAGTTTAGAGATAGGGAACTGATGAGACACTTAGATATCCTCCATGAATAAAATAACTGGCAAGTAGCTTAGTTGCTATATAACGACTAGTCACTAAAGCTTATGCTGAGCAATCCTTTGCCAAACGACTTTTATACTTAACGATTGAATGTAACTATCGATTACACGATCACACTTTCGTTGTTATCAGACATTACTACTATGTAAGATAACGTAACTGATTTCAGTATCATAATTAAAGTTCAGCACTATAGCAACACCCTTTTTAATTTTTTGTGAAGATAGATTTATGTTAACTAATTTAGTATAAAAATCATAATGGTTTGGACTATGTAAACCATTATTTTCTATGAGTAGTCATTAAAAAAACTTGCGTTTAGTTCTCGAAATCTATATAAAGCATTGATTAACAGCAGTATTTTTTGATAAAAAAAAATTAAAAAAGAGCAGCCTCAAAGGGCTGCTCTTTTTCAATCGTGCTGAATACAATTTTATTAAAACAAGTGTTCACTTAATATGCGATATTTTCTCACTATTTAACATCTTGATAGGACAATTTCACACCAAATATGTATCCATCATTATCCTGAAAATCACCAACAATCTTACCACTTGGCAACACACCTTGGGCATCGCCGAACCATAAGTATTTGCCACCTGCTGATACTGCCCAGTTTTCTGTCACGTTATACTTTGCACCCAAACCAGCGCTGTAATAACCTTCGATAGGACCTAACGAAGTGACAGGGTTGCCAGCACCACTATCCCAACCAACGGTACCACTAATTGCAAGTGCTGGTGCAACACGTTTGGCAAGACCAAGCTCAACTTGCCATTGATCCTCTTCGTACTCAACCAAGTTCAAACCATCAGGTCCATAAGATCTCTTACTAACTTCATTATATAATGGTGGCGTAATCTTAAAGTCACCCCAAGGTACCCAGCGCACTTTTGCAGTTGCTAACGTTGTAGGGTTAATACCCGTTTGAAAATCAAAGTTTACGGATTTAGGAGTAGTAATTTCCATATTACTGGTACGATTGGCTGCAGCTGGATCACCAGCTAAAGCACCTGCAATCGGGTAGTTTTCAGCAATCTTCATGTTGTGGTCGATTTCAGAGCGATAGGTCAGCGCTGCTTTTAAGGCAATTTCAGGTTTGCTATAGGCAATACCAGCTATATAACCATAGTCCATATCAGGGCTGTTACGTGAGGTATAGCCAGTAGCAGGACCATAAGCCAAACCTCGTAATTTTACTTCAGACTCAATACGCTGAGCAACTGGACCACCGTATACTTGAAACTCTTTATTGGCACCAAATTTTGCCCCAAGAATAGCTGTCAGGCTGTTACTACGTACTTCAACATTAGTACCTTCCCCTGCATTAGCTGCTTCAGCATTTGCGATACCTACTGCTCCACGCAAACCATCTAACTGCGCTTGCTGTTCATCTGTCAAGACTCCAGCCGCTTCTCCTGGCGTGAGCGCACCTATTCCAGCCAAAGCTGCGGCATAAGTGGGAGCTTGATTGTTAGTAATGGCAGCGACAGAAGCATCAAGATCGCCTTTCGACACAAAATTGTTGTCGCCAGTATATTGCGCTGCTGCGCCAAAGGGCTCATCATATAAGATACCAACACTAAAGGTTTCATTGATATCTGTTTTTACACCATAACGAAAAAAGTCATAATACTCAGCGATATCGCCAGTCTTATCACCTCTAACATAGGTATTGTTGCTAGGAACGTTATTGGCACTATCATAACCACTAACGTCAGCATCGATATAGGTGTAAACAGCTTCAGCATAGGTGCCATCTTGGAGGAAGGCTGTGACATCTTGACCCGAACGATCAAGACCTGCAGCATTGGTCATAGTAGCTACAGAAATAGTAGCAATAGCTACGGCAAGAGTTTTTAAGTGAAAAGTAGCGCGCATTGTTTATCTCCAAACATCCCAGTTGTTTAACCATTTACATAAACTATAAGCGACATTAATAATCGCAAGATTGCTTTACATAAAAAGTGTCCTGCTTTCGATAGTAATGACTTTTCAATCGTAAAACAATATTTAAAAGAAATTATTTTGTCTTTTATAACGTTATCGTTTTATCTTATTAGCAATTATCTAAACAATTGTTTTACTATAAGCTGAGGCATAAATACTTATATAAAATAATTAAACTATAGTTCATTAATTTTAGCCTCTGAGAATGCCCAATATATTCAATAAAAAACTCTCTAAGTCGAAATTGCTTTATTTTAAGCAAAAAAAAGCGACCCAATCAGGATCGCTTTTTATTATTTAGACTATGGATTTATAATTTAGCAAATTACACATCACATTAGTTTGCTTGGTAAGAAAGCTTCACGCCAAGTGCAAAACCATCGTTGTCTTCAAAGTTACTAACCACGGCTTTAGTCGGAATTTGGCCTTTAGCATCACCGAACCATAGGTATTTACCACCAGCTGATACTGCCCAGTTTTCAGTCACATTGTACTTGGCACCCAAACCAGCACTGTAGTAGCCTTCGATAGGACCTAGCGAGGTTACAGGGTTACCAGCACCACTATCCCAACCGACAGTACCTGTCACTGCTAATGCTGGCGTCATGCGCTTAGCGAGACCTAGCTCAACTTGCCATTGATCTTCATCATAACTAACTAATGCCAAGCCTTCATCATCTTTTGTCGATACTTTACTGACATCATTGTATAGTGACGGTACGATAGCAAAATCACTCCAAGGCACCCAACGGACTTTCGCAGTAGCTAGCATCGTCGGATTGATACCCGTTTGGAAATCAAAGTTGACTGATTCTGGCGTATTGATTTCAATATCAGAATGTCTGGTAGTCGGCAACGCTAGACCAGCGGTAGCACCTGCAGCCGTAGCAATTGGAAAAGTCTCAAAAGCTTTTGCATTGTGCTTGATTTCAGAGCGATACGTCAAAGCAGCTTTAAGTGCAATTTCAGGCTTGCTATAAGCCATACCAGCGATCCAGCCATAGTCTTGGTCATTACTGATGTGAGTGGTATAACCCTTGGCTGAACTGTATGCATCACCGCGCAATTTTACATCTGCCTTTACGCGCTGAGCCACTGGACCACCATAAGCTTGAAACTCTTTGTTAGCGCCAAATTTAGCACCAAGAATACCAGTAATGCTCTCAGTACGTACTTCTACTTGCGTCGCTTCGCCCGCTACTGCTGCTAGACCTTTAGCGGCTTCAAGACCAATAAGCTGACCTTGAGCGGCTTGTAATTCTTCAGCGGTTAAACCACCTGGATTACCTGGAGCAAGCGCCCCTTGCAATTGTGGTATTAATACGTTATCGACGTAAGCTTCGGTAATATTAGGGTTTTTTGTAAAGTCTTGAATGATAGCGTCACGATCACTTTCGGTAACGAAATCGTTTTGACCGTTATAATCAGCGGCGGCACCAAAAGGCTCATCATATAAAATACCGATGCTAAACGTGTCGTTAATATCTGCTTTTACACCATAACGGAAAAAATCATAAGACTCTGCGATATCATTGAGCTTATTGCCTGACAAGTCTTTACCACTCACATCAGCATCGATATAAGTATAAACAGATTCGGCGTAGGTGCCATCTTGTAAGAATGCGGTGATATCCTGACCTGAACGATCAAGACCAGCAGCACTAGCAACGCTAGCAATAGAAAGAGCAGCAACAGCTACTGTGAGAGTTTTCAAATGAAAATTTGCGCGCATTATGTATCTCCAAACGTCCGCATTGTTTTACTACTTTACTTAATTTTAATAAGCAAGCAGCATCCGAGGTGGAGGATAGTAATGATTTTCGAACATTAAAACAACTGCAAAAACACATTATTTCCTGATTATGACTGAACAGTATCTGTATTTCACAATGCGGATATAATAGTTATAAATTTTCAATCATTTAGTTTTTGCAGATATTAATTTTGCAGGTATTAATAATGAGGGGGTCTTTCTGCCATTACATCAAAAGGTGCAATGCCGCCTTCAGGATCCTGACTTTCCACTTGTTTATAGATCAGCTGCAACTGTCGTTGTAATGTCTGAATATCTTTATCTTGCCGCGCAATCACCTCATCGAGTCGCTCTACTGTCATCTCTAGATGCGCCATACTCATCTGCAAATCAATGACTTGTTGCGTTTGTAGATCAGCATGCACAGCTAAAGCCTCGTTCTGAGCCTTATCTTGAGGATTAAATTGATTCATATTTTTCTCTGAATTATCATAAACATAAGACTGGTAGGATTCATTAATAAAATGGCTCGATGACCGATACAAAGTAGCAATTAGACGACGATGCTCTTTATAAAATAGCAGCCGTTAATAAAAGCCATAAATAGTGCGGATAAAATCATTTACGCTCACTACAGTCACGTGATGGCATGTTATACTGCTCGCAATTTTGCAGCAACCCCTACCTCACTATTATATAAGCTTAAGATATTCTATGGCTCTGATACATTTAAAAGATATCCACCTTGCTTTTGGCGTCGCTCCTGTTCTTGATGGCATTGATTTTGCTATTGAAGCAGGTGAACGTGTCTGTTTAATTGGCCGTAATGGCGAAGGCAAATCCACCTTATTTAAGCTAATTAACGGCACCTTACAACCTGATAGCGGCGAAGTCATTATCAATAGCAGCGTGCGCGTGGCGATGCTAGAACAAGACGTTCCCGAGACAAGCGGACGTATCCTAGACATCGTTATGGGTGGTAGCAGCCGTACGGCTGAGCTGCTTATCAACTACAATGCCCAAACAGATTTATGTGCCAATGGCGACATGGATGCTTGTGAGCGTATGGCCGATTTGCAGCATGATATCGATGCGGTACACGGTTGGGATTTAGAGCGCGAAGCCACCCGCCTTATCAAAACCATGGGGCTGGATCCAGATGATGATTTATCTTCATTATCAGGTGGTCGTAAGCGCCGTGTACTACTAGCACGTTCATTGGTCACCAAACCTGATGTACTGCTGCTCGATGAACCAACCAACCATTTGGACGTTGATAGTATTGAATGGCTAGAGCGCTTTTTATTGGATTGGCAAGGTCTAACATTGTTGTTTGTCACCCATGATAGAGCATTTGTCAATAAACTATCGACTCGCATCATTGAGCTAGATCGTGGTCAATTGACCAGTTATGACGTCACTCAAGGCGAAGGTGGCTATGCACGCTATCAAGAGCTAAAAGAGCTACAGTTACTCGCTGAAGAAAAAAATAACGCCAACTTTGATAAAAAACTGGCACAAGAAGAAGTTTGGATTCGCCAAGGTATCAAAGCCCGTCGTACCCGTAACGAAGGCCGTGTACGCGAGCTAAAAGCATTGCGTGAAGAGCGTAGCGATCGCCGTGAGCAAGTCGGTAACGTTAATATCACGATGGGTCAAGGCGAGAAAAGCGGTAAGCTGGTCTGTAAAGTCAAAAACTTACATCTTGAGTATAATGGCAACGTATTGGTTGATAACTTTACAACCACTATTATGCGCGGTGATAAAATCGGTATTGTCGGACCCAACGGTGCGGGCAAAACCACACTAATTAAAGCCCTACTCGATATGTCTGATGACGAAGTCACAAAGACTGGTAGTGTTGAGTTAGGTACCAACCTAAAAATCGCTTTCTTCGACCAGTTGCGCGATCAGTTAGACCTTGAAGCCAGTGTGGCGCAAAACGTCTCAGAAGGCTCAGACTTCGTCGAAGTGGGTGGTCGTAAGACACACATCATGAGCTATCTACAAGATTTCTTATTTGCCCCAGAGCGTGCGCGTACCCCAGTCAAAGCACTATCAGGTGGTGAACGTAACCGCGTACTACTTGCCAAGCAGCTATTAAAGCCTGCCAACATTCTGGTACTCGATGAGCCAACCAACGACTTGGATATGGCGACACTTGAGCTACTAGAAGAGTCCGTCGCCAGCTTTGGCGGTACGATTTTGCTCATCAGTCACGACCGCTCATTTATGGACAATGTCGTTACATCTACTTGGGTATTTGACCAAGATGAAGACGGCAAAGGTATCGTCAAAGAGTATGTCGGTGGTTATCAAGAATACTTGGTACAAAAAAACCGTGAGCAAGCAGCACACGCAGCTAGAGCACCAGCCAATAATGCAAATACTGCCAGTAAAGTTACCAATAAGACAACCGCAGCAAAACCTAACAAAGCTGCCAAAAAGCTCAATTTCAATGAACAGCGTGAACTGGACAATTTGCCAAAAGAAATCGCTGCATTAGAAGCTGAGCAAGCCCAATTGCAAGAGAAACTAGCAGATGGCTCATGGTTCACCACTGACGTTAATGCAGCGACTGCCGCAAGTGAGCGCCTACTCACGATTGAAGATAAGATGATGAGTAAGCTTGAGCGTTGGAGTGAGCTTGAGAGCTAACGTTAGCGACTAAAGCCATGTTTTATAAAACTTGGAGTTTGATAAGACATAAAAAGTAATGAAATAATCACCGTTTTGTTCTTACAAAGCGGTGATTATTGGTTTACGACTACTTACATAGTAGTTAGATAGTGAAAGTTAGTGAACATTACCTTAATTTCGAGTATCATTCGCTATTGCAAAATATCCTTATTAATTATAAGGTCATCACGCTTATAATCCTTGCCAAAAAATCTATGTGAGACATTGATAATGCAGCTATTTTGCATCAATTCTCCTATTCAACCTTAGAGTATGTTCTATCAAGGTTGCTTTATTTTTAACGCAATAATTTATTTTATCACCGAAATAGCTTAGAATAGCAACAATTAGCAAAATTAGGCACAGCCAAAGTGGCTTGATATTGTACATTTTCTAAGCCACAAACCCAGTGTGGGATAATCCCATTTCATTCACCTGGAGGAAGTATTAATGAGCCAAGCCGAAGGCGTTAACGTACAACGCCGTAGAGTTCTTATTGCCTCGACTGCCGCGATTGGTGCAGCTGGGGTAGCTGCTGTGGCAACACCTTTTGTCCGTTCTTGGTACCCAAGCGCTAAAGCTGAGGCTGCAGGGGCTGCAGTGACCCAAGATATTGGTTCTATCGAAGCAGGACAGATGATCGTTGTCAAATATCGCGGTAAACCCATTTTTGTGGTCAAACGCACAGAAGATATGCTAGCGACTTTAGCGTCAGTAAAACCTTTACTGTCTGACCCTGAATCTGATGCGTCATTACAACCTGAATACTGTAAAAATCCAGAACGCTCTATCTCGCCAGAAGTCTTGGTAGTAGAAGGCGTCTGTACACATTTAGGTTGTGCACCAAACTACCGTCCTGATGTTGGCGCGGCTGACTTGGGTGGTAATGATTGGTATGGCGGATTTTTCTGCCCATGCCACGGGTCTAAATATGACTTGGCGGGTCGCGTTTATAGTGGCGTTCCTGCACCGCTTAACTTACCTGTCCCAGATTACAACATGGATGGTACCATCTTGACGATTGGGGAGGCTTAATATGAGCATGGGTAAAAAGTTAATGCATTGGGTGGACGCACGCTTTCCAGCGACCGAAACCTATGAATACCATATGTCAAAGTACTATGCACCAAAAAACTTTAACTTTTGGTACTTTTTTGGCGTGTTATCAATGGTGGTATTGGTTAACCAATTGGTAACAGGTATTTGGCTGACCATGATGTACAACCCAAGTGCCGAAGGGGCATTTGCGTCTGTTGAATACATCATGCGCGATGTCAAAGGTGGTTGGCTCATCCGTTATATGCACTCAACTGGCGCATCTGCGTTCTTTGTGGTCGTCTATCTGCATATGTTTAGAGCACTGCTATATGGTTCATACCAGAAACCACGTGAGCTTATTTGGCTCATCGGTATGGGTATTTACTTAGCATTGATGGCAGAAGGTTTCTTCGGTTACCTACTACCTTGGGGCAATATGTCATTTTGGGGTGCACAGGTTATCTTGAACCTTCCTGCTGCTCTACCTGTGATTGGTGATGGGCTTGCAGAATGGGTACGTGGTGATTATATTATCTCAGGTATCACCCTAAACCGCTTCTTTGCTCTACATGTGGTTGCTATCCCACTCGTACTTGTGGGCTTAGTATTCATGCATATTGTAGCGCTACACCATGTGGGTTCGAACAACCCTGATGGTATTGATATCAAAAAGCTAAAAGATAAAAATGGTGTGCCGTTAGATGGTATTGAATTCCATCCGTACTACACAGTGCATGATATGATTGGTATCGTGGTCTTCTTTATCTTGTTCTTTGCAGTGGTATTCTTCTTCCCAGAAGGCGGCGGATTCTTCCTTGAGCCACCAAATTTTGAGACAGCGAATTCATTGAAAACACCAGCACACATTGCACCAGTATGGTATTACACGCCATTCTATGCCATTTTACGTGCGGTTCCTGACAAGTTGGGTGGTGTGATTGCGATGGGCGGTGCGATTGCCGTACTATTCTTGATACCATGGCTAGACAGATCGCCTGTACGCTCTATACGCTATAAAGGCATTTTATCTAAAATTGCTTTAACCGTGTTTGCGATTAGTTTCTTAGTTTTAGGTTACTTAGGCGCGACGCCAACGACACCAACAGCAACATTAATGGCTCGTATCTTCACTGTCTTGTATTTCTTGTTTTTCTTACTGATGCCAATTTATACCTCTATTGAGAAGTGTAAACAGCCACCTGAACGCGTTACCGGAGGTCACTAATGAACACGCTAATTAAATCCCTAGCGGGTCTAGGCTTAGGCGCGGCATTAACCTTGACGGCTGGTACTGCACTGGCAGCTGGTGGCGGTGGATGTGGCACATTCACCAATGCTGAGGGTGTTGAAGAACACTTAGCTTGTAGTACTGCTCCTATTGATTTTACCAATAAGGGCTCGCTACAAAACGGTGCGAAAATCTTTATGAACTACTGTGCTGGTTGTCACTCTGCACAGTATGTTCGTCACTCGCGCATTGCTAAAGATTTAGAGATACCACCTGAGTTGGTCGAAAAGTATTTGATGGTCACCACCGATCAAATCGGTGATCATATCAATGCTGAAATTGATCCTGAAGTACAAGCATCATGGTTTGGCGCAGCACCACCAGACTTATCACTTGAGACCAGACTACGTGGCGATGACTGGGTATATACTTACCTGTTATCCTTCTATGAAGACCCAAGCCGTCCTTGGGGTGCCAATAACTTAGTACTTGCCAATGCGGCGATGCCTCATGTCTTGCATAATATGCAAGAAGAGCTGAGTGCTGAAGAGTTTGAATCCGAAGTGGGTGATTTGGTTAACTTTATGGCGTGGATGGCAGAGCCTAACCGTCATGACCGTCAAGTGATTGGCTTCTTTGTGATTTTATTCTTATTAGTATTACTCATTCCAGTTTACTTATTGAACAAAGAATTCTGGAAAGATGTAAAATAATTAAGTATTAAAAAATATATTTTTATCGAAAAAAAGGCACTACTCTGGTAGTGCCTTTTTTTGTCTCTTAAAAGACCATAAAACACTGAACCATAATTTAAAACAAGGCTCACCCGCAATGTTTACGTACCTTGCCTTGATAATCAGGGCAACTTTGTTTACGATGAAAGGCTTTACTATTAACATTAGGCTTTCATGATTGATGCGAACGACATTCCAAGTAGTCAGCTGATTTTATACGCTGATGACGGCTACGACAGTCATGTAGTGCGCCTATTGCTTGAGGAAAAAAAGCTTGCCTATTATCTATCACGCTTGCACTCTGAACGGCCTGAAGATTTAACCGAGCTGAACCCCTATCACACCTTGCCTGTTCTGCAACAACGTGAAATCGCACTGTATGAGATTAACGTTATCTTTGAGTATCTTGAAGAGCGTTATCATACAAACAAACTACTACCGGATACCCCGCAAGAGCGTGCCCAATTTCGCCAGCTGGCTTGGCGTATTCAGCATGATTGGCTGGTACTCGGTAAGCGTCTACTCATGCACCCTAATAGCTTTAATAAAACACAAGCTGCTATTGCAAAAAAACAGTTAAGCGATTCTTTGATTACTTTGTCACCACTGTTTGCTCATAAACCTTATTTTATGGCAGACGAGTTTGGCTGGTGTGATGTATTGTTAGCACCTTTGTTATGGCGACTTGAAGAAATGGGAATTGAGCTGCCACGCGCGATTAGTCGCCCCTTATTTGACTATCAACAGCGGGTCTTTGAGCGTACTAGCTTTCAAAAAAGTGTGCGTTAATTAGGGTGTATCCTCAATCTGGGCATTAAACCTTAAATGGGCCAAAATGACTAAATCTTTGTCAAACTGTGTCAAATAGCTTGCTTATATTTCGATATTATCAGTACTATTTTCCTTGTTTGGCTGCAATTTTTATCACCATTTTCAAAATCAGGACACGCCCTAGACAATGCTTAACCGCTGTCTTAAAATAGAAAACAACAAAATACCTTTAGATTATTTTCTTCAAATTATCAGTATAGGAAACCCTTAGATGAGCGAAACCACCTCTATTACCCCAACACGTCCCTATATGGTGCGCGCGCTTTATCAGTGGATAGAAGACAATCAACTAACGCCTTACCTGATGGTTGATGCCACTGCCGAAAATGTACAGATTCCAAGGGAACACGTGCAAGATGGTCGTATCGTATTGAATATCGCCAGCCGTGCGACTGGTAATATGAGTATGGAAAATGATTATATTCATTTTAGTGCGCGTTTTGGCGGCGTGTCACAAGAGATTTGGGTACCAATGACGTCGGTATTAGGTATTTATGCAAAAGAAAACTCGCAAGGGATGTTTTTTGACCCCAATGAATATGACAACTATCAACCTGAAGATGATGCGATAGTAAGCTCACAGAAGAGCCCTACTGCGACACCTAAAGCCAAACGTGATAATAAAGCTGGTTTAAAAGTATTGAAATAGTCAATTTTTCGGTATAAAAAAGGCTGGTCGTATTATATACGGTCAGCCTTTTTGTGATTAATCTAAAAGATTTATCATTGTGCACTTTTAGTTAACACGTAAGATTACTAGGGCGTGTCTTCATTTCAAAAATGGTGATAAAAATGAGATAAATTGCCGTCAAACAAGGAAAATAGCGCAGATAATATCGGGATATTAACCAGCTATTTGACGATGTTTGGCAAGATTTAGCCATTTTTAGCCCATTTAGAGGACTATCGAGTGAATTGAAGACACGCCCTAGGTTCTTGGCAATGTCACGCCGCGTTGACCTTGATATTTACCGCCGCGATCTTTATAGCTGGTTTCACATACGTCATCAGCATCACTTTGGAAAAACAGCATTTGTGCCACTCCTTCGCCTGCATAAATACGCGCTGGTAGATTGGTGGTGTTACTAAATTCCAAAGTGACATGCCCTTCCCACTCAGGCTCCAGCGGCGTCACGTTGACGATAATTCCGCAACGGGCATACGTTGATTTACCAAGACAGATCGTCAATACATCACGTGGAATACGGAAATATTCCATGGTGCGTGCTAGCGCAAACGAGTTTGGCGGAATAATACACTCGTCACCGATGACATCAATAAAGCTTTTTTCATCAAAGTTTTTTGGATCTACAATCACTGAATGAACATTGGTAAAAACTTTAAATTCAGGCGCACAGCGTACATCATAACCATAGCTTGACGTACCGTAGCTAACCAGACGCTCGCCTGCATCATTAAAACGTACTTGACCCGCTTCAAACGGCTCAATCATGCCGTGTTCTTCAGCCATTTTACGAATCCAGCGGTCAGACTTGATAGACATTGTTGTTCCTTAGCAGCTATAAAATAAAATTTACGATATGAAGTGTATTTTGATAGCGACGATTATACGGAATTGAGCGCTCAATTTATAGGCTTGCCTGCGTTTAATATAAATCTACAATCAATACGACAACCGCCTACCATTTTGCGAAATGATCTTCTGCTAAGCCCATTGTCTTATCGATTTTAATAACGTCATCTTTTAGACGAATCTCACCACTATAAAAGCCAAGCCATTGCTCAAATATACTGGCAAGCACACCAAAGTTATCCGTCTTTTTATAAACGGTTATCGGCGTGAAGGTTAAGTCAATATCAACATTGCTCCAGCCTAGGTTTTGATGATAGATGCGCCAAGGCTGTCGCGTATTATTTATGGTTTTAGCATTATCATCTTGCTCATTAGCTGGCAAACTTAAACCATCACGGACAAACATCACAGGCGGTAAATAATAAATCTGCCCATCCACCCAGCACGCATTTTCGCTAACACCGGTCTCATTGACGCCCATCGCTAGATTTAGGGCAAAATGACGACCATCTGGCAAATAGCTATTGATACAACTCCAAAACCAGTTGGTCTTGTGGCGCATATAGCCAAGCGTCCAATCGAGATTGGCGATAGTCGTTTTGGAAAAGTGGATTTGTTTGGTTTGAGCATCAGTGTTAAATTTTGAATGGGCTTTAATAAGCAAGTGACCAGAAAGAGCAGTTAACGGTTCTTTTTGAGTAAAGGTCCAGCCACGCCTGCCCGTTGGTGTGCAGACTGCTAATGGCGCTGCTTGCCGCTGTAGCGTCGCATCAAGCGTAATGTGTTTACTGTCCAATGCTACTGCGATTTGTGAAGGCGTAAAATCCAATGTTAATGTGAGACTACTATGGGTAAATGCCATTTGCCCTTGATAGCAATCGCCTTCTAACTGTGTTTGCCGTGTCAACGGCTGCAATGCTTCACAAACCTCTAGCTGCTCAGTCTCATCGTTATAAAGATAAACAAAGGCACTGGTTGCCAACTTAATCGTTGCCAATGCCAGACAAACCCGATAAGGCGGCTGGATAATTTGAATAAAGCAAAATTGATTGACTTTTAACTCTTTGCGCCAGTTTGGTAAGGTTTTTTGTGAGACTAGATGGCTGTGATAGTCCAAATAATTGATATTTTTAACGTGAGCAAAGATGCCAAAAGTAGGCTGACCGTTTTTAATTAGCTCATTGAGAACAACTGGCTTACTGCTGGTAGATAGTTGTTGCTGATCTTGCTCATTGCGATTTTGATTCATGATTAAAGCATCCTAGCTAAATTTTTCTAAAGGTATTATTCATTTACAGCTACTGTTTATTTACAGCTACTATCTGTCCTTGATAGCTGACTGTGGTATGTATCACTCTTCTTTTTGCCTGTCCTGAAGCCAAAAAAAACGCTGCTGTTATCATCTTAACTTCAATGCTGGTCAATCCATCTGCCAACCTTTCTGTCACATTTTCTGATGCCGTTTGCTACTCCCATCTTTAGAGTAGCAAATGGCCATCAGTTGATTGTTTGAGAGCTCAACCACATATATCGGCGGACGCAATAATTTCAGTCACCTATACTGTTTGGGAATATCGTCTAAATGACATTGATAAATAGATAGGCTCACAATATTCCCTTGTTAAAAATATAAGTTCTTTAACGATTTTCTACTTAAGCTGTTCCACTATCACTAAGAACTACTATTAAAAAATACGCTTATCATTGACAGGCTTAGCGAATTTATTAATAGTGGCTTCGATATTTTTGGCAATGCTAAGATAGTACGGCGCAAACTCATCATCGGCTAATACGCTCGGCTCACCTTTATCCACTTGTGCACGAATACCACTGGCCAATGGCAATTGCCCTAACAGCGGCACCTGATACTGTTCAGCGATTTTTTCACCGCCGCCTGTACCAAAGATAGCTTCTGTATGATTACAGTTACTACAGGTATGTAGTGCCATGTTTTCGACCACGCCGAGTACTGGGATATTGGTTTTGTTAAACATCTCAATGCCTTTTTGCGCATCAAGTAAGGCAATATGCTGCGGCGTCGTGACAATCACCGCGCCCGTCACGGGAATACGCTGCGCTAGCGTGAGCTGAATATCGCCCGTACCCGGTGGCATATCAATGACTAAGTAATCTAGCTGCGGCCAGTTGGTTTGATTATACAGCTGCATCAGCGCACCAGTGGCTTTTGGTCCGCGCCACGCGACAGGCGTATTGTCACCATCGAGTAAGCTACCAATCGATAGCATTGCCATGCCGTGCGCATTGATAGGAACAAACTGCTCGTTTTCCAGCTCAGGTTTGACATTATCGACGCCCAGCATCGTTGGCATACTAGGACCATAAATATCGGCATCCAGTACGCCAACACGGTTGCCTAGCTTTTGTAATGCCAAAGCAATGTTGACCGTGGTAGTGGATTTACCAACACCGCCTTTACCCGATGCCACGACGATAATATGACGAATGCGCGGATGCGCGGCGAGTGACGCTTGTGTCGGCGCGGCTTTGGTAATTGGTGGTTCAACAGTGGTATTGCTATCAGTATTTGCCGCTAGTTTATGTTGATTGTCCATGGCATTAGTGGTTTTTGGCATTGCTTTTGGCAGACTTGACCCCGAGCCTTTCGTCGGTGCGGGCAGACGAACATTCATATGAATAGTCTTGATACCGTGCGGATGTAACAGTTGCCCAAGTTCTTGTTGGATAATTTCAGGATTACTATTTACGGGTAGGCGCAAGTCTAAGGTGAGCTGGTCACCATCACGCTCGAGCCCCGTTACCATGGTGGCAATACTGACAGTACCTACCTCATAACCAAGCAGCACCTTGTCCACGGCACTATCGCGCTCTGCTCGCTGCTCTGGTGTTTCTGATTTTTTGGTGGAGGTTTTCTTCATAAAGTTAAACATAGCGACTATTACTGCCTATACAAGTGGGTGGGCATGGCAAAAACTGAGCGAATACTGTCGTGAACAATACCGCTCATGAACGTGTTAACCAGACCTTTTATAGTGACAGTGTAGCTGAATTACCACTATAAAAAAACCACAACGCTAGTGGGACTAGGTTTTATAGCAGCGTTAACCGATAGACAAAAACTGTGAAGCAATAAACAAATAAATAAGTACACCCGAGGCATCACAGACAGAGGTAATCAAAGGCGCACTGGCAGTGGCAGGATCAAAACCCAATTTATTAAGCACAAAAGGTAAGCTCATACCAATCACACAACCAATCATCACCACCGACATCATACTCAGTGCCAGCACTAACGACACCACTGCATCACCACGTGCATAACCGATGATTGAGATAGCCACCGCCATCGTCGCCCCAAGCATCAACGCAACCACCGCCTCTCGACCCAATAATGAAAACCAGTCACGCATGACCACATCGCCAGTCGCCAAAGCTCGCACCATCAAGGTCGCTGACTGCGAGCCAGCGTTACCACCACTGTCGACCAATAAAGGCAAAAAGAACACCAATACCAAATTGGCGGCAATCACATCTTCAAATTTTGCAATACTAAAGCCTGAGAGCAAGTTGCCAAATACCAAAAACACTAGCCAGAATACGCGCTTACGGTATAACACTCGAACGCTGACGTCTTTTAATTTGCCAACCATGGTCGAGACACCTCCCGACTTATGGAAATCATCGGTTGCCTCATCACTCGCCACATCCATCGCATCATCGTGGGTAACAATACCGACTAAAGCACCACTATCATCGGTAATAGGCAGCGCAATTAAATCATAGCGAGCCACGACTTTCGCAACGTCTTCTTGATCATCATTGACATTACAAGACACTACTGTGCTCATCATAATGTCATTAATCAGCTGCTCAGGAGCCGCTAAAATAAGTACTCGTAAAGAGACAACGCCTAATAACTTACGCTCGTCATCAATCACATAAGCATGATAAATAGTTTCGGCATCAGGTGCTTCTAGGCGCAGTGCTGCCAATGCCTCAGAGACAGTCATATGAGCAGCTAAAGTCGCATAATCAGACGTCATCAATGCACCAGCAGTGCGCTCCTCATAGGCAGATAACTTACGAATATCTTCACGTTGTGCCTGTGCCAATGCGGGTAACAAAGCATCCCGCTGCTCCTGATTGAGGTGCTTATATAAGTCGGTACGCTCATCTGCGGGCATCTCGCCTACTATCTTTGCTAATACAGCCCGAGGAAATACATAGGCAAGTGCAACCTGAATATCCGTTTCTAAATAGGAGAACACGGTAGAACGATTGGGCAGATGCTCAAGTAGCTGCCACGCAAGATTTGGCTCCATGAGTGCCAGAACATCGGCAATATCAATCGGGCGCAAATTTTGAAGTTGATTGATTGATTGCTCAAACTGCTGTTGCTCGATAGCACGGCTTACTGTTACTGTAAGCGTTTTTGCAAAATCCTTATCATTCATTATACTTACTCCGTGCGACCCGAAACGGTATTCAAGCGCTCATAAAAAAGAGCCAATCTAATTGGCTCAAATTAATATAAAACTAGATGCTAATGGATTGGTCTTTTATTAGCAAGCCCATGATTCTTAAATCAATCAAACAGCCCGCAAACCCATTAATTCACCACGCTGTTAATTCATAAACCAACCATGACTGGCAACGATAGACTGACCTGTGAATACATTGCTCGGGAATGCTGCTAAAAACAATGCCAATTGGGCAATATCATCGACGGTCGTGAATTCTTTATCTACCGTATTGACTAACATAATATCATTGACTACAGATTCTTCACTGATGCCTTTTTCAGCCGCTTGTTGCGGAATTTGCTTTTCGACCAATGGCGTTTTGACAAACCCTGGGCAAATTACATGCGCGCGTACATTATGCTCAGCGCCTTCTTTGGCCAATACACGGCACAGCCCAAGCAAACCATGCTTTGCCGTGACATAAGGCGCCTTAAACATGGATGCTTCATGCGAATGTACCGAGCCCATATAGATGACCGTACCGCCTTTGTCATCTTTATACATATGCTGTATCGCCGCTTTGGTGGTCAAAAACGCCCCATCTAAATGGATAGCAAGCATTTTTTTCCAATCCTCAAACGCCATTTTATGAATCGGGTCGATAATCTGAATACCAGCATTGGAGACAAGAATATCAATACCACCAAAGGTATCGACAAGCTGCTGCACACCATCATTTACGCCATCTTCAGACGTTACATCCATGGCAATGGCAAATGCGCGTCCGCCTGCCGCTTCAATAGCATCAACGGTTTTCTGAGCCGCTTCAAGATTAATATCTGCAATACCAACTGCTGCGCCTGCCTTCGCATAAGTTTCAGCGATATCACGTCCGATACCGCTGGCAGCGCCTGTGACCAATGCCACTTTGCCGGTCAAATCCTGTTGTAATTGGGTCGCCATATTTTATAGTCCATTATCAAATAGGTTTTTTAGAGGTCTGTGCCAAATATATCTAACAAGCTTATTGAGCAATGCTCACTGGCGTTTTTTCTTGTAGCTCATCAAAGCTAACACCTTCTGCCAGCTCAACTAGCTTTAGACCGTTGTCAGTAACGTCTAGTACAGCAAGTTCGGTAATAATTCGATCAACCACCCCTTTGCCCGTCAATGGTAGCTCGCAATTGGCAAGGATTTTTGGCTCGCCGTGTTTGTTGACTTGTTCCATTAAGACAATCACCCGTTGTACACCAGCGACCAAATCCATCGCACCGCCCATGCCTTTGACCATTTTTTTGGGAATCATCCAGTTGGCTAAATCGCCTTTTTCTGACACTTCCATCGCACCCAATATCGCAAGATTAACATGACCGCCGCGAATCATCGCAAACGACTCTGAGCTACTAAAATAACTGGCGCCCGCCTCTGCGGTCACGGTCTGCTTACCAGCATTAATCAAATCTGCATCGACATTTTCTACCGTTGGAAACTCGCCAATACCTAATAGACCATTTTCAGACTGTAGCCAAACATCGACATCTTTAGGGATATAGTTTGCGACTAGGGTTGGTAGTCCAATACCTAAGTTGACATAATAGCCGTCTTGTAGCTCTTGTGCGGCACGCTGTGCCATCTGCTCTCTTGTCCATGCCATGATAACTTCCTTATTTTTATAACGACTCCAAAAAATATGATTAGCGGTGTGAAACTCACTTAGTCTACTAAATGTAGCACTTTCACTTGTTTTCCTTGCTACTCAAATTTTTAGGAATAGTATGACAATATTCTATTATTAATTTAACACTTTAAAAAACCTATAAAGCCTTTAACTAAGCGCCTTCAACGGCCTTAATCGTGGTTTTTTCAATACGCTTTTCAGGATTGCTATTCAAGACGATACGCTGCACAAAGATACCCGGCAGGTGCACATCATCAGGATCAAACGTGCCCGTCTCTACGATTTCTTCGACTTCAACAATGGTAATTTTGCCTGCCATGGCGCAATCTGGATTGAAGTTACGCGCCGTCTTATTGAATATTAGATTACCCGCTTTGTCCGCTTTTTGCGCTTTGATTAATGACACGTCAGCGCGTAATGAGTGCTCAAGTATATAAGTGCGACCATCAAAATCACGGGTTTCTTTGCCTTCAGCGACCAGCGTGCCAACGCCAGTGGCGGTGTAAAACGCAGGAATACCAGCGCCACCCGAACGTAGTTTCTCCGCTAAAGTACCTTGCGGCGTTAACTCAACTTCTAACTCACCTGCCAAGTATTGACGCTCAAATTCTTTATTTTCACCGACATAGGATGAAATCATTTTTTTAATCTGGCGCGTTTGCAATAGCAATCCTAAGCCAAACTCATCGACCCCAGCGTTATTACTGATGCAAGTTAACCCTTTAACACCACTATCACGCAATGCGGCGATTAACGCTTCCGGAATACCGCACAGACCAAAACCACCGATAGCGAGGGTTTGTCCATCGCTGACGATACCTTTTAGCGCTTCTTCGGCACTGCTATATACTTTTGATTGACTCATGCTTATCTCCTTGCAAGTCTATTTTTTGTTATTAACTTCTATCATCAATGATTATGAGTGACTGACATCACTCAATATTTCCATATTTATACTAATACAATTTCTATCGATATATAATAATTAAAAATCTTGTGCTAACTTACCATATTATTCTCGTAGCGAGAAGAGAATAACCATAGGAATATACAAGCCAGCGCAGTAGCGGTATATATGATGGGTCAATATCTTATTAAGACAGGATTTATGTTTAATAAAATATCAAATATTGCCTATTTTAAGTAATTTTATTGACCAATATCACTGTGTTCTGCATACTCGCTGACTGAACTTTGCCAAGGAGGGCGATCATGTTTAGTACCTTTGCTATTGTCATTACTTTATTATTATTGATGTTTTTTGCTTATCGCGGTTATTCCGTGCTGATATTAGCACCGATTATGGCGACATTAGCCGTACTATTATCAGGTGATTTTTTAAGCACGATTCCTGCCTATACCGATGTGTTTATGGGCGCATTGAGTGGATTTTTACTTAAGTTTTTCCCTATATTCTTGCTGGGTGCACTATTTGGGCGTTTGATGGCAGACTCTGGTGCGGCGACTGCGATTGCCAAAACCGTGGTCGAAAAGCTTGGTGCCAGCAAAGCCATCTTAGCGGTTATCTTAGTTTGTGCCATTTTAACCTATGGTGGCGTCTCATTATTTGTCGTGGCATTTGCTATTTACCCAATTGCCAAAGACTTGTTTAAAGCGGCAGATATTCCAAAGCGCTTGATTCCGGCAGCGATTGCCTTAGGCTCATTCACCTTTACGATGACGGCATTACCAGGTACGCCCGCCATTCAAAACGCCATTCCGATTCCTTACTATAATACCAACGTTTTTGCCGCGCCTATCTTGGGTATTATCGGCGGTACCATCATGTTTATTTGTGGTTGGTTATGGCTACAATCACGCGCCAGAAAAGCCAATGCAGCAGGCGAAGGCTATGGTCAGCATGACGAAGAGGATGTGGGCGGCGTTGGCGCAGCCAAAAAAGAAACTGAGGTATTAAATACGCATCACACCTCATTTACTATTGCTATGATTCCACTGGTGTTGGTCATTGGCTTAAATGCTTTATTAACTTACGTTGTCTTCCCATCAGTGGATTTTAGCGGCTTACAAGCTCAGTTTCCTGATCTAAATATCGCAGGCTCACTGGGTTTATGGTCAATAATCATCTCGTTAGTCGCGGCCTGTGCGGTGTTAATTTTGCTACGTATCGGTCATTGGAATAATCTGCAAAAAACCATCAACCGTGGTACTTATGATTCGATGCTGCCGATTTTTAATACTGCCTCAGAAGTTGGCTACGGCGCGGTTATCGCCTCGCTAGCAGGCTTCCTCATCATTCGTGATAGTATTTTAAATCTAACACCTGACAATCCTTTAATCTCAGAAGCGGTGGCGATGACTACGCTGGCTGGTATTACTGGCTCATCGTCTGGTGGTTTGAGTATCGCGTTATCGACGTTGGGTGAAGACTATTTAAGAATGGCGGTCGCAGCGGGTATTGACCCAGAATTGATGCACCGTGTTGCTGTGATGGCAGCAGGTGGTTTGGATACGCTACCGCATAGTGGTGCGGTCATCACCTTACTTGCGATTTGTGGTTTGACCCATAAGCAGTCCTATCTAAACGTCGCCATGGTAACGATGGTGATTCCACTTATTGCTGTGGTCGCCGTTATCATTTTAGGGACGATATTTGGCTCGTTCTAATATCCTAGAATGAGGCATTTATTAAACCTTAAAGATAATTAAATTTAACGATTATTGCTTGATACCAAAGAGCCCACTGAGCGATTGCTTGGTGGGTTTTTTATGCATGCTTTCTCATTACTACCTCTAAATACAACCGACTATTTATCTCTCATAATTGATTGACACTCTATATACCGTATAGAGTTAATCGCTTTATTAGCGACTATATTAATTACTCAGGTAATGTCACAAATTTGGCCGAATTACGGTATCATAGGCACACTTTTTTAAATTTTTATTTGCTTAATACGTTTTAGCATTGATAGTTTGATATTAATAGTATCGCGTCTAATAGCTCAAAACCGCTTAAGACGTTTGATAACCAACCCGTTTATATAAAAATATAGGTGATAAAAGTGCGTGAGATTCTAGTAACCAGTGCGCTGCCCTACGCCAATGGCCATATCCATTTGGGGCATCTTGTAGAATATATTCAGACCGACATTTGGGCACGTGCCATGAAAGCGCAAGGCCATCAGGTCACTTATGTCTGCGCAGACGATGCACACGGTACGGCAATCATGCTCAAAGCAGAAGCCAATGGCGTCACACCGGAGGAACAAATTGCCGCGGTGAAAGCGTCGCATGAAGCAGATTTTGCCAAATTTTTGATTAACTTTGACAATTATCACTCCACGCACTCAGAAGAAAACAAGCATTTTTCTGAGCTGATTTATCGTCGCTTGAATGATGCTGGGCATATCAGTACAAAAGATGTCGAACAATTATTTGACCCTGAAAAACAGCTATTTTTTAGCCGATCGTTTTGTCAAGGGTACTTGCCCTGAATGCGCAGCGGCAGACCAATACGGCGATAACTGTGAAGTTTGCGGTACGACCTATGATGCAACGGATCTTAAAGACCCGCATTCAACGTTATCAGATGCCACGCCTATTCTAAAAACCTCCAAGCACTACTTCTTTAATTTGCCTGAATTTGAGCAATTCTTAAAAGATTGGACGCGTAGTGACAATCGCTTGCAAACATCGGTCGCCAATAAACTACAAGAATGGTTTGAAGCAGGTCTGGCAACGTGGGACATTTCCCGTGATGCGCCCTACTTTGGTTTTCAGATTCCAAATACCCCAAGCGATGAGCCAGACAAATATTTTTATGTATGGCTAGATGCGCCAGTCGGTTACATGGCGAGTTTCAAAAACCTATGCGATAAGCGCGCAGGTACAGACGAGGCGCTTGATTTCGACCGTTATTGGATGCAAGAAAACGAGCATAAAACCGAGGTGTATCACTTCATCGGTAAAGACATCGTTTATTTCCATGCGCTATTTTGGCCTGCTATGCTTGCTGGTAGTGAGTTCCGTACACCAACGGGTGTTTTTGCTCATGGCTTCTTGATGGTCAATGGCGAAAAAATGAGTAAGTCACGCGGTACTTTTATTAAAGCCGAAACGTATGCTGATCACTTACATCCTGAATACCTGCGTTATTATTTTGCTAGTAAATTGTCTGATAAAGTCGAAGATATCAACCTTGATTTAGAAGATTTCATGCAAAAGGTTAACTCTGACTTGGTTGGTAAAGTGGTCAATATCGCTAGCCGCAGTGCTGGATTCTTGGTCAAAAAGTACGACGGCATGCTCACAGAAGTCTGCGCTGAGCCAAGTTTATTAGAAGATATTACCAAAACGGGCGATGAGATTGCTGCCGCTTACGAGAACCGTGAGTTTTCGCGTGCCATGCGTTTGATTATGCAATGTGCTGATAAAGCCAATGAATATATCGATGAGAAAAAACCATGGGCACTTGCTAAGGTTGAAGGCGCAGAGCAAGAAGTTCAAGATGTTTGCTCGGTCGCGATTAATATCTTCCGTCAACTGATGGTCTACCTTGCGCCAGTATTGCCTGAGCTAACCGCCAATGCCAAAGCGTTTTTGAACATTGACGACTTAAGCTTTGCCAGCCGTAATGAGTGGCTACTGGGGCACAAGATCAATAAGTTCAAGCCTTTGATGCAGCGTATAGAAGAAAAAGACGTTGCCGCGATGGTTGAGGCCTCAAAAGAATCTTTGGCTCAAGCTGCTGCTCCTGTGGCTAGCAAAGCCGTTGCTAAAAAAGATAATAAGCCAGCAAAAGAAGCTGCTACTGATATAGATGCTGAGACAAATACTGAGCAAACTGACTATATCGGCATCGAAGACTTTGCCAAAGTTGAGATGAAAGTCGCTCACGTTCTAGCCTGCAATCATGTCGAAGGCGCAGATAAGCTTTTACAATTTACCTTGGACGTTGGCGAAGACAAACCGCGCAATGTGTTTAGCGGCATCCGTAAGTTCTATGAGCCTGAGCAATTGCTAGATAAAAAGGTCATTTGCGTGACCAATCTTGCCCCGCGTAAGATGAAGTTTGGTGTCTCAGAAGGTATGGTGCTATCAACTGGCAATCCAAAAACTCAGCTGACAGTGGTTACTTTACCTGACAACTGCGTGATTGGCGATGTGCTTGCTTAATAGTTAGGCTTACTCAACAAACAAAAAAGATGTCCAGCTGGGCATCTTTTTTATTGTCCCAAAACTATCGCTGGTCAATCGCCAAAATCAGTGCTTATATAGAAGATAATATCGATGAATATTGATTCAGTACGTTCTTTACAGAGGTAATGACAAACGCGTTTTAATTTCTTATTGCCATAAGTTACATTACTGTCATAATATGGACGTAATGATCAATGGATTGATTACTTTGATGTTAGCCCGTTATCTCAGCATGCACATAACATTGACTCGGGTAACCTGCACTCTCTAACCTATGAGCCCCAATAAAATGACCTTTGCTACTACTTTACGCTTCAGCCTATTCGGTGCTGCTATGAGCGCCGCGCTTGGATTAATTGGCTGCTCAAACACGACCGACACTGCTGCAACGACAGATACAAGTGCCGCCGCAGATTCTGACAAGCCTGCCAAGACATTAGCCATCACTCAAATCGTCGAACATCCTTCGTTAGATGCGATGCGTCGCGGCATTATTGATGAGTTGGCAGATAATGGCTATGTTGAAGGCCAAAATCTAACCATTAATTTTCAAAGTGCTCAAGGCAATACAGCGACAGCAGGTCAGATTGCGAAGCAGTTTGCAGGAGACAATCCAGATGCCATCGTGGCAATCTCGACGCCATCAGCTCAGTCTATCGTTGCGTCAACTAAGACGATTCCGGTTATTTATACGGCTATTTCAGACCCTGTCGCGGCAAAGCTCATTAATGAGAACAATACGCCTATCCAATCTAATGTGACAGGACTGTCTAGTGAGCTACCTATCGAGCCGCAACTGGACAATATTCAAAAAATTGCGCCTAATGCAAAAACCATTGGCTATGTTTATAGTCCAGGTGAGGTCAATTCGGTGGTGGTACTCAATCAACTAAAAAAAGCTGCGCCTGCGCGTGGGCTTAAGATATTAGACGTAACCGCCAATCGCCCAACGGATGTGGCGATGGCGACTCGTAGCCTTGCTGGTCGTGTTGATGTGATTTATACCTCACTAGATAATAATGTGGTATCCGCCTTTGAAGCGATGGCAGGTGCTGCCAATGAGCTTGATATTCCTGTCATTGCCTCAGACGAGTTCAGTGTGCGACGTGGTGCAACTGCGGCACTTGGTGTCAATGATTATGACTTTGGTCGTACCACAGGCAAAATGGTGTATCGTGTTTTAAATGGCGAAGCAGTTAGTAGCGTTAAGCCTGAAGTGATGAATACTTTAACCTTATATGCAAGCCCGAAACATGCGGCTGAGCAAGGCTTCAGCCTGACTGATGAGCTGCTAAAAAATGCCATTAATATCGACAAACAAGCGCAGAGTGCGGATAAATAATACGGATAAATAATACGGATAAATAGTTTTGACAAGTAGCACTGAAAAATAACATTTAGCCTTCTATATAGATGGCTCGCTTTACCCTTTATCCATCTATACCTTTTATCTATAAATTAAATAATGTACGGACACATTATTATTTTCAGGAGTGAGACCCATGTTGTATCAAAATCGTTTTGGTCATTTTAACTTTAGTAAAGCACTATTATTAGGTGGCGTTTGTACTGCCATCTTGACTGGCTGTAATCAATCAGCACAAGATACCAGCACCACTGATACAGCTGCGACTGGCGATGCAGCCACGGCTATGAAGACTGTCGCAATCACAGCTATCGTCGAACATCCAGCGCTTGATGACGTCCGTAAGGGCGTTATCGACGAGCTTAATGAAGCAGGCTTTAAGGATGGTGAAAATTTAAAGGTTAATTTCCAAAGCGCACAGGGTAACACTGCCACTGCTGGACAGATTGCTAAGCAATTCGTCGCAGACAATTCAGACGTTATCGTTGCGATTGGTACTCCATCAGCGCAGTCAGTAGCTGCTGCTACTAGCAGTATCCCTTTAGTATTCTCAGCAGTCACTGACCCAGTTGCCGCCAAACTAGTGACCAAACTAGATGGCTCTGGCACCAATGTCACTGGCGGCTCTGATGCCCTGCCTTATGAGCCACAAATTGAATTGATGCGTCAAATCATCCCGAGCCTGAAGAATGTCGGCTATGTTTATAGCCCAGGCGAAGTCAACTCAACGATTATCTTGAAAAACTTAAAAGAAAAACTGACACCACTAGGTATCAATGTACTCGAAGCGCCTGCCCAGCGTAGTACTGATATTGCGATGGCAGCACGTAGCCTCGAAGGTAAGGTCGATATGATCTATACCTCAACCGATAATAACGTCGTATCGGCTTACGAATCACTATATCAAGTCGCTAAAGAGAGCAAAATCCCACTGATTGCGTCTGACACTAGCTCAGTTGAGCGTGGTGCCGTTGCTGCATTGGGCGTGAATTACTACGAGCTTGGTCGCGAAACAGGCAAAATCGTGGTACGTATTTTAAATGGTGAAAAAGCAGGCGCTATTCCTGTCTACACCCCGCAAATGTTGGATCTATACGTTAGTCCAAAGCATGCCAAAGAAGAAGGCATTACTTTGTCACAAGCGGTTATCGATAAAGCAAAAGAAGTGGTAGAATAACGCACTTTTATAGCTAGCTCATTACAGCTATCATAAGGTAGATATCGAGTTTGATGGATTTGGTGTCAGCCGTCATCTACCTTTATGCGATGAGGCTAAATGTTTAACATCAGAAACCCAGCTATGAATCAGTAGGCTGGGCTTCTTATTTAAACCACATTGATTAAATATAAAGTATTTGCGTCATTTCTAAATTTGCCCTTTTTTTAATCAAAGCTTTGAACCTAGGTAGCTTATGATAGCTGTTGATCGTGACATGTTTTGGTTTACCCTAACCGCAGATTGTTTAATCTGTTAAATTCACCGCTTAGTCGTTTAGCTAAAATTGACGTATAGATGAGACAGCGCTGATCTATATCACGCACTCATTCTATGAATCGATATTAGAACGTTAGTTGCTAAACGCTTGGTTATGACTTACTGATCTCTTATGTCTTTAATTGCTTTTTTTGGTGCACTTGAAAGCGGTCTGATTTATGGCCTAGTAGCACTTGGTGTGCTGATCTCATTTCGCACCCTCGACTTCCCCGACTTGACCGCTGACGGTAGTTTTCCACTAGGTGGCGCTGTCGCTGGTATTTCTATCATCGCTGGTGTCAACCCATGGCTTGCCTGTGCTTTTGGTATGTTGGCAGGTTCAGTCGCTGGTATTGTTACGGCATGGCTACACGTCAAACTTGGCATCCTGCAACTACTTGCCAGTATCTTGGTGATGGTCGCACTATATTCTATCAATTTACGGATTATGGGTGCGCCGAACTTGCCATTATTGGGTGAAACCACGGTCTTTAGCACCTTGGTCACTGATGGCAACGGTTATTGGATGCGCTGTCTAATTATTGGTGTCGTGGTGATAGCTGCCATGTTATTTTTAAACTGGTTCTATAGTACCGAAACGGGTCTTTCGATGCGGGCGACGGGTTCCAACCTCCGCATGGCACAGGCGCAAGGCATCAATACCTCATGGATGACCATCATTGGTATGGCGATTTCTAATGGTTTGATTGCTCTAGCAGGTGCATTGTTTGTGCAGACTCAAGGTGGCGCAGATATCTCGATCGGTATTGGTACCATTGTCATCGGTTTGGCAGCGGTCATCATCGGTGAAACCATCATTCCTGCCAAGCGAATTTGGCTGATTACCTTTGCCGTGGTCGTCGGTGCGGTGCTGTACAAGCTATTTATTCAGGTGGCGCTATCGAGCGATACGCTCCGTAGTATTGGTTTTGGTCCGCAAGATTTAAACTTGATTACAGCGCTACTCGTCGTATTTGCCTTGGTATTGCCAAAAGCTAAAAATAAATTTTTAAGTCGTAAAGTTCGGGCTTAATGTCAATGTGCAACCATAAGGAATAATTATTATGATGCAAGCTACAGATTTGCGGTTGACCTTTAATCCTGGAACGCCCATTGAAAACCCTGCCCTACGCGGTATCAATCTCAACATCGCTGATGGTGAATTTGTCACTGTCATCGGTACCAATGGCGCGGGTAAATCAACCTTTTTAAATGCGGTCAGTGGTACCACGCGCGTCGATAGCGGTTCAATCTTATTAAATGGTATCGATGTCACCAAAAAGACCGCGCACCAACGCGCCCATTGGGTGGCTCGTGTCTTCCAAGACCCGATGGCGGGGACTTGTGAAGCATTAACCATCGAAGAAAACATGGCGCTGGCTTATAAGCGCGGCGGCAAACGTGGTTTGAGCTTTGCACTCAACCAAAATAACCGTGATTTATTTCGCGAAAAATTATCAGTATTAAAATTGGGGCTAGAAAATCGTCTGACCGACCGTATGGGTCTGTTATCCGGTGGTCAACGTCAAGCTGTTAGCCTATTGATGGCTTCATTGCAACCTTCCAAAATTTTATTGCTTGATGAGCATACTGCTGCCCTCGACCCTAAGACTGCTGCTTTCGTTTTAGAATTGACCGATAAAATTGTAACGGACAATCAGCTTACAACGATGATGGTTACCCACTCGATGCAGCAGGCATTGGCGCATGGCACCAGAACAGTGATGTTACATCAAGGACAAGTGGTATTAGATGTGGCTGGCTATAAACGTCAAGGCATGACTGTACATGACTTACTTGATATGTTTGAGCAAACTCGCGGCGAAAAAGTCGAAGATGATAGCTTGATATTGAGTTAAATAACTTAGCAAAATTCTTCAACTCTTGAAAAAATAGAACGTCTGTTTAATATCAGGCGTTTTTTTATGACTGCTTTAATTGATACGACTGTCTTAATTTTTAAGCATCAAGCAATACTAACTTTTGAATCAACTCACTGACATGTTGTGACTGCATTTTTTTCATCACTTGTGAGCGATGCACCTCTACCGTGCGGACCGATATATCTAAATGGTTGGCGATATTTTTATTCAGATTGCCTTGCAGTAACTCATTGGCGACCTGCTTTTCTTTATCGGTCAGCTGCGCATAAAGATTTTTAATATCATAAAGCGTGGCGCGTTTTAGAGTGAGGTCTTGCGCACGCGCAAGCGCTTCTTGTAGCCGGCGGCTATTAATCGGTTTTTCCAGATAGTCAGCCGCACCTTGCTTCAGCATATTGACAGCATCAGCAATCTCGCCATTTCCCGTTAGCGCTATCAATGCCATAGGGCTGTCCTGTTGACTAAGGTGCACTTGTAGCGCTTGACCACTCATCTCTGGCATCATCAAATCACTCACAATCACTGCTGGACGATAGATATTGACTTGCTGTAAAAATATCAGAGCACTTGCCCACACTTGGGTCGATAGCCCTAAGCTGCTAATCAAAAAATCACAGGACATGCGCACACTTTCTTCGTCGTCAATGATATGAATGATAAGCGATTCTGGCGTAATGCCTGATAAATCGTCAGACAGATGACTGCTTTCATCTTGCCAGCACGTAGGCTCATTTGAGAGTTGATTAGACGTCATATGTGACCTTATGGCTAAATACATTATTGATATTCATTAGAGTTTTTCGTCATTATTCGCTAAAGATAATGACAGATAAAAAGATATTTGTGCGCCCACCGTGTTTGACAGCTGATAGTTAGCATTGGTTTGTAGCAGTTGGATTTTACCGTTTAAGCTACGTTTAAAGCGGTGCTGCTCGCTGCTCATTACTTGGTAAACTTGCTCAATTTCATGCTCGACATCAATATTGTTTAGCTGCATCATACCGCCCAGCGACTTGCATAAGCGCTGACATATCATCAGTCCTAATCCTAGACCGTCTGTTTTCGTAGACTGGGTAGCATATTGACTGGGTAGGCTCTCTGGTAGGTGCTGCCTATTCAGCTGAGTTTGATCAAAGCCGCCAGCGTCATCGCTTAGATGCAATACCAACCATTGCTTATTATTATACCTCTCTGCCTGACAGCGTAGCATGATATTGGTCGCCCCTTGCTGTGCAGCATTGGTCATGCTATTTATCAGTAACTGATCTAATAATAAATTTGGCAAGGTTAAATGCTGATAATCACTTGCCAGCCAAAAATTGACACCTACTGCTTGCTCACCCAATAATAAGATGCACTGTTGATAGATAGCTGCGATATCGACACGAGTTTCATTCGCTTGCGACCGTCCAGCCCAGCGGCGGATATTAGTCACCACAGCAGCGACGCGTTCTGTTTCATTGACAATCTGCTGTAGAGCATTCTCTGTTGCCGCATTGTCAAGTGGCGTTATGTCGATAGCATTTTTAGACAACCTTGCATGTTGACTGCGTATCAATAATCCTTGCGCATAATTTTGAATGGTTGCCAGCGGCTGATTGATTTCATGAGCGATAGCACCGCTCATCTCACCGATGACCGCAAAGCGCTCTGATTGGTGTAACTGCTGATCATAATCACGGATTAGTCTATTTTGCCGCACTATCTTTTTTTGCCGCCGCCATGCCAGCCAGCTCATCCAAGCATAATTTACTGTCGATATCAGGACAACCAAAATAATCACAGCCATCCATAATCGATGCGCCTTTATCCAGTCGATCATATGCGCGCTCAGCTGCTTTTGGGCGGGATGGCGATTCATCTCATAAAGGATGCGCTCAGCATCGCTACTTGATTCTGCTGGTAACCAGCGCTGCTCTAATTGACGCTTGCCAAATAGATGTTGATTGATCTGGCGCACCAAAGCATCTGGCGCTTGCTCGGTCGCTGCCAGTGTCCAATTTGGATATATTTTCGTTGAAGAGTGGCAGCTGGATACAGTGGCGACTGGATGAATGAGACGGTATTGCTTGTCATTGATTTGACCGCGCCTTGCCATATCCTCCATCAAACAAAGCGGCGTAATGGCAGCGTCTACTTTGCCACTAGCCAAGGCATGCAAAGTGCGCTCTATCGGATAACCGACAAACTGTGTTTGATAGTGATTTGGCGTAATGCCATTTTTCTGTAATAAATGTGCGCCCAATAAATAACCGCCAAATGCGTCAGTGTCGACGGCAGCAATATGACGTTGCTCCAAATCCTGCAAACGATAAATATCACTGTCGGCAGCGACCCATAAAGCACTGGCGACCTCTTCCATCGCACTCGGCTGTTTTAATGGCGTATATTCATTTAGCTTATTAAATTCATTGGCGAGGGTGACTGTCGTCGATAGCTGATTTTGCGATTGTTGCCCATTAATACCCTCAGCATCAAATCCTTGATTGCTAAAAATTTTATCACGAGAACTTTTATCACGAGCGTTTTGCGCATTGCTATTTAATTGAGCCGTCTCTGTTTGTAAGGTAGCCAGCCAGCGCCATCTGATAGTATTCATTTTTATAAACTGCACTTGCGGGCCAAGCACTAGCGCAAACTGCTGTGCTTCTATTTGCTGTTGCCAATTTTCCAGCGCCAAAGGTACCAATATCACGGTGTCATCTGATAACTGATCATTAAGCTCGTCAAGCCACGGCTGCCAGCGATTTTGTGCGGCTGTCTCGCCTTGCGGTGCCAGCACACCCAAATAGTAAGTCTGGGCGGTGGCATTAGATAGCGGCAACCAAGCAGCCCATGCTACCACGGTAATAAAACAAGCCTTTAAGATAGTCCAAATTTTAGACTTTTTATGCATACACCTAGCCTTATATCTGACCTACCAAACGTACATTATAATTAAAAACCTTAATCATAATGTGGTTTTCCACAATATCACAATATTACCCGCTACCCTATACTAGATGACAGTCGTGTAACTTTTAATTCGCTGAGCTTAAGTCACAAATATTCGATTTCAATTTTGATTTCAATAAGAATGATTAATACACCTCATGAAATATGGGTGATGAATTATAAGCTTGGTAAAAATATCTTATGGAGGGCGGGCTTATGAAAAAATGGCCACTGATTATAATAATAGCAGCCATCATCGGGCTGGTGGTTGCCTTTATTATTGGGAAATTACTGCCAAATATGCGCACCAGCAGTAACGATATCGAGGTCAATATCACTGATCCTGCTCTCATCAAGCAGGGCGAATATATCGCTCGCACTGCTGACTGTATTGCGTGTCATACCACGCTCGATGGCGAGACTTATGCAGGCGGTCTGCCTATGCTAACGCCACTTGGGGCAATTTACTCGACCAATATCACACCCGATCAAGAAACTGGCATCGGCAACTACAGTTTCGCCGACTTTAAAAATGCCGTTAAGCATGGGGTACGCAGTGATAATAAAGCCTTATATCCTGCTATGCCGTATCCCTCTTACCAGCTCATGCCAGAAGAAGACTTAGCCGCGATGTACGCCTTCTTTATGTCCGATGTCACAGCCGTCAAGCAAGCCAATCTAAAAAGCGAGCTACCTCCGATAGCAAACTGGCGCTGGCCCTTGGCATACTGGCAGGTCTTATTTGATCGCAAGCGTGACTTTGTCCCTGAGACAGACGACGCACTATTGACTCGTGGTCAATACTTAGTCGAAGGTCCTGGGCACTGCGGCTCTTGTCATACTGGGCGCGGTATTGGCTTTCAAGAAATCGCTCTAAGTAATGCAGATTCTAACAAGTATTTGAGCGGTGCCATCATCGATGGTTGGCGCGCCAAAAGTATCCGCGGTGAGCATCGCGGACTTGGCACTTGGACGGTTGCAGAATTAAATGACTTCTTCAAAACTGGTCGTACTGATACCACTGCTGCCTTTGGTGCCATGGCCGAAGTGGTTGAGCATAGCACCCAGTATATGACCGACTACGACATCAACGCCATGTCATCTTATCTAAAAACATTAACGCCAGCACCAAACAAAGAAGCCACACTGCCTGCGAAAAAAGACATCACTACGCAAAAATTACTAGATGGTGACTATGATTCGCGCGGTTCGATTTTGTACGCCGAATATTGCCAAATTTGTCACCGTGTCGATGGTAAAGGAGTCGCGCGTATTTTCCCAGCGCTTGATGGCAATAGTGCGGTTTATTCTAACAATGCCGATTCGGTCTTACAGATTACCTTGAGCGGTGGTCGTATGCCTGAAACTCCACATGACCGTATGGCATTTACTATGCCTGAATTCAGCAATCTTAGCGATGCAGATGTGGCAGAAGTGGTCAATTATGTCCGCAATAGCTGGACCAACCAAGCGCCTGAAATCGATGTCAATGACGTGGTAAAAATGCGGGCTTTCCTCGCCAAAAAACCAAAAACCAGTACGGATATTGCTCCAGACTTAAGTATTGACGCGCAAACAAAAGGAGCAAAATAATGAAAAAATCTCCACTCAACTTGCCTACTATTGCTCGCGTTATCTCTCAAAAAATGACCATAGGCAACTTAACCACCGCTATCCTTACTGCTTCAGCGCTTAGTATCGCCGCTATCAGTAGTGGTTGCTCGCAGCCCGAGCCTATCGAGCAGAATGCACCTGAGTACGGCTTAGTCACCACTGATGATGCCAACGAAGATATCGGCACTTATGTGCTGCCGCAAGATACGGCTATCTTGGATGAACCAAATGCTGATGAGATATTTTATGGTAAACGCTTATTAAACGAAACTAAGCGCTTACTGCCAGAGCATGTGGGCGCGCAAATGAACTGTAACAGCTGCCATATTTCACAAGGTAAAATTCCACTGGGTGATCCGTACATCAATAGTTATAACTTCTATCCGCGCGTGATGCCACGATCTGGTAAGGAAGTTGATTTAACCAAACGTATTAATGGCTGCTTCCAGCGCTCAATGAATGGCAAACCGTTGAAACCTGAATCCCCTGAAATGCTGGCAATGTTGGCTTATATGAAGTGGCTATCGCAAAACACCCCAAAAGAGCAAAAAGTCGATATCCAAAATACGGGTAAAGTGGATGAATCATTAACCCCAGACCCTGTCCGCGGCGAACAAATTTATAAAGCTCAATGTGCAACTTGTCATGGTGATAATGGCGAAGGCATCAAAGACAGTCGCGGCGATATCGTGTTCCCGCCACTGTGGGGCGATGAATCCTTTAATATCGGTGCTGGTATGGCACGTACTTACAAGGCGGCAGCCTTTGTAAAATACAACATGCCCATGGGTATTCAGACCAAAGGCTTATGGGGTCACGGAAATGTGCTGAGCGATCAAGATGCCGTCGATGTGGCGCACTTCTTTACTCATCAGCCGCGCCCTGACTTTGCTGGTAAGGTCAATGATTGGCCAAATGGTAAAAAACCTAAAGACGCGCGTTACTGATATCTTAAGAAGACGGTATTTATAAAGACTTTACTTAAGAGGACTTCACTTAGCAGACATCATTCTATGCTCGCTTGTGAGTGAGCATTGACACGATAAACCTTTAAGAAAATGCATTTTTCTTAAAGGTTTTTTTGTTATCTATCAAACCCGCGAAAGAGGACGCCATCCGACATTAGGGTGGCGGTGAATTTCGCATCATTTTCAATGTTTAAATTACATAATATGCGCCTGAATCCAGTATAATAATTAATTATTGTAATACTTATAACTCACCACGAGCATTTATGAAAATCAACAAAGCGTATAAATTTAGGCTTGAGCCTAATACGGAGCAAGAGGTTATTTTAAATAATCTTGTCGGCTCTGCACGTTTTGTTTGGAATCAAATGCTGGCAATCTCATTTGAGATGTTTGCTAAAGATGAGTTTATTAATGCCACCAATCTGGTTAATAAAATTATAGATTTAAAAAGTAATCCTGATTTTAACTTCCTAAAAAGCAGCTCAAACGCTGTGTCTTTACAACAAAAAGTACGCGATCTGGCATCGGCTTGGTCGCGGTTCTTTGATCCTAAAGTACATGCCAGATTAAAAGACAATAAAAAGAAACCTCGCAAACCCAAGTTCTTTAAACTGGCTGACGGCACAGAAATCCAGCTACGCTCGTTGATGCCAAGATTTAAGCGCAAATCCGATGGCTGCGACTCAATTCGCTTGGTTCAGTTTGATAAATATTGCCGTGTTGAAGGTAATCGAGTAAAACTGCCTAATGGCATTGGCCTGGTGAAGTTTAGGAAGTCGCAAGACATCATTGGTACAATTAAAAATGTCACCATCAGCAAGAAATCAGGGCACTGGTACGTGTCTTTTGGTACGGAGCGAGAACTGGATGAGAACCCTCGTCACCATGCCACAAGCGCCATTGGCTTGGACATGGGTATCAGCAAACTACTCACCACTTCAAACGGTCAGTACATCAAACCGAAAAACAGTTTTAAAACCAATCAACCCAAACTTGCCAAATTGCAACGAGGGTTAGCAAAGAAAGTAAAATTCAGTGAAAACTGGAAAAAGCAAAACCGCAAGATTCAAAAGCTACACAGCCACATTGCTAATATTCGCCATGACTACTTGCATAAAGTCACCACCCGCATCAGCAAAAACCACGCCATGATTGCTTGTGAGGATTTAAAGGTCGCTAATATGTCGAAATCAGCCAGCGGGTCGGTGGAGAACAAAGGTCGTCATGTTAAAGCCAAGTCGGGATTAAACAAATCAATCCTAGATCAAGGCTGGGGCATGATGGTTAATATGCTTGAGTACAAACAGCAATGGCGCGGTGGGTTACTGATCAAGGTAAACCCACACTACACCAGTCAAACCTGTTCTCAATGTCAGCATATTGCTAAAGAGAATAGACAAACTCAGTCTAAATTTGAGTGCGTCAAATGTAGGTATGTTGCGAACGCTGATTTTAATGCGGCTCGTAATATATTAGCGGCAGGACATGCCGTTTTGTCTGCGGAAGGAGGATGCAGTAAGGGTCGCCCGTTGAAACAGAAAACAAGCGACCTTCGTGAGAAAGTCGCCTAAGAGCATCTGCTTTTAGAATCCCCCACTTGAGCTTGGCGAAAGTGGTGGGAGTATGTCAAAGTTAATGCTTCTACAAACTTCTCGCTCGTCACTATATAGTTGCTGTATATCAAAGTTCGCTACCGCCATTTACTATGAGGTCTGTCATGCGCAAAATTCCTGTCTACTCCCACCCTGCTGCCGGTTGGCCTGCGCTGATTTCCTCTACTCGTAAGCTGATGGATTATCAGACTTTTTTACGGGGTAGCGTAAGTGTGCTAAAAAGCAACCAACCTAAAGGCGGATTCGACTGTCCGGGCTGCGCTTGGCCTGACCACAAATCACATAAAGCCATCGACGTCTGTGAAAATGGTATCAAAGTCATTGCTAGTGAGACCATGACAAAAAAAGCCGATGCGCAGTTTTTTGCGCGACATAGCGTCACTGAATTACAAGGCTGGTCGGGCTATGAGCTTGAGCATAGTGGTCGTTTATCAGAGCCTGTATATTATGATGCCGCGCAAGACCGCTACTTACCAATCTCTTGGGAAGCTGCTTATCAATGTATCGCTGAGCAGTTAGGACAGCTTGATTCGCCAGATGAGGCGCTATTTTATACCTCAGGCCGTGTGACCAACGAGCCCGCCTTTATGTATCAGCTGTTTGTGCGCTGTTTTGGCACCAATAATTTACCAGATTGCTCCAATATGTGTCACGAACCAACGTCGGTAATGCTCGGTAGACAGTTGGGTATTGGCAAAGCGACCGTGAAATTGGAAGACTTTGAGCAAGCCAAACTGATATTGATGTTTGGACAAAATCCTGCGACCAATCATCCACGCATGCTTGAAATGCTTGCTCATGCTCACGAGCAAGGCTGTCGAATCCTCTCAATCAACCCTATGCGCGAACAAGGCTTACGTAAATTTAGAAATCCGCAAAAGCCCACGCATATGGCAGCTGGTCAAAGTGATGAGATGGTCGATGAGGTCATTCAAATTCAGATCGGCGGCGATGCAGCACTCTTGACCGGTATCGCTAAGTGGCTGACTAAAAACAATAAAATCGATCAAAGCTTTATCGATGAGCATACGTCAGGATATGAGGCACTCGACGCATGGCTCCGCCAACAATCATGGCCGGATGTGGAACGTGGGTCTGGTATCAGTAAAGAGGAAATCATTAATATAGCAAAACTGGTAGCGGCGAGTCCTGCGACCATTTGCACGTGGGGTATGGGCATCACTCAGCACGTCCAAGGCGATGGTAATTTAGCGATGATTACCAACCTATTATTATTGATGGGGATGATTGGTATTGATGGCGCAGGCGCGTCTCCCGTTCGTGGTCACTCTAACGTACAGGGCGACCGTACCATGGGCATCCATGAGCGCCCTGCACAAAAGCTACTAGACAGCCTAGCGTGTGTTTGAACGTCCGATGCCGCAAGAAAATGGCTTTGATGTGGTCTCTGGTGCGAAAGCATTGATTACCGGTAAGCTAAAAGTATTTATGAGTATGGGCGGTAATTATGCCGTGGCAGCACCTGATACTAGTGCGATTCAACAAGCTTTAACCACCACTCAGCTCAATATTTTTGTCGGTACTAAACTTAATGAAACTATGCTGTATCCGGGCGCGAATAATCTTATTCTGCCTTGCTTAGGTCGTACCGAACGTATTATTACTGCCAAAGGTGAGCAATTTGCCACTATCGAAGATTCCATGTGTCAGATTGTACCCACTCGAGGCAACCTGAAACCTGTCAGCGATACGTTGAAGTCTGAAGCACAAATTGTGGCAGATATCGCCACTCATGTGCTTGGTGCTGATTCGTCCATTCCTTGGCAAGCAATGAGTGAAGACTTTGACATCGTTCGTGATTATATCGCCCAAGCGATTGACGGTTTTGAAGACTTTAATCAGCGTATTCGCGAAACCGAGCGTGGCTTTCATTTGTACCATTCTGCGCGGCATCGTGTGTGGAATACTGACAGTGGCAAAGCGCAATTTGAAGTACCACAATACCCTATCACCTACGTCGCAGCACAAATGGCAGAGACCTCTTTAGCCTTTCACCATGACAAAAAACCCAATGATAATACTAATAGTGCGCCAAACAATGAACAAAAAATTTGGCAATTGACCAGTGTCCGTAGCCATGACCAATTTAATACCATGATTTTCGGATTTGAAGATCGCTATCGCCAAACCACTCGCCGTGATGTGTTGTTTATGCACCCAGATGAAATGACTCGTTTGGGTTGGCAAGCAGGTGACCGAGTAATGGTATCTCGCCATGCCAGCTCAAATGGTTCAAATAACACAGACGGTACCGCTCAGCCACGCACGCTAGGGCCGTTAGTATTGACTGAGATGGATATCGCCGCTAACGCTGTCGCAACTTATTATCCTGAATGTAATGATTTATTTGATTTAGACACGCATGCACCAGACTCTCACATACCAGCGTATAAATCGACGACCGTTGTTTTGCAACGCGTTGAGGCAAATGCTGTTACGACCGATCATGCATAGTCAGCAACGGGCGAATCATTGAATGATGCATATATTTAAAGGAGATGATAATTTTGGTAATGACCATACGATATAACGAGGTATTATGATTGCCCAAAGTGATACTGAAACTGACGCAAAATATAGCGATAATTTTTCGGTAAACACCCTAACAGATAAGACGTCAGAAACTATAGAGTCATCTGCAACGCCGCTTGCACGTAATCATTGGGCGCAAAAGCATCATTATCCGACAGATAAGTATAACTCTAACAACATTATTGAGACCCGTGTTGCTAAGACTAATATTGCACAGACCCATATGCAGCAAATCAGTATCGACTGCCAATCAGCGAGCTTAGCAGTGGAAGCTGCGGTTGCTATCGTTATCAATGGTATTCACTATGCGGTACTGATGGCAAGCCCTCACCAGCTAGAGTATTTAGCCGTCGGCTTTTTGTCTAGCGAAGGCTTAATTCAGCATAGTCATGAGCTGCTTGATTGGGAAGTTACCCAACTGAATGATATTGCAGATTATCAAAATCTCACGCAAGATTCATTTATAAAGGAACGATTTATAAGAGATGCTACGGATGAAATTTTTGAATCTGCAGCATTTGAACAAAGCTTATCGTCACTGCAAGATTATGACATTTATGTGGTGGAGCTAGTACTAAACCAGCGTTGCCATCAGCGTATCCAAGCGCAAAAACGTCAGCTAGCAGGGCGTACAGGTTGTGGTATATGCGGCATCACAGGGCTAACACAAGCACTGCCTGACTTGAGTATCTATCGTCAAAACAGACAAAAGGCAGATACACCAAGTCTTGACTGTCTATTAGCAATACGCCAGCAAGTCGATGCGATGCAGCATACTCACCAATTGACTGGTGCCGTACACGCCGCTGCGACGATGTATAATCAGCAGCTATACCTATTCGAAGATGTAGGACGCCATAATGCGCTTGATAAGCTGATCGGTTGGCAACTGCGCAATAAAATAGAGATTAGCTGCGTCCTTATGACCTCGCGCCTATCGATTGAACTGATACAAAAATCGATTCGTGGGCGCATCCCTTGGCTAGTCGGTATGTCTGCACCTACCAGTACCGCAGTGCGTGTCGCTGAGCGTTATGGCTTAGGATTAGCGGGTTTTTTGCGTGATAACAGAGTCACTTACTATTCAAATTATTCAGACCTATAAAGTTTTATGCTCGACTCTCTCATTAAGCGCACTTATTCATAAACTCTCATTTGCAGCGCTTTAATGACAGACATATAACGCTGATTTTTCGATAATAAACGGTCTCCTTTTTAGCTCAAACAAGACCTTTTTAAAACACTATCTATTCCCTATCTCGTTTTATCAAACACACAACGAAATAATAAAGATATTATTTCGTTGTGTGTTTGATAATTATGATGTTTTTTGACGAACCATTCCTAATTTTAAGCTTGATAATAGCTTAATTTGACCTCTTAATACTTTGAATAGCCATTAATTTATGGTCAAATAAGGAGAATTGAGTAGATAATTCGCATCTAGCTAAAAAATAACTTGTAATTTAAATTATATTTGCTAATATAGGCGTCCTTGATTGGCTGGGTGGCAGAGTGGTCATGCAGCGGACTGCAACTCCGTTAACGCCGGTTCGATTCCGACCTCAGCCTCCAATTATTTAGGTTAAAATTTTATTCATATTATATTAATTTTAGCTTGCTTTATTAATATAAATGCTTATAATAGCGACCACTATCTAACAAGTAGAAAGCTTACTTTTAGATAATACAAGTTTTGCCCGGGTGGTGAAATTGGTAGACACAAGGGATTTAAAATCCCTCGCTAGTAATAGCGTGCCGGTTCAAGTCCGGCTCCGGGTACCATTACATAGTCCTATACTATCTTATAGAACAGCTAAAGCCCCTGATATCAGGGGCTTTGTTGTATCTGGCGTTCCATACTGTCCTGCTCTATCTATCCCAATCCATGCACTTTGAGTATACTGTCAAGTATACCGAGTTTTGAGTCTACTCATGGAGATCTAGGATATGGAAAGAAAAGCGATCAGTTCAGACCGAAGCATCAGCAGCCATAAGCCTGAAGATAAAAAATACTTCGTTCCTGTCAAAAACCATCCTAAGCTATTCTTAATGGTACGTCCTACTGAAACCAAATCATGGATGTATCGCTACTACCCACCTTCAAATCCTAAGCAAAGTATTATCTCCATCGGTATATATCCAAGTACCTCGTATGCTCGTGCCTGTGAAGTTTGGCGTGAATATGAAGACCTACTAAGCAAAGGTATTGACCCAAAATTTCATCGTGAAGAGATAAAGAAAAGTCTTATTAGTAAAAATAAAAACTCTTTTAATCACTTTGCATGGGAGTATTTCGATAGCTTAGACCAAACTCAGAAGAGTAATACTCTCATTCGCAAGAAAGGTCGTCTTGAGCTTATATGCCAATATATTGGTGACGAGCCAATCAGCGACATCACATCTCCTAAAATGCTTGAAGTCCTGTTAGACATTCAAGCCAACTCATTAAACAAGGATGGTAAGCCTACAGATAAGGCTGTACGCTGTGCTGGTATTGCCAGTGATGTGTTTGTCTATGCTGGGGCACGAGGCTTCTGTACGAGTGATCCTGCGGCACTCATTAAGAGTCAGTTGGCTAAGTCAAGTTACGGTCATCGTCCTGCGGTTACTAAACCGCCGGACTTGGCTGAACTTCTTAGAGATATTGAAACAATAGAAGGTGATCCAAACACCATAAACTCTCTTAGGCTATTAGCGCTTCTCTTTGTTCGTAATGGTGACCTAAGACGTATGCGCTGGGCAGATCTAGACCTAGAGGCTGGCAGGTGGCAATTAAAGCCATTGAAGGGTCAAGGCAAGGTAAATATGGTCAAGGACATGGTTGTTCCCCTACCTGATCAAGCTGTAGCTATATTGCGTGAACAACAAAAGGTTAATGGACATACAGAATATGTCTTTTTTAGCCAGACGGCAAAAAAGCACCAGATTATCTCTGATGCGACTGCTAATAAGCGTCTAAAGGATTTAGGGTATAAGGATAGACATTGCGCTCATGGCTTTAGAGCGACAGCTAAGACCATACTGCAAGAGCAGTTAAAGTACTCTCTAGTGCTTGTAGAGATGGCATTGGGTCATACGACTAAAGATCCTAATGGAGGGGCTTATAGTCGATTTGAGTACATTGATGACCGTAGTGATATGATGCAAAGGTGGGCAGACTATTTAGACGCTTTAAGAGAAGGTAGAGATACGGCAGAGTTTAAAGTGAATACAGACGTAAAGGCTAATCCTACTGCACAGTTACAAGCGTTGATTGCTCAGCTTGGAGAGAATAAGGTATTGGAGCTATTGAGAAATAAGGAATAGTATTTTAATGCCTAAATAGATTGAAAAACACACTATATCTAAAAAATGCCTTTTTAGCGTATATGGTATCTAAAGAGGTATAGTTATAACGATAGTACCTTTTTATTGATGAAGTAATTATTGCGGCTACGATAGAACTGACCCCTTCTGTTAGGTATGTATATTAAGATATCTAGAATGATTATGAATTTTAGTGATAGGAAGATGAATGATGGAGGTGTTGTATTGCTATCAAACGTGTTGGATTTTCCACTACTTTTAGGCAGATTGATCTCTAATAAGAGGCGTATTTCGATGGATGCTTTAGCTTTTTATGAACTACTATGTGTGTTGTAGGCCTTGGTAATAAAGCGTTTTACGGTTCGTGAAGCAATAGTTTTATAAATAGCTATTATAATTTCTTATATGCACCTAATGTCATGATCAATATTATTCTGTTTTAGTATCTGATGATCATATCTCTCTGGTTAAGAATGAAAAATGACTTTAGCTATCAAAACTTCCCTACGGGATGATTCAATAGCTAAAGTCATTTTTTGTTGGTAATATTCCAACCCTCGTCAGAAGCTTGCAACTGGAAAGTGAACCGCCCCGACTATATCGAAGGCTGATTCACTTGAGTCAGGTAGCCATGCCTTACATGATGAAGTTAGCATAACCATGCTTTGCAAACTCAAAGAGGTCATACCAAACTCTGTCTAAGTATAACTAAACCACCCTGTTTTTCTTAAAGTTCTCAGCCTGCTCAAATATCTCTTTATACACTTCTTTTGAATCAACAGGTGGATAGCCCCATTCATCGAGCAATATCATCAAATCAAACTGTAGTTCCGCTTTGATATCATCGCGCTTATTCCAGTCAGTGTATTTAGCCTTCTCATCGATGAGCTTTTTCACTTCTTTTGACAGCTCAAGCAGTTTGTCTTCTGGATAGGTAAAGTCATACTTATGTGCCAGTGACAGCAGGATGTCGTAAAACGCTTTTTCTTCAAAGTCGATACCCATCTCTCCAAACGATACCATCTCTTCGCGCAGCTCGTGATACAGCTTGATGATTTCATCAGAGAAATCACCAATGACTTCAGCACGTAGTAAGTCTTGCTCGTCACGGTCGTTATACTTCTCAACGAGTGCATTCATCTTCTTACTGAAATCGACGCCCTTTACCTTGTTGGTCTTTTTCAGCTCACCGATGGCTTTAGCGAGGAGCTGCTGTAGTAGCTCTAACTTGGTGTTAGGTTGCTTAATCACTTCAAGCTTGGCGAGATAGTCTTCATCGAAGATATCGAACTCACCATCGGTGTTATCACCGAGCTTAAAGATCTCTTCTACGCCATCACTGATCAGCGCGTCTTTTACCAGATCACGTACCTTTTGGTTCATCTGTTCAACGTCAGGTGCGCCGCCAGTGGTGATTTTAAAGATGATGGTACGAATAGCTAGGTAGTAATGAATCTTGTCTTTATGAGTCTTGGTGAGTGCTTCACTACCCACGCAAATATCATAGGCAGACTTAAGACGCTTGGCTAAATCCATAAAGCGTTTTTCTAGCTTTTTGGATTGCAATGCAAAGTCAGCCGCTGCATTCAAGCAATTGAGCTGCTCTAAAGGCGTGCCGTTAAAGTACAGGGTGGAGTCGAACTTATGGTAGACGGTATCCAGTAGATTCAAATGGTCTTTCACCACCACGACTGACTTTTGGATATCGTCTAGGTTTTGAACCTGACCACCAGTGTAATGCGAGAGCGCAAGGTTCATCTGCTTTTTGATGCCGATGTAATCAACCACTAAGCCGCTTTCTTTGCCTTCAAACTTACGGTTAACCCGTGAGATGGTTTGAATCAGGCTGTGTTTTTGTAGGGGTTTATCTATATAGATGGTATCGAGAAATGGTACGTCAAAGCCTGTGAGCCACATATCGACGACGATGGCGATCTTAAAGTTAGATTTGCCGTTTTTAAACTGACGATCCAGCTCTTTGCGGTAGTCTTTATTACCCAGATTGTCCCACATACCTTTTTCATCATCCTTGTTGCGAGTCATGATCATCTTGACGCGCTCCATGGGCATGACATTTTTCTTGTCGCTCTCTGATAATGTTGAGCCTTCCTCACACGCTCTTACTTCATCCCATTCGGGACGCAGCTCTATAATGTCTTTATATAATTGATAAGCAGCTTCACGACTGCTACAGACAAACATCGCCTTGCCTTTTTGCGTCGTGCCCTCTTCTACTCGCGCTTCATAATGTGTCACAAAGTCTTCAGCAATGGCTCTGATGCGGTCGGGATCACCAAGAATGGTAGACATGCTCGCCATGGCTTTTTTACTTTTCTCTATCTGATACTCATTGGTGCCAGCGTCAGCACTTTCTTGATAGTATTTCTCTACTTCATCAAGCTGCTTGCTATCGAGTAGCACTTTGGCAGCGCGGCCTTCATAGACAATACGCACGGTAATTTCGTCGAATACCGACTCGACCATAGTATAGCTATCAATGACTGGACCGAAGACATCTAAGGTGGCATCAATCGGTGTACCTGTGAAGCCAACGTATGTGGCATTGGGTAATGAATCATGTAGGTACTTAGCGAAGCCGTAAGTCTTTTTCACTCCATCTTCGGTGACGGTGACCTTTTGCTGGAGATTAATTTGGCTGCGGTGCGCTTCATCTGAGATACAGATGACGTTGGTACGCTCGGTCAGTAGGGCTAAGTCTTCAGTGAACTTATGGATGGTTGTCAAGAACACACCGCCACTTCTGCGACCTTTTAACTGTTCGCGTAGATGCGCTCGACTTTCGACACTGATGATATTGTCATCGCCGATATAGGTCTTGGCATTGGTAAATGTTTCAGACAGCTGACCGTCTAAATCGGTGCGATCAGTGATTAAGATAATGGTTGGACTGCCAAGCTCAACGTCACGCATCAGCAGACGTGCGAGAAATAGCATGGTAAAACTCTTACCACAGCCAGTGGCACCGAAGTACGTACCACCCTTTCCATCTCGTAAAGCATCGCTCTCATCAAACTTGCCGTTTACATCAAGCACTTTCATATGACGTTTAATATTATCAAACAGTTTGGTAGCTGCATAATACTGCGGATAACGACAGACGATTTTCGCATCAAAGCTTGATTTGTCAGGCACATAGATGAAGTTGCGGATGACATCAACCAAACGTGCTTTATCAAATAATCCGCTGATCATGGTTAGTAAGGAATGGATACTGTCTTTCTCAAGCTTTTCATCGCCAGTGACTTTGCGCCAAGAGTAGTAGAACTCATACGGGGCAAAGAAGGAACCCATCTTTGAGTTGACTCCATCACTAATGACGCATAAGGCATTGTATTTAAACAGCTCTGGAATATCACGCTTATAGCGAGTGGTCAGCTGGTTATAGGCATCAAACATGGTGGCATCTTCACGGATGCTGCTCTTAAACTCAAACACCACCAGTGGCAAGCCATTGATATAAAGAATGCCATCAGGAATACGCAGCTCAAAGCCTTGTACTTCCATCTGATTAATGATGCGAAAGCAATTGTTATCGAGTGCTTCATAATCAATGAGCTGGATATATAAGTCTTTTTGGGTATAGTCCTCACGCTTCAAGAAAAATCCATCAGCGACAAATTTCATGATGGCTTTATTGGTATCGTACAGATCAGACGCCGGAAGGTACTCAAGCTTATGAATAATGGACTCAATCTCATACTCTGTGATCAAGTCATCTTTATAGCGAGTGGCTAGAAACTGTCGAAGATCAGACTTAATCAGCACATCGTCAGGATTACGGTCGAGTGCTTCGCCAACCGTATGTGGATAGCTTTCAGCCACTAGTAGCTCGATAATGGCTTGTTCAAGCCTGTCTTCGGTGAATTTCAATGCTTCGTCCTTTGTTATATTTTTGAAAAGAGCAATAATATTTTATTATTGCTTCTTTTTAAGCAATTCAATTTCAAGTTTTTCTTTCTCAATTTGAAGCTCTAGCAACTCATCTTTTTTAGCATACTCGATTACTTCGTGCCCCTCTTTTTTCAATTGAAGAGCAATCAACTCATCTTGCTGAGGTTGTATTTTACCTATCCATTTATAAAAACCGAATAAACCAAGGATAGTTCCAAATAAAGCAAGTCCAATTAATAAACCTTTAAAGCCTTCTCTATCTGAAACTATGACATCTCTATATCCTTTTGTAATATTTTTAGTTTCGTCTGAAAGATTGTTACTATTTGCATTATCTAATTGAATAGCAATATCTATAAGCTGAACATTAGCTTCTTTCGTAATATATGTGGTCGCACCTAAGCTAAAGATTAAAAGTATCAACCCGAAAAGAGCAAAGAACTTATATATATTATCTGTAGGTAGTGGAACTTTATTTTGCATATCTTCTCTCGCTATATTGTATTTTTGATTATAATTCTGCTCAGCATGTCAGTAAACCAGGCTTAGATAGGTAAGCAAAGCTCCTCCTAAAAAATAACATCAGAAATACGCAACTCACCTGACATTAACTTAGGTAAAAGGGTGTCGCGGAGTTTTGATAGGGTTTTTGCTTGAAGACTATTTGCTAATATTTTTTCAAAGTAAGGACTTACTAAATTGTCAAACTCCCGTGTTAAACGTCCACCGCTAAATGCTACATTAATGGATTTAAATGTATCTCCAGTAATGGTGTTGAACACAGATCCATGCCCTTTTCTCTGAAGCTCTGATACGCTTGGAAACACAAAGTAATAAACGAAAGTATTAGAAATACCTTCATTCCCTGAAACTCCATAGCATGATTGATTCATAGCCATTGGACGCGAAACCATGGCACATTTACCAACTGTTCCTCGTGCACTAATAATTGTTGTTCCAACAGATAAAATTTTAGTTGATGAGTTCTCTACACCTAAACTGGTAACGTGTTTTTCAGTATCGAGAACAAAAATATCAGATGAGGACGGAGCATCTACAACCGAGAACCAAGGAATATCGCCATTCCAATATTCAGGAATTGATGTCTTTGGCGTACCACCTCCAGTTAATTTTATTAATGCTGCAAGTGGTGTTACTTCCCCCCCCTTCGGAATCCACCCCATTTCCTCAGTGAGTTCAAACTCATCAGGAAACAAGTCCTGAATATCTGAACTGTATTTTTTCTCAATGCCTTTACGTTGCTCGGCACGTTCGGTGAACTCATCAGGAATGGCGTTACCAGCTGCGAGCGCATTATCAATAACAGGATCAAAATCGACAAACCAACTCTTAAACAATGCCTGCGCCATCGCCTCTAGCGTTTCGTTCATTTGGCGGTTTAGCTCGATTTTGTCGTCTAAAGAGCCGAGAATGTGAGCGATAGCTTTTTGTTCGGGCATCAAGGGGAGTGATATTTCAGCTTTCTTAAAATCTCTTAAAACTACACGAGGAATAGCAGCACCAGATATGAAATTTCTTTTCAGATACTCTACAGTTCGAGAGGATAAGAAATAATATTTGAGAAATCTTGAGTTAATTTTCGCAGGATTAGGTCTTAGTATTGCAACCGAGGATAAAAGTACAACTTCAGCATCTTTTTCAAAAGTACATACTGTGTCTAATGCACTATTGCCATCTTTTGCGATTAATACATCACCTAGTTCTGGCTTACAACCTTGTTTAACTAGGTCATCATAATCTTCTTCTGATATGTGACGCGCAGTTTCAAGATTCAGACCATAGAACTCCAAATCTTTTACAGATGCCATTGGTTTTCCAGAGTCAACAGACTTTGGACTTTTGTGAGCACCATCAGTTATTTTAATGCATACATCATCTAACGTAGTTTTTATCCAATCACTCGCCATAACCCAACACCTCCAAGTTCTGACGAATCGTCGCATCGAGCTTCTGTGACTCTTGCATCTGTGCATACAGAGTTTGGCTTAGATCCAGCATTTTAGTCTCAAACGATATGCCGTCATCTTCTATAGCCGCAGCACCGACATAGCGCCCAGGGGTGAGCACATAATCATTGGCTTTGATATCATCTAGGCTTGCAGATTTACAGTAGCCTGCCTCATCGCTATAGGCTTCGTAACCGCCTGCTTCCTTTTCACCACGCCATGCATGATAAGTCTTGGCAATGGCTTCGATATCATCTTTCGTGAGTTCTTTATTAGTACGGCTAATCATGCTGCCGATAGCACGTGCATCGATGAACAGCGTTTCGCCTGTGCGATTACGCAATCCACGAGCTTGGCTGTCAGCGGATTTGGCTTGTTTGTCTTTACTGATAAACCATAAACACACCGGAATCTGCGTGGTATAAAACAACTGCCCCGGTAGCGCAATCATACAATCGACCAGATCGTTTTTGATGATTTGCTCACGTATCTCGCCTTCACCACTGGTGGTGGTAGACATCGAGCCATTGGCCAGTACAAAACCTGCTGTACCATGCTCAGAGAGCTTGGATATCATGTGCAATATCCACGCATAGTTGGCATTGCCCGTCGGCGGTGTCGGATAGCCTGCCCAGCGTGGGTCATCGACCAGCTCATCAGCCGCACGCCAGTCTTTTTGGTTAAAAGGTGGGTTCGCCATAATGAAGTCAGCTTTGAGGTCTTCGTGCTGATCTTTAAAGAACGTATCGGCTGCCACATCACCCAAGTTGCTAGAGATACCACGAATGGCAAGGTTCATCTTAGCAAGCTTGTAGGTCGTGCTGGTGTACTCTTGCCCATAGATAGACACGTCTTTAGTATTGCCGTGGTGACTTTCGATGAACTTGATGGACTGGACGAACATACCGCCTGAACCGCAGCAGGGATCATAGATTTTGCCTTGATACGGCTCAACCATTTCTGCAATGAGATTGACCACGGGTGGTGTTCTAAAAAGTATGCTGTCATCAGACGTAACCATAATTGACATAAAAGAACACCAAATCAAACGTCTTAAAGTGGTTATCAAGCTTTTTTGAGAAGCAACAGGTCTTTCGAACGGCTCGACGTAATCGATGTCTAAGGCGGCAGTTATTACCTTCTATACCTACCGTATGTTGTTTGCCAATTCGTTTGTTATCACTTTTAAAGGCGGTTTTAAAGCTATCCCAGTTGTCCATACTAATAGAGTCATAGCTGACTTTAAACTGCTTTAAACGTGCTCTTAGCTTCTTAGCCGTTTTTAAGTCACGTTTGCCCCAAACATAAGCGACAATCTCATTGGTAGCACGGTCATAAGCGTAGATGAGCCAGACTTTACGCTTCTTGCGATACACGTAAGTCCAAAACTCATCAACCTCTAAGCGTTCATAGTAGCTCTTTTTAGGCGCGATCTTATAAACAGATGAGCCTATGGTGCTCAATACTTTACCAATACTGATAGACATGACAACAGCAATGTCTCTGATGCCACAACCTCTAACCGTCATCAGCCGTATGATGTCTTCTATTCTAGAGTGACAGCCTTGGTAGGTTAAGGCATGGTCACCTATGAATTGACGTTTGCAGTCCTTGCATTGGTAGTTCTGCTTACCATAGCTTTTTATGCCGTTTTTCTTTAAACTGGGGCTGTGACAGTCGGGACAGCTGATATCTATTTGTGTCTTCATAACCTCAAATATATCATCTTGCTTTGGCTGTCACCCTCCTTTATTTCCTCAGCATACTTTCTGATACACCACCTGACCACGGACTTGGGCGTATAGAACTCACCACCGCCTTTGCCTTCAGTCGCGGCAAACTTACCCAAGAAATATTCGTACACGCGCCCTACCGTGTCTTCTTCTGGGTTACCGATGGTGTCGATGTTATTGACCACATCAATCAAGGCGGCAAGCTTACTGGCCGTTAAGCCCAAACGCGAGAAGTAGTTATCAGGTAATGCACCTTTAAGCGATTGGTTGGTTTTTTCAATCGTGCTAAGCGCCGTATCGATTTTAAGCGCGATATCTTCTTGCTTGGCATTCTGCTGAATGAAACTCCAGCGACTTTCTTCTGGCAAATAGAACACATTATCTTTGGTATAGGCTTGCACCATATCGATATGCTTTTCATAGCCTGTATCGATGAGCTTTTGGCGCTGCTGCTCAAAAGTATCACTGATGAATTTTAAGAAAATCAGGCTAAGGACGATGTGCTTATATTCTGATGATTCGACGCTACCTCGTAGCTTGTTGGCCGCATCCCAAAGAGCTTATTCAAAATTACCATTGTCTGTTTTATCTTTTTTGCTTACCGGTGTTTTAGCCATGTTTTTTTGTTCTCTATGTTCTGATAGCTAACCATGCAATGAATGCATGGTTAGCCGTACAAGAAAGTGATTTGTTTTGTGGTAACAATTTTAGCGAGATTGTGCTTTTAAGCAAGCTTATCTATCAACTCATTTTTGGAAGGAACTGTTATCTCGTACTCAATATAGATCATAAACAATGGTTAATTTTTATTTTGCTGGACTCAGAATTTATATAGACCTAAGAATATTATCGTACGGACGACAACGGTGAAGTTCCTGTCGAATACTAAAAGGTATTTTTGATAAATAGAAGTTTATTAAATTGTTTTACAAGTCAACTAATGTTAGCATTAATTTCTAAATGTTACTACTATGTAAACCTATATAAGTACAGAAAACTGGCGAGGATCACATTTCTTCAGCATATCAGCTAAGCATTTCAGACTAAGCGTTAGCTATCCGTATTGCTTCATCGTCTTTTAATATTATTAAAAATTCAGGAGAGATTTTTTGAAAAAGCTTTTACCTTGGCTGGCAGGCTTGTTGGTTATATTTGCGATTTACCTTTACGCTTCACCATATATAGCTTTTTATAACATTAAAAATGCTGCTGAACAGAAAGACGCAGATAAGCTGTCAGGGTATATTGATTTCCCTAGCGTTAAGCAAAGTATAAAGGATCAAGTCAAAGCCGCTATGGTTGAAGAGCTTGCTGCAAGTGATGAGCAAGATGGCTTTGAGGCTTTAGGAACTATGTTAGCCGCTGCAATGATAGACCCACTCGTTGATGGTTTGATCACACCTGATGGTGTTGCATTAATGCTTCAAGGGCAAAAATTGGATTTTGACTCAAGTAATGACAGCTCGGAAGACAAGGCTAAAATCGACAATGAAGATATTGATTATAAAACTGGCTACCTGTCATTTAATCGATTCAAAGTTCAGATCATTGATGCCGATGATTCGGATGAGTCATTAGATGTGATCATGCATAGAGACGGTCTTAGCTGGAAAGTCACAAGAATTTCCTTTTCGTTAGACTCAAAAGATAAAAATTCGGTGGTGTATCAAAAAGTATGCTGGAGTAATAAAGGAAGGGTGACAGCCGAAGCAAGATGATATATTTGAGGTTATGAAGACACAAATACAGATCAATTGCCCCGACTGTCACAGTCCCAGTTTAAAGAAAAACGGCATAAAAAGCTATGGCAAGCAGAACTACCAATGTAAGGACTGCAAACGCCAGTTTATTGGCGATCATGCGGTAACCTATAACGGCTGTCACTCTAGAATAGAAGATCTCATACGACTGATGACTGTCCGAGGTTGCGGCGTTAGAGACATAGCCGTTATAGCCAAGGTTAGTATTGGAAAAGTGCTTAGTACTATAGGCTCATCCATTTACAAGATTGTACCTAAGAAGCGCTACTATGAACGCTTAGAGGTTGATGAGTTCTGGATTTACGTATATCGCAAGAAGCGTAAAGTTTGGCTTATTTATGCTTATGACCGTGCTACTAATGAGATTGTCGCTTATGTCTGGGGCAAGCGTGACTTAAAAACGGCTCAGAAACTAAGAGCACGTCTTAAGCAACTTAAAGTGAGCTATGACTCTATTAGCATGGACAATTGGGACAGTTTCATAACGGCCTTTAAAGGTGATAACAAACGAGTTGGCAAACAGCATACGGTAGGTATAGAAGGTAATAACTGCCGTCTTAGACACCGATTAAGACGATCGGTTAGAAAGACTTGTTGCTTCTCAAAAAAGCTTGATAATCACTTTAAAGTATTCGATCTGGTGTTCTTTTATGTCAATTATGGCTACGTCTGATGCCAGCATACTTTTTAGAACACCACCAAAAATTCTAATAAGAACATCGAAGACTCATCTGTCGCTGACTTCGGCTTGATTGATGAAGAGGTTGCAAGTGAAACATATGATGATATATTCCAAGATCTAAGTGATCAATTGGATGCTGACATGACATCCATATCAGACATGAGTGAAACTACTCATGAGATCTCAAATGATGACTACTACGATAATGGAACCGGTGATCACGCTGTAGAAACGACCGAACTACTGACACCAACGCAAGCAGCACACATTGATTACCTCGTTAATAATGATATTGAAGTGTCACAAGACATGGTAGATTTATTAAATGATTTTACACTTGGTGGCGGCACAGATGCTGATCTGCGTAAATTCGTGATTGAACGTTCAGGTTATGACGACGGATATGATCCGTTAGCCGATTGTCGTAACCCAGATCTGGCAGAAGCACAGCATATGAACAACTGCACTTGATGATTAATAATTCAAAAAAGCCACCTTAGCATTTTGCAAGGTGGCTTTTTTATGGATAGAAGGTTGTGAGCAGTTATACAGTTTTTGGGAACCTGAGACCATCCCAGATTCTGTGTAACTGCCATTTAGATTAAATGCCTGCTGATACGATCATCAAACATAATCATAAAACGATTCAGAGCAGACGTCCAGTTACGGATTGGCATCGACCACTTTTTGGATGCCTGCTGGGTGGCTAAGTACACCACTTTGAATGCTGCCTGATCAGAGGGGAACACCTTACGCTTATTCACCGCTGTCCGAATCACGCTGTTTAAAGACTCAATAGCATTGGTGGTATAAATGGCTTTTCTGATGTCTTTAGGGTAATTAAAGAACACCGTTAAGCCCTCCCAGTTATTGCGCCAAGACTTGACCACGTGCGGGTACTCTGTGCCCCAAGTCTCATCAAAGTGTTCAAGATTGGCCTCGGCTATCTCAAGCGTATCAGCTCCGTAGATGGCTTTTAAATCAGCCGCTACTTTCTTCTTATCCGTCCATGGCACAAACTTCATTGAATAGCGCAGCATATGCACGATACACAGCTGAACCTGAGCGTTTGGATAAACGGTGTTGATAGCATCAGGGAAGCCCTTTAAACCATCGACACAGGCAATGAGGATATCTTGTACCCCGCGGTTTTGTAGTTCAGTGAGAACGCCTAGCCAGAACTTAGCGCCTTCATTCTCTGAGAGCCACATACCAAGCAGCTCTTTTCTGCCGTCGAGTCCCACGCCTAAGGCCAGATAGATCGCCTTGTTGATGATCTGCTTGTCTTGACGTATCTTCACGACGATGCAGTCCAAATAGACGATAGGATAAACACTGCTCAGCGGCCGGTTCTGCCAAGCGGTGATGTCCTCTAATATGTTATCGGTGACTCTTGAGACAAGAGAGCTTGAGATGTCGACATCGTAGAGCTCTTTAATGCTCTCTACGATCTCGGTGGTGGTTTGACCCTTGGCGTAAAGGAATATGATCTTGTCATCAAGGCCACTAATACGGGTTTGATGCTTGCGCACGAGTGTAGGTTCAAAGTCACCATGACGGTCTCTTGGGGTGGAGATCTCAAGATCGCCTGTGTCACTGCGGACGGTCTTTTTAGTGTGACCGTTACGCTTATTAGGTTTATCCGCCTTTTCATGCTTGGGATAGCCGAGATGGTCTTCCATCTCAGCCTCTAAGGCAGTATCGATAAAGGATTGCATGAGCTGCTTTTGGAAGTCTTTGATGTCATCAAAGCTTTTCATGCTACCAGCCATTTGCTCGGCCAGTTTTTTAATGTCAGATTGAGTAGTCATTGCTTATTCTCCGGTTAGTGGATTATAAGCAGTTACACAGTTTTTAGGAAAGGCTCGGGAACCTCCCGTGTTACCTACTCAATAAAACATATTCAGCACAACTAGGCTCATATCCGTTATCACAAGATTTGATATACCACTCTTGTGATTTGACTTTATCTTGCTCGACACCTCTGCCTTCAAAGTACATCAAGCCAAGACTGTTCTGCGCTGCGGCTATTTCTTGATTTGCAGCTTTTAGATACCATTCGGCTGCTTTTTTATCATTGAGCTCAACCCCTTTGCCAGTTTCATACATGTCACCGATATTGTTTTGAGCATTAGCATATCCTTGATCGGCAGCTTTTCTTAGCCATTTCAGTGTTTCTGCGTAGTCCTGACTTACTCCTTGACCCTCATAGTACATTGCAGCTAAATTGTACTGAGCCAATACAAAATCTTGATCAGCTGACTTCCGGTACCATTCCACTGCTTTATAATAATCTTGCGGAATACCTTCGCCATTCTGATAAAGCGTTCCAAGATTATATTGAATTTCAGCATTACCTTGTTTGGCAGCCTTTTCATACCACTCAATAGCCTTAGCATAATTTTGACGTACGCCTATGCCATTACTATACATCTCTCCAAGTGCATATTGAGAAAACACTCTACCTCTATAAGCAGCTTCTTTAGTCTTTTCAAATGCTTTAACATCATCTTGACTAATACCATCTCCAGTAAGGTACATGTGGCCAAGAGTAGCTTGAGTAGTCGCTATACCGTTATTTACCAACTTACTTACGATACCAAGATCAGCAGTAGCTGATAAGGTTAGCCCACACGATAATCCCACTAGCATCACTTTACAAATTAATGTTCTATTGAATTTTTGCATGATAATTATTCTTTCTCATCCAGTTTTTGATTAGTATCCCAGCCTGCTTGATCACATTGATCACTTAAAAACAAGCCATGCTATGGCTTTAATAATGAAATCGGTACTGTACTAATAACAGTGTTGATGCTATCTCAACTATTCTGTGTTTCACCTGTCAAATATCTTGACACACCCAAAAAGTAACCCTTCATCGTCATCCGATCAAAGCTATAAACATGAGCATACGGCGCTTCCTTACAGCGCCCTACTAGCGGTACCTTTTGATCAGGCTTGCCATTCGCCAGCTCTATTACTCCAGAGCAAATAGGACAGGTTGCAGTGAATTCTGTGACCCTTGCTATGTTGAGCTTATCTTTGTCTCGGTACATCTCAATATCCGTATTATCAGCATTAATATTAGCAAAGAACATAGGCGCTTTAATCACGCGATGTTGAGGTAGCGACTGTAACGGCATAAGAAAATATCGCCAGTTAAGATAAGCAAAAGGAATAAACACCACGAAAACCATAGCTTGCCAAAGTTTAAAGCTTGGTAAATCACTTAATAACAAAAGGACTAGTATTGAGTATATGACAATCAAAATATCCAGCAGAGCACTTAGCATTAGTAATAACATAAGCGAGATTCCGCTAATACTCAGCATCTTGAGCTCACCTTTTTTGAAGAAAAGACGAGTGAATAAAGAGGACTTAATCTCAGAAGCCGCTTTGCGCTCATAAGTAACACTGCTTAAATCTTCATTATCTTCATTATCTTCATTATCTTCAATGTCATCAGAGTCAATGGCGGCAGATCCAGTTATCTGCTCTTCATCTACTTCCTCGTTTTCAATAGCCTTAACACTCATCCATACTAAGGTTCTGTTCTTGGCACCACCTTCTGATACAGATGAAATAACTTCTGGCAAATACCCTATATCATTAAACGCCTGTTCACAGTCTGGTTGTGACTCAATAAACCTTGCTAACTCTACATTTAATCTATCCGTTTTTATCTTATTTTTAGCAACTTGACTACTCACAGTATTTTCATTTACGCCCCTAGCTTTGGCGTAAATGACTTGCCTCGATAATTTCTCAGGCTCAAACTCTTCGTCTGAATATTTTAGTTTGTTGAGCTGTGCGTCAACTATTACTCTTAGACAATGATCATAAAAAGTATTTCTTGGAAAATTAAGTAATTGTTTTTTTAGCTCTTCAAAGACGCTTAAGTGTATGTTTTTCATAGGTAAATACCGATTTAGACCCTATTATACCCCCAATAGCAGTCTGTTTTAGGGGCAGAATTCTTTTCATATTTACCTCACTCCTAACCAACTAACAAGAGGATGGTAACTATGTCAATGTCAATCGCTGTTAATGAGCAAAAGCAAATCGTCAATGTTAAGCAAGTCGAGCGAGGGCTGGCTTGTATGTGTTTTTGCTTTGAATGTGGTGAGCCTGTGCTGGCTCGTAAAGGTGAAAAGAATGAGCACCATTTTGCACACCTAAACAATAAAGAAAGCTGCACTATTCATCCTGAAAGTATCCTACACAAGTTTGCTAAACAAGTCATTATGGAAGAAAGGTATTTAACACTGCCATCCCTACCTGATGACGAAAATAGCGAGAATAAAACTTGGCAGTTTGATCATTTGATTGAGGAACAAGCTGTTGGCTGTATTCAACCTGATATAGTCGCAACGGCTAATGATGAAATGATGTTTATTGAAGTTGCCGTGACTTCTTTCATCGATACTGATAAAGCTGAATTTATTAAGCAGCTAGGCATTAAGACTATTGAGATCGATTTGAGAGAAACCATTGCACAAGGTATGGAGTTACCAAGTGAGGAAGCCAAAGATTATATTCTAGACTGTGTCAGTAATAAGCAGTGGATATTCCCAGCACCGAAATCGTTAGCAATACCAGTAGCCCCTACACCATTGGTTGAATCCACCTATAACTGCCAAACAGTCACTGAAAATAATATCAATGAAAGCTTTGATAAAAGTTACGACACTTATCGCTTTACTATCAACCATGCTTGGGTCGACGTGAGAGTTTTTAAGTCAGGCATGGTATCTATTAAATGTGTGACCTACAACCATGATGTTATTGAGATACTCAAGCAATGGCGTAACGAAGGCGGTGGTCAATACAATCAAAAATATAAGTCATGGAATTACTTCAAGCCGTTTTCAGATACTGTCTTTCAACGACTGCAAGAAATGGATATGACCCCTACTGCTTAAATATGACCCTACTTGATACTACGGAGAATAAAACGATGACACTCACTACTATGCTGCTAATTATAATCTTACTAATGATGTCGCTACTTGTATGGACTATACAGCGAATACAATTGCAAAATAAAGCTCTACTAGAGAGCGAACGGGATATTGCGCAAATTAAGAACGATATGCTTGAAAAAGAAGCAGGCTTTCAACAGCGATTAGATAAAGACATTAAAGAGGCGCAAAAGCGTTCAAACAGCATGCAGCGCAACGTCCTAAAAGGTCAAATAGGTGAACAGTTCACGCCCTTTATTACTGACTTTCCTTACAACCCTTCAGACTGCCGATTCATGGGTGAGCCGATTGACTATGTCATCTTCCAAAACTTACATGAATGCGCTGATGGCAATGTTCCGATTGAAGACGTACATCTCATTATCGCAGAAGTCAAAACAGGGAATGCGAGACTCAACCAGCGACAGAAGATTATTAAGCAAGTAATCGAAAATGGGCAGATAAGCTTTAAAGAGCTTAGGATAAAGCAATGCGAAAATACGGAAGATATGAGAGTTCAAACAAGTAGCTAATGATACATTACAGAGATGAATATGCTATATTATCGATGAAACCACAATATTTTGTTAAAAGTGACTTAATATGATTACTTATATTCGCTTTGAAAACTTTCATTCTTATCGAGAATCTACTGAACTGTCATTTACTCTGGGTAAACAACCTACTAAGACTGACTATGACTTTTATGTTGATACCAAGCAAGATCAATATCGATTAAATAAAGTCACTGCCATACTTGGCGCTAATGGCTCCGGTAAGACCCAACTATTAAAAGCAATTGCATTTTTACGTTGGTTTATGTGTAGCTCAACCAGTAGTACTGATTCAGAAGAGGCCATACCCTTTAGTCCTTTTGCACTCAGCAAAGATAAGCAATCTTATTTTGAGCTCGGCTTTTTACTTAAAAATGCTGATGACGTCTATGAAGAGTACCGTTATGAACTGACTGTGACACAGAACAGCGTTATTAAAGAGGCTTTGTACAAGAAGACTAGTAGTCAATTTAGCTATATATTTATACGTCAGCATGACGATGACAAACTTAGCTATAAGCATCGTAACTTTGTGATCCCTTCTTTAGCAGATGATGTGAAAAAAAATGCCTCACTTATCAGTTATGCTAATTTGCTTGATGAGCCTTTGGCAGAAGCAATTACAGAGATGTTTAATAACTATAAAACCAATGTGGTTGCTATGGGTCGCATTGGTAGTATCAGCCAATCCATACCTGAAATGACAGAATTGTTTGCTAAGGATGAGGGTCTAAAGCAAACTGCTGAAAAGCTACTTTGCCAGTTCGATACAGGTATAGATGAAATTAACATAAAAAGCGTGATAACGGTAAACGAGGGTAAACAGCAAGAAATCCTGCTACCTTTTGGTGTTCATAAAGTCGGTGATGACTCGTTTGAGCTGATGATTTATGAAGAGTCTAATGGTACTCAATCTGCCTATAGCTTGCTTGGGCTCATACTGCCTGTTCTCAAAAACGGTGGTGTAGCTATTATTGATGAGCTTGATAATGACTTACATCCTCTGCTGTTGCCTGCCATTTTTGATTTGTTTCGCTCATCGCATTACAACCCTCATAATGCGCAGCTTATTTTTAGTTGCCATACCCCTGAGGTGTTTAACTTACTGAACAAGCATCAAATCTATTTAGTCGAAAAATACGAGCAGGCTTCAGAAGCTTGGCGACTTGATGAGATGGAGGGGATCCGTAATGACGATAACCTTTATGCAAATACATGGCTGGCGCGTTTGACGCGATACCAAATCTGTAAGGGGCTAGATTATGGCAAAGCGCAAACCTACTAGATTAGCCAACAAAACCACCCTACTCGTTATGGGCGAAGGTGAACACGATAAGGCATTTTTAAGTCATATGAAAGGCATCTATCATGAAAGACGCTCTGGCAGTAAAATCACTTTAGATTTTTCGAGTGGTGGCTCTCCCCACGATATTATCAAGGACACGGTTAAAAAGAGTCGTCACGTTGATTATGACCAGAAGTTTATTTTGATGGATAGCGATATTCCTATTAAGCAAGAAGATATTAAAGCAGCTAAAGATTCGGGCATTGCTATTTTATATTCAGAGCCGCTCTGCTTGGAAGGTATGCTACTTAGCATACTTGCGCAAAATGTTCCTAGTACCGCTCAAAAGTGTAAAAGCGTACTACACCCTCAATTGTCCGATAAACCTGCCTTATCGAAAAGCTACGAGCCCCTATTTGCTAAGCCAGTGCTTGATAAGACCAATCATGCCACAATCGTAAAGCTACGCTCATTACTAGGTAATAAGCAAAAAAAATAGCCATCTCACATTTGAGTGAGACGGCTGATGCACTTGCTAGGCTAATCGCGCATTGATTTTAGCTTCAATCCATTCTGCAATCTCACTTGCTACCCACACTACCCTAACCTGCGTAAGCTGTACTTTCTTAGGAAAGGTTGGATCATAGCGTTTAGAGCTTTCATCAATCATCTCATAGATCGTCGAGCGGCTAAGATTTGTATAGTTACCAACTTCTTTAATATTCAGTAGCTGTGGTATATGATTGCATTGCTCGATTGCTGGCTGTACTGCGTTTAAAGTTTCCATGATTTTCTCCTTGTAAGTGAATGAGAGCATCTCCTCTCATATACTTATCGAGTCCTATATTTTTTTACCGCATTCCATACAGCTCCACGGTTGTCCTTGATTGAAGCCATAAAAAAAGAGCTGATGACTCAGCTCTTTTTATGCTGTATATGCGTGTCAGCTGTACTAACTTACTGCCGTCACACTCTGTCGCAGCCCTTGCTCAATGCTGGTTACGTCACGAGTCGCTAATCCATTTCGATAGTCACCCTGTTGACCACTGCCAACATCGTCTGTCTCTACTGGATAAAACTCCTCTACCACCTCCATGGCATCTTCGCTATCGATACCAAAGCACGAGTTCACATAGCCAAGCTTTGCTGCTGCCTCTAATGCTGCTTGATCAAAGCCATGTTCGCTCAGCTCCTTATCAATGGCCCCAGCATCTTGTACGGCCTGTTTGAGTGTTACATCACCACGCAGTGTTAAATCCACAAAGTAAATCGGCGTACGATAGCTTTGCGTGGTGCTCTTACCTCTGAGTGTTAGTTGTAATGGCAAACATGACAGCTTATTGCCTGATACCGCAGCAAAGTAGCTTAAGCGAGCTGCCAAGGTACGGATGCTGTTAAAGCCTGTGGTACGAAAGATAAACGTACCCAGCTCATCGTCTTCACTCAGATTTGCGTATAGTCTGCCATACGGCTTACAAGCACCGCCCTGTGCCAGTGGACAACGATCAGGGGATGGGCATGGTAGTTGCTCTACGCCATTGCTAGTTCTGCGCTGACACTGCTCACCGTCACCCACGCATAGCGGGCGTCCGGTCTGTCTATCGAACAGCGTGTACTCAGCACGTAGGTTAAGCTCAGGATCATTAAACAACATGCGTACGGGTATTTGTCTGAGCTTACCGTCATTCTTTTCGCGTAGCTTTGCATCAAGTGGATGATTGATCCAGCCATCTTTATTTTGAACTTGACTGGTGATAGTGAATTGATCGTCTTTGGCAGGTAAACGCTTGCCATCTTTTACAATGACACGCCCAATGCTAATACGACCTAGAACTGGCGGGGTTATCGTTAGACCTTTAATCATGGTGATATTCCTTATGTGTTTAATAAATTATGCTTAACCATAAAAAAGCCCACCTGTGCTAGGTGGGCGGTTATGCGCTTGCTTTGATTCATTCGCTTTGACTGGTTGTTATTGTGTTGATGATTGAGTAATCGTCAGCTCAGTCATTAAGCACAACGAAGCGTCTGCTGCCTTGCTTGGTTTTACTGAACTTGGCTAATAGCTCAGGATGCACTTTGATAACGGCTTTGCTATCTAGACCAATACTGTCTTTCGAGCGCTTCCAAGAGATCGCCCCTTTATCAAACACAGCGACCTCATTATCGGCAATCAGTGTTTGCAGCTGATGCTTCACTTGGTCATGGCGTTCTTCTAGCTCCTGCATGTAGTCACGGTAGCTCAGCAATTGCTCAAACAGCTTGTTAGCACCGTCATCATCCGTTAGATCAACCTTGCTTGATGGCTTAGCCGTTGGGTACAGCTGCTTTAATGCCCGAGCTGCGGATTCAGAATGATCAGGGGTTGGTGGTGTGTCTGCTACTACGTATTGCCAAAACAGACGCTCATGCTCCATGATGGACTCAATCAAGCGCTCATCACGCTCAACCTTGTATATCTTGGCTTCATGTCCACACAGCAGCACACAGATGTGCGCAGCCTGTTTGCTTGTGACTGCCAACTGATGCTGTACTTGGCACGTCACATACAAAGGTACACCATGCTTCCAGAGCTTGGCACCATGTTCACCAGCGGTCTTACACTCTAAAATCTGTACCTCGTCATTGCCAGTGATGGCATAGTCTAGGTTAGCCAGCATAAAGGCTTTGTCAGGATCATGATGCTGCAAGATGGCATTGACGCGGCGTACCTTATTGCCAGTATGCTCTTGATAGTATTTAGCCACCATCGGCTCTAAGGTATTGCCCCAGTAGAGTGGCGAATATCCTTCAATACTCTCATCGATGTCTGATGTCATACGTCCTGTTTTAATCATCCATAGCTCAAGCATCGACAAATACGGATGAATGCCACAAGCAGCAGCGGCATCCGAGCTGCCAATGCCTTGCTTGCGAACTTCAAGCCACTTCTCATGGCTTAGGCCTTTGGTATTGATGAGGCGCTTAGCCGTTACCGAATAACTAGCGGACGGCTTGACTGGTTTATGCTTCGCTTTGGGTATCTCTTCTATAACAGTTTTAGCATTCAGGTTTGCTTTAGCCTTAACGGTTGCACGCTTAGTTTGTCTTGGCTGAATGCTGGTGTTTAATGCGATCATATTCATGATGAATTCCTTCGATAAATTTATTATTGGTAGTAAGTGAAATAACAGGCATAAAAAAACCACGCCCTCAAGCGTGGTTTGATTGGTTAAACTTACTAGTAGAATCTAGGCAATCAGTGCAAAGGCTTCCTCTAGGCTCTTGTCTTTCAGCTTTGCCCCTGCACCAAACCAAGCAGAATCTAGTCTGTGATCCGTTGACATCGCTCTACGCTCATGATCAACAAATTCCGTCATCGCGCATAGCAGTCCATAAGCGGTATCACGAGCCGCATCAAGGTCTGCACCGCGACCTTGACCGTTAAACATGCTCATCACCTGATTCATGGCTTTGGCATTAGGCACCACATCCTTCTCTTTCTTAGCGCTGTTAAATAAAATGATGTCATTATCCTGATCGTTGAACACACGGTTCAGATAATTGGCCGCTTGTGCCTGAGTGACACGGCGCTGAGTGAGCTGCTTCATCTGATACATATGCTCATCCCACTGCTTAACAGAGATGCCCAATTGCTGCTTGACTCTGTCGCCGTCAAATGAGGTGCTGTGTGGTACTTTCACTACATTACCGCCTCCACTAGCTAAGCTAATCGCAAGGGTGTTATTACACACCACACGGATAGAGGTAAACTGCGCTGTGGTCGCCAGAGTCCCGTCACAAGCCGTTGCAAGAAGCAAGTACCCATTACTAACATCACCGCCCTTAAGCGTTGCTGACTGGCCTGTACGGGCCAATGCCCACATCTTACGACCACCCTTTAAGACACCAGCCGTCTCAAGCTCAAAGTCTGATTGCTCGGTAAGATCGCGATAGAATTCTAATATCTCTCGCGGTTGTACTTCTTGATAGCGCTGACTGACAACACTAAGTGGTTCTAGCGTGTCAGAGCGATACAATACTTTATTGTTATCAAAGGGTAGGATGAGGTTTTGACCTTTATCATTGTTTGCCATGTAGCTGACGTCTTATGATTCGATACGCCAGTCCATACCAGCCTCGCGTGCCCAGACCTCGATAGGTTGATTCTTAGGTAATTGATTACCGAGACCATGCCAAGGGGTCTCGCCAACGTAAGCCATGTTTTCGATTAAATGTGCCATGATAGTATTTCCTATATTGATCAGTGAGGTTAAGGTTTAAACAAACGGATAGAGTGCTGTGAAGACTTTGTTGCAGCCTTCACAGCGATAAGCCTTTTGAGTTAAGAGTAATGACCCACGATTAGATTTAAGGTATTGGACAGCAACAATAAGCGTCATGCTAAGCACCACTTTGATAAGCGGATGCAAGCTAAGCAGATGCAAGCTAAGCGACTGGCATAGCTTGCAAACATCATGCTCAGGTATAGCAATAGCAAAGCTCAATCGTTGATCAACAGCTTGCTGATCAGTATTATCAGTTGATTCGCAAACAGAAGACGCGTGACAGTACGGACAATCTACTTTCATAAGAACTCCTTTTATTAACGGCATAAAAAAGGTCTGCACGAGGCAGACCTTTAATGGTTAGAAGGGACAAGCATTCAGACAGTAATGCTCAATCTCACGTAAGTAGTATGTATTTGAAATTAGTTAGCTATTAACTATTCATAGCATTACTCAACTAGCAGAAATAGTGCCACGACCAAAGCTACGCATGTTCGGCAGCCATGCCTTTAGGCGTTGCTCATACTTCTCAGGCCTTGTTAAATACAAAGCTGCATTAATAGCGTTTTTCACCTCTAAGTTATTATTTCCATGAATCCTACCAATACCAAGTATACCTAGCCGCTCGTACATCCGTTTTTGTTCTATAGTATTACAGTTAAAGTAGCTGCCTAGACCTTCTGTAATCTCAACCCAGTGCTTACCAACGACATCCCCTAAGAACCAATCTTGCTGACGCTTATCACCATTATAGAGTAGTAATAAATGGCAATGTATACCACCATTATCAACCCCTTGCTCTATGGCCCACGCATAACCTCTTAAATGTTTAAAACACCCTCTCTTTCGTCCAAGATCATCTCTTAAATCAGTCATAAAATTATTAAAAGCGTCAACACTCACTTTGTTTGCAAACTCTGACTTGATTTTAAGATCGACCCTAACAATGAGTAGACGTGCGTATTTATCTAAAAAATACTTTATATACTCAAGAAGTGATTGGCTATTACGCTGTTCCTGAAAAGCAAAGTCAGTCCTAGCAGCAGCGAATTCAGTATGGTAAAAACCAAGTGCAGTCAAAAAATTTTGTGTCATACCCTCATTCCAAATCACTTCGTTAGGATAGTTATTTCCACATACTAGATAACAACTACCCATAAACCATTTGATCGAATTGGCATAAACCAATTCGTCATCAAAGTTTAATGCCATTAGTTCATAGTAACTATTCAGCTGCTGGCTTATTTGCTGGTTACTGATTTGAATGTTAGGAGTGAGTATATCGCTTACCAGTTTATCGACCTTGGCGACGACGTAGTCGTGCCCTAAAATTGCGTTCATCATTTTATATTGCCTAAAGTTATGAATTCATAAACTAAGGCAACTAGATATTTTCTTACTGACGTTGCTTGGTGAGGCCAAACAACTCAAGAATAGAGAACAGTATATTAATAATATTATTTACCGGATTGGCAGTCTGTGAGGGAACATGCTACTGCATACTGGAGGGATACGATGTGCCTGCCTATACCAAGTTCCGTCAGTTGGGGAGTTGCGTAATGTACGTATAAGCTTGCTGGACTAGCAAGCAAGCTTCATCAAACTAACAAAATAGGCTAACACTAAGAAAATAACGCCTAATTAACTAACTTAAGCTAGAAATTGCTTACTATAAAATTACTCTTATATTAGTATAAAACTGTTAATTATTATGGTATATATGCTATTTCAGTTACTATTTTAGTATATCGATTATTTTTTTGAATTCTGTTTAAGGTTGATTTATATGTTAAAGGGCAAGCGTTCAACTGTTACTCCTAGAGCTTCACAAAGAGTAGTCAATTTTGTGCTTTATCAGTTGAATATAGACTACGAGGATGTGGCTTTTCCTAATACTGTCGAATATCTTGATGCCTATATTTTAGATAAACAGAAAGTAACTCAGATGATAACCACTCAGCCATATCTCATACCTAGATCATTTTTACTTCCAGAAGAATCTATACATTGGTTAGCATCAGATTTGAGAGCTTCTATATGGTTTTATGCTTATATGTCAGTCGAGGAAAAGAATTTTAATCTGAGCATGTGTGAATATGGTGATTTTCAAAAAGATTTACTTTTGAGTATAGACTGCTCACTTTTTGACCAAAGACCTTTAAACAGGAGCAACTGGAGTTTCGATTTGAGAAAAAAGAAATATACTTTAAATTACGCAAAAGCTTTATATTCTGACTTTAAAACTAAGGTCAAACATTTGAATTGGCTTGACCCTACTGACGAGAAACAGATCCAATGGGCTGTAGATTACTTAGAAGAAAAGGGGCTTCTAGTTCAACCTGTTACATTTATACCAACTACAACTAGAGATTTATATACTCAAGTCTGCGCTTCATTAGATATGCTTGACTTATTTGAAAAGTCTAGCTATTTAAATAAGGAGTATATCGACTCGGAAAAGAAAAAGATTGTTGCTATTGAAGAAGTACCAAAAGAGAAAAATATAAGATACGCAAAAATGCTTTTTGGTCAAAATGTTGGAACTGAAAAAGAACTTCTAGATGATGATGCCGTCGCCATTGATGAAGCTAATGAACCTGAAGTTGAGACGAAATCAGCTGAATTGCAATTTCATATAAATCAACAACTGTCTCCGTTCGAACGAGTTTATAATATTACTGACTTTAAGAAGCAAGCGCTAAAGAGCATGCGAAATGCTTGGAATCAAAAGACATCTAGAGATAAGGAAGATAAAAAACGTCTTCCTGATTTTAAACTGCCTCATGGGTACAATAAGAAACTGGATAAAATTGCAGAAGCCTATGGCGAGAATGCAATAGATTCCTCGAAACAGATTTTAGATAAGGAGTACAATGTTGTTGTACTCCTTAAATAGTACAACCTGTTCTTAGAAGTTCTGAAATTAGTGAATTACAATAGAATTAGCCAGTTAGAGGAAACTATTGAGTTCATACTAAGATTTATCATTTGCTGTGAAAATATAATCTTAAGTGTACTGGCAAGTATACCAACATTAAGAATATAGATAATAATTATAAAAATCAGTACCTTGAAATCAATATACTGTTCCGGCTCCGGGTACCATTATATTAAAAGGCTTCCAAGCAATTGGAAGCCTTTTTCTTATTGTGCATTTTCTCTTATTAAACTAATTTTTTTCCACTATTTAGACAATTTACTAGTAATGAACTGCTAGCTTTACTGTTAAACGTCCTTCTCACGTTTAGGGTAATAAGCTATATCAATTGTATATAATCAATAGTTAGCCACATCCTATTATCCCATTCTGAAAAGGCAAACCTTGTGTCGTAATAAAAAATAGATAGAACGATCCTAACATGATAAAAAAAGCAGCCACTTTCATAGTACTTAACGGCCTATTGGTGACACTAGCCAGCGCAAGCATTAATTTGGAATCCGTGAGCATAAATAAACACAGTGCCTGCATAAAGATAGCCTTTAATAATTGCTCATAGATTAAAGGACCGCGAGTTTGTTCAACAAACAGCAGAATCGATATATAGTCAATCCCACTTAAAAATGTTATAAACTAATTATCAAATTCAATTGTTATTATAAAGACCATGACTTACTCGCTAGATTTTCGCAAACAAGTACTAAAAAGCTTAGACGAGGGTATGACCTTTGCCGAGGCAGCTGAGTTTTATAATCTGAGCCCAACCACCATACAAAACTGGAAGCGGCGTGTTCATAGTAAAACAACCAGGCAAACCAAACCCTATAAAATACCAGATGATGTGCTACTTAATGATGTCAAAGAACATCCCGACGATTACCAGTATGAGCGAGCACGTCGTCTAAACTGTAGTAAAACAGGCATTCATCATGCCCTAAAGCGCCTAGGCATCAGTCAAAAAAAAGACCTTAAAGCATCCAAAAGCGTGTCCGATCAAAAGAGCGATATATCACAGTAAGCTTAATAGCTTTACGCAGCAAGGCTATCCCATCGTTTATATGGATGAAAGTGGCTTTGAGGCTGAAACTATTCGTCCTTATGGCTATGCACCGATTGGTAAGCCTTGTATCGATAGCTACAACTGGCAAGGTAAAAAGCGAACCAACGTTATCGGTGCTCTATATGAAAAGATGCTGTTTGCACTAGATTACTTTGAGACAAACATCAACAGCATCGTTTTCTATCACTGGTGCAAACACAAGCTAATCCCAAGTCTTAAAACCAAATGCGTGATTGTCATGGATAATGCCAGATTTCATAAGAGCAAACGCATTCAAAAGCTACTGAACAGGCACGGTCATCGTATTCTATGGCTGCCGCCGTACAGCCCTGATTTGAACCCTATTGAGAAGAAATGGGCTCAGGTGAAGTTTCTACGCCAAGGCTGGATGGAAAACGACTTATCCAAATTGTTTTATGATGTTTGTCCTAAACATAACAATTTTATTTTGAGCTGACTATATCTACGATGATCATAGTGAAAAAGGCATGTTTAACAGAGCTATTTAAATACGCATTTCCATTGTGTCGTTGGTAAACTTTGAGTCGCCTGGCTCTTTTCCTTTTTATATAACTCGTGGTAGGTTGAATAGTCATCGGGTTGGTTGCGTTAAAATACCAAATGGTTTCCCACCTTCCTTTAGTCATGTCTGGCATGATGTCTTCTGCTTGAAAATGTTGCAACTCCTGACTGGCAGGTGACCACCAATATCCTGTCTGCGGACAAGGCTGATTTGCCTCACAACGTGAAGATTCCAGTACTACACTATTGCCACCACCACTATCCGCGATACGCTCAACGAGCATCCAAGTAACAGGAGCTCTACCGACAGCGTGTGTCGTATCAGGGTCATAACCGACATTAGCTTCATTTGCTAACATGCCATCCAATAGCACTTGAGCACTGGCATCTGCTCGATTTGGTACATAAATGCCAGCGACAGGGACGACTTCATCTACCTTAACGCTATATTGTTGGTTGAGACTATAGATAGGCCATGATTCAGGCGCATTGAGCGCTCCTCTTGATTCAATGCTATAATTTTCTATTAAGTCGTATAAACACCAACCAAAATAACTGGTTATTCCCATGTTAAAAGCGCATAAGCTTGCCTCTCTTTCCCATTTTTCATAATCAAGTTGTTGCTGCTCAGGCATCCAATCGATATCATAATCCATACTGATAGCCCGAAAATCACTCTCAACATTACCGCCATATCTTATTGCCGCTAGATCCCCTTTTAACAGCTCTTGATAACCAACATTTAAGCTGTCTAGAGTATCACGCAGGTTTGGCAATACCCGTTCGCCCCAGACGATATCAGGCTGTCTATTGATAGGACGTGTACGGTAATCAAACGGTAAATCATTGACAAACAGCTCAAGCGCCTGCTCAGCAGCTTCTAACATAGTTGCAAAGGCATCGCGCATCTCTTTAAAATAAGCGGGTGAGCTGTAGCGTTCTAATAAGTAAATCTCTTGCGGTCTGATGATGTAGTTGTTCATTTTTAGCGGTTCTCATACTGCTTAATAGAGGTTGGCTGATAAGTTTTTATCTAAGCAATCACCAGCATCACATACAATATCGACCCAATAAACCATATCGCATTGATCGCAATTCCTGAATACCATTTCCGCTTAACGGCTTGATTTTGGTTTGCAAAAGCTGCTTGGCGCTCTGCTGTGACAGGCAAGATGTTATATGGGTTGTTTTGACCATCCCACATAAGCCGTCGCTGAACTTCCGGATGTAGTGCAGGATTGGCACTGGATTGATAGATGTTGCCTTCGGCAAGGTCTAAAAAGCTAACTGTACAGGCGCGTAGCCAGCCCATGATAGTGACTTCATGGCGTAGTCCTGTTAAGCCTTTGTTTTTCTTCTCTTGAGCAATATCGGCACAGGCGAGTAGCGATGTGCTGATATCTGTTGGACACGCGTGGGCATATCGTGGATCAAGCGGTAGCTCGTCTGCGGGACGTTCCATATAGGTACGGATAAACGTCCACTGGTCATAAGGGCTGAGTTGCATGTCTTCAAGGTTGATATTTTGAATGGCTTGGTTAGTGTTAGGGTCAATCACATGCAGGTTTAGGGCTTCAAAGACAACACCCTTGTTACGTCTGACTGAGGCGACAATATCCTTGTAATTAATCAGATGAAAGATAGGGTCTTGTTTGCGATTGTGCTCATAATAAGCAATTTGTTGGGTCTGTTTTAATAATACGACTTTGTTTGAATAAGACTTTTTATTTTTAAATTGCTTGTATGCTATGTACGGTAAAAATCCAAACATTAAAAAGTTTAAAATAATAATAAAAAAAGCTAAGAAATAATAAAATATAGACCCATCTTTAATAACTGCCATAACCATAGCTGTCATCAAAAAGAACGACTGCCCAAACAACCAACTAAAACAATAAGCCATTAAAAAACCAACCAATTGATGCGAGTTAATAATCGGGTGAAACAATAGATAATCTGGATTTACCTCATGCACATCACGGCTAAGTTTTTCTATACTGGGTATTTTTTCTCGATACGCAGGTATGCTCCCTTCCCAAGGTTTACTTAGTAGCTTTTCGATGGGATGGGTATTGTTAGGAGGATTGTAAATCATTATTTTTTTTGCAACCTTTCTTTAGTAGCTATTATTATCCAAATAGCTTACGTCTTTTAGAGGGTATGGCGGATTGCGACTGGTATCGGGCGTATAGGTCACAATCACTTTTGCGTTATTGATATTCTGCGGTTCAAACTTTAATAACTGCGTATCAATGATAAACTGAGGTTCCGATTCTTTTTCAGCCTCTTTTTTTGTCACTATAGGCAATAATCTCTCAAGAGCTGATGATTTGATATTACCCGCAGCAGGTTCATCACTGGCAGAATTATAGAATGTCGCTTTATATAGGTTTTGCTCTCTGCCACCTTTATCAGCAACCACCTCTATAGTCAGTTGACTTGCTTTGTCCCAATTCCCAATGTGAACCGCCCCGACTATAACGGAGAGTGATTTACTTGAGTCAGGCAGCCATGCCTGACAGGATTAAATTATCATAATACCGCTTTTCAAACTCAAAGGGTGACACATAACCAATCGTGCTATGCAGTCGTATTTTATTAAACCAATCCACCCATTCAAGGGTTGCCAGTTCAACATCATTGATACCAGTCCAGTTCTCCTTTAAATAGTCAATTACCTCAGATTTATAGAGTCCATTGACCGTTTCAGCCAGTGCATTATCGTATGAATCACCAGTCGTGCCGACAGAAGCGATGATACCAGAGTCACACATTTTGTCAGTATAGCGAATGGATAAGTACTGAACCCCTCGATCGCTGTGATGAATCACATCTTTGGGATGGTTCCTATCTGCTATCGCCTGATTTAGCGCAGCCATAACCATATCGGTATTCATGCGATTAGATACTTTCCAACCGACAATACTACGGGCAAACACGTCAATAATAAAAGCGGTATATACCCAGCCGCTAGTTGTTTTTATATAGGTGAAGTCAGCTACCCAAAGCTGATTGGGTTGACGTGCATTAAAGTTACGATTGACTAGGTCATCAGCGCGCTTTTGGTCGTCACGGCTGTTGGTGGTAATCTTGCTTTTGCCACGCCAGACACCTTGCATACCATACTGCTTCATTAAACGCTCTACGGTACACCGAGCAACCTTTAACCCGTCAGCTTTCATCTGCTGCCAGACTTTGCGCGCACCGTAACGGCACTTGCTGTCCCGCCAAATACGTTTAATCTCACCGATGTAATAGGCGTCATGCTGACTGCGCAGTGAACGCTTGTGTGGGTTGTCGCTTAAGGCTTGAACACGATAATAAGTTGACGGGGCAATCGGTAGGACTCTACAGATCAGCTCGACCCCATAAAGGTGTTTATTGTCGTCGATGAAGTGAATCATGATTTTAGTCAGCGGTCGAGCTCCGCCTGGGCGAAAAAAGCCGCAGCCTTCCTGATGATTTCATTAGCTTGCTTAAGTTCTTTATTCTCGCGTTCAAGCTCTTTGATGCGTTCTTTATCACTTTGCGCTTGCACTGAGGCAGGAATGGTTTGATCGATGTGCTTTTTATGCCATGAGCGCAGGGTTTCAGGCGTGCAGCCAATCTTAGGGGCGATGGCTTGAATCGCTGACCAGGTAGAGGGGTAGTCGCCTGCCGCTTCAATGAGCATGCGAACGGCGCGTTCTTTAATCTCAGGAGTGTAGGTTTGTCTTTTCATTGTCGTATTCTCTCAGAATGTTGAGTCTCCGACAATCCCGGGGCGGTTCAAAGGCATCGCGCATTTCTTTAAAGTAAGCGGGTGAGCTATAGCGCTCCAATAAGTAAATCTCTTGCGGTCGTATGATGTAGTTATTCATTTTTTATTGATTCTCGTACTGTCTAATCGACGTTGGCTAATCAATTTTTATCTAAGCAATTACCAACATCACATACAATATCGACCCAATAAACCATGTCGCATTCACGGCGATACCTGAATACCATTTCAGCTTTACCGCTTGGTTTTGGTTTGCAAAAGCGGCTTGACGCTCTGCTGTGACAGGCAGAATGTTATACGGATTGTTTTGCCCATCCCACATAAGCCGTCGCTGAACTTCTGGATGTAGTGCAGGATTGGCACTCGATTGATAGATATTGCCTTCGGCCAAGTCTAAGTAACTGACGGTACAAGCGCGCAACCAACCCATAAAGGTCACTTCATGTTGTAGTCCAGTCAGACCCTTGTCTTTTTTCTCTTGAGCAATATCGGCACAGGCGAGTAGCGATGTGCTGATATCTGTTGGACACGCGTGGGCATATCGTGGGTCAAGCGGTAGCTCGTCTGCGGGACGCTCCATATAGGTACGGATAAACGTCCATTGGTCGTAAGGGCTAAGTTGCATATCTTCGAGATTAATACTTTGGATGGTTTGGTTGGTTTTAGGATCAATCACATGCAGGTTCAAGGCTTCAAAAACGACGCCGTTGTTACGTCTGACTGAGGCGACAATATCTTTATAATTAATTAAATGAAAAACAGGCGCTTGCTTACGATTATGCTCATAATAGGCAATTTGTTGGGTCTGTTTTAACAATACTATTTTATTATAATGGGATTTTTTGTTTTTAAACTGTTTATATGCTATATACGGTAGTAATCCAAACATTAAAATAGACAATAGCTGTACGATAATTAAGAAAACAGCTATCCAATCAAAATCGCTTTTAAATAAAATGTCATAAAAAATAACAACTGAAATAAATAAAGTTTGCCCAAACAACCAACTAAAGCAATAAGCCATCAAAAATCCAACCAATTGATATGAGTTAATAATGGGGTGAAACAGTAGGTAGTCTGGGTTTACCTCATGCATATCACGGCTCAGCTTCTCTACGCTGGCTTTTTTTTCTCGATACGCAGGTATGCTCCCTTCCCAAGGTTTACTTAGTAGCTTTTCGATGGGATGGGTATTGTTAGGAGGATTGTAAATCATTATTTTTTTGCAACCTTTCTTTAGTAGCTATTATTATCCAAGTAGCTTACGTCTTTTAGAGGGTATGGCGGATTGCGACTGGTATCGGGCGTATAGGTCACAATCACTTTTGCGTTATTGATATTCTGCGGTTCAAACTTTAATAACTGCGTATCAATGATAAACTGAGGTTCCGATTCTTTTTCAGCCTCTTTTTTTGTCACTATAGGCAATAATCTCTCAAGAGCTGATGATTTGATATTACCCGCAGCAGGTTCATCACTGGCAGAATTATAGAGTGTCGCTTTATATAGGTTTTGCTCTCTGCCACCTTTATCAGCAACCACCTCTATAGTCAGTTGACTTGCTTTGTCCCAGTTTCCAATGTGAATCTGACTTTCAAATAATGTCAAATGCTCTTTTACAATCTCAAGGATTGGCGGAAGTCTTATCTCACTGTTTGTGCTTATTTCGTGCTCCACAGGTACATTACCTCGAAAGGTTTGCAAACGATTATTAGCTAAGAAAAAGGTACAAGCCGTGATAAAGCCACTAATGTCTTGCTCCAAAATATTGAAAGGCGACTTTGACTGAAACGGATTAATTAAATAATAATCTTGTCCTCGCATAGCTTTATGACCAAACACGCTGTTGTCTAACCTGTATTCTATCAATGTATTGTTTTTATCATCAAACTTATAGGCTAGGCGCTGAAAAGTATAGCTTAGAGTCATACCGACAAACATAATCGCTAATAGTGGTAGCGCAGGTAATGCGGCGGCTGGCGATGCTATCGCTAATAAGCCTAGATTGAATCCAGCATAGGCTGAGGCACTTATTGAAACAGCGGCTAGTCCTGTTAAACCAGTTGAAAGTCTATTCCCATCACTAAACTTACGATAACCGTAAATTGCTAAGCTTCCTACCTCAAATGTCGCTCCTACTACGCCTATCCACCCTGCGCGATAGACAAGCCTGTTTGCAAAACTGGTTCTGCCAAACACGCTAGCTCCCGATGCCGCCACATCCATACTCGCCGTGACTAGTGCAAGTCCAGAGCTGATAGTACCTAATTGCTCTTGCGTTAGCCGTAGCGGGTCGCCTGCGTATTTTAATCTGGCGATCGCTGGTACACTGGCGATCACTGCATTTAACTGGAAATATGCAATGAAAGCCGATACTCCTCCTGTCGCACCCGTCGCTATATTCTTGATGTTATTGTGCCACTCAATACCCCTTGCAGCTAATGCATCAGCATCCAGCTGATCAAGATCAATAGGCTTTTGACCATCATTGAGCTGGCTCAACTCACTTATACCTTTACCTGTTGCAAGGGCTTTATCAACATATGGTAAGACCCACTTTTCAGCCTGCTGTAGATTATCGATCTGTGGCGTACGCACAATTGTAGTGTCAGTGACAGCTTCTACGACATTCTTAGCACCATCTTTAGCTCGTCTGGCGCTATTATTAATCCTATCGATCCATGACTTCGGCAATACTGCACCCATAGCAAAGTTTGCAAAACTGACAATCGTGTCTGCTGTAGCAGTTACCTCTTTTCGGATAACTGTCAATCCTGAATGACCATATACACTAAGCTCTAGTGCTTTATACAAATTTCTGAATGCTTTTGGATCATAAAAACTCAATGCTAATAAATTTTGACTCAGTGTCTGAATCAATTTATCTTTATTGATAGCAGCGCTTCGATTACTGTTGACTGTTATCTTATTTAATGTCGCAGCACTAACCCCTTCTACCGTATAGCCTATTCCAGTACCTACTGCTTCAGAAGCTCTATCTTTCTTGCTAAAGTCATAAATAATCTCGACCAGCTCCTTATCCAAACCGCCAAGCGCTTTAAATAGCCAGTTTTGATTGATTTTGATGCTACTATTGATCTGAGGCAATAATACATTTTTAAATTCCTCTTCAGTAGCAGTGTCACTTTTTGGTGCAGTAGATTCAAAAGCATCAAGCATGCTTTGTGGAATACCAATATTACTATCATCAATACCACAGCCTGCAATACAAGAAGCAATCATTGCCTCAAAATCTTTAGCAGTCTGTTCATCGTGAACAAGCTCAATATCAAAGTCAGTTTCTATAATAAATTTGAATTCTTCATTAGTAATTGCTTTAATAAATTCTTTACGAGCATTAACAATTTTCTTTTTAAGATCAATTATTTTTTTGGAAGATTGTAGGTAAGACTCATAACTGCTCTTATCGATATGCTTAAATATCAAATCATCTGGGTCAGTATCTGAGAACCCTATATTTAACAAAGTACCAAGATAGTCGTTTTTACCTGCGTTAAAAAATTTCTTATCCTTAAACTCCGTTGTCTTAATACTTGCCTTTTCAAGATTTTTTATGATTAAAGCGTTAATAGTTTTACGAATATAATCATTATCTTCTGATAGTTCACTAAGCTGGCTAAGTAAATAATTCCGTTTTTCTGCCGCAGCTAGTACTTCGCCTACGGGATCGTGCAAGGCAACCATCATAGGTTTGACATCCTTTAGGATGTTCAAATCTTTTTGATCAGCTTCTTTGTATAACTTACCATCTTCAATATCCTCGTAGCCCTTATTTGCATAGTCTTCAATATCACTTATCTTATCATTAATACTTCTTTCCATACTTTTGTATAGCTGAAGGGCAGAACGCCAACTACCTTGAACGCCTTCTTTTCCATCTTTTTCATATATTGTGATTTTATCATCGATAGCACCGCCCTGCTCTAGCTGTTTTCGTTGATGAAAGCTATTTATATAATCTATTTCAGGTGAAAAGAAGGATATCCCATCAGTATTATTATTACCTGTTAGTTCATCAGCAACGAACTGTTGCATACGCTTATTGCGTAATGCTGCATCATAAAAGTATTTTTTTAGAGTTGCTTTACTTAGCTTGGCATGACTGACCATGAGCCATACTACCTCACCTGGCTCTAAGGTAATATATTTACTATCTAACGTACTATGCTCGTCTTTTTCACAGAGAGCTGGCTGTACCATTTCATCGAGTTCATCGTCAGGCTCATCTATATTTGTTACCTCTATTTTATTAGTATCAGCTTTGATATCTTCTTCGCCTTTCACTCTAAAGTCATTTTCGTTGTATGTTTTGATATACCTTAGTGCACCATCTTTACCAGTAAATACCTCTCTAATCGACCATATAGAACTTCCATACATATTAATTCTTTTAGATATGTAATATAAATAGGCCTGTGTAGGTAGGCTCGCAATAGCATCATGTTTGGCTGACTTTGAAGACAACCCATCCCCAAAATAACGCTTGTCATTACCGTTTACTCTATAATCATCCCGACTAAATACCACAGGTAAAATAGGTATGCCTATATCTCCACATCCGTACCGACATGAATCCCTAGTTGCAGTTACAACGATTTCATCTAGTGTGATAGACGGCAAGCCACCTTCACTTTCTGGTGTTGACTCTACAGGTCTTTCTGGTCTTTCTGGTCTTTCTGGTACATCTAGTACATCTGCTACCTCGTCATTCATTCCTAGAGCACTTTTTATAAAACCCCCAATACTCATGCCTGTACTCCTTTATCTTTAATTCGCTCTAAGCTTTTAACAATATTATTAACGGCTTGCTGCTGCGTGACTTGACGCTGCGCCATCAGTAGAGCTTGGCTTATGATAATGTCATAAACCCGATCATTTATGACTATTTGCCCTTTTAGTTGCCTTTTTATCATATTCATCCATTCTATTTGCTCAAGCAACTGCCACTGCTGTTGACTAAACCGAAAGGGTAGCGGCTTAAGCTGCCCTAACGTTTTTTGAATATTAGCAGCTGGATATACCTCATTTGGCGTAGGTAGAGTCAATACAGTCATCTCATTATTCCAATCAACATAATAAATGTGAGATAAGCCCAACTGATATATTTGCAGCTTTTGTGGGGCTGTCCAAATATAGGTTAATAGCGCTAACACTCTAGGATCCCAGTAGCGCAAATAGCGACGCTTATTTGTCCCTATTCCATATGCCTGTCCTATCAGATATATACTATGTGTAAGCGTTTCTGTGATTGGTTGATCAAATAGCCATAGACAGACGCTACGCGAATGCGGATAACCAGATATATCATGGGTGTTTTCATATAGTGCCAATGCCAGTAGCTGCTCGAGTAGCCGTTGACCTGTACTACTATCAAGTGACATCTTAATAAGTGCCAAATCATCGCTAAAGCTATGATGAATGCGTTTGATGCGCTCAAATGGCAAATCTATGCCGCAGTCTAATAAGTCAAAGACAGCTGTACCGTAAATATTTAGATCAATAAGAACTGTCAGCGTTTGATATTGATTGTCAGAGACTGTTAGATATAAAGCCTTAAGTTGCTTTTGATAATCGTCAGTCGCTTGAATATCATCGAGAAACTCTACTTTTGGTATTAGCATACCTAAACCGCTCCACCTTTATTGCCAGCACTACCTGTAGTGGCATAATAAACTTGGACAGCGCATAAGAGGTTTATACTAACCCAAAGAAGGAAAATAGTATGACCACCAAACGCAATCAATATACCCGAGAATTCAAATTAGAAGCCATTAGCTTAGTCACTGATCACAACCGCACCATACCTGATGTGGCCGATTCCTTAGGGATAGGTAAATCCACCTTGCAGAAATGGCTGAGTCAGTACCGTCAAGAAATAAATGGCGAAGCACCTAAGGTTGGCAACGCTTTAACGGATGAACAGCGAGAGCTTCAAGAATTGCGCAAACAAGTTAAGCGGCTGACTATGGAACGTGACATTCTAAAAAAGGCTTCCGCTCTGCTAGCCTTGGACAGCCTGAACGGCTATCGCTAATCAGTCAGCTTGCAGAGCAAGACAAACAGGTCAATAAAAGCCTTCTGTGCAAGCTGTTTGGCGTGATGAAGAGCAGCTACTATTATAGACTAAAGCCCAAGCCAATTAGCCTTAACACTGTCAAAACCAAAGCCTTAATACGCCAAATATTTAACGACTCGAAGCAATCAGCAGGCGCTCGCAGCATTGCCGCCATACTAATGAATGAGCATAACATTAAGCTGTCACGTTATGTGGTAGGTAAGCTTATGGCGCAGATGAGGCTTAAAAGCTGTCAATTGAAGACGCACAAATACAAGCACGCTGACGAGGCACATAAAACACATAAAAATATTTTAAATAGAGACTTTAGCCCATCAGCGCCCAATCAAGTCTGGACGGGTGATGTCACTTATATTCGCATTAAAGGCGGCTGGTGCTATTTAGCTGTCGTTTTAGATTTATATGCTCGGCGTGTGGTGGGATTTGCTGTATCAGATTCGCCTGACAGTATGCTGACAACCAAAGCGCTGCAGATGGCATATGAGACGCGCCTAAAACCAAGTAATGTGCTGTTTCACTCTGATCAGGGAACCCATTACACCAGTAAGAAGTTTGCTGAATCCTTAGCAAGTTGTAATGGTATGACGCAAAGTATGAGCCGTCGCGGAAACTGTTGGGATAATGCTCCAACCGAACGATTCTTTAGAAGCTTTAAAACAGAATGGATGCCAAAAGGTGGTTATGAGAATATCGCTGAGGCTAAAAGCGCCATTGCTGATTATATCTGGCGCTATTATCAAACCGTGAGACCGCATACTTTCAACAATTATTTAACACCGCTAGAAAAAGAGAAACGCTACTTTAATAAAAACCTCTTATCAGGTGTCCTAAATTAGTTGACCACTACAACCAGTCTTGGCAGCACAGTCGGCAAGCTCGTCTTGCGGCATAGTAATCGTTGGACTACTTTCACCCCCACTGCCCCAATCCACCTTACTCGCTTTATAGCCCACTTGACTTGGCGTGATAAACGTCACATTACCACCCGATATCTCAATGCCACTACCTGCGGCTTTCAGCGTTAGCGTATCAGGCGCGATAATCTCAATACTATCTCGGCTATGGAGTCGCAGTACTTGCTCGCTATCTAAACGCATCTCGTTCTGATGTGCTTGTATGGTCACATCGCCATGAGCGGCGGTATGAGTTTGGGCTTTATTGCTGTAGTAGTGAATATCCCCTGCCACCAATTGATTCATCTGGGTTTGACTGTGTTGATGGGTGTTGTCTGTCGCATGGCTGTGCACGCTTTGGGTACTGGTATGCTGACTGTGTTGTCCGCTTAATAGTGCGAGATGACGCTGGGAGTCGATCAGTAGATGTGCTTGTTGCCATTGACCTGCTTCGTTTAAGGTTGCGTCATTAGTGTCTTCGCTAAATTGGGCAAATAGGGTTTGCGCATCTTCTTTACTGTTGCTCTTATTATTGCTGCTGCCCTCTAGTCCCACTGCCTGATGAGTCTCGGCAAGCTGCGCGTAGGCTTGCTGATGCTGATCGGCAGTTTGTAGCTTACCGTGACTATCATGACTCATATGAGAGTTTGATGAAGGGTCTGCTTGCTGACTACTGATATGTAAGCCTGTTCCGCCTTGCACATTGGCGGCGGCTTGGGTCTCTAAACTGATACCTTGTCCTCGGGCTTGTCCTCGGGTGTGGTCGGTATGCTGATACAGATGACCAATGGTTAGGCTGCTTTGATAGCTGCTGCTATAGACGTTAATCTGTGGACTATTTGGATGGGTGTCAAACATTAGTTGATTGTGGCCATTCGCTAGACTGTCTTTGGTCGCGTCGCCTGTGCGACTGCTATCGATACTTTGAGTCTTAATGCCATCTATGGGATAAGTATGGCTTTGATTGATAAACCAAGCGGGACTGGTGGCGTCAATAGTGTCGGTATCACTGACGATACTATTATGCTGAGCATCAGTATTGCCTTGGCCGTTATGGGTGCTGCCAATGATGATGGGATGAGTAATGTCACCGCCGATGAAGTCGATCAGAACATGTTGCCCATGACGTAGCGGATGGGTCTGTCCCATGTGATCGGCGACGAGGTGGCTGGCGATGGGTATCCAGTGTGCGCTATCGTCACCTTCGCTTTGCCAGTGATATCTAATATGGGCACGGTGATTGCGGTCATGAGTGATGGCGCTGCTATCGGTGTCTATGACACTGGCGCTCATCAGACCTGACAGACTCGGATGAGGTTGTCCAAGTGTAGCAAGCTGTTCACCATATGGGATGTGATAGTGGTGCGGAAACGGTAGGTAGCAGGCATTGATATGATGGACGTTGTCGTCATTGTCGTCATCATTGTCATGAATGGCATGGTCGGTATTTGGCTGTAAGGTAATAGGATCAAAAGGTGCTACCCCCAACCAATCTGCTGGAATATGATTATTAATATGCTGATGAATAGACACTAGACTGATGGGATCGGTTAAATAAGGATTACCATCGATATAGTGGCTACTTGGCAAACTCAGATGACGGATGTTACCGGTTAGGCTGCCTAGATTGGCACGCTGCTGTTGGTTCTGCTGGTAGCGGGTGGCGAGCTTATCGAGACTGTCATCATCAAAACGGCTATGACTGTGCATAAAGCGCTGATGCGTGCTGTTTGATGAGTCGATCGGTTGCTCGCTACTGCTACTGCCGGTATAGGTACTCATCAAGCGACTGTCATAACGATGTAGGTCGCTTTGCTGAGTATGCTGAGCAATACGCGGACGAATGGCAGTAATGCGGTCTTGTCTATCAGCAAGGTTGGCAGGGTTTTGACTGAGGATGCTTTGAATGTCGTTTGCGTCTGGACGCAATTCTTCTCCATCACTAGGTAGTAAGACTAGGGTATGTTTGTCTGCTTCGTGACGGTAATAGCCTGTGATGCCATAGAGAGCAAGGTATTGGGTTAGATAAGCCAGATCGGTTTGGTTGTATTGGACGCTGTGCTGAATATGATAGTTGCTGTCATCACTGAGACGCTCGTCAATCTCAACGTTCATATCGTACGGGCTGATGATTTGAGTAATGAGTTCGCTTAGACTGAGATGATGATGACGGCGGTTATGACTAGATAAGCGTAATTGGTTGAGGGCAGGTTCGCAGATAATACGATAAGCGGCCATGCCACTGTTACTACCCAGAGCAACGACTTCAGTAATGATACCGTGGCGAGTTTGGCTTGGCAGTAGCGTGTCGCCCGTATGCCAATGTATCGAGAGACTTTGCCCTAGCCATTGCTTGATATCCAGTCCTGCTCGTGGATGCAGTAGAGTAATGCTAATACGGTAGCCGCAATAGAGGGCGAGCTGGCGCTGCTGATAAGACTGCGCTCGTTGGTCGTGATGATACGGGCTTGGATAAGCGTCAGGCGTTGGCATAAGAGCGGGCTTACTCCAAACGCTGTCGGGCAATGGCATGCCAAGTAAGCTTTCAACCAAGTCAGCCTGTTGAATGAGACTGGTGGCAATATCAGGATGGGCACTACTCAGTTGCACATGCCGCTTTGTTTGAGTCCATACCATGATAAGCCCTTTTTTATCAGTCCAAAGGTGGAAAGTTTAATATTGCAAGATTATAATTTGTGCACAGATTGCCCGTTAACTAAGTATTCATTTGTCGTTGATTCAATTAATAGCCATCGTCAGATGAATCACGTTTGGGTTTAATTCCAATCATGTCAGAGAGTATCGCTAACTGATCTTCGTTTTTGATGATATGAGTGAGCCATTGGTCGAGCGGCATATCTGCCCAATCAATCGCCCGACCGAGTAAAAACGTCACCGGGCTGTGCGGCTCATTGGTCGCAAAATAATCTTGAATTTGACCTAATAATTTAAGCGCTTGCTGACGATTGCTTTGATGATCACGGTTGCTAGGATTAAAACTGGTTGAGCTAATATTTTTTGTGCTAGCAGCTTGTCCACTACTATCAGACATTGCACTTTCACCAATACTGTCCATAGTATCGGCTACGCTTTCTTGAGCAGAAACACTACTAGTATCAGAATATTCTGGTATCAACGGTCGCAAATGTTGGGTCAGGGCAACCAATAAATCCGTGACTGGTGCGAAGACTGGCGCGTCCATGCCCATCAAATCATTTAGCTGATCAGTCAGGGCCTGCCACTGCTCAGTAACTTTTTTAAGATTACTCATCAGTGCTTGTTGCCAAGTCTCACTACTGGTCTTGATGGCGTGGTTATAGTCACTTAGCGTTAATTGATTGGACGTTTCGCTATCGGGATTTTGCTGACGCTGCTTATCATGATCACGCGCGGTTAGATAGTAATTGTAGTTATATTTTTCTGTCTTTGTATCAGAAAGTGATAGCTGCTTAATATCATCGGATAGCGCTTTGACGAACCATGACAACAGCCCTGCTCTGATGTCCATACTGTCTTCTTCACCATCTAGCGGCGGATACATAGTGAGCCAATACTCGTCATTGAGTGTCTGTAGCAGACTTAACCCCTGACTAATACCTGCTAAATGGTCGGTGTGACTCAACGCATCGACATACCAAAGTGCCAGCTTCATATCTTTACTAGTATGGCTGAGCAAATCGGCACATTGGTTTTTGACAAAATCCCAGTCAGCCACTTTTAGTTCAGTGACCCAATTGCCTTGTGCCAGTAATGGGTCATCTTCTTGACGAGCAGCAACGATGGCATTAATACGTGGATCGAATATTAAGTCTTCACCGACCCCATGACGACTGCCTTCAATCGGCGCAATAAGGGTGTCAATATTATTTACTAAAGAGTTATCGTTACTCATTATAATGACTCCTCTTTAATAGCCTTTTTAGTAGGTTTTTTGCTGGCGACTTTTTTCACTGTCGGCTTTTTAGCTGAAAGGGGTTTTCTTGGCAATTTCTCAACTTGATATTCAGTTTCATCTTCGCTGTGTTGCGCCATTTGATTGAGCGCCACAACGGCATCAGTATCCAGACGGTAGGCAAAATTATCGTCCGCATCGACGAATACGGTAATTTTCTTTAACACACTTTGACTGTCATCATGAGCCAGTAGCTGACCCGCCATCTGCGGCAGCAAGGTATGACTGATAATCGCATCGGCGTTACGTGCACCAGAATCGACCTCATGACAACGCGATAAAATCAGCTCAATCACCTCATCATCAATGACACAAGGCACATCATAATTGTTATGAATACGGCCAGTGATTTTGTCCAGCTTAAGGCGAATAATTTCTGCGAGCGCATCATCCGTTAATGGATAATAAGGAATGACCGTTAAACGACCCAAAAACGCGGGCTTAAAGGCTTTATACAAATGCGGATTAATGACTTGTTTTAGGCTATCACTGTCTGGCAGGCTAAAGTCAGTAACACTCGGATCTGTATTGATACATGCCTGCATAATCGCAGACGAACCAACATTACTTGTCAATAAAATAAGCGTGTTTTTGAAATCAATTAAACGCCCTTCGCTGTCTTCCATCACCCCTTTATCAAAGACCTGATAAAACAAATCCAATACGTCTGGATGGGCTTTTTCTACTTCATCAAGTAAGAGTACGCTATAAGGACGACGGCGAATCGCTTCGGTTAATACACCACCTTCACCATAGCCAACATAACCTGGAGGCGAGCCTTTTAACGAAGCAACGCTATGGGCTTCTTGATACTCTGACAGGTTAATCGTAATAAGGTTACGCTCACCGCCGTACAGCACCTCTGATAGCGCCAGCGCGGTTTCGGTCTTGCCTACACCACTTGGCCCGACGAGCATAAACACACCTTGCGGACGATTGGGATCATCTAAGCGGGCTTTTGCGGTATGAATCCGCTTGACGATAGCGGCCACCGAATGATCTTGGCCGATGACCCGGGCTTGCAAGGTATCAGCCAAACCCAAGATATGGTCTTTTTCATTACCTGCCATATCATTCAGCGGTATTCCAGTCCAATCTGAGATGATCTGCTTGATGACCTGACGATCCAATACGGGATGAATAAGGCGCTGCGTCTCTTGTACTTGTTTTAACGATTGCTCGATACTTTGATATTCAGCTTGTTTGTCTAAGCGCTCTTTTGCACTAAGCGCATCAGAACCATCTGTCTTGTCATTCAACTGCTGATTCAAGGAATCAAGCTGATCATTAAGCTCGCGCTGTTCGTGCCAACGACTGGTCATATCAGCAATGCTTTGCTGATTGGTTTGGCGCTGCTCATCTAATACGGCAATTTTTTGGCTGACTTTTTCTTTTTCGTCCACACCGCCGATACGCTCGAGCTGCTGACTGAGATTATTGATATGCTGCTCTAACTGCACCCCTTTGGCGTTTAATCTGTCAAGTTGATTGGGTATGGCGGTCTTGGATAAGCTCACCCGTGCCGCCGCCGTGTCTAATACACTGACCGCTTTATCAGGCAGCTGCCTATCGCTGATATAACGTGCGGATAACTCAACCGCCGCTTGTAGCGCATCGTCATCGATTAATATACCAAAATGATTCTGCATCTTGGCACTTAGACCACGAATCATCGCTACTGCTGTCTCTATATCAGGCTCATCGACTTTGACGACTTGGAAGCGACGTGACAATGCTGCGTCTTTTTCGAAGTACTTTTTATATTCTGACCATGTCGTCGCCGCAATGGTTCTGAGCTCACCACGAGCCAGCGCAGGCTTCAGTAAGTTCGCCGCGTCATTTTGACCCGCTTGCCCACCAGCACCAATCAAAGTATGCGCTTCATCAATGAATAATATAATAGGCTGTAGCGAGGCTTGTACTTCTTCAATGACTTGCTTGAGACGGTTCTCAAACTCCCCTTTGACGCTTGCCCCTGCTTGCAGCAAGCCCATGTCAAGACTACGTATCGTCACATCTTTGAGCTGATCAGGCACTTGACCGGCGACTATCTTTTGCGCCAATCCTTCTACCACTGCTGTTTTACCTACCCCTGCCTCACCCGTCAAAATAGGGTTATTTTGGCGGCGACGAATCAAAATATCGATCAACTGATGAATTTCAAACTCACGGCCAATGACAGGGTCTATTTGCTCTGAACTGGCTTTAGCAGTCAAGTCATAAGTATATTTATCCAACGCAGGGGTTGGCTTAGCTTCAGTTTTCTTAGTGTCTAAAGATTCTTGATTGTTAGCATCATTGTCTGCACTATTCGCACCATCATCAGCACCCTTATTGACGCCTTTACTATTGGTAATTTTATTACTGCTTGATCCACTGCCCTCAGTACTACCGAGACATTGACGCTCATAATCATCTTTTAGGGTAAAGCGGTCGATATACTGTAGTGGCTCAGGAAGAGTTTTGAGTAGCGACTGATAACGCTCATACGCCAATAGCACGAGCAATATATGACCAGAGCGAATTTCTAGCGGGCTATTTTTATCAGCACTTTGATTATATTGGCTACTGGCTAGCTCCCACGCATCTTCTAGTAACGCCATCAAACCTTGACTAAATACTGGCGTTGAGCCTGTTGCCTGACCAAAGGTGTTTAGCAAATCAGTTATATCTGCTAGTAATGACTGCTGATGAATCTTATTAAATTTAAGTATTTGAGCCACATCATTGTGCGGCGTGGCAATCAGTTCATGCAATAGATGGACAGTATCGACTTCACGATGCCCATTATTAATACAAAGCCTAGCTGCCTGCTGCAAACACTGTCGACAGCTTGGGCTTAAGCGGGTAATCACAGCTTTTAACTGGCTCATAATCTTTTCCTTTAACATTCTTATTAGACTTAATACCAAACCCAAAAAGTAAGATTAGCTGTGTCAAACTCGCTTAGCCTACAAGACGTAGTACTTTCACTCGTTTTCCTTGCCACTCTAATTTCTGTGAATGGTATAAAATTATTTTTATTAAACAGCAATATAAAATTGATGCATGGCTCTTCATAATAGGTAAAATCTGTCTATTAACCATGAAATACTTACTGAATCGGCAGCGCATAGCGAGTGTCATCATGATGCTGCGTCGCAGGCTGCGATATCAAAAACCCACCCTGACCCAAACCACCAAAACTGCTCTCTGATAATGACAACGGGGTGATGTATTGCTTGTCTAACTCGAGTTGCATCTCGACCGCCAAGCAAACACCGCACCATTTACGGATAAAATCAATAATGACTTGATACATATCCCCTGCTGGTAACAGTCTTAAATAGCGTTTGGCATCCAACTGATGAAACACAATTCTAATCTTGCTATCAAACTGTACGACGCGCGCACCGCAAAATGCGGACAACCCAAGGGCAGCATGCTGACCACCAAGTGCTGTCTGTTCACTGGCTGGTAGATCAAACCACTCCGGTACGAATTGCTCGACACTGACGGTGCTATCTAAAAAATGCGACAGTACATGTGACAACTGATCGGCTGTCAGGCGTCCTGGGGCGATCATGCCAGCATAAGCAATCAAGCTATCGATGGCGGTTAGCTTCTTCGGCTGACGCGCCAATGCCCGCAAGCTCAGTAGATAGTTGTCTTTTTTATTATTTATCTCATACTGTAATGGCAAGTTATAAAACCAACTCGCTTGCACGTACAAATCCGTCAATCGATGGTTAAATAAATCTAAAAATGCTGGTGCCGCTTTATCTTTTGCATGATTGACTCGCGAGGCTAGATGGTCGGTATACATCGCTGGCAAGGCTGACAACGGGCCAGTTAATCCAATAATTGCGGGGCAAACCTCTATCCGTCTGATTTTTAATGAACTAGCCTTTACTTGACCATCCTTTAATGAGCTGCCACTGTCTTCCATATTATCCTGAGCAATGAGCGCCATCGACTCAATTTCAGCTTGCGGATAGGCCAATGACAACGAGGCACGGTAACGTACCTCAATAGGTGCATACCCCATACTGACTTCATGCCGAACCAAACGTAGTGCTTGTAATAACTCATAAGATTGCGGCGCCGCCATTAAAGCCGTTAAATAAGAGGACTGAGACCGCTGCGTGGCTGACATCTGTATATCTCCTCTTTGGTTACGGCATCACTGATGGCCAACTCGACGAAGCTATTTAAGCTAGCGTGATAGCCAAACACATGCGCCAATAAATGGGCAAACTGGCGGATACTCACTCCAGCAAAATTCTTTTGGTTGATTTGAATATTGATCAGTGTACCGCGCACAAAACCAGGCTGTGGCAAGCGCTGAATACGTCGAGCTTCGATACTGGTTTCGACAGACACAATACCTTCGACCAACAGTTTGTTAGAAGCAGACTGGGTAATGTCGTATAGCGATAAATACTCTTTCATCAGCTCCGCATCTTGGGCGGTAAGCGATAAAAAATTCAGACTAATCAGCGATATCAAGCGCCAACGTTCCTCACCGGTATAGTCGAAGCGTGCCGTTCTGGTCGGCTGCTTTAGCAACGATAAGCTGCTAAAGCCAGTCATCCCTTCGCTAAACAAATCGCCACGGCTTTGACCGAATACCACTTGAGCCGGCAAATCTCTATTGGTACACAATAAAGACGCACTCATGCTCACCGCACCTGATAAATCTTCGCGATTTTTTTCTACAAACATAATCTGATATTCAAAACCCTGTTTGAACTCAGCCATATCCTTATCACGTTTGATATGGTAATAACGACCATCATCTTGCTGCTCATAATGATTGAGCGCATAAAATGGATGATATTCACGTTGTATCAAACGATTGTCACTTTGCTTGGACTCTATGACTTTATTAACCTCATAGATTTCATGTTGAAACAGCGCACGAGTATCGGGCACTAAATCGTAATAGATCGAACGATGGGTCACTTGAATAGGCTTGGCAGCCGCCTTGAATAAATTGACAACGGGCGTACAAAACAGCTTGATACTGCTGGCACTGAGCTGCTGCAAGTTTTTTAGGCGGATGGTATTTTTTTTATCAAATCTAAAGTAACAGCGAATCTCAAAGCCATTGCTATCGATCTTTAAATTTGGACAAACCTTACCAAGATTAAGGCGCAAGAAATTGAATTTTTCAGGGAAATAGAAGTATTCCTTTAATAAGGCAGAGGCAGCATTACTCACTCGATGACTCGGAAGAATTTGCTGCTCAGGATCGAAGCCTATAATCTCAAACGGACTACCCGTAATCTTATTGACCTGCCTACCATGCAGATGCGTTTGCTTGACATCACACCCTAGTAAATCCCATAGACTAGTACCCTGACTGGCGTCCTCGTCTATATACAAATCTAACGAGTGGTTTAATAAGGCTTGATAGTCAAAGCTTGAATTAAGCCCCTTAAATTTGATACTGATACAGCCATTCAGCAGTCCATGCTGATTGTCATACACCTCTTGACGAGTTTCAAAGTCGACGCTATCTATCTGTAGCGGCAGCAAGGTCACATCTTGGGTTGACTGAAACTGGCAAGGCGTGCCATTTATTTTTTGGCTGGCGAAAGGGCTGTTTTTAGGGACTAAGACTGCCTCGCTCATCGCATTGCCCTGTACGCCTAGATTAAACTGTGCAATAGAGACCGATGGAAAAGGTTTGAGATAATCGGGATAAACGACTTCTAATAGAGATTCGGTAAAATCAGCGTATGAATCGTCCAATTTTTTATTGATGCGCGCACTGATGAGCGAAAAAGCCTGTATCAACCGCTCTATATGCGGATCATCGACGGTATCGTGCCCCATCAACAACCGATTGGCTATTTTGGGATATTTTTTGGCAAATTCTTTTGACTGTTTATTAAACAGGCTAAGCTCATGCTCAAAGTAAGGAAGTAAACTGTCCATGACGCCTCAATATATTGATCGCTGCTAACTGTATAAATTGAGCGGTAGTAGTAGTTATTTCATTAATGGGATAATGATTATTTTATTAAATAACGCTGAGAGCTTGGCTCAAAGAACGCATCGAAGCTGACCAGCTCTTGTGCTGGATAAACCTTTAATAATGCTTCAATAGAAAAACACAGTTGATTGACATCAACAGCGCCAATATCTAGCGATACGCGAACGTTTTTTAGCCGGGTATCTTGTTGCTCGACTGTTTGGGCTATTTGGCGACAGATATAATCACAGTCAGTAGGATTGGCACTGCTGAGTCCCACAAAATCTAATATGCCAAAATTCAATATCGATGAGCGCACGTGTTGATAGGCCTGAAGCTTACTTGACACCACACAACGCGTATTTAATAAAGCTTCAAGGTCTCGTGCGACCGAAGACTTTAGCTCATCGATATTAAGACGACGAACCACGAGCTCATGCGACAAATGACGGGGCTGATCATCAAATAACTGCTCGAACAAATTTGGACGAAAGCCAATTTCTTTGTTAGAGGCGTTAGTGGCGTAATTCATTGATATAATCATTCCTATTTAACAAACAAAAAAGAAAGGCCTAGATATAAACCTTTCTTTTTCGGTACGACACAATAGATGACACCTGATACAACCTAAATTAGGCGGTATAAGTAGCAGTGTTGTTGGCTAGTGACCATTTTTTAGTCACAGCGCCTTTAGCAGTACCATCGATATCTTGCTGGGTGTAAGTCCACTCAACAGCAGCATATTTGATACCGACTTTTTCGATTGGTACGCCTTCAGAACGTACCGTTGGCTCGACACTTGCGATCAGCGCATGCTTAAGTTTTACTTCAAGATATTTAACGCGTTTGTCACCGTTGGCACGATAAAAATCAATTTGAATCTCATCAAAAGTATAACCAGCAGAACACGCTTCCCATAGTTTAGGACTGGTTGAGTCCAAATCTTTCATAAACGTCATGTCAGCATGCTCACAACGCTCAGAAGTATGGCCACCAACGCTACTTGCTGTCGCTGATTTTGGCTGACGGATCAAGTGATCCCAAGTATTTACTTCAAGCCAACCTTTATGCTCGCTATCACGAGACTCGCCATCAATTTTATATTTACCGCGGAACTGAATATAAATATCTTTCATATCACATACCTTTTTTTAAAATTTAAATTTCACGTTAGTTTTTAATAAACGATTAGCTGTTGCTAGATTGCGGCAGTTGAGTGACCAGACGCAAAGAAACAGACAATTCGTCAAGTTGAAAGTGTGGTCTCAAAAAGACCACGGACTTGTAGACACCAGGCTTACCCGGCACTTCTACAACTTGTACAGAAGCTTCGCGCAGTGGGTACTGGGCTTTTGCTTCTTGTGAGGCGCCGTCATCTAGCAAGACATAACGAGAAATCCAGTCATTTAAAAACGACTCAACATTACCAGGTGCTAAGAAGCTACCTACCTTATCGCGCATCATTGCTTTTAGGTAATGGGCAATACGTGACACCGCCATAATGTATTGGATCTGCGTCGATAGCGCAGCATTGGCATTGGCATCATCGTTTTGATAAGTTTTGGCTTTTTGCACGGATTGCGCGCCAAAAAAAGCAGCGTAATTGGTATTTTTGCAATGGACTAACGGGATAAATCCTAAGTCGCTCAACTCTTTTTCTCGGCGATCGGTGATAGAGATTTCTGTTGGACACTTAAGTGCCAAATCCCCTTCATCCGTCTTAAAGGTATGAACAGGTAACCCTTCAACCAAGCCACCACCCTCAACGCCGCGAATGGCAGCACACCAACGATAGTCAGAGAAAGCAGCCGTCAAGCGTGAAGCAAAGGCATAAGCTGCGTTCACCCATAGATAATCGTCACGATTATTACCAGAGACTTCTTCCGTAAAATTAAATCCTTCAACCACCGTGCCATCTTTAGGATCGTAAGGCAGACGACCTAAAAAGCTGGGCACGGTTAACGCAACATATCGCGCATCTTCTGACTGTCTGAACGCGCGCCAGCGGATATATTCAGCGGTTTCAAATATCTTTGACAAATCTCGCGGGCGACCAATGTCGGTAAAGGAGTCGAGACCAAACATTTCAGCGGAAGCCGCCGACACAAAAGGTGCATGAGAAGCGGCCGCAACATGAGACAATTGCTCAAGCAGATACATGTCTGAGTTTTGGCGAGTAAATTCAAAGTCACCAACGATAGCGGCATAAGGTTCACCACCGAAGCTACCGAACTCTTCTTCGTATATTTTTTTAAACAGCGTGCTTTGATCAAAATCAATTGACGATTGAAAATCTTTAGTCAGTTCGCGCTTCGTAGTATTCATCATACGAATCTTTAGCATGGATTCCGACGGAGTCTGGCTACATAAATAATGCAAGCCACGCCAGCTGGACTCTAGCTTTTGAAACTCGGGCGCGTGCATGACGGTGGTCAGCTGCTTGGAGATCAATGCGTCAATTTGGGCAATACGCGCGTCAATCGATGCAGCCAAATTATCTGACAACGTTACGGTGCCTTGCATGACTTCATTGGCAAGCTCTGCAATTTGCGACTTGGCACGATTTTTTTCGTCATCAGACTTGGCAACGTTACTTTTATTGACGATTTCTTCGAGTAAGTCGTAACTATCATTATTTAACGCATCAGGTGCTAGATTTTGCTGGGCTTGGGCACTCATCGTTTAATCCTCACCGTCGGTTTGATTTTGTTCCGCCATTTTTTTGACTTGCTCAGTATTTTTAAGCACGTCATCTAATAGGTCTTCAAGTTTTTCGTTGGCTGATATTTTGTTGCGTAAATCTGCTAAGCGATCTCGTGCTTGTACCAATTGCTTTAGTGGCTCAATTTGATCAGCAACCGCTTCAGGACGAAAATCGTTGATACTATTAAATGCCAAATCAACCGCGAATTCGCCACCTTTATCACTTAAGTCATTGCCTACTCGAAAGGTCGCACGCGGTGCTAGACCTGACATCACCTCATCAAAGGTATCCAAGTCCACTTCGACAAACTTTTTGTCCTTAAAGCGTGGTTGTTCAAGGGTGGAATCTCCTGAAAACTCTCCCAAAACGCCAACGACAAAAGGAATTTCCTTGGTTTCGATCGCATCGCCTACTTCAACGTCATAAGTCAGATGCACCCGAGGCGCACGTACTTTTGCGAGTTTCTTTTGTACACTGTCTTGCTTTGCCATAATAAGTTACCTCAGCAATGTCTAGTTTGAACGCAATATACTGAATGGATCAGTCGATTCGGCGTTACTTTTTTTGGTAGGTGAAGGTTTAGTAACAGGCTTAACTTTTGGTGGTCGTGGCGGTTTTTTTACGGCTGGTTTTTTCTTAATAGGCTTCGATGCTTTTTTTACAGACACGTGGGGCTGAGGTTTTGATTTAGTGCCTGATCTACCGCTTCTAGGCTTGACGACTGGCGCTGGTGGTTTCGGCAAAGACTCATCGTAATTGAAACCATAGATATCACCATATATTTTACTTAAAGCGTACTGATACTCCTTCAAAAACGCTGCGTCCACTTCATCAGTGAGATAATCTGATTGCAGCTGGCTTTGGGAGACGATAGCGCTGCTATTGAGTAGTATCTTTTTTAGCTTAGCAGTGCCTTGACCCAGATCAATGGCTTCACTGGCTGCGTAAACAGCATAAGCATGATAGCCATTGTTAGAATAAATCTGCGCCAAAATCTCCCATGCTAGCGAGTCATTAGGATTACGAGATACTCTTTGATTCAAATCCGTGACCAGTTGATGCAGTTGCGGTGATTTTGCATCAGCATTTTTGAGTGCCGAAAATTGATTTATGATGCTAGAACCGGGGTCTTTTTCTTGTATGACAAGCTCACTATGGGCGGTAGTCATTGCTGAACCCATGATGAACAGACCTGCCAAAAACGCTTTGGATAGCGTAAAACTGACTCTAATATTGCTTCTGATACTGGTCATTGTAAGTCGGTGCTCGCCATTATTGGTGTGAGATAAATACATGTGCCTGCTCAACATTATTTTAATTAGACGCGTTAACTAAAGTGGTGATATTGGTGAGCGTTTCATTCAGTGTTGCCTTATCACCACTATTCATCAAACTATTATCGTGATAAGCATCAATATTACTTTCCATCACTTTAACTGCTGAAAGCATGGCAAGCTGACGTGCATCAAGCCTTTCATTATCAACGCTTAGAGCCTCATTAGCTGCTCTCAATGCCCGTGCATAGCGTTTTGCGTCGTAGTTATTTTTGGCAATAGTCATCCACGCTTCACTGCTAAGTTGATTGCCGTTTGACAAATAGGCAAGCGAAGGCTCACTCAACTGCTTCACTATTGGTTTGCTGACCGTGGTTTGTACATTTTTCTGAGCAGTGGTGCCACAACCCGCTGTCAATAAAGACGCGCTAAGTAAGACTGATAGCAGACCTGCGGTGGCAAGTTTAGTACGATAAATAGGAACCATAACAACAGGATCATCACTAAAAATATAAAAGGATAGATTTTTTAAAAGAAATAAATATAACTAAAGTTCATTAATCATAAAAAATCAATGAGGTTGATTATACATATACTTGACAATATTTCAATAAACTCTATACTTTTCTTAATAAATAATTTAGTAAATCACCCATTCAAGCCATTTTCTTGGTATAAAATACGCAGTAACGGTACCCTTCTTATGCCTTCTAAGACCAATCGTCTACATAATATTACCGTTCATACTGATAATCCAACGATAAACACCTTTTACCCTGTTTCGTTTTGCGGTGCAAGCGGCATTAATCAATCTGACAATATTGACATTCTAGTGTTTAGTTATAATTTTATCGAATCGAACGCTTGTTTATCATTAATCAATGCTCCGATATGCTTAACCACGTTTTCCGCTGATCGTACCGCTAGCTGTCGTACTGGGCTGATACGCGGCATCCGTTATCAGCAATCTGATGGCGCGATGCACTTTTATACTTTAGAAGTTGTTAGCCCCGATTGGCAGTTGGCACAGTCGATACATACCCGCAGTTTTATCAATCAATCGACGCTCGATATTGTTACCCTCATCCTTAGTGATTACGATTTAAATTGGCAAATATCTGAGTCTCTTTTGTCATCAGATGATGAATCATCCGCACGTTTATCGGCACCTTTATCCATGCGTATACAGTCGGATGTCAGCGACTATGAATTTGTTACTGGTCTGCTCGCTGATATTGGTATATCGACTTTATGGGTGTCAGGGAATTCCGTTGATGAGCTTGGCACGTGGTGGTTGGTTGATGGTTTAGACACAGGCGAGCTCATACCGCTGACCTATAGTTATGCTCAGTCATCCGTACAATCAGGTCAAGATAGTGTCAATACGCTACAAATGAGGTCGCAGCAACTTGGCAGTGATAGGGTAATAGTACGAGCAGATGGGTTGGCGGCAGATACCATTTATGAAGGTCAAGCAGTAGATGAGTCACTGCTTGCGATAGATGACACGACGGTATTAATTGGTGCACCCTCTCGCGTGAACAGCGAGGACGCCGCTACTTATATAGCAGAGCAATGGATATCTGCCAATCGCTGTCAGCGCGAAACTTATCAAGCGACGGGTGCCCTGCGTGGTCTGAGCGTCAGTAGTCCAGTGAGTATCAATAACCTACCCTCTATTGGTAGCTTATCCACGCATTGTATCGCGGTTACCTTAATCGGTATTGAGCCTGACAACGATAGCGTGTCATACCATCATCAAGTATTTATCAAACAGTGGTTACAGCGCACTGCTCAGCATATGCACTGTCATGCAATGAATCACAATCACTTTTCAATACCCGATCATGGCTTTGACATCGCCCGCGATACTGGGGTTTGGGTATTAGCGACGTTACTTGACGCTGCTATTCCTTATTGCCCTTATCCCAGTTCTTTATCCTTTGCCAGTAGCACTTACACGGGTCTCGCCCAAGCTCGTACTGGTGACACAGGTTTATCAGCTTCCCCCAGCTATGACTCAAGTGTCAGCACTGACAATCTACAGCAAACTATTACTACGTCTGTCTGGTCAGGTATCAGCCCTCATGATGATGGCACTACCCCGCCACTGCGCTCATTGCAGCTGTCATCGGGTAGCACGCATGGTTGGCAGTTTGCGCCAAGGCTTGGGCAGTCGGTGCTGCTTAACCATTGGTACGGTGATATAGACAGTCCTGTGATTAGCAGATCGCTTTATGACGGTATCGGTATGGGTGATGTCGATGAAAAAGACATCACCACTCGTGATAGCGGACTATCGAATAGACATAACTTACAAGGCGGCGCGTCCCCTAGATGGCATGGTGGTGGTTTGGGTCATTCGCAAATTAGTGAAGATGATGGGCACAGTGGTTGGATCTCTGGTATTGCTCAATATGGGCTGACTTCTGATTCTGAGGTGACCATGAGCTTTGATGACACGCCTAATAAAGTCGGTCTCCAGTGGACGGTGAATACGGACAGCAAAGCCAATGCTGAGACACCAACCATCACTTCTAGCGCCACCTTTGCCTCTGATGAGCATGTGCTTGAGCTTGGCATACTGCGTCATCGTTTTAGCAATCATCAATCATCAACCAGTGGTCAGGGGATTAATCTAGCCACCGATCATGGACTACAGATCAGTGGTGATACAGGCGTACTGCTCTCCACTTTTGGTGTCAGGCATAGTCAAAGCGAGCATGAGTCAGCGTGGGTCAATGATGCAGGACAGCGGCAATTAGGCTTAGGAGCTGAGCTGAGTGAGACATTAAAAGAAGCCAAACAAGCACACTTGCATTCTACGGCAGCCATGCAGACCGCCAATCAATCGATAGAAGTGTTTAAAACCAGCGCACAAATCATCGATGAGACGCTAAATACGGAAGTATTGGGCGCTGCTGATGTGATGCTGGTCAGTAAAGACAGTATCTTAGCGTCAGCAAGTAATACCCTGTGGACTGCGAAAACAATCGTCAGACAATCAGGCAGCACCCAGTCGGATGTGGTGGCATGCAATTATACGCTGACGGCAAATACGATTGACTCGCTCTCTGGGGTTGGTGGTCAAGTCGATCTATCAGGCTTACATATCAGTGCCAATAGAGAGCCACTAGCGATACAAGCACAGGGTGGTGAGTTGCAATTACACAGTCAACAAAGCATGACGATTGGTTGTGAGGCTGGACAGGTGAATGTGTCGAGTCCGAAGCGGATTAAGCTGCAAACCTCAGCAGGAGCATCCATTACGATTGATGACAGCGGGATTAAGCTGGTGTGCCCGGGGGTGATTAAGATAAAAGCGGTGAAGAAGGGTTTGGTGAGTGGGGCTAAAGTGAATGCGCCAGTGGTTGCTTTACCGACCTCGGGATTGTTTAGTAAAGCGTTTGATTTAAAAAAGCTTATTCCTCAAGATTTAATAGACCAAGGTATCAGCTATAAGATTATTAATCACACAAGAGGTACTGAGATTGAAGGTAAGCTTGATGAAGAGGGTCAGACACTAAGGGTGTTTGGTGATGAGGCTGAGAAGATAGAGTTAGAGCTTGATGCGATTACTGTTAGAGAAATAGATATCAATGATTTAGATCTTGACGACAATTTTGGGGATGAAGATGAAGATTGCGGTTGCTGAAGTCCAAACATGCTCGGTATCTGTTTTACTGAGTGTTCTATTAACTATGGCTGGATGTAATACTCAACAGTCTGTTAACGGATCAAAATTGGTTAAAGATGAGCCTTTGATTATAAATTCTGATTGTCAATATGAAACTGTGTTTGATGACAGCATACCAGCGCGAGTCAGTTATTTTGATTATATGGGGAAAAAAATTAAGTTTGTACCTGATCCTGATCATTTTTGGCAATCTACTGTTGCAGGCTGCTTTAACACTAATCAAGGCTTAATTATCATCGGATTAGACCGAAATCATCCAGCAGAGTCTGTTGCACAAATGACTTTATCTACTTATTTATATAAAGATAATAAGTTTATTTCAAAGAAATACTTAAATCAAGCTTGGAGCTGCATGCCTGATCATTCAAGGGGTGAGTTTTTAAATAAATTTAACTTAACTATAAATATCAAGTGTAAAGATAAGAAAGAAGGTAATGAAAACATAACTTCATCTTTTGATCAGAAATTTAGTATAGGTCTACTATGAGCTACACTTATGAAGATAAATTGAACTTTATCGTTGATATTTATTGTCCTATTAGAAAAGTATCGTTCGAGACAGGTATGTCATGGAAAACTATGCTGGCTCAAGCGGCCCAAGAGACAGGCTGGGGTGAGAAAGTACTGCCTGGTACTAACAATATTTTTAATATCAAGCTTGACAGCAAATGGAAAGGAAAAACTAAGGTTTTTAGAGTATGGGAAGGAAAGAAAAGCAGTGGTAGGTATGAAAACTCCAAATTTCCTGTTTTTGATACGCAAGAAGAAGCTATCTATGATAGAGTCGACTTCTTAAAAAGAAATCCTAGATATTCTAAAATATTTAGCAAAGATATATTAGGAAACTTTGAAAAGGAAGTCCAAGCTCTTGAAGATGCTGGATATGCTACACATGCAGACGAAAAGACTGGTGAGTTAATTTATGCTGAATTACTCATTGCAGTTTTTGGCCCAACAATGCGAAAAGCCATAGCACGTGCAGAAGAAAAAGCAAGTTGTGTCATTACTGCGGCTGTATTTAAAAAAGGTGTAAGCGGTGAGCCCCTAGCAAACACTAAAGTTCTCATAAAAACTGATCATAATAAATATATCGATAAAAAAACTAACGGCAAAGGTATTATAGAGGGAATAACCTCCAATCTTAATGGTTCAATAAACTTTAATCTTGATAGTAAAGAATTTTCATATTCTGTTGCTAATAAAAGAAAATTGGCAATTGAAGTAAATATTACCAATGATAAATTTGTGACGAAAACAGTCAATCATCTAACTGCTGATAATAAACCGATATATGAAAGTAAGAGTACCACAACTAATAATAGTGAATCATCTACTGCTGATTCAAAAAATTCTAATAATGTGACTTTCAACATAAAACTAGTAGAAGCAGACACAGGCAAACCCCTACCAAACACAACCTATCATCTTGAGTATAAAAACAACATCAAACCCCATAAAACTGACGGCTCAGGTATCGAATCAGGTATAACAGCTGATGTTAGCCAATCTATCAGCGTCTACCTTGATGATGACAGTGGCAAGAAACAATCTATTTATAGCATGGCATTTCCCGTTATAGGTGACCTAAACGGGCAAACCAAAATACTCAAAGTTCCTGTGGTAACCCTACAACTCATATTTGTTGATAAAAACAAAAAGCCTGTCCCTAACTATGAGTACAAAACAGTCTATCGCGGTCGCATCTCTGAGATTAAAAAAGCCAATGCTAGAGGCATAGCCACTGTCAAAGCGCTAGCGGGTCAGAAACTAAAAATCATTCATGTAGCAGTAAATAAATTTACCAGTAATATCGTCACTGATGGGTCAACTAAATGGACATACAATACTGACAAGCTGATAGGAGATCCTAGCAACTCTCCTAGCTCTACTAGTAATGTAGCTACCAGTACACCCTCCTCCTCGCAAAAACCGGATAATACGAAGCCAAGCGCTACTGACAAAGGTAACATTATACGTAATGACAAAATCACGCCAAAAGGCCCAACAAATGAAATTAAAACAGATAAAGCAAAAATTACTATTAAATTTCTAGATGAAGATACAAATAAGCCTTTGTCAGGATTAACCTATTGGACTCAATCAACTAAATACGGTAAGAATGCTTCTACTACTGGTAGTGATGGTACAAGAGGCCGTACGCATGATTCAGATGTGGGTGTTAGCATTGGAGTATTAGTCAATGAGAATGGGAAGGAAGTTAAAAAAGGTACTATCGTTGCTAATAGTGATAAAAATGGTACTGCTTACGTTTATAAGGCTAAGAAGCCTAAAATACCAAATATTGAAGTTAAATTTAAGACACAAAGAACAGATGTGGTTACTGAAAAATCTAAAAACATTTTGCGTGAGCTTGCCTCCCAATATGGAATGAAAACAATATATATAACAAGTACGTTGCGAACACCAGAAGAGCAAGCTAGTGCAATGTATAGTAATATTCCTAGTGGTAAAGTCATTAGATATGCTGCGCCAGGAGCAAAAGTAACTCGTATCTGCCAGAGCGGTATAAAAAAAGGACTGGGTAGGAATAAAACTATTAAGGATATGGTATCTAGGATTTTAGAATATGATAAAAAAGGCATGAGAGTATCTAAACATTGCGTCAGTTTTGAGACTTATGCTAAGAAAAATATCATTGACCTGGGTGTCAATAGTAATGGATTAACTACCAATGCACAAAAGCAAAGATTCCAAGATATTTGTGATGTAGCTTTAAATCAAGGTAAGCTTTCAAGCTTTATATCTCCTCTTAGAGATAAAGCTGAGCCAGCTTTTCATCTCGAAATACCTCAATAGATAAAGAAGTTATATTTTATGAAAAAAACACTAGTCTTATTGGTTATGTTAGCTCTACAAGCTTGTAGTGATACTACTGCTCAGCTTTCTGTAACCGATATCCATAATGACAATGACATAAACTCAAAGTTAGAGACGAATACTACTCAATCATCTTCAGATACAGATACAGATACAGATACAGATACAGATACAGATACAGATACAGATACAGATACAGATACAGATACAGATACAGATAGTAGTATTCCAGCAGGTATCTACTTTTCTCACAAGAAATGTAGTTCACAAAAAGACTGTAAAAACTTGAATCATGAAAAAATCGATGGGAAGTACTATCTATCTCGAAATCAGGGTTCAAATGGGGCTACGTACTACTTATTAGTTAAGGATAATGCTTACTACCTTTACAGTTTACAATTTTTAGATGAAGATTTAAGAGCAGTCGGCTCTTGGTCACAAATGAAAGAAATCAATGCAGTAGACTTATCTTTTGAAATAGAGTCTATTGAACAAGTCATGGGTTCAGACTACATGGGCAGATACGACGATGATAACCTAAACAATAAACTTAATACTTTAGCTAATCAGTCTGGTTTGCTAGAAATAGGTAGCCTATTAGAAGGTAGCAAAATATCTACTCATGAAACTATCAAATTTTTGCCTACAGAAAATGGGTATAAGGTTGACTGTAACGACTATATAAAAAATTATGAGAAAACAGTGGATCAGTTATTAAAGCAAGACATGGCTGCTGGTTATCACTTCTACTATGAATGTGCAAATGGAAATGAGATATATTTTAAAAATTTAAAATAATTAATAGAGATGCTTAACTATATTCTGATATAAGTATCAAAGTTGTATAGTATAACTAGTCTTATATAGAAGCCACTATTCCATACGCACCCTACCCCTGCCTTCAAATCCGTACGGTTAAACTTAGGATATTTAGTTACGCAGCTTGACGATAATAGTCAAACCACACCTGTCTTGGCGATTTATAGCCTAAACTCTTTTAAACTCTTGTTTGGTTTTGGTACAGCTCGATATATTGTGTGATATCGTTGACTGCTGTAAACCTTGTTTTATAGTCCTGATGATATACAAGTTCATTATTCCTTGCGGAGCAGTGCTCCTCACCCGATAAGCTTTCTATGGGTGCGTTGTCGAAACAGTTGCCTTCACCACTCATTGAGCCTTTGAAATGATGCGGTTTGATGATCTTGTAGTAGGCATGACTGAGTTATGCCGAAAAAACCGTATATATAGACTTGATAATAGACTTTTCTAGTTATCACTATTGAATAGTGAATGATATTTCACCTCGATAAACATACCAATATTCTACGCCAAGCGCATTAAAACCAAACCAAAAAAAATCCGACCACATTAAGTGATCGGATTTTTAATATTTGGTGGAGATGGCGGAAACTAAACTATAGACGTAAAGCATTGATTTAAATAAATATCCATCATTCAAAATAAGACAATACCAACCATAATACCAACAATCGTTTTTGATTTTGCTGTTATTCAATCTCCACTCTATCAACTAAAGATTATTTTGTAATTGATCGTAGTATTAACAATATATTGAACGTGCCAGCAACTTAGGAATAATTTTTTCTAATTGCAACTTTCTTTCATGGGGTTGTTTTGCTAATGACTGCACGCGCTCAATAATGGCGCTTAAATGTGTGCGTTTTCTTTGCATGAACTCGCACTTACTCCTTTTATAGCGCATGCTTTTAGGGTTTTCATGCCAATTCAAACGCTTTCTTATTGCTTGCATACTTGCATAAGGTCGCTGGCACCGCTGCATAAGATGTCGCTCAATGTGTGCTTAATTCCTTCAGCTCAAGCCTCTTGAATGATACCGCCCTATCTGCTTTTGCTTCTGCACTGGACTGTGCCCAAGCTGCGAGTGCTTTTGCGTACGCTTCTGCCCTAGCTGCTTCTACTTTTACCCTAGCTGCTTTTTCTTCTGTCCTAGCTATTTCTGCTTTTGCAATGGCTGCGTTTGCTTTTGCAATAGCTGCGTCTGCTTTCGCGTATGCTTCTGCCCTAGCTACTTTTCCTGCTGCTTGTGCTTTTGCGTATGCTTCTGCCCTAGCTACTTTTCCTGCTGCTTGTGCTTTTGCGTATGCTTCTGCACTAGATGGTTCGGCTGCAACCATGGCATATTCATTATTGGCACTTGCTACTCCCAAAGAACAAACTGTTAAAACTATAATGCCTGATAGGAATGTGGATAATTGGTTTAATAATCTCATGATATTTACTACCTTAAAGTTAGTTCAAACACGATCACTATATAAGTTATCTAAATCATTGGGCAAATTTGATTTTTCTACATACCGCTTTCTGATCTAAATTTCTCTAACCGCGCCTTTGTCTGCTTGCACCTATCTAGCCCCATTCTAATAACTTCGGATAAATCAGCATTAGGCTTGATAGCGTTTGATACGGTTGGCTTCATACCAATTTCATCTTGTCTTTTCTGAGCCAGTTTGTTCAGTGGTAAGCCTACTTGCGACTCATCATTGATCGTATCATCAGGATAATATGTTACTTCGTTCAAGCTGCAAGCAATGTGACCATACTTAGTAGTAAACGGGTATGGCTCAACATTGCCATAACTTGACCAATAAATATCAGTAACCTCTATAACATCATCAGTATCATTAACTGTATTGTCTATAGGCTGGCAAGCTGTCAGTGATAGTAAGATCATAGGGATTAATTTGTTCATCTATTCGCCTACTGGTGTTCATTCAATAAACTATACCTTAGCATGACTGACAAAAGGTGTGCTTTGATTTTTTAACATGACTTTAACCTACTACTGACCGCTGTAAATCATGCGCCTACGATACTTGTCCAAAAAGTCCCTTATGCAGCCCCTCGATACCTGTTAAGAAACTACCAATCATGGGCAAAATATGCCCCGTGCGCGTACTGTTCCATAAACTAGCCCTAACGTGTCCAACAATACATTTTTAGCCCTCTTACGGTGTCCGAAAAGTCCCTTACGATACCTGTGCATAAAGTCCCTTTTATGGACTCGCAAAATTACCCTTAGTCGATTTAGAACAGTCCGAAAACAGTCCCTTTTTATGGACTCCAAAAACTACCCTCTACGATGTCCGAAAATTACCCCAGTCCTTTTAAAACAGTCCGAAAAATACCCCTTTGTGGACTCGAAGAACTCCTTTTTATAATGTATGAAAACCTCTGTCATTGTTGCTTGCCTCGCGTGCGCGCGCGATACTTGTCCGTTAATTAGCTAAGTCCTTATGCTGTATGGCTTTGTGATACTAGCAATGATGGGTGGCTGCCTTACAAAATGTCAAGTTTTGTCATATTGGGGCGGCGTGTGATTTGGTTTTGAATGTAAGGTTTTATCAGGTTTTTGGCTGTGCAAAATGTTAAGTTCTGTCAAGTCGGTGGCTGTATTAATCGGTTTTGAATGTACGGTTTTATACGGTTCTAACCTTGTGGCAATCATGGGGTGGTAGGTGCTGCCAGTAATGAAATGAATGTGAGGTTCTAACGTGTCCGAAAACTAACCGTAACCTTACCGTTTTTCTCATGCTCGTACTTGTTAAGAAACTACCCTTTGAATGCGATACGTCCAAAACTGGACTTATCTAAAACCTTAGGGAAACCTTAGTTTCTTTACACTATAAAAAGGGCTTGGTCTGTCGAGTGAGTACCACTTATTTAGTTTTAAACCTTAACATAACTTAACATGCTGGCAGTCGGCAAACTGTTTTGAATATAAACAAATGACAACATGCTGCCCATGATTTGCAAGTGAGTATTGAGCGCCTAACCTTAGGTTTCCCTTAGGTTTTTGCAGTCCATAAAAAAAGGCAGACGATAAACGCCTACCAATTTCACTTTATACCTAAGAAAACGTGCCTAAACTGCCTAAATAGCTTGTAAGCCTTACCGCGCATAGCATTAAGTTAGTAATGCCCCCGTCCTAAGCGTGCCTAAATTGCCTTTATTGTGCCTAAATGAGCATGTTTTTAGTATGATTTAGGCAAAAAAGGCACGGTTAGGCAAATGCCTTTACTAAGCAAAAGCCCCTAGCTGTATGGGCTAAGGGCTGTTTAGGCAAAAAAGGCACGTTTTCAGGTACGCACGCTTATATAAATAACTTAGGGTTAATATAAATCACTTTCTTTTTACCGTCCTCCATCTGTCTTATGTGCCCCATACTTTCTAAATTATCTAACTCGTTTTGCAGCACCTTGTTATTTTTACGCATTGGCTTAGGTGCGCCATTGTAAGCATCAGTACGATTTAACATAGGCGGATTTTTACCCCTCGCTTTATCCACTAGCCAGCTGCTTAACTTCTCACTGTCGTTCTGCTCACCTGTAGGCGTTGCATCAAGGTAGCGCAAGCGTTCGGCTGTGGAATACTCAACCAACATAAAAGCGCGCGTTATGTCGTCAATGGTAATTACCTTGCGCCCATCAAAGAACGCCATTAACGAGGCTATGCGGCTCGCATTTTCTGCCATGCGTGAGGCATACGCTTTTAGATATTCTAATGTCTGCCCGTTGGCTTGGCGGTTCTCTATACTCTGCATGTGACTGCAAAATACTTGTTCTGCCCCGTCTGCCCATTGCATTTTGATGCGCTGGGGCTGCCCTTGTGCTGTTGTAGGCTCATTGGCTGGCAATGGATCAAGTAAGGCGTTACAGCGTGACCAGTATTCTATTAAGTGGGGATTATCATAGGGACTATCATTGCGGCGCTTAGCATCGTCCCATACTCGATGACCGCGCAAGTCAGGTGGGCAAGCAATCAATGCACGGGCTAAAAATCCTTGCCCATTCATCAAGGGGTCGGTTAATGCTTGCTCTAATACTACCCGTTGACCTTGTAGCAGTAGCGTCATGCGGACGCTGTGGGCATCGGTTTGCGGTGTGGCATAGGCAGACTTTTGCGATCTTAAACGTGATACTTCGCCATCACTCCATAACTTAGTGAGTGCTGATAAGGCGCTGCCAGCGGTGTCACCTGTCATGGTATGACCATTAAAAAATTGCCCTGCTTCGTCTGTTGTCCATGATGCGTTATTCATCTCTCCACTGATAAACCTATCGAGTATCGGCTCAATAGTGGCATCATCAAACAAGGTCTTAGGGTTTTGGGGCTTTGGATTGTCCTCTAAAAACTGGGCTAACTCTTTACCTTTTAACCCTGCCTTTTCGCTGTCCCATGCTGCTATATCGTCTAGGTAGTTGCTGTATTGCTGGCGCTCATACTCTTTGATTTTAAAGTGAGTTAAGCCCATCGCTTGTGTTTTACCGCTACCGCTTTCCCCCTCTGTGATTAGTATTAGGCTGGTTGGCATGTGACTGTGCCCCATCGGTGCATCAATAAACCGCTGCCCCATGTGTGCCAATGCCCCTAAAACGCATTGCCCTGCCATTGCATCAGGTACTTGCGAGTAGTGCGCTATTGCTTGAACAACATGCTTTAGCAGTCCTTTAAACGCCTCTATTGGGTATGGTGTCGGCTTGCTGGGGTCATTGGCTAAAGGTTCAGGTTCGCCCCATATTTCAGCTTGTAGGCCAATGATGGTTGTATCGTCATCGGCAAGAATATCTGCATAAGTAGAATGATTATCTAGCTGTAGCAGTACATCAAAAACAGTAATAACCGCTTTGACGTTGCAACCTGCCAGCGGCTTACATACCTTATCTTTCTTATCTATGGTGGTAAAGATAGTAACGGGCGCTACTTCGGCAAAATGCTTTACCATGCCATTGAATAGCAGACTATCAAGGCTTACCAGTATCGTAACATTGTCATTTATTAAGCATTGAGCAAGCATTACAGCGTTCTCAAGCGTGTCATCAATCGCTATTAGTTCGCGGTTGCCGTCCAATGTGCCAATGATTAAAGCAGACGGCTGCATACGGTCAATGATTAACGGCTTTTGACTACCATTAGGCGTGACGCTGGCAAGGGTGACGGGTTCATCTTGGTTATTGCTCTTTACTAGCCCTATCGTGCCAGCTGTAGGCGCTCTCAATCCTGTATCAAAGCCTGTGGTTATGGTAATATCACTATCAAGGTGCAATAGCTTATCTTGTATGCCTAACTGCTCACATAGGTTATATAAGTTTAGTAGTGTATTGTCATCTGCCAGCCCTTGCCGTGTGGCTGCATCAAAACTACTTATCATGTCTAAGCCTGTGCTGAATGCACGGGCTTTTTCATGGGCGGCGGTTTGTGGTGTGGTAGTCATCTAGTCCCCCTTGCTTGTGACTGGTTCGGCTTACGCGCTGCTCTATATTTTTTATAGTAGCTTTTGCGTTTGGCGTGCTTACGGCTTTGCTTTGGTGGGTAGCGTTTCATTGGCTGCCCTCCTTGCCGTAACCTGTCATTGCTAGGGTGTCGTTAATGCCCTCTAATTTCTCATATAGTAGGCTTGCCCATGTATCAGTAGCATCATGTGCGAGGCGTGCCAGTGCTGGCACTGTATGCGCTTCTATCTTGTTATAGTGCATGAGTGCTAATAGCTGTCCAACATCATATAAGGCAGTGGCTGCCCCATCAATATCACAAGCAATGTCCGATAAATCAAAAGCAGATATTAAAATCACTTGTTTATCGTCTGCTTCGGTGGTGTCTATTACTGTGCGTTGGCTGGTTTGGTTGCCACTGTATAGCGTTGTTATCGCTTGGCGGTTGGCTGGCGTGTCATGGAATAATGACGGTAAAGCATCATCAGGGTTTGAACGTCCATCAGTATCAAAAGAATACTCTATATTTGCATGACGGATAACAAGGCGGTTACTGCGCTTGTCGCTACTGGGTTGCAGCTTATAGGTGTCATTGCTTACGGCTGCCCATAGAACGCTGTCACCTGCCTTGAATGTGGCTGGTGTGCTGTTAGTAGTGGTTTGAGTGTTTGAGGTCGTACGGATTGATTTAGGCATGATAGCCTCCTTGTAGTTTTTGAGTTAATGCCACGCTATACAGTAAAGATATAGGGTGACGGGTCTTACTCTCGGTTCTACAAGAAACCGCCCTGCATATTCGCCTTACGGCTATTTTATTTTGCAGCGTCAACCCGTCATAGTCGGTTAGCAAGTGATTTGCTATAGATATGAGGGAATGCCCCCTTGATGCGCTTAAATGCGCTCTTAGGGTAGTGCTTGATGGCATAGTGACAGCTTGAGAGGCTGCGCTATTATCAGGCACAAAAAAAGCCAAAAAGTCACGGCTGGCTTGTCCGCTTGTAGAATTTGAGAGGTCTATATAGTAACCGCTGTTATCATCACTTGCAATCTGTTTTGCTTGTACTGGCTGGCAAGCGATCAATGCCAGTGCTAAGCCAATACCTCCTACCCATGCCATAAATATGATAAAGCTAAGTAGTAAGCCGCGCTTATGTGGCTCATTGCGATTGTTTTTAGTATTCCCACAGTTGGTGGGTATCTGTGTGCGATTGTGTGCCCCGTCACGGGCTTTTAGATTGGTTTTGGTATGATTATCACACATAGCGCGTAACCTCCATTTCAGGCATTGACAGAACGCTGTCCATCTGTTCGCTTGCATCGGTGGCAAACAGTGAGTCCCTAAACAATGCAGCGATGACGGCTTGAATAACGCCTTTAGATACGGGGTCGTTTGTCTGCACGGCTTGCAATGCCATAGCGTAATGTTCGGTATCAATTGATAATAAGATTAGCTGCTCGTTGATATGCTCGAGCATGTCCGCTATCTGTAATAGTCTGTCGTTTGATTGGCTCATGATTGCACCCCTGTAGCTTCATGATTGCCATCGGCTGGCGTGTCTATCCAGTAGATTTTGAATGTCTTACCATTGCGCTTGATGGTCTTATCTTGAATAACCACGCCTTGCGCCCTTAGTTCACTAATGCGCTGTAAAAAGCATGTGATTTGCCATAAATCAAAGGCTTCATAAGTGGATAGGCTATTACCTGCCAGTAGGTGATTATGGATAATCTGCTTATAGCTCTTTTTTGGTTGCCGTGTATTCATGGGTTACACCTCGCTAGTGGTTGAGGTGTGAGAATTAAGCCATTCGTGAATGTCTGCATAGCTCCATGCGGTCATCGTTGGTGATAGCTTTCTGCCAGCTGGGAAACGTCCATCTTTAGACCATTCAAAAAGGGTGGTTTTGCTAAAGGGCAAAAATGGAAGTATATCCTTTGCTCTGCCCATGCCAGTAGTAGGCAGTTGCATAGCTGGACTGTTTGCGGTGGTTGGTTCAGTGTCGTTCGAGGTGACACCAGTAAAGGGAATTACTGGGGTGTTTTGGGTGGCTTGTTGCTGTGTCATTTCTACTGCTCCATATCGTGTGATTTGTATCGCTGCGGTGTACTGCGATATGGATAGAATAGACAACAAAAAACCCTCTAAATAGAGGGCTTACGGGCTGTAAAAGGGCTTTTACGGGGTTTTTATTCCGTAACGGGTAATTGTTTTTTAAATAAAAGATCAATATTTACTTTTTTCTTATCATCATCGCTTTGTCTGCCTTGCTTAAATTCTAAACCTTGTAAGTGATTATCGTATAAAGTGTTATAACTTACGGTCAAGTTATCCGCTTTTTTCTTATCTTCATCGGCAAGTACAAATGCTAATTCTTTCATGTAAGGCATTATAAAGTTGACTATATCGCCTTTCCTTAATTTGGTTTGGTAATCTAGGTCAATCAATACCGTAGCTAGGCTTCTATTAAATTGTTTGATAGCTGCTTTCTTTAGGTTCTGTATATCAGTATTTGATTGTATGACGTTATCGGCTGGCTTGTATGCTAGTTCGGCTTTAGCTTGTGCTAGTTGGTTTTCAAGTTCTGCTATTTTTTCCTCTGCTTCTTTTAACTCATTACCGCTATTTTCTAACTGCTCACTAGGTTTGTTATCAATTAAAGGCTTAGCTGGTTCTATAGCAAGCCAGTCGTTAAAGCCCTTGATGATATAGCCAGCTTTGAATAAGTATTCTTTTAGATCAATAGATGCAATGAAATTATTATCATCAAGGCTTAGCTCATCGTTTTTTACTGCTAGTTCAAGCATTAATTTATAGCTAATATATTCGTAAAACACTTCAGTAAATTCAAGGTGATCTTGATATTTTTCGATCTCTTCTTCTTTTGATCCTGATATTAAACAAGCTGCTTGTAATATACTAAAACTATCTAGCTTAAATAGTTTCCCTAAAACTAGACCTCTTGCAAAAGTCAGATATTAAGCTCAAGATTTACCAGTCCTGCGAACAGCTTCATTCTTAAATCATAACGTTGACGTCGATTACGGTAGCGTTCAGCCACAATTTTGAATAGCTTAATCAGCCCTATTTTATGCTCAACCAGAATACGACATTTTGCCAAATATTGATTGGCCTGTTTGCAAAGCGCTAGCAACTCACCGCCTTTTGGTTTCTTAAAGGGAATAAAGGTCTGATCGTGTAGCTTGGCTATACCTTGATAACCGCTGTCTGCTAGATAGCTGGTGTTTTTAGGCAGCCAATCAGGACAAGTTTGTTTATAAAGACTAAAGTCATGTACTGAACCGTTGCAGGTTTGCACATCCAATATCAGTCCTGTTTGCCAATGTACGATGACTTGCGCTTTTAAGGTATGTTGTTTCTTTTTTCCACTGTAGTACTGTTTTTGGTTTTTTGGCCGTTCAATGGGCGTTTCGGTGGCATCAATGATGACTGCTGACCAATTGATATCCTCAGGCTTACCGTGTGGCAGTTTTCGTGGCAAATCAAATCTGCCTGAGTGGATAAGGATGTCTTCTACTCTTCTGACAATGCGACTGGCAGAGGACTCATGAACGTTGAAGTCCACACCAATATGATAAAGGGTTCGGTATTCACGCCAATAGGTCAGTGCGAGTAAAATCTGCGCCTCTAAGCTAAGTTCACTTGGACGACCTGATTTGGTCTTGGAAGCTTCATGCTCTTGCATGGCTTCTAGCATTTTCTCAAAAGTGGCTTTGTGGATGCCAGTATAACGTTTAAAACCTGCATCGCTCTGTTCAAGTAGTTTGGCTATATTTGGCATATCTTTTAAATATTTAGGGTTCAGTTATAGTCTTTGAGTCTTGAAACTACTTTTGCAAGAGGTCTACTAAATAACGAGTCTCAGGAGAGTCAAAAACTCCACTTAAGACTTTATGGATTGGTTTTTCAATCTGTTCATTCCAATCTACAGCTGCGTCCTCTGCTTTTTGAATGGTAAGGCGATCAAAATCTATTTCTAAATTTTTGATACACTCAATAGACTCTAAATCCTCTAACAGATAGTAAAAATCAGCTTCTAATTCTTCAAGTTCTCTAAATAAGAAATATTTAGATACTGCATATTTTATAGAGTCGCATTTTGTTAAAAATTCTCTAGTATTAAGATCAAAACCAAAATTATCTTTATGCAAGTCTTTACTATAACTCTTACCTTTATGTGAAAAGTAAGACGTTACTTGTTTATCGAAATCTTCATTTATGAGGTATGCAGCTATACGGTCGATTTTGATGTTCGGTTTAGTACTGTATGAAATTAAATGTATAAATTCAATAACATCGATATATTTTCGCATTTCTTGATATTGCTTTGTTGAAAAATCCACAATTCACACCCTTACACCCTTTAATCAAAGTAGGTGCAAGGCAGTGACAGCATAAGGGTGTGAATAGCTGTCGTTCGGGTAATTAGTCCTAGCCTTGCATAGTTGGTGCTAAGTCTTAACCTAGCTTTTGTTTTTGTTGTCTAAAGCTGGTATGTATAACGTTATCCAATTTGCCAGCATAAGCATCATCAATGAAGTTTGCCCATTGGTGCATCATGTCTATTCTATATGGCAAGTGCTGCGCCCCGTTATAAGCTGCACTGATCTTGTTTTCTCTATCATGTGCCAGCTGTAGCTCTATAGCTTCGTGCATAAACTCTTTTTCATGCAGTGTGGTACTGGCAAGCCCTCTAAACCCGTGCCCTGTCATCTTGCCTTTATAACCCATATTCCATAGGGCATTAATAAATGCGCTTTGACTGTACGGCTTACGGGTTGAGGTATTAAAGAAAACATACTGATCCGAAAAGCCTAGCTCTTTGATCTGCTTTAATATCGCTACTGCTTGCGGTGCTAGTGGCACGATATGCAAGCGCCTAGCTTTCATCTTTTCAGCTGGGACAGTCCATAAGCCGCGATTAAAATCTATGTCCTGCCATTCCATAAAGCGCAATTCATTAGTGCGTACAAACGTATAGCATAAAAACCATAAGCCTAGTTTCACCAATACATCACCTTGATAAGCATCAATGTCTTTGAGTAGCTTAGGTAATTGCTGGATAGTGATACGGCTATGATTGACGGTTTTGTGTGGCTTGATCGCTTCGGCTAGGTCGGTGGCTGGGTTGTGTGTGGCTAGTCCATTGCGTATGGCGTGTTTGAATATCTGCCCTACTTCTCTAATGGTACGCCTTGCCATTTCATTAGCGCCGCGACTCTCTACTGCTTTACCAATAGCCAATATGTCAGGTGCGGTAATGTCGTTTATGTTCTTTTGACCAATAGAGGGCTTAACATCGCGCATATAAGCGGAATAGTTACGGGAAAAGGTGCTTTCTGCTAGGTAGGTTTTACGCTCGCTATACCATGACTGGGCTATGTTATCGAAAACATTTAAACCATCTTGGCTGGCTTGCTGTTCTTTCTTATGATCTTTGGGGTTCACACCATCAGCTATTAAGCGTTTGATCTCAATATTGCGCTGGCGTGCATTTTGTAGGCTCATGACTGGATAAGTGCCAATAGTCAGGGTTTGCTGCTTACCTTGCCAGCGGTAGGCGCTGATCCATGACTTAACGCCCGTATAACGCACCCATAATTGCAGCCCGTTACCATCACTGTGTTTGTCAGGTCGCTTTGTATCAATCGAGGTGCTACTGGGCTGTAGCTTATTGATAACGGTATGAGTTAAGGGCATTGGACTATCCTTTGTTGGTATTGAGCGCGTGTATAAACTCTAATACCAACAATAATACCAACATTCTATATGGGACGCCATACCCCTATATAACCCTTAATCCTTGAAAAACGCCCAAAATAAAGGGCTAATCGTCTATGACGGTCAGCCCTTTATCGTTGTTTGGTGGAGATGGCGGGAGTTGAACCCGCGTCCGCCAGCATTACGCTCATGAATCTACATGTTTAGTTTCTGTCTTTAGATTTAATCCGCACCGATCCGACAGTCAGGATGGATTGGACGATTCTCTACTTTTGAACCCAAGCGATTGAGACAATCACTTGTGGCGAGCCTACATGCGGACGCTTCAACTTAGTTGACTAACTGTAGGTGATCAGCAACTAAGTAAACAGGTTTAAACCATGTAAACAGGATTTAAGCTGCTAGAGCGTAATTTTCGTCGTTTGCGACTATAACAATATATGTTTGATTAACGAGAGGACATATACTCTCGACATGCATCATTGAGTTTCATTACCAGCGTCGAAGCCAGAACATCCCCAATAAGGTCATCTATTATATAGGACTTATAGGTCGACTTTCAACATATATAATATCTATATTACATTACGTTACAGCTGAACTCTCTAAGCCAGTACTTTATTGAGCCATTTACCAATATTTTGAATCTGCGGCATGCAAACTTGATGTGCCATCGGATAAGTATGATAAGCAACATTATAGCCTTTAGCGGATAATAACTGCTGCGCCTGCTCGCCCAAAATTACAGGAACAACTGGATCATGCGTACCATGCTCAATCAATATTGGCATATCTTTATTAGCAGCGCTATAGCTAATATTATCATTAGTCGCTAGATAAGTAGAGAGTGTCATCAAGCCAGCTAAACGCTGCGGGTAGCCAAGTGCCACATGATATGCCACTGCACCGCCTTGCGAAAATCCTGCGATTACAATGTGTTCAGGCTTAACACCACGCTCTATCTCACGGCTGATCAAATCACGGATTTGCTGCGCAGACTCTTCAATCTGAGCGATATCGACTTTACGCTCTAGGCTCATCTCTAAGATGTCGTACCATGCTGGCATTATCATACCACCATTCACCGTCACTGGGCGCTTTGGTGCATGAGGGAAAATAAAACGCACTGCCATATCATCCGCTAAACCGAGCTGTGGTACCACTGGCTCAAAATCATGACCACTCGCGCCCAAACCATGTAGCCAAATAACGGCTCTATCTATCTTTTTTTGCGTTGGATTATGCTCAACGATGACCGCATCTAAATAGTCACTCATATTTTTAAATTCCTTTAAATAAAAATGGTAGGTACATCAAACTTATTTTTAGTAAAACTGAAATTCGCACTATATTTCAATATTTTTTATAATAATACTGATTATTTTACAGCCTTTCATCAGAACCGCTAGTCAAAAAAGTCTTCGCTAATAATGCCAATTTCCATCAACTTTTCACATCTTTTAAGGCCTGATAGCAAAAGCGAGTGCGACTTTTGTGCTACGATAAATTCGTCAACTTAGATAGCACTCTAGCTACTACTGTATGATGCCCTACACTCATTTTTCAATGTTCGTATCTCATTAGATATTAATACCCCCTTCATCTTAAATAGTTTTTCTTTATATAGCGATATAGAGCTTATGACCCATATTTTATTGGTAGAAGACGATCCTGCTATCGCGATGTCACTGAAAGTCACTTGCAAACGTGAAGGCTGGCAAATCACTTGGCTTGATAACGCCAGTAGCGTGTTGCCTTTTCTGCGCAATTTACATAATAGTGCTGAAGCGCAAGATCTATCGGCGATTATTTTGGATGTTGGGCTGCCAGATGGCGATGGTCTCAGTCTCTGTCAACAGATACGCCACACCCCTGATATTAACGGCTTAAAAGACATTCCTATCATCTTCTTGACGGCGCGTAGCGATGAGATCGATCGTATTTTGGGTTTAGAGATGGGCGGCGATGACTATTGTGCCAAGCCATTTAGCCCGCGAGAGTTGGTCGCCCGTCTAAAAGCCATTTGGCGACGTGAGCAATTATTGTCTCAGTCCTCCACCTCCCATACAACAGAAGCCAGCGATACAACCAATCCTGCATCTCCAAATACTATGTCAGGACAAGCGTTAACGTTTGAATGTCAGTCTGGCATCTGGCACTACCAACCACTCAATTACTCCTTGATATGGCAAGAGCAGAAGCTTGAGCTAAGTAACACAGAACGCAAAATCTTATTAACCTTGTTAAAAGCCCCTAATCAAGTCTTTAGCCGTGAGCAACTGCTGAGCGCGGTAAGCGACTATCCCGATCATCGCTTGGCGAGAACTATAGACAGTCATATCAAGTCCATTCGTAAGCAGCTGGCGACCGTCGACGCGAGCATTGATGTCATTCATACCCATCGCGGCTTGGGTTACGCCTTGTGTCCAGCATAGCTGCACTGCCGATAGCCATATTTTAATTAAAACCGATATTCTATAACGTCAAATAATACACCTAAAAATATGAATCCTAAAACCAACGATAGTGCTAATAGCCATCCTAATACTCATATTAATAAGGCTGATAACAGCGCGCATGTCAGCCAAAGTAATTGGTATGCAAAACTGCATCCTATCGGCACCGCGCAGCAAACGACTAAACCAAAACGACTACTGAATTTAAGTATATTTTTTAGGATTTGGCTCGCGTTGGCGTTAGTGCTGATTATCTGCGGTGTGGTCGCATTTACTCAGCTGTTTGGTTATGTCAAACCGACGGCACAGCAAGTCATCGAAGATACGTTGTTAGATACCAGCAAATTGCTGGCAGCAAGTTTGCAGATGCCGTTATCTTCAGGACAGCTATACGATGAGCAGTGTCAAACGAAACTCGATGCGGCATTTATCGGCACGCCCACGATAAGTAAAACAACAGATCCAGAATATAAAAATAAAAGTCCTAGCAGCTTTCGGATATATGTCACCGATGATAAAGGGATTGTCATATACGACTCACTACCCGAACCTGACAATGATGAAGGACAAGATTACAGCCGCTGGAATGATGTCTATCTAACGTTAAATGGTCAGTATGGCGCGAGAAGTACAACGCTAGATCATAATCAGCGAGATGGTACGGTGATGTATGTGGCACAGCCAATAAAGGATAACGCTGACAATCTCATTGGTATCATCAGCGTTGGCAAACCTGTCGCTAGCGTGTTGCCTTATTTAGACGATACACGCAATCGCATGCTTATCCCAGCGCTGCTCATGAGTATTGCTGCCCTTATATTAGCAGGACTGGTCGCCTGGTGGCTCAAGCAAAGCATCAGCCTTGTGACCCAATATACCAGTGCACTGGCAGAAGACACCAAAAAGCCCTATTTTTACTTAGGTCATGAGCTTAACAGCCTAACGGATACCATTGAGTCTATGAAACATCGATTGGAAAATCGCGCCTATGTCACCGACTATGTTCATACCCTGACCCATGAGCTCAAAAGCCCGTTAACCGCCATTCGTGCCAGTAGTGAGTTGCTAGAAGACGATGGGCTTGATAAAGAAGATCAACAGATGCTCATCCAGTCCATTGGTGAACAAAGCATCAAAATGCAACAATTGATTGATCGGCTGCTATTACTTGCCAAAGTTGAGCAACCGACTTTTAAGCTGAATCGCCAGCTGACCCCTCTACTACCGTTGTTGCAAACCCTTGCAAAAGACAATAGCGCTAAATTGCAACAGCAGCACCTAGCGCCTATCGACATCTATCTTAATGATAAACGGGTGACTGAAACAACAACTTTATCGCCAAATACCTTGGCAAATACCAACGTCTTCGCTGACCAGTTTTGGTTGGTACAAGTGCTGCAAAATGTATTGGACAATGCCATTCATTTTGCCGATAGCACAGTCGTTATTTATCTGCAAAGCATCGCGCAACATGGCTCAGCGCAAACTGTGACTATTGATATCTTTAATAATGGTAAATTGCTCCCTGAGTATGCCGTTGATAAAGCGTTTGACCGTTATTTTAGCTTATCGCATCAGAGTCAAGCTGCTGAAAAAACCTCAGATCATCTATCAGAATTTTCAGCAGAGAGTCACTCAACATCCGATACTACGCAAACACAGTCTAGCATGGCTAGCAATACCTTAAAAAAAGGCACTGGCCTTGGTTTAACCCTTGTGAAGCAAGTTATTGAGCATCATGGCGGTCAGGTAACTATTAATAACGTCCATGATGATAACGATAAAATTGGTACTGATAAGAATCAACGTTCTGGTGTCATGGTTAGCTTAACCCTACCATTGGCTTAAAAATAAGCATCTATGCCAGTCCATGAATTTTCCATCATTCCTACACAGGTTTTCTATCTGCTTGTTTTACGATAGCGTTATTCAAATTCGTAACCCCTATTAAGGATAGAAAGACCATGAAAGACGCTATTGAACAAAACCAAATTATAGAAAACTGTTTAGGCGGTAGTCGCCATTTTTGCCTACAAGCGCTGTCAGATGAAGGGATTGATAGTATCGCTTTTGGGCATTGGTTAGCCATTCCCAGTCAACAACTACTATTGGTATTTCGCCACCAGCAATGTGTGGCAGTTGACCACTATCAAGTAGCAGCTTAAGAATTCATTCAATTTACTGATTAAATCTTATCAACTAAGTTGCTGGCTTGTTAATTATTTATAAAAAATCAGTCAAAAAAACCCTCTATCATGTCTAGTTAGAAACACTAGTTAGAAATAATAGAGGGTTTATAATTTTACGGTAAACAATCTAAGTAATAGATGCTACTGGCGGCTTAACATCCGCATTTTGGCCGCGATGGCGCAAATAGTGATCGAGTAAAACAATGGCCAGCATGGCTTCTGCGATAGGCGTGGCACGTACCCCTACACAAGGATCATGACGACCTTTAGTCAACATATCAACCGACTCGCCTTGTGTATTGATACTCTTGCCAGCCGTCGTAATACTAGAGGTTGGCTTCAGGGCAATACTGACACGGATGTCTTGCCCTGAAGAGATACCGCCCAAAATACCACCAGCATGATTGGCAGTAAAACCGTCTGGTGTCAGCTCATCACGAGAGCTATGACCGAACTGTCCTGCCACTGCCATGCCGTCGCCGACCTCAACGCCTTTAACAGCATTGATGCTCATCATCGCATGGGCAATATCTGCATCCAAACGATCAAATACTGGCTCGCCAAGTCCGACTGGCACACCGCTAGCGATAATCTCTAGGCGTGCCCCGCAGCTAGTGCCTTCACGGCGTAAACTATCTATCAAGGTCTCAAAACGACTGACAGCATCGGCATCGGCGCAAAAAAACGGATTGCTATTCACAAAGTCCCAATCAATTTGGCTTGAGTCTAGGACATTGCTGTACTCACTGCCAATTTGGGTGACATGACCACGGACTTGCACACCTAAGCGCTCTTGTAGATATTTTTTAGCGATAGCACCTGCCGCCACGCGCATCGCAGTCTCGCGCGCTGAGGAACGCCCGCCGCCACGATAATCACGAAAGCCATATTTCATGCTATAGGTATAGTCGGCATGACCGGGGCGAAACGTGTCTTTAATCTCGCCATAGTCTTTGGACTTTTGATTGGTATTACGAATCAGCAGGCCAATAGAGGTGCCGGTCGTCTTACCCTCAAACACACCAGAAATAATCTCAACTTCATCGGACTCACGGCGCTGGGTAGAGTATTTAGACGTGCCCGGTTTGCGGCGATCTAAATCGATTTGCAAATCATCTGCGGATAAGGCTAAGCCAGGCGGCACGCCATCGACGATTGCCATAAGACCTGCACCATGCGACTCACCACAAGTCGTGACTGTAAAAACCTGTCCAATGCTATTGCCTGCCATATTTATCCTTAAACAAATGAAGTCGATTTTTAAGTAATGAAGTCGATTTTTAAGTAATGAAGTCGATTTTTAAGTATCGCGTAAATCTCGATGGTTTTATTGCTCAATAGTTCTCTTGCTTGATAGCTTTGTTACTTTATAGCTCTATTGAATGCTATCTAACAGTTGTACGTAAGCATTGAACAGCTCACGATGTGCCATAAGCTCATCATAAGTAATCGCAAAGACACCGTGACCACCGTGGGCAAATTTCAACCAATCAAACTGAATTTCAGGATAGGCTTGCTTTAATGCCCACTCACTATCACCTACTTCACAAACTAACAAGCCTTCAGGGCTCAGATAATCTGGCGCTTCAAACAAAATACGATGCACCAAATCCAGCCCATCTTGACCCGCGGCTAGCGCATGCTCTGGCTCATATAAAAATTCAGGTGGCAGCTCTGCCATAATAGCCGCATCAACATACGGCGGATTGGTGACTATCAACTCATACTGGTGTTCAGCAGGAATCTTAGCAAACAGATCGGACTCAATCACATTAACCTGATGCCCAAGATCATGATGATCGACGTTAACCATGGCTACTTCAAGCGCACTTTTATCGATATCAACAGCATCAACCAGCGCATCAACAAAACGCGTCGCAAGTGCAATAGCAATACAACCAGAGCCAGTGCATAAATCTAAAATACGCTCAGGCTGCGACAGCTGCTTGACCTCTAAACCGTGATCATAAAATGCAGCAGCCTGCTCGTTGACGCTCTTACCAAGTGGTTTGGCAAGCTCATTGACATCAAAATATGGATGGAACTGCTGACGAATCAATTCTGCGATAGGCGATCTTGGAATTAGCACCCGCTCATCGACATAAAAAGGCAAATCACAGAAGTATGATAAGTTGATCAAATAGCTTAATGGTTTACGCTCAGCGATACGCTCTTCTAACAAACTCAGTACCAACTGCTTCTCTGATGTGGTCAAGCGACAATCGAGAATCTGCTCATTGGCTGACCAGTCTAAAGCCAGAGAATGCAAAACAATGGCGGATGCTTCAGCAAACTCATCGGTGGTGCCTTGTGCAACGACCACATCATAATTACGAAGCTGGGTGACCGAAAAGCGAATAAAATCACGAATACTGACCAATTGCTCGCGGGCCTCTTCTAATTCTGCAGGCAAATTGGCAAATTGCTCGTCTTCACTCAGAATCCCACTCTCTAAATCAAACACCATTTCACTCTCTAGACCATCGTCATTGAAGTATTGATTTTGAAACTCTTCTGCGCTCATTGTTTGGTCTTCTGACATATCGCACCTTGCTGATTACATGTTCACTGACTACATGCGGATGGGTTAAAACGCCTTTTATTAAAAGCCGATCTATTAAATAAAAATTTATTCACCATTATAGACATAAACGCTAAGTTGCGCCAATTTTTGCAGTTTTATATTCATAAAAATGGTTCTAAAAACAATGTGAATAATGAGGATTGTAGGTAAGAATAGCGCATCATCTTATGCATACCCTCGCTCAGTTATTGCCCAACTGTAGTGAATACGTCAACGGTTGACGTTTGGCAAGACTTTAATGAAAAAAGATGTGTCAAAAGTTTGCGAAGCATTCAAATTATGCGCATAATAGCCCCAGTAGTTATAACCATAAGTATCCCAATATGATGAAAATGAAGCCTCTTATTACCGCTATATCAATTGCTATCGTTACTACCAGTGTCAGCGCCGTTGCCGCACCTGCTGATAATACGCGCACCCTGCCAGTACGAACTGCTGACTCAATGCCTAGCATTGCCAAAAAAGTTAGCCTTGATGTACAAGAGAACCGCAGTAGCTCAATCGATGGTCGTGCGCCTGTTGTAGCCACGCCTGCCTTGAAGCCTAATTCACCTGATCGTATGACTCAGCTGATTGACGAAAAGCAGGAAGTCGATGTAGAGACAGCGCAACAAGCAGTCAGTGCTGATAATATGACGGTAGAAGAGCTGGCTCGTAAAGATGTGCAGTCTGATAGCACTGACGATATTAGTGAAGGTCAAGCTGTCGCTGCCCCTACCGCAGCCATATCTGATGCTAGCCCAGCAGATACGTCTATCAAAAGCATCGAAGATGTTAATGGTAAAAAACATACTACGCTGAATTTGTCGAATTACGCCAAACAGGTAAACGGTGCCACATGGACACCGAATATGAAAGTTAACTCGGCAATGACGATCAAAATGCAGGCACTGCTTGATTGGAACCATGCTTCTCCTGGCGCCATCGATGGCGGCTGGGGCATGAACAGTAAAAAAGCCCTCATCAACTTCCAAACCATGAAAGGTCTACCAGCCACAGGTAAAATGGATCAAAAAACATGGGATGCGTTAAATAAAAATATCCCTGCCAACAAGCCTGTGCTCGTGACTTACACCATCACTGAAGATGATATCAAGACCAACTTTGCCAGCACACCTGCAGGTTCAGAAGCCAAGTCAAAAATGAAAGGCTTATACTATCAAGACATTAAAGAGATGCTTGGTGAGCGCTTCCATATGGATGTGCGTTATTTAGATAAGCTCAATAAAAATAAGCAGTATAAAGCCGGCGAAACCATCACTGTCTTAAATACCCGTGCACCACTTAAGCAGCGCATTAACCGTGTGGTTGCCAATAAAGCCGATAAGACATTATATGCTTATAACGGCGATAAGCTGGTGGCTACTTACCCAACGACAATCGGTAGCGATGCCACACCATCGCCACAAGGTTCGTTTAAAATCATTAACAAGGTGAAAATGCCTTGGTATAAAGCAACCGTTGGTAAAGGCGCAGACAAACAAATACATATGCTACCACCAGGACCAAATAGCCCTGTTGGCGTCGTATGGATGGGCTTGTCTAAGCCTTCATATGGTATTCATGGTTCACCCAAGCCTGAAGGCATCAGTCGCCAAGCCTCTGCAGGTTGTGTGCGTTTAACCAACTGGGATGTGTTAGAGGTTTATGCCAATATCGAAAATGGCGCGACCGTTGAGCTTAAATAATAAGTTATAAATGATCAATAAAAATAGACCTTGATAGCAAGGTCTTTTTTTATGGCTGATAATCGGATTTATTGATTTAAATTGACAACATTATTCATTTTTATGCTTTATAGCCTTCTTCATTACCAGTGATGCTACCAACTTTTTTGGTAAAAAACATGCCTGCAGGGATGGACACCAAAACGCCCAATGCTACTGCTATTTGGATATGAGGTATTTCATTAAAACCTGTGACTAAAGCGCCAATCATAAAAACGCCAATGGTAACGGTTGCTGCGATTGAATAGATAACAGAGAATAATGGCCAGTTCATAACTTATTCCTCATTTTTATTGTGGATATAGTACCTTTATACACTAAACCCACAAAGAAAGTAAGTATTTCCTATAAACCTGCGAGCCAGCTATAGTAGGTGACTAAGCATAAAAAACCCTGTTAAAGTTAAGGTTTTTATTGTTATAAGTTAGTGATGCATAATTTTACTATTTTAAGTATTACTACTTAATGACACTGCGCTCTATTTAGTGGTAAAAAACCCATACGTTGTCCTCTTTTTATCATTACAATAATGTCTTTCTTTTACTTTTTAAGAAAGCTATTTGCCATGACCTCACCTGAAAACAAACCCTCTAATGATTCTTCAGTTATAAAAGATGCCTCAAGCACGGCCAATTATTCAGACAAAAAAGTGGTGCTAACTGACGCAGATGATAGCTCTGTACTAGATAGCACTGTTGAACATACTGAGTCTTCAAAAAGCTCAGAGACTCATGATGACAATGACTGTGGCGAGGATATGGCTTGTGCGCAGCCTCCTGAAACAACGATAGCGATAAAGTCCATTGGTGCTGACGAGGTAGTGGCAACGTTAGAAACCGCCAAGCCCAACAATGAGTCTGAAATAACTGGGCTTGAGACACCACTACCCAATGAATCGTTAAAATCCACAACAGCGCCCAATCATAAAAATCTAGAAAATGCATCAGCAGAACATGCTCAAGCAAAAGAAGATGACGCTTCCGAGCAAACGTCTCAAGAAGATGCTGACGCTGAGGTAACGGTAGAGGCAGAGGGTATTGCCCCCGCTGATACACAGAGCACTTATCCTATCTCTGATAACCCTCAGCAAGAAAGCAAAGCAAATAGTGACAACACAAAACCGTCCTCAATTGATAAACAGCCAGACACACCGAAAAATAATGACACTATCGTAAAAAATACTGTGAAAGATAAAGTCGATAATCAGGAAGAGCTAGAAGACGAGATTAAAGAAAAAAAAGAAGCCAAGCTCGAATCTTATAAGCAATTTGTTGCCGAGCAATTTAGCAATCAAAAGGTAGACTATCCAGAGGTACGGGTCAGAATCGAGGCCAACGCTCTGCTTAGCAAAATGTATTTCATTATGAATATACTTTCTGCCATCATCGCCAGTTATGGGTTAGTGACCAATTCAGCTGCCGTCGTCATTGGCGCCATGTTGGTTGCCATGATGTTAGGTCCCATTACTGGCATAGCGTTAGCGATTATTGATCATCGTATGCCATTACTACGTAAATCACTGATTACGGTTATCGTCGGCGTATCATTGGTGGTATTGGTTGGTTTTATCGTCGGCTGGTTACACAAAGACCAGCCACTGACCGCAGAGATATTATCGCGCACTCAGCCAACCTCGATGGATTTAATGATTGCTCTAGCGGGTGGTACTGCTGGTGCTTATGCGATGGTTTCACCGCACCTATCAGTGGCAGTGGTCGGCGTGGCGGTAGCCACTGCATTGGTGCCACCTCTTGCCGCGAGTGGGATATTATTTGCCAATGGCGAGACGCAGCTTGGACTTGGGGCACTGCTACTGGCGCTAACCAATATTATTGCTATCCAGTTTACCAATGCTTTAGTACTCTGGTTATTAGGCTTTCGCCGTTTGGTCGATGACGATTATAAATCAAGCACCTATTTGACTTTTTTACGCCGTAATGCGGTGACGTTATTATTGTTAGGTGGATTGGGGACGTATTTGACCATCAACCTACAGACCAATGCCAAACAACAGGTTTTTGAGAGTAGCGTCAAAGAAGCCATCAATAGCTACTTTATCGACAAAGGCAACGTGCTGACCAATACTCAGTTTGATACCTCAGAAGAAAATAAAGTCGTACGTGCGGTCATTCGCGGAGAGACGACGCCTACTTCATACGATGTACGGCAAATCGAAACCGTCATTGCTCAAGATATGGCAGAGAATTTCCCTGAGTATCTACCCATTAAGCTACAGCTACGCTACTTGCCAGTACAAGTCATTGAGTCCAATCCATTGAGTCAAGATAAACTGGACGAGACTGATGCGGCGATTTTAACCAATTAGTTTTTTTGACCAACTGGCTTTGATGCGCTACAAATCCATCGAGCATCTGCATGCGCAGAATAACCTAGCCGTTGTAACTCTTGTACCAAGAGCTTGGGCGTTTGTGCTAAAATCGTTTGCAAAATTATTTTACTCAATTCTATTCGCCAGTAAGGAGCCGCTGTGAGCCAGCCATTTCGCTCAGCCGATATTCGTCAAGCTTTTATCGATTTTTTCATAAGCAAGCAGCACACCCCCGTCGCCTCATCGAGTTTGATTCCACACAATGACCCGACATTGCTATTTACCAATGCCGGTATGAATCAGTTTAAAGAAACGTTTTTGGGTATGGAGCCACGTGATTATACCCGTGCGGTGACCTCGCAGAAGTGCGTACGTGCTGGCGGCAAGCATAATGATTTGGATAATGTCGGTTATACGGCGCGCCATCATACGTTCTTTGAAATGCTTGGCAACTTCTCGTTTGGCGATTATTTTAAGCAAGCCGGTATTGGCTATATTTGGGAGTTTTTAACCTCGGACGAATGGCTTGCGATTGATAAAAATCGCTTGTATGTGACCATTTATGAGACCGATGACGAAGCCTTTGATATTTGGCATAAAGACATCGGTATTCCTAGCGAGCGCATTATTCGTATTGGCGATAATAAAGGCGCGCCTTACGCCTCAGACAACTTTTGGACGATGGGCGATACCGGTCCTTGTGGTCCTTGTACTGAAGTCTTTTATGATCATGGTGCCGATATCGAAGGCGGTCTACCGGGCACACCTGAAGAAGATGGCGACCGTTATATCGAGATTTGGAACTGCGTCTTTATGCAGTTTAATCGTCAAAAAGACGGCTCTATGCTACCGCTACCAGCGCCAAGCGTAGATACTGGCATGGGACTTGAGCGTATCAGCGCCATCATGCAAGGCGTCCATGGCAACTACGAGATAGATTTATTTGTACATTTGATGGATGCGGCGGCTGAGATTTTAGAGATTGAAAACCAGCAACAATCGTCATTAAAAGTCATCGCTGACCATATTCGCGCTGTTTCATTTTTGATTGCTGATGGCGTGACACCAAGCAACGAAGGTCGTGGTTATGTACTGCGCCGTATCATTCGTCGTGCGGTACGTCATGGCAATAAACTTGGTGCTGACAGTGAGTTTTTCTATAAAATGGTCGCGCCTTTGGTTGCTGAAATGGGTACGGCGTATCCTGAGCTAAAAGATAAGCAAAGCGTCATTGAAAATGCCATTCAAAAGGAAGAAGCACAGTTTGCCAAAACTTTGGCACAAGGCTTACGTCTACTTGCCAGCGAGCTGGAAGGTCTAAAAGATGGCGACACGTTATCTGGGGAAGCCGCATTTAAACTGTACGATACTTATGGTTTCCCGGTCGATTTGACTGCGGATATCACTCGTGAGCGCGGTATTGTTATTGATGAAGCTGAATTTGATGAGCATATGCAAGCGCAACGTGAGCGTGCTCGTGATGCTGGCAAATTCGACGTTGATTATAGCAGTGTCATTCAAGTAGAAAACCCAACGACCTTTATCGGTTATGAGCAGCTTGCAGAAGATGGCGTGACGATTGATGCGCTGTATCAAGATGGCAATCCAGCAGCCAGCTTAGCTGAGGGCATGGAAGGCGTCGTGGTACTTGACCGTACACCGTTTTATGCTGAAGGTGGTGGTCAAGTTGGTGAGCTTGGCGAAATCCGCACTGCAACTGGCGTTTTTGAAGTGCAAGATACCAAAAAATCTGGTCAAGCCATCATCCATTACGGTGTCGTGACCATGGGTGACATTAACACCAAACAAACAGCCGATGCGCAAGTCTTGTCCAGCATCCGTGCGGCTAGTGCCAAAAACCACTCTGCCACGCATTTATTGCATGCCGCATTAAGAGAAGTATTGGGTGATGAAGTCACACAGAAAGGCTCATTAGTATCAAGCGAAGTCTTACGTTTTGATTTCTCGTATGACAAGCCTGTCAGCACTGCTGAAATTACGCGTATCGAACGCTTAGTCAATGAGCAAATTCAAGCCAACACCCCTGCTCGCATCGAGAATATGTCTATTGACGAAGCGATGAAACAAGGCGCTATGGCATTGTTTGGCGAAAAATATGGCAGTGACGTTCGTGTCTTAACCATGGGCACTGACAGTATCGTCGATGGTCAGCGCAAGCCCTTCTCTATTGAGCTTTGTGGTGGTTTGCACGTTAAACGTACTGGTGATATCGGTGTGCTAAAAATTACCAGCGAATCAGGTATTGCTGCTGGCATCCGCCGTATTGAAGCTGTCACTGGCATGAATGCGATTAAAAACATTCAGCAAAGTGAGCAGCAGCTGAGCGAGCTTGCCAGTCAGCTAAAAGTGAAACGTCCTGAAGTGGCACAGCGCGTACGTACCATGGCGGATAAGCAGCGCGAACTTGAGAAACAACTGGAGCGCTTAGAGCAAAAAATTGCCAGCGCCCAAGCAGCCAATTTACTCGATGAAGTGCAGACCATCGCAGGCACGCCGGTGCTTATCAGTACCTTAAGCGGTATCGACGGCAAATCTATCCGCACCCTGATGGACGATATTAAATCTAAACTTCCTGATGGCGTGATTGTATTGATTGGTGATAAAGACGAACAGTTAGCCCTAGCTGCAAGCGTGGCAAAATCAGTCACCGCTAAAGTAAAAGCTGGTGATATCATTCGTCATTTGGCAGGTGAGCTGGGCGGTAAAGGTGGTGGTAAGCCAGATTACGCACAAGGCGGCGCGCCAAAGTCTGGCAACAGTACCGCGGTTATCAACGCCCTACCTGCTTGGATTGAAACTCAGCTTAGCTAGTCCTGAAAAAAACATGAATACAGCGCATCACTTGGGTCTACTACGCATAAGATACGCGATTGGTTATAACGGTTATAACCAATCGCCATGTATCTAAGCGCTACGGGCACTTAACGTTGTGACGTAGATATGATATAAAGGTCAACGTTTATATGCATCGTGCGTGCATTACCTAGTCAGCACTACTGAATACATAAACGAAAAGCATGGGCGCAATTCTTATAATACGGCTTTATCTATACAAGCATTGATTGAGCGTCACATCCGCATATTGGCTCTCATTGATGATAATAAAAGGCCATTAATGAATAATAGGTAGATTTTTATGGCGTTAATAGTACAGAAATACGGCGGCACCTCGATGGGCAGTATCGACCGCATCAAAAACGTCGCCAAACGAGTCAAACGCTGGCATGACAACGGTCATCAAATAGTTGTTGTCGTCTCTGCTATGAGCGGCGAAACCAACCGTTTGATTGATCTAGCACGCCAAATTAGCACTCAGCCTGATCCCCGTGAATACGACCAAATGGTCTCAACCGGTGAGCAAGTATCGATTTCATTGCTTGCTATGGCGATTAAAGAGCTTGGTGTAGGCGCTCGTTCATTTACTGGTCGTCAAGTCGCGATTAAAACGGACAATGCCCACAATAAAGCCCGTATCGAAAGCATCGATGACAAAAATATCCGTGAGCAACTTGATGCAGGCAATGTCGTCATCGTCGCAGGCTTTCAAGGTATTGATGACGAAGGCAACGCGACCACATTAGGGCGCGGCGGCTCTGATACCACAGGTGTCGCTATTGCTGCTGCCTTGGGTGCTGATGAATGTCAGATTTATACCGATGTTGATGGCGTTTATACCACTGACCCTCGTGTAACCTCAAAAGCCAAAAAACTTGAAAAAATTACCTTTGAAGAAATGCTGGAGATGGCAAGTCTTGGCTCTAAGATTTTACAGATTCGTTCGGTAGAATTCGCGGGTAAATATGGTGTACCACTGCGCGTATTATCTAGCTTTGATGAAAACAACGATGGTAGCTTCGACCAAGAATTTCAAGACAATGTCGGCACCTTAATTACGATAGACGAAGGAGACAATATGGAACAGGCAATCATCTCAGGTATCGCTTTTAATCGAGACGAAGCAAAAATAGTCGTGCGCGGTGTACCTGATCATCCTGGTATTGCCTCTGCTATCCTAAGCCCGATTGGTCGTGCCAATATTGAAATTGATATGATAGTGCAAAACCTCTCTACCAATGGCACCACCGACTTTACTTTTACTGTCAACCGTACTGACATGGACAAAACCATGAAAGTACTGGAAAATGAAGTCAAAGATGAGATCGGTGCTAAAGAGATATTGGCTAATGATGAAGTCGTTAAAGTCTCTTTAGTCGGCGTCGGCATGCGCTCTCATGCTGGTGTTGCGAGCCTCATGTTCCAAACGCTTGCTGAAAACAATATCAATATTCAAATGATATCAACCAGCGAAATCAAAGTGTCTGTCCTTATCCAAGAACAGTATTTAGAAAAAGCCGTTAAATCACTACATACCGCATTTGGTCTGGATCGTGAAGATGGCGAAAGTAAAATCGCTGGGCTATAACTTATTTTAAAACGCTTAGAATAATCGATTTAGCATTAACAGTTATGCATTAAGTCAGTATCAATTACTTTCAACAATGTATTAATTTAAATAGGGTCTTTTTAGATCCTATTTTTATTTTTTATTATTGCTAGGGTGAGTATTTACCCAATAGTTTTGTGAAAACCCGTGACAGTCTCTGTTATGCCCCCTATAATGGGGCTTTCATTTGGGCTAAATGAATCTACCTATCATTACCGCTATTGGCACAATAGTAAGCATTGTGGTTGTCATTGATACATTGTCTTTCTAGTGCTGCGGTAATGTCCTGCAATTGAGAAGTAATCTGATGAGTAATAATTTGTTGATGCGACATAAGGAGTGTGACGCATGTTAATTTTGACACGCCGCGTGGGCGAAACGCTAATGATTGGTGATGAGGTCAGTGTGACGGTCCTAGGTGTCAAAGGCAATCAAGTACGTATCGGTGTCAATGCACCGAAAGATATTGCCGTACACCGCGAAGAGATTTACCAACGTATTCAGCATGAGCGTTCTGTACAGTCGCAAATGCAACATCTTGAGCAGGGCAATTTTGCGCCTTCATTTGATGACGAAGACTATTTCAATCGCTAAGTTACATACTTTCACTTTTTAATCTGCTCTGAGGTCATTTATTTATGAGTATCCGCCAATCAGATGTATCGGCTCTACTTAATGGTTTGGATAAAAAAACCATTGGATTCAATGATGTCATCAGTTTTATTGATGATTTTTATCGCTACGCACCTGCCCCGTTTGTGAACGGTATGGTACACAATGCAGCTGGTGAAAATGAAGGTAGTGCGAAAATTTTTGGCTTTGCCAAGCACCATGGTCTGAATCAATTGGACACGCTAAAACTGTTTGGCGAGCATTATGCCAAGGTGCAAGCAACTCCTAACGGTACTGACCATGCCAATATCCGCAATTTTTTACATTGGGGCTGGCAAGGGTTTTTGATGCAAAAAAACCCATTAACGGTTCGCCCTAGTGTTGATACGACGGCGCTTTAAAAAATTATTAAATAAGAAAAGGCCACGCTGATTAGCGTGGCCTTTTTTATGTGCTTCATTTTTTATTAGAAAATTTAGCCATCAGCCTATTTATCACGAAACTTGACGGGTTGGACTGCGCCTTTCGGATTAGGCATGTTTGGATAATGATGCTCATGCTCGACATCACATTCTGCCCCGACGATAGAACCATCGTCTTTGACTGGCTTATGAATATAGCCTGTGCGCTCAGCAGGTGGTAGATGCTCGTGCTCCCACACCATCACCGCTTGCATACAGGTCTCGCGCTGCTCAGCGGTCAGCTTGCGACCATCAGGCCACTTACCCAACTCAATCGCCATGCGGAATTTATCCACCACTTCTGGCGTTAAACTTGCTAATATCGTTTGCTTATCCATCCTGCCTATTCTCCACTACTATTTTTTATAACATATTTTTTATAACGTTTTTATATAAAAGAGACACTTATTCGTCGTCCATAATATCATCATCCACGTCAAGACTGAATTCCTCAGCATGGACGTTCCAGTGCAATTTAGTGCGACAAGCTTCATAAAAATCAAACCCTGGCGGGTGCAATAAAGTAAGCTTATCTGGATGCTTACGAATATAGAGCCGTTGCTCCTGCTCAAGTGGCACGCTTGGCTTGCCGTCGGCACTGACCATCGGCTGAGTGCGATTGTCTTCATGAATGCGAATGCATACTTCGCTATTACCGCTCACCACAATCGGTCTGCTAGACAGCGTATGGGGATGCATGGGCACCAAACAGATAGCATCCATACTCGGATGAATAATGGGACCGCCGCCAGAGAGTGCATAGGCCGTTGAACCGGTAGGCGTTGCTGCAATCAAACCATCACTATGCTGACGATAGACATCTTGACCATCGATTTTCATCTGAAAATCAATCATATGAACCGATTTTCCCGCATGCAATACGATATCATTGAGCGCCATGTCTTCATGAATGATAGTACGCCCTTCTCGTATCTCCATCGTTAATAGAAAACGATGATCCAACTGATAATCACCCATCAGGACTTGGCGCAATTTAAACGCCGCTTCATCAGGTTTTACATCCGCCAAAAAACCAAGCCGACCACGGTTGACGCCAAATACAGGCACACGGTAGCGTGCCAACGCTTCAGCCGCGTGCAATATCGAGCCATCACCGCCAACAACGATGACCAAATCACAAATCTCACCAATCAAACTACGCTTAACGATTTTGACCTTTTCAATCTCAGTAAGGTTCAAAGTGGGCAAGTTCGCCGTTTGCACATCCATAATCAATGTGAGATTCATCTCATTGATAGTCTGGGCAATTTGTACCAAACTTTGAGTGACACTACGTTTACCAGCGCGGCCCATAAGCCCAATACGCCTAAAAGCAGGGTTTTTGATAGCGTGGAACAGCTCTGATTCATGTAAGTGCGGCAATCTTGCGGATTGCGCTGAGTTTTCCATAAAACGACTCGGCATAACGGTAAATTACTCGCCAATGATAGCGATAAACGAGCGTTTAGACTAGCATGTTTATGAATTATCGTTGTTAACTGTCGTAATCAACCCCATATAAAAGCCATCGCACGTTACTCTTAAACGTGTTTGTTTAGCTAGGCAATACGCCAAAATACATCAACTAATAATAGCTCTATAAGGTCGTGAAGCCTTGATGGCTGTCACGTAAACACAGTTGACAATAATGGCGGTTTTGCTAAAGTAGCTAGCATCATTATTATTTATATTTTATTAAGGACAACTTTATGGCCAATCCTATTGTCAGTCGCGCAGAACTTGCGATCGGCGGTAAGCCAATGACGGTCAAGGGCGTGATTCAAAAGACCAGTCTATTACTTGGATTATCTGCGATCACTGGTGTGGGCTTTTTCTTTTATGCCCTTATGGCAGGTTTGTCGCAAGGCTTTATCACGATGGCTGCCTTCGGCAGTATGTTTGCTGCTTTTGGTCTCGCGCTTTTTATCACTTTTAAACCTCATAAGGCCAAAACCTTTGCGGTGCCTTATGCACTGTTAGAAGGCATATTTTTAGGCGGCATCTCGCTGTTCTTTATGCGGATGTATCCGAGTGTACCAGTGACCGCTATGTGTGCCACTTTTGTGACGGCAGCCGTTATGCTAGGGCTATATCGCTCAGGTCTGGTCAAGGTGACTGAAAAGTTCCGCTCAATTGTGACTTCAGCATTGATTGCAATTATGCTGGTTTATGTGGCGCAATGGGTACTTTCTTTAGCGTTTGGTTCAAGCTTACCGTTCTTATTTGAAGGTGGTGCTATCGCTATCGGCTTTAGCTTATTTGTGATTATCATCGCTTCTTTCACGCTGTTATTAGACTTCGATAATATCGATCGCGGTGTGGCAATGGGTGTCTCTGAAGACTACGAATGGTTATTCAGTATTGGTATTCTTGCCACGCTCGTATGGATGTACATTGAATTTATGCGTTTGCTAAGCTACTTGCAAGACTAATCTAAATATTATTTAACAGTCATTTAAATAAAAAAACCGCCTTGGCTATTCATATAGTTAAAGGCGGTTTTTTTATGGGTAAAGTTAAATACTTATGATAGACATACTGTTTGGAAAAATGTGAGCAGCAAGGAAGATGAGTCTCAGTACTACATTAGTAGGCTAAGTAAGTATGGCGCAGCTAATCGTTTTTTTGAATAGGTATTAAGCACGCTTTAAGCGCAGCGCATTTAAGACCACAAACAATGAACTTAATGACATACCAATAGCAGCCAGCCAAGGTGGCACATAGCCTAACGCTGCTGGTATTAGCACACTGCCATTATAAATCAGTGCCCAGCGGAAGTTTTGTTTGATAATACGTTCCGTTTTATCAGAGATACGCTTAGCCGCAGTAATAGCGTCGATTTGACCATTTAAGATAATACTGTCACTCGATACTTGTGCCAAATCTGCCGCCCCCGCAATAGAAGTCGAGACATCTGCTGCGGCTAGCACTGGCGCATCATTAATACCGTCTCCCACCATCAACACTACGCCACCTTCCGCCTGTAGTTTTTGAATGTGAGTAACCTTGTCTGTTGGCGATAGACCATTGTAAGCAGAATGCATCCCTAAGCTTTCAGCCAATACCAGCGCTTGCGGGCTTGGGTCACCAGTCAACATAACTGTCTCAATACCCAACTCTTTAAGCGTATCGAGCATGGCTTTGGCACTATCACGCACCTTATCATTGAAATAGAAGCATGCCAGCGCTTGCCAAGTGACCGAGTCATTTTGTTGACAAGATAAAACCACTGCTGAGCTGGCGCGCTGTGATACTAAATCAATGACCATATCATTATCAGCATCGTTTAACGCAAAATCCACATGACCAATTCGATATAATACGCCATCAATCATTGCCTCGACACCGCCTGCTGGATAATGCTGTAAGGCCTGCGTCGATGGCAAATGCAACTGATAGGCAGCGGTAAGCAGCGCGTGTGCAATAGGATGACGGCTCCCTACTTCTAGAGCCGCAGCGATGGCTAATACCGTATCTTTTTGCTCATCTGTAGCCGTTGCAATATCATTATCTTTAAGCAGCTCAATATTTAATAAATTCGGCTTACCATAAGTTAAAGTGCCTGTTTTATCAAAGGCGACATGAGTGATTTCCGCTAAAGTTTGTAGCGTATGTCCACGCGTCGTCAAAAAGCCATAGCTTGCCAGTCGATTGGTCGCGACCGTCAGCGCAATCGGTGTCGCTAAAGACAGCGCACAAGGGCAAGTCGCGACCAATACCGCGACCGTAGCCCAAATCGCTTGACTTGGGTCAACGATATACCAACCAATGAATACCAAGACAGACAATACCAAAATACGCGCCACAAACCATCGTGCCAGCTTGTCTGCTTGCTGTGCCAGTTTGGGCTTTTCACTCATGGCACGGTTCATCAGCCGATCAATTAAGCCAATTTGGCTGTCTGCTGGCAATGCTGTGACCAGCATCTCAAACGGTTGGCTATCGTTTTGTGCACCGCCGACGATATAGTCACCTTGGCTCTTGATAATCAAGTCGCCCTCACCCGTCAATAGGCTTTGCGACACGGTAGCAGTCTGGCTCAGCAAAATACCATCGCTGATGATTTCAGAGCCAGCCTCAACTAAAATGATATCACCCACTTGCAAACTATGGGCGGTGACCATTTGTTTTTCTTTTGCCTCATCTGCTGTTGTTGATATGGCTGATTTTTGAGTACGCGTGCGTTGCCAGTCTTGTGCAATTTTTGATGTGAGCTGATGAACATTGGCATCCATGCTTTGCATAAAATTAGGCGTTGGATTAGCTGATGTGCTCGCCTCATTTGTATCCAAATTACTGACTTGATTGCTCACGTCTTCATTTATAGCTGTTTTCTTGAGCTCATTTTTCTTTAACTGCTGTAATATAAGCTCGGCGGCTTCTTTATCTTCCGCAATTTTTTGTACCAGTACTGGCTCAACCACAACCAAGTCATTGGCCATGGTGGCGGCTTTTAGGCGGGCATTATGCTCAATGTAACGCCCTGCCAGTAAAAAGAAAATAAACATACTGACCGAATCGTAATAGGTTTCCCCTTGACCAGTGATGGTGGCATATAGGCTCGCGAAAAAAGTCACAATCAGCGCGATGCTGACGGGCACGTCCATATTGACTTGACGGGCACGAATTGCCGACCACGCTGAGGTAAAGAACGGGACACCCGCATAGAAGAAAACGGGCGTACTGACAAATAAAGACACCCAGCGCAAAAAATCACGCTGAAATATTAGCATATCGCTGTATTCACCAAAATAGATGGCAACGGCATACATCATCGCTTGCATCGAGCCCAACGCGGCAATGCCAAGACGTATCAGCATTTGGTTGTTATGACGCGCCAGCATCGCCTCATGCGTATCTTGACGATAAGGCTTGGCTTCATAGCCGATTTCATTAATGGTGGCAAGAATACGGCTGATCGGCAGCTTATCCTCGTTCCAAATCACACGCATACGCTGATTGGTCAAATTCACCTGACATTTACTGATACCCTCTAACTCATCGAGACGCGACTCAATTAGCCAAGTACATGCCGCGCAGCGTAGGTTATTGACGGACAGCTCTGCAACCGACAGTCCGTCTTGAGCATAGACGAATTGTGATTTGATCTCGTCATGGTCATACGCCTCAAGGCGAGTCAACTGCGTCGGTAGACTTGCCGTACGATTAATCTCTGAGCGGTCCAAGTAATACTGCTCAAGCCCTGCCTCTACGATGCTTTGAGAGGCTAACTGACAGCCCATACAGCACATCTCACGCGGCTTACCCAATATCTTGGCATGGAACGGCGGCTGCGGTACAGGATCACCGCAGTGGAAACAGTGACCTGCGAGTGGCAGTACTAAACCTTCGATGATAGAGTTATCTTCATAATGCTGGCTGGTGGTCGATGCCATTGATGATGGGACATTGGACATAATCGCGCTTACTTCCTTTAGACAGGTTTGCTCGAACCTTATTCGCTTTAAGTAAACTTACTATCACTAACGAGACTCAACGCCTATGCAGAAGACTTATCTAAAACAGCTGTTTTAAATAACTTTCAGCACGGCTCACAAAAAATAAAACAATAACAGTAGCGGTTAATTCATAAAAAACACATCGTTGGCGCGTCTCTAAACTGCTATCGTGCATGGCTATGTGACATGGTTACATGGTGACATGAAGCTAATATGACACTTATATAACAATGATATTGCCAATCTAAAGCTTTTAATGCTTTGTTAGCAATGACCGTGTTTTAACAGAGATTATACTATAAGCAAGTGCTGTGAAGAGCATAACCACGCACAGCTTAAAATCAATGAATGCCTGCGTTGACGATGATAGATTGAAAAATTTGTCAATTTGCGTCATTATGAGGCAGTTTTTTATACCAAAATGGTGCGACATCAGTGCAAACATCCAATTCCAAGTTACCAAATACCAAGTTAACACAGTCCTCTAAATCTGTTAACCACACGCTCCCTTCACAGCAGCGTGGGTTGGTATTTAGTAGTCTTATCTTAATTGTCATTATTGCTGGCATGGTGCTCTTGGCGCTATATTTAATCAAACTTGATCGCACCATTACTCATAAGTTTGAAGGTAAGCGCTGGGATATCCCTGCTAAAGTGTATTCGCAGCCGCTTGAATTGTATCAAGGCGCGAGTGTCGACAAAGATACGATGAAGACATGGCTGGAGTTGCTGAACTATCAAAGCAACAAAGCTTATGATCGCACGGGAACCTATCATAGATCAGGTAATACCTACTTTATTCATACTCGCGGTTTTACTTATAGCGCCAATGATGTGGATAAAGAGCAAGTCATAAAAATGACCATTGCTGGTAATAAGATTGAGTCCGTACAAAGTACTTTACCTGCCAAAAGCGGCATCATTCGCTTAGAGCCGGTGAGTATCGGTGGTATTTATCCTGACAGTAATGAAGATCGTTTGGTCGTCTCGTTAGATGAAGTACCACAACCACTCATTGATGCGTTAATAGCCACGGAAGACCGTGCGTTTTATGAGCACAAAGGCGTCTCTATACGAGGCATTGCACGTGCCGTACTGAACAACTTCTCTGGTGGCTCTAGACAAGGCGGCTCGACCATCACTCAGCAGCTGATTAAAAACTTCTATCTCAATTCAGACCGTACGCTGAAGCGCAAAGCCAACGAAGCGTTAATGGCAGTATTGCTCGAGCTACATTATAGCAAAGATGAAATTCTACAAACGTACCTCAACGAGATTTATTTGGGTCAAAACGGCAACCGCTCTATTAATGGTTTTGGCTTGGCATCACAGTTTTACTTTGATAAACCACTGAATGAGCTGCGCTTGGATCAGCAAGCCCTGCTAGTCGGTATGGCAAAAGGCCCGAGTATCTACAACCCACGTCGCCATCCAAACGACTCAAAAGCGCGCCGTGACGTCGTGCTGGGCAACATGCTGGCCGTTGGCTCACTCAGTCAAGAAGACTATGAAAAAGCGCTAAAGCAGCCACTTGGTGTCGTGGACAAACCTGTCGAAGGCAAAAGTCAATTCCCTGACTTTTTGGATATCGTCAAGCGCGAGCTGAATACCGTGTACTATTCTGATGACCTCAAAAATGAAGGTCTTATCATTATCAGTACTTTAGACCCTATTGCACAATTAGCCGCAGACAAAGCGGTTGATAGAAAATTGGGTGAGCTGCGTCGTAATAGTAGCAAAACCAAAGACTTGCAAGGTGCCTTAGTGAGTGCCAATCCTGAGACTGGTGAGCTGGTATCTGTAGTGGGCAGTGGCAGTGAATTTACCGGCTTTAACCGTGCGGTCGATGCCAAGCGCCAAGTGGGTTCGTTATTGAAGCCTATTATTTATATGACAGCGCTTGAAAGTGGGCGCTATAATCTTGCAAGCTCAGTCGATGACTCACCGATTACCGTCAATCTAAGCGATGGTACTAAATGGAACCCCAAGAACTATGACAATCGTGACCATGGTTATGTGCCATTTACCACTGCTTTATCAAAGTCTTATAACCAAGCAACGGTACGCTTAGGTATGGAGTTTGGGGTCGATACCTTTGCCAAGCAGTTACAGCGCATGGGAATCAAAGAAAAAATACCACCTTATCCATCAGCATTGTTAGGTTCTGTTAATCTTAGCCCAATGGACATGCTTGGTGTCTATCAAGTCTTTGCAACTGGTGGCTTCCGTACGCCTATCCATAGTATTCGCACCGTCATTGATGACCGTGGTCGTATTTTACAACGTACTGGACTCAACACTCAGCGTAGTATTCCGCCTGAGACCAATTTCTTAATTAACTATGCTTTACAAGATGTGGTCAAAAACGGTACTGCCAAACGCGTGCAATCACTTGGTAGCAATCTAAATCTTGCTGGCAAAACAGGAACCACAAATGATTACCGCGATGCTTGGTTTGCAGGTTACAGTGGTAACTATGTCAGTGTGGTTTGGGTTGGCCGTGATGATAACAAGCCAATTGGTTTAAGCGGCGGTACTGGCGCATTGCCAGTTTGGGTTGACTATATGAATCGCTTGAAACTGACGCCTGTGGCACTACCAGAGCCTGAAGGTATTGAATGGTTGTGGTTAGAGAACAACTCAGGCAAGCTGTCTAATGAGCGCTGTGCAGATGCACGCTATCTGCCTGTCCTGTCGGCATATTTACCAGAAGAAGCCAGCAGTTGCGCTGTCGGCTTATATCAACAAGATCGTGCTCGTGAACAGAACCAGCAGCGCCGTAGTGAAGGTTTAGAGATTCCAAATGGCGAAGCTGTTGATAGCGACAACCAAGAAAACAGTGATGGCTCAAATGGTAATGATGCAGAAAGTCGTGCCGATACTTGGTATGATCGTGCCGTTGAATGGTTCTAAAGTTATTTGTGAAACTTAAAAAAGGTCTCAACTTAATGTTATCTCTCAAGCAAACTGTATCAGCTAGGTCAGCCGTCATAACGCGGTCTATCAAAATCAAGCCAGCCAATACGATGCTGGCAGTCAGTGCTCTAGCTGGCATGTTGAGTTTGAGCGCTTGCCAGACTGCGCCGACTGCATCTACCGCTATGAAAACCGTACCGACTCAAACGCTGCCATCATCGCAGACAGCTAAAGCCCCCATAGCGACTGTGACGCAAACGCCCATTGTCAGAACAGAGGACGAGGATGACTACCCCATTGAGCCTTATAATCCCTCTGAGCCAGCCGAATCAACCAATCCATTGACTCAAGAGACGCCTGTATTTACACCATCTAGTCCTGTGTTGACCCAACCTGATTCAGTTATAATCATTCCTTCGCGTGATGACTACATCATCTCTGAGCCGTCAGCACCGTCACACAACGAATTGCTAGAACAGGCAAGAAAAAACTCGCAGCAACGGACACAGCAAGCTACTACCAACAATAGCAACCTGCCAGCATTTCGCAATTTGATGCAAGCAGGTATCAGTCAACTAAAAGCTGGCAAACTGACCAATGCTGAAAACAGCTTTACCCGTGCACAGCGCCTAGCACCTAAATCTTCTGCGGTGTATTTCTATTTGGCACAAGTGGCATTAAAAAAGAACCAGCCGCGCAAGTCAGAAGCCATGGCACGCCGTGGCCTGAGTGTTTCTCAAGATACCAGTCGTCGTCGCGCGCTGTGGCAAATTATTTTGCAATCAGGACAAGCCCAAGGCAACACTCGCGTCATCAGTGAAGCGAAGCAAGCCTTACGCTAATATCAAGACATAGCGAAGTGAATAAATACCAAGTTTATCACTTGGTATCTATTCACTTTTTATATTGTACATACGCATCATTTATCCAAAATAGACATTTATTTTTAATTAAGGTTATCGTTATGGCATGGCAACAACTGCATTTACAATGTGAAAAAGCAAACGTCGATTTGGCTGAGGCACTGCTCCTAGAAGCAGGTGCATTATCCATCGCCTTAGACGACGCAGGTGACCAGCCTTTATTTGAGCCATTACCTGGCGAATCACCGCTATGGGATGAAGTTATCTTGACAGGGCTATTTGATGCGACCACCGATGCTGGCAGTCGTCAGGCAGTCGAGCAGCTCAGTCATGAAATCGCAGCACAAGTGCAAGCCACCCGTATCTGGCTCACGGCTGTCGATGATAAAGATTGGGAGCGCGAATGGATGAGCAATTACCATCCTATCGAATGTGCCAATAATTTATGGATTGTACCCAACTGGCTGACGCCGCCCAATCCTGAGGCGACTAACATTATTATGGACCCTGGCCTAGCCTTTGGTACAGGCTATCATGCCACTACCCGCTTATGTCTTGACTGGTTAACAGAACAAGATCTAAAAGACAAAGTGGTGATTGATTATGGTTGCGGTTCAGGTATTTTAGGCATTGCTGCTTTGTTATTAGGTGCGCGCCACGTGTATGCCGTCGATATCGACCCACAAGCAGTGCTAGCAACCAATCAAAATGCCGCACGCAATCACGTTGGGGATCGTCTGCAAGCGTTTTTGCCAGAAGACTTCACTGACTACTGCGCACAAAACGATGTATTACCTGTAGACGTAATCGTTGCAAACATTCTAGCCAAGCCGCTTATTGGCTTAGCGCCTTACTTTGCTACCTTAATCGCACCAAAAGGTCGCATTGTATTGGCCGGTCTAATAGAGTCACAAACCGAACAAGTAACGGCGGCTTATCAACCTTACTTTGCGCTTGATGCAAAGCATGCTTTTACAGCGCAAGAAGACCAACATTGGCAGCGTTTATCTGGTACATTTACAGGCTAGCAACATTTAATTACATCTGTTACGATAGAGGGCAGTCAAATGTCATGCATTTGACGCCACTCTGTCCTTACTCATGATTTATGGACATTTAAAGCTGCTATAAACAGCAGTATTAGCACTATAGGCAACTATTAGCGAGTGGCTAAGCGGTATTGATAACCATAATTTTTTGGATTCGACCCTATGACCACGCCCATAAAAACTCAGTGCCCTCATTGCCAAGCTTGCTTTAAAATACAGCAAACACAGTTGAATAAAGTAAACGCCACGGTTAGCTGTGATCAATGCCAACAGAGTTTTTTGGTCAATAAACATCTTATCCTCACTGCCGATGCTGTCAGTACTTCCGCGATTCAAAAAAATACAACGACTGACATCAATACGCTAGCCGATTCAAATCGACATTCTGCACAAACTGCTGACAATCATAATAAAAATCAACATGCAGCAGGCGCCACTAAGCCGTCACTCACTCCTCCACATTCAAAAAATATTTCCTCTGATACTTTAATTGAGGATGATTTGATTCATGACGGCTTAATCTATGATGATATGGATAGCGATGAACCAGAAGAAAGTGTTTTAGAGTATGATTCTCTAGATAGTATGGATGCTTGGCTGACTCAAGCAAGCAATATGAACAATAGCAGTTATACTTCTACAGCAGACAACCAACCACCAAGTAACCTCTCTAAAAAAACAGATAAAAACAACGGGTCATCAGCGAAAGTATCATCTGATGCTACAACAGAAAATCCCTCATCAGCACAAATGGCGCTCAGTTCAGCAGCCGCTAATGATATTCATGCCAATGTGGATGATACTGCGGACAATTCTTGGCTCGAAAAACTCCTAAAAGAACAAAATAAAAGCGAAGAGGTTCGACAAGACGATACCGATTTATCACAACTGTTGCTCGATATGGGTGTACCACTGAAAGATGAAGCGTTAACCTCCGAAGAGCGTGTGAGAAAAGCACAAGCAAAGTTTACACCTACGCCGCAGAGACGTTCTATCGCATCCTTATTATGGACACTAGGATGCTTAGTATTAGCACTGCTACTTTTTGCTCAATACGTCATTTTCAATCTAGAAACTTTGATGAAAAACCCAGTGCATGCAGAGCGCTTACAATCAGTATGTGCAGTCGCTGCCTGTAGTTTACCTAGTGCCGATCTAACAGCATTCACGATTACCAACCTTAATCATAAATCGAGTAAGATTAAGATGGATGGAAAGTCGAGCGATGTCAGTGCCACATTAAACAATCAAAGTGCCAAAGCACAGCTGTATCCGAATGTTAAAGTCAGCGTATACGGCGCAAATGATATGATTGGAGAATTCATCGCCACGCCAGCTGATTATCTATTAAGCAAGCAAAGCCAATTAGCGGCGAACAGTAGTCGAAACATATTATTTACCATCCCTGTTGCTAATAGACAAATTCGAGAAGTGACTATAAGTCCTCTGTATTGAATGGATAATTACCAACAAAATATTGTCTATCTATAAACAACCTTGTCTTTTAAAACTTCAATCGTCAGAAAAACGTAGACAGGTCGCAAGTTCAGTAGTGATGCAAGTGCGACCCAGCCAGTTATATTTTGTGGCAATGTTATAATAGTAAGCATATACCCTAGTCATACTGCTGCCAATATAAGGTTAATCTGTCAGCGCTAAACGATATTAATTTGATATAATACCCTGATATCTTATGGTTTGACTCTTTCCAATCCCAAGGACATTATCTTATGGCACCTCATGCACAGCATAATGCCAATCATTTTGCCACAAGCTCTGAGCATCCTGCCGATTATAGTACAGCTAACCATCATTCAACTCGTCATGTTGACTCCTCATTAGACAGCGATGCGAGCCAGCGTCATGAACCACTGCGCGTACATGTGGAGCGTGTGGTACGACAGTACTTCGCGATGCTAGGTGATGAGATGCCGACAGACTTGTATGAGCTTATTTTAAAACAAGTTGAAGAGCCGCTATTATCGGTTGTCCTTGAAAAAACGCGAGGCAATCAAACCAAGTGTGCACAAATCTTAGGTCTGAATCGTGGCACTTTACGCAAAAAACTCAAAACTTATGACTTAATGTAGCATCTGCTATATGCATTTCTCTGTCTTTATTACCAATCATTATGTATGGCAATTTAACGTTATTGACGCTATCCACCATGATATTGTCTGCAACAATTGTCATTGTCACCTTGCCAGACGTTTACGTCAGGCTTTTTTTATGGAAATTTTCTTATGAGTACAACCCCACTTGCTCTATTGTCAGTCTCTGATAAATCCAATATCGTTGAATTTGCGCAAGGCCTTATTAAGTCAGGCTTTGGCTTACTGTCTACTGGCGGTACTTATCGTTTACTCACAGAAAACAATGTTGCTGTGACCGAAGTATCCGATTACACAGGTTTTCCTGAAATGATGGATGGCCGTGTCAAAACGCTACATCCTAAAATTCATGGTGGCATCTTAGGACGCCGTGGTACAGACGATGCCGTCATGAGTGAGCACGCGATTGAGCGTATTGATTTGGTTGTCGTCAACCTTTATCCGTTTGCTGAAACCATTGCTCGTGCGGATGTCACCATGAACGATGCTATCGAAAACATCGACATCGGTGGTCCTACGATGGTGCGTTCTGCAGCGAAAAACCACGCTCATGTGGGTATCGTGACTGATCCAGCAGATTATGAGCGCATACTTGCCGCTTTAGGTGATGGCACCGAGCTGACACCTGCTTTGCGCTATGACTTAGCGGTTAAGGCTTTTGAGCATACTGCACAGTACGACGGAATGATTGCCAATTTCTTAGGTAGCCGTGTCAATGAAAGCCAGCAACCTGAGAATTTCTCACGTACCTTTAATGTGCAGCTCGAAAAAGCACAGGATCTACGCTACGGCGAAAACCCACATCAAAACGCCGCTTTTTATACAGAAAACCATCCGCTAAAAAGCCAACAAGCTTCTATAGCGACTGCTAAGCAACTGCAAGGCAAGGCGCTGTCTTATAACAATATCGCCGATACTGATGCTGCTCTTGAGTGCGTGAAAGCCTTTAGCGCCCCTGCTTGCGTAATCGTTAAGCATGCCAATCCTTGCGGTGTCGCTGTGGATAACGATCAAGTAACCGCGTATAACACTGCCTTCAGTACTGATCCTGAGTCTTCTTTTGGCGGCATCATTGCTTTTAACCGCCCATTGACGTTAGTAGCTGCTAAAGCCATTATCGACAATCAGTTTGTAGAAGTTATTATTGCACCAAGCATCGAAGATGGTGTGCTTGAAGCGACAGCTGCTAAGAAAAATGTCCGTGTATTGGTGTGCGGCGAACTGCCAGCGCCAGATCAACGCGATAGTCAGCTTGACTACAAGCGCGTCAACGGTGGACTGCTAGTACAAGAGCAAGATCTTGGTTTGATTACAGCCAATGACTTAAAGATTGTCACTGATGTACAACCAACAGAAGCGCAAATCGCCGATCTATTATTCAGCTGGAATGTAGCAAAATACGTCAAATCTAATGCCATTGTTTATGCCAAAGGTCAGCGTACTATCGGTGTTGGTGCTGGTCAGATGAGCCGTGTCAACTCAGCGCGTATCGCTGCTATCAAAGCTGAGCACGCTGGATTGGCTACTGAAGGTGCTGTTATGGCATCAGATGCCTTCTTCCCATTCCGTGATGGCATCGATAACGCTGCCCAAGTCGGTATTGCTGCTATTATCCAGCCAGGTGGGTCTATGCGTGATGACGAAACCATTGCTGCGGCAAATGAGCATGGCATCGCGATGGTATTCACTGGTATGCGTCATTTCCGCCATTAAATTGTTCCGTATCACTTTGAATAGTAGCATTGATAGCAGTATTGAATTTTGTATCGCCATTAATGCTAAATCTTTATGATAAAAGTAATACTCATTAAAAAAGCCACTGTAGACAGTGGCTTTTTTATGCTTAAAACTTGAAAAGGTTATTCAGAAAGAATGACTAAGTAAGTATCTCAAGTTTTCCTTAATAGCTTTATTTCTAACGCCCTTGCGCGTTTGCTATATTGGCGTCATTAACTTCAACTTTATATACCAAGCGGAGATAATCCAAGTAATCTTGTAGCTGATCTTGCCCCAAGTTATCACGAATGATGGCAGCTGTTTGTGCTCTTTGCACATCAGATAATGGCGACTGCTCCTCTGTTTTAATACGATCACCGACCAACAAAGTCGCACCCATCTCAGTCTCACTGGCAATGGCAACGACGCCATTATTAGCTGCTTGCTGACTAAAGGCTAATCCGCGTTCTTTCTCTGTCAATAGAGTGGTTTGGCGATTAACTTCACCTAATGATTGAAAACGTACTGGCTGTTTATTGATATCAGCAGGCGTTTTAATACCAGCGGCTAGTTTCTTCGCCTCTTTTAGCGCCAATGCCGTTGCCTTTTCTTGACGTAATATCTGAGTGATTTTTGGTGTAGCAGCAGCTAAGCTAAGCGTTTTCGTAGGACGATAGTTGCTTGGCTGCACCCATACCGTACCGTTACCGACTTCGATACCTGCGGTTACTGCCTGATCTTGAATGGTAAACTCATCAAAAGCCTGCTTAATCACTGCTGGTTGTGATAGCTCCGACTTGTTGTTTTCTTTACGATAATCCTTGATACGTTTTAGCGTTACGTTCTCTTGCTGAGCGATGTCTTCGATACTAAAGCCATCTGCTGCCAAGTCATTAATCGCTGTCACTTTATCTGCATAGATTTCTTGACGCTTATATTCTTTGGCTTTTGCTGTCAGCTCTGCACGCATGCTTTCTAGGCTTGGGATTTTACTACCGTTATCTTCGGTTACAGTAAATATCTGATAGCCAAAGCTAGTCTTAATAGGTGCTGTTACATCACCCACGCTTAAGCCCTCTAAAGCTTGCTCAACCGCTGCAGCATCATTACCAAATACAGAGGGATTAAAGGTACCAATATCGCCACCTGTTGCTCCTGATGGATCATCTGATTCAGTTTTAGCCAATGCGGCAAAAGACTCACCTTTATCCAAGCGAGCTTTGATTTTGGCCGCTCTGGTCTTCGCATCTTTACCCGTTAATAGGATTTGACTGATTTTACGTTCATCGACAACAGCTAGCCCTTGCTTATAAACTTCATATTGCTGCTGCAAATCTTCTTCCGTAACCTCATTCACTTGAATGGTTTTAGGACTTAATTGCAAATATGCCAAATCTACCATCGCCGCACTTTTTAGCGTGTCTTTATTGGCATCATAATAGGCTTGTATATCGCCTTTGCTTAACTTGACCTGATCTGCATAGTCTTGCCAATTAAATCGATGCAGCCAGATATTGCGCGACTCAAGTTGTAAGTCAATCAATTGACTGACCGCTTGCATGGGATATACTGCCGTGCCAACAATACTGGCATTGAGCTGGTCGAGGCTTAACTGGTTACGAAACTCAGCAAATAGCTGATCTTTGGTCATGCCGCGCTGGCGCAAGAAGTTTGAAAATTGGTCGTTAGAAAAATTGCCTTCTGCGTCCTTAAAAATTTCTTCTTCACGCAATAAACGATTAATCGTGTCATCAGAGACTGTCATACCAAGCTTGCCCGCTTGCTGCTCCAATAGCGTACGATCAATGAGACCTTTGAGCACCTGCTCGTGCAATACATCTTCATTTAATAGACTGGCATCATCAACTTGTTCTAGTATTTCAGTACGACGGTTATTTACGGCAGTCTGATACTCGGACAACCCTAGGCTTGCTTCACCCACCTGAGCGACTTGGTTGGGATCGACCCCGCCTCCAAAATAGCTTTCGACACCCAATAGAGCGAGCGGCGATAGGCATAAAATCAATAAAATGCGACCTGGCCAGCTTTTTAAGAAATCGCGCAATTTATCCATAGTTATCTCTGCTTTATAAACCTATATTGATGAAAAACCATTGTAATATTACTATTAATATCAATGCTATCTAAGCAGGCAATGGTAAGAATAAGAACGTGTGAATTTGATATAAAACAACAAGACTGAGTAAAACAGCCTTATTTAAACAACGCATCTATCGCGCGCCCTATGATACGTGATTTTTGATGCAGACTCAAAATATTCACGTGGTATGATACAAACTATAGCGATAAAAAAAGCACCTAATATTTAGGTGCTTTCTTATGATTCATATTATGACTTTTCAGCCATGCTATAAACCATATAGTGCTTTACTAAGTAAATGCTGTGTTCGTTCGTATATCACGTCGTTATACAGCATCCGTTTTTAATAAAACGGCTTAGTTTAAACGCTCTTTTAAGTTTTTACCCGCTTTAAAGCTTGGTACTTTACTTGCTGGAATGCTAAGCTCTTCACCCGTCTTAGGGTTACGGCCAGTACGTGCTTTACGGTCTTTTACGCTGAAAGTACCAAAACCAACCAATGAGATGCTATCGCCAGCTTCTAGCGCTTCACCAACACTTTCCATAACAGCATTCAATGCATCGCCAGCTTGGGTTTTGTTTAGGCCACTTTTGTCTGCGATGCTATCAATTAATTCTGACTTATTCATAAAATTTCCTTCAAGTTTAAGGGGGATAATAAACGCTCACGCCAAGCATTGTAACGCTCTCATAGCATTTAAGCAATAAAAACTGCCTGACTGGCGTATTAACAGGTTTCGCTTTGTTATCGTCTTTATATCAAGGCAGCATAAGGAGCGCAAGCGATTTTACATATTTTTGCCTACTGTACTACGTATTTGACACTCAATGTTACGCAAAGCCTCTGCAACTGTTATAACCGCTAGTAACCTTGGCTTTTCCTAACTTCGACTTAGCGAGTCAACCTCTATACTGCCTTATCGTTCAAAGAGATGTCATCTCATACTGAGGCATCGCCAGTCATAAATATCTGTGTCCTTGTTGATCACCAAATTGTAAAGTAATAATTTTCCAACTGACAGAAACTAGCGTTACTTTTTATTATAAAGGCGTTACTATAAGCAAAATATCACTGCACCTTTTGGGTCAATTTTGACTCTTGTTTGTCTTTTGCCTCTAATTTGCCAAATATAAAACGGATTATTTACATGAAGCGTTCTACGTTGTCTCACTCTTTTCTTAATATCATTCTGGTGTTCATCGAGTCGGCGCTGACACTATTGTTACGTTTAGATCCCGAACTACGTAAAGCCGCTTACCCACTTGCCAAGCAAGGTACTGTCGTGGCGCTACGCTTGTATCTACCGCATGTTGAAGTGTTTGCCACGTTTAGCACCAAAGGCGTATTATTAGACGCAGAGTTACCTATTGACCGCAGCGAACCTGACGTCATCATTAATGCTTATAGCATCCAAGTGATCAATGCGATCACCACTCATGACAGCGAAACCATCGAAAAACTACAAATGCGCGGTGAGTCTGTTCAAGTACAGTTGGTCAAGCAGTTTATTATGCAGCTCGGTCTTGGCAGCTTAATTCAAGGTCTTATTAAAAAGATAAAAGGTGGCAAAGGTAAGACCAAGCCTACTGAAGCTGAAATGGCTGACAAAAAGGACAGCTATAAATTACGCATCAAAGAGCAACAAACCCAAATAAACACCTTGACTATTAAAAACCGTGAGCTTGAAATCACGGTTAAAGAGTTACAGAGCAAACAAAAAACCCTGATAATCGTCACCGTGGCTGCTCTCGTTATTATGATCGCAGCCATTATCGCGCTATTAATGAATTAATGTCGCCAACGACGACTTACCAATGTCAGCTTACCAATGACAGCTTACCAATAACAAGCTACTTACTTTACCAAACGCGTTTGATGCCGATTAAGGCATATTAAGCGCTTAATATACTAAGCGCTTAGATGACTGGGGCGTATTGAACATTCAGCACGCCCTAATATAATTGATAGAAGTTAAAAAAACGTAATACTCGAACTTCAAGACTGTATTTTAGTATTTCAAAAATGCTAGGAATCAATGTTCTCAATCTTATAGTCCCTCCTTTTAATACCATTGTTTTTATCAATCATAGTGATAAGCTCGATTAACCATTCAACCACACTTTAATCTTGACTAAATTACTCAGGATTAAGTATAATTGGCTTAATCGTTGCACACATCGGGTTAATCATCTGCTGTTTAATAACGATAAGACACAACTTAGCGGTTATGTGATTCCATCAGTAGCTTTCATATTGCGCTACAAGCTACCACCACTATCATTTTGCTAAGGTCGTTGTTAAATAAAAATGACTTAAAAGTTTGGAGATAACACATGCGTTTGACTACTCGAGGCAGATATGCCGTTACTGCGTTACTGGATTTGGCATTACAGACCAGCCAACAAGACACTGCAGTCTCCTTATCTGATATCGCCAAGCGGCAATCGATTTCTATCTCTTACCTTGAACAACTGTTTTCCAAACTTCGTAAGCGTGGTCTGGTCACTAGCATCCGAGGTGCGGCCGGTGGCTATCATCTAGCCAAACCATTGCATGAAATAGACGTCATGAGCATCATATCTGCCGTCGATGAGTCGGTTAATGCGATGCAGTGCGAAGGACGCGGCGACTGTCAAGGTGGTACAATGTGCTTAACCCATGATTTATGGTGTGCACTGTCCAATCATATCGAACAGTACTTGAAAAATATAACATTAGCGCAATTATTAGACATGGAAAATGTGCAATCAGTGTCAGAGCGTCAGCACAGCTCTACCAAAGAGATTTCCATAAAAGATATCAACACTATTACCCTATCGAACAGCGAGGCAAACCCAGCATGAGCCAACATAACAACCTTATATACTTAGATTATGCCGCCACCACACCAGTTGCAAAATCAGTAGCTGCTAAGATGAGCGAGTATCTGACAGTAGATGGCATCTTTGGTAATCCAGCCTCGCGCTCGCATGGCTATGGCTGGCAAGCAGAAGAAGCGGTAGAAACAGCGCGTCAACAAGTGGCTGAAGTCATTAACGCTGATCCACGCGAGATTGTCTTTACCTCTGGTGCAACAGAATCAGATAACTTAGCCATTAAAGGTGCCGCCCACTTTTATCAATCTCGTGGTAAGCACATCATTACCAGTAAGATCGAACATAAAGCCGTATTAGATACGTGCCGTGAGCTTGAGCAAGAAGGTTTTGAGATTACTTATCTTGAGCCACAGCCAAGCACTGGGCTAATCTTACCAGAGCAAGTGAAAGAAGCATTACGTGACGATACTATCTTAGTATCACTCATGATGGTAAATAATGAGCTTGGTACGATTACTGATGTCGCTGCCATTGGTGAAATCACTCGTGAAGCAGGTGTGGTCTTCCACGTCGATGGCGCACAATCTGTTGGTAAAGTATTGATTGACCTTGAAACCACGAAGATCGATTTGATGAGCTTCTCAGGTCACAAAGCCTACGGTCCTAAAGGTATTGGTGCATTATTTGTTCGCCGTAAGCCACGTATCCGCTTGAAAGCAGAGCAGCATGGCGGTGGTCATGAGCGCGGTATGCGTTCAGGTACATTACCGACGCATCAAATCGTTGGTCTTGGGGCAGCATTTGCTTTAGCCAATGAGCGTTATGAAGAAGACCATGCACATGCAGCCAAGCTACGCCAAAAACTGTGGGACGGTCTACAAGATATCGAAGAGATTTACCTAAATGGTGATCTTGAGCACAGCGTACCTAACATTGTAAACATCAGCTTCAACTTCGTTGAGGGCGAGTCTCTCATGATGTCACTCAAAGACTTAGCCGTATCATCAGGCTCAGCCTGTACATCAGCGACGCTTGAACCATCATATGTATTACGCGCTATTGGTCGCCCAGATGAATTAGCACACAGCTCAATTCGTTTCAGCTTTGGTCGTTATACCACCGAAGAAGATATCGATACTGTCATCAAACAAATGCATGAAGCAGTCGATAAATTACGTGCCTTATCACCACTTTGGGATATGTACCAAGAAGGTGTTGATTTAGATTCAGTCGAATGGGCTGAGCACTAAAATTACCGAAAACAACGACACAGTTATCAAACAGAACCATTAAACGATTGATCAGACACTTATAAATCCAGTTTTTATAAATACCGTTTTTATAAATACCGTTTCTATTAACTAAATGTTTGACCCCAATTATCGATGAGTAGTTAGACATTTAAAGTCAGTAATTGACTGCTCGTCATCTAACTAGGAGAAAACCCCATGGCCTATAGTGACCAAGTTATTGATCATTACGAAAATCCACGCAACGTCGGCAATCTTGATAAAAATGCCAAAAACGTTGGTACTGGTATGGTTGGTGCCCCAGCTTGTGGCGATGTAATGCGCCTACAGATTCAAGTTGATGATAATGGCATCATTGAAGATGCACGCTTTAAAACTTATGGCTGTGGTTCGGCAATCGCTTCAAGCTCGCTCGTGACTGAGTGGCTAAAAGGCAAAAGCTTGGATCAAGCGGGCGAAATCAAAAACAACGATATCGCGAAAGAGTTGGCCTTACCACCAGTAAAAGTGCATTGCTCTGTACTTGCTGAAGACGCCATTAAAGCCGCTATTAGCGACTATAAAGGCAAGCATAGCGCAGCAGTAGAGACAGAAGAAGTGGCTAGCTAAACCTATTAGCGTAAGTATTGTACTTCTAAGTACACGGTCTTAATGAAAGTACTTTAGTAGTCGATGTATTGAACAGCTACTAACGCTAAAGAGGTGACAATAACGCTAATGTAATTGTCACCTTTTATTTTCTAGTGATTCTTAACTGGTCGTTATTAAGATTTTTTTGGCAAATGCGCTATTTTCATTGCCAGTTTATACAGATTTTTTTGATTGATATTTATTATTTATAGTCAATGGGAGTTGGCATGATTGAAATGACAGAACGCGCCGCTCAGCATGTTCGAGACTTTTTGGACAATCGCGGCAAAGGCGAAGGTATTCGAGTGGGTATCCGTACCGCGGGTTGCTCAGGCTTAGCTTACGTTTTAGAGTTTGTAGATACCCCTGATGAAAATGACACGCGTTACGAAAGCCGCGGCGTTAACATCTTTATTGATCCTAAAAGTTTGGTCTATTTAGATGGTTTGTTGATGGACTACGAAAAAGAAGGTCTTAACGAAGGCTTTAAGTTCACCAATCCCAATCAAAAAGGCGAATGTGGTTGCGGCGAGTCTTTTACCGTTTAATGGTTCAAAGGTTAAAAACCATTGAGTTTAGAGTTTCCTGACTCTATATTTAAGCCATAATAAATATGTTCTCAGCTAAAGAAAACTTTCAAAATAAATAATAAGCAAGGCGTATGATATGACAGACATTACTGCAGAAGCCCAGTTTGATAACTTCTTTGCCCTATTCGAGCAGCCTGTACAGTTTGAAGTCAATCAAGAGAGTCTCGATCAGCATCTACGTCTGCTACAAAAACGTTATCATCCTGATAATGTCACCAAGAATCTAGCCAATACTACGCAAGCGCAACAGCAGTCTGAGCAAGCCTCAGCGTTAATCAATCAAGCCTACCAAGCGTTAAGTGCGCCTGATAGTCGTGCTAGCTATCTACTAGACATGGCAGATCAAGCACAGAATCTAGAGCATTCAATTGCAGACTTGGACTTTTTAGAAGATGCGATGCAGATGCGCATGGATTTAGATGACGCTATCGAGGGTAAAGATCGTGCGACATTGCAACAACTACACCCTCAAATCACCGAGCGACTGGCAAAACAGTCTAAGCGTTTTAACGATGCTTATCAAAACCAAGATTGGCAAACGGCGATTGATGCGACACAAAAACTAAAATTCTTAGTCAAATTAAATGCTGACGTGACTACTGGTATCGATGAGTTAGCGACTGCTGAGCATTCAGATGATGATGATTTATACGTCTAACTAACTGATGTATAAGCCTGTTAATTTATTTTATATGCCAAATTTATTTATAAATGGTATTAGCTTATGACGCTTATTTGAAAACTATATTATAAGCGATGGTTAAAATAGTCACAGCGATGCCGTATAATCCCTTATTTTAAGCACTTTTAATCGCTAAGTATTTTCGTTTTCACGTGCATACAACGCAGTTAAACTACAATAGTGCGCTTATCATATTTGTTTCATTTCACTTATTAATTTTATCTCCTTCATTTTATCTTTGAGTTATCTTATGTCTTTATTGCAAATTGCCGAACCAAATCAAAGCGCCCAACCCCATCAGCATCGTTTTGGCCTAGGAATTGATCTTGGTACTACGCGCTCATTGGTCGCGGTAGTACGCTCAGGCAAGGCGCAAGTCTTAGAGGCAAGCGCAGCTACCGATACCTTATTACCTTCTGTGGTCTATTATCCAAGTATAGGTAAGCCGTTAGTTGGCTCTGCTGCATTAGCTCACTTAGCGGATGATCCAAAAAATACGATCGTCTCGGCTAAGCGTTTTATGGGGCGTAGTCAAGCTGATATTAAATTCTCTCATCCTTATGAGTTAAGCGGCAGCAAAGATGACATGCCAGCATTTGTGACGGCTCAAGGTGAAGTATCGCCTGTTGAAGTATCAGCACGTATTTTAGCAGCGCTTGAGCAACGGGCAGCGAGCGCATTGCCTGCAGACAGTATCGAGGGTGCGGTCATTACTGTCCCTGCTTATTTTGATGAAGCACAGCGGCAAGCGACTAAAGATGCAGCCCAAGCGGCTGGTATCAATGTGTTACGCCTGCTAAATGAGCCTACTGCTGCTGCCGTCGCCTATGGTCTCGACCAGTCAACGCAAAACAGCGATAAAGAAAGTTATTATTTAATTTACGATCTGGGTGGCGGTACTTTTGATGTTTCTATCTTAAAGCTGACTGATGGCGTCTTTGAAGTATTGGCAACTGGCGGTAATAGTGCATTAGGCGGTGATGACATCGATCGTCTAATGACCAATTGGCTTATCAAACAATTAAATATCGATCCTAAAGATGTGAGTCGTCATGATAAATCGATACTCGCCCAACAAGCCAAGGCTTATAAACAAGCCCTGACTGATGCTGAGCAAGTCAATATTGACATCACTGTCAATGAGCAATCTTACCAAGGTGTGCTTCGCCGTACAGATTTGCTGGCTATTGCAGAGCCAGTTAGCCGCCGTACACTGAGCGTATGCGAACAAGTACTGCGTGATGCCAAGCTTTTGAGTGCTGATCTAGACGAAGTGATTTTGGTCGGTGGCTCTACTCGTATGCCTGCTATACAACAAGTTGTGACAGAGTTTTTTGCCAAGCAACCACTTTGTCGTCTAAATCCAGATGAAGTCGTGGCTTTGGGTGCTGCCCAAACGGCGCATCAATTGGTCAATGGCGATAGTAATAACAACCTACTATTGTTAGACGTAACGCCGCTATCGCTTGGTCTTGAGACCATGGGTGGTTTAGTTGAAGTACTGATTCCACGTAATACGCCTATCCCTGTCAAAAAACGCCAAGTGTTTACCACCTATCAAGATGGTCAAACAGGCATGGTGATTCATGTGGTACAGGGCGAGCGCGAGACAGTAGATAACTGCCGTTCATTGGGTCGTTTTGAGCTATATGGTATCCCGCCGATGAAAGCTGGATTTGCTCGTATTGAAGTGACCTTTAGTATCGATGCGAATGGACAACTAACCGTCAGCGCACAGGAAACCACAACCAAGACAGAAAGTAAGATTGAGATTGTGCCTTCTTATGGGTTATCAGATGAGCAAAAAGAGCAATTGCTCGTCGCAGGATTCAAGCATGCAGAAGAAGATAAAAATACACGTTCTTTAATCGAAACCAAAGTAGAAGCGGAGCGTGAAGTATTAGCGCTACAATCTGCCCTTAAAGAATTTGCAGCTTTATTGTCGTCTGAGGAGCAACACTCATTGGCTGAGCAAATACAAGTGTTGCAGACAACGCTCAGTACTGATGATTTGGCACTTATCGAAGCACAGCAAGCAAAGCTCAAGCCTCACAGTGATGCTTTTGCTGCCCGTATTATGAATCAAAGCGTCAAAGCCAGCATGGCAGGCACGAATGCCCAAGATTGGTAGCAGATACATTTAAAATGTGACTTAGTCACCATACTAAGCTCATTTCTTATATTTTTATTCTTTTAATTGATTAGCACTGGAAAGACGATTTATGCCAAAAATTACCGTACTACCGCATCATGAAATTTGCCCTGAAGGCGCCGAAGTCGAGCTAGAAGCTGGCAGCAACTTATGTAAAGCGCTATTGGAAAAAGGCATTAAAATTGAACATGCATGTGAGATGTCAAAAGCCTGTACCACATGCCATGTGGTCGTCCGTAAAGGTTTTAATAGTTTAGATGAAATGGATGATATTGAAGCCGATTTATTAGATCGTGCTTGGGGGTTAGAGCCTGACTCACGCCTATCTTGTCAGGTCATGCTCGATGATGAAGACTTAACCATTGAGATTCCTAAATATACGCTCAACCATGCAAAAGAAAACCACTAAACGCTAGAACACGTCCTAATATTACAGTTTACTTCATTAGATAAAAAAGCCAGCTATCATAATAGTAGCTGGCTTTTTTGCGCTTGATTTTATAAACATTATTTTTGGACGATTGTCATTGATTGTCATTACGTTTGCTTGCTGCCGCTATGTCAGTTGCCACTTTTTCTTGCTCCTGCTCGACACGTTCAAGCGCAAAATTTAAGCGTGCTCTGATATCTTGATAATCATTATCCTTCATATCTTTAAAATTTAGATGCAAATTGAAACCTGGTAGTGTGTGATCAACCCACTTTGATAAATGACCTTTATACGTATCTGGATCCAGCACTTGCCATGCATTTACCTTGCTATCAAAACCTTTTAACTTGAACGCACCCGCATGCTGACAGTCATAGTTATGACAGATATAATCGTAAGTACTCTCACTGACCAGTATCTCATCTTTACCAGCGCTCGATTCAAGTCTTGCTGCTAGATTGGCCTCTTTACCAATAAGAGTATAGCTTAGACGATTATTACTACCAAAATTACCAACATGGCAATAACCTGTGCTAATACCGATGCGAATGTACAACCCCTCAAAGCCCATCAAGCGCCATTTTTGCCTCAAAGTTCGCATCTCGCGACGCATATCTATTGCCATTGCAATACAGTCTAAAGCATCTTGGCGCGCACCGCGACTATTTGGCTCACCAAAAAAACACACCATGCCATCACCAATAAATTTATCAAGTACGGCGCCATGCTTGTTTGCTATCAATGTCATACAATGCATATAAGTATTTAAGATATCAGCCAAATTGTCAGCGCTCAAACTATCTGACAACTCCGTAAAGCCAACGATATCTGAGAACATAATCGTCAGCTTAGCACGCTTATTAGCAACAGTAACTGGGCTATCAGATTTTACGATAGGCTCCCAAACTTGCGGAGGTATGAAGCGCGTCAACTTATTAATGACGGAGACCATCGTGCTTAAGCGCCCAACGGCCTGATGAGCACGAGTTTCATAACCAATATACTCTTGGTACACATGCCAAAACTGATACAGTATGACGATCATACTGGCTAATAATATTATTGGTGTGGTCCAGCCTTCATGGCAATCTATATCAGCACTGCTTAGGGTAACGCTAACATAATAGAAAACAATGACGGTGATTATAGAGACGGCAATCAGTTTTAAATGATTTTCAGGGCTACTGATAATAATTCTGAGTGCTATAAGCGCGGCTAAGCTAAGCGAAATAACCGTGCAAAACTGTATCGACCCAATAACTACCGATAGTAAAATGATAACAATGTTAGACGTCCAAAAGCTTTTTTGGCGGCGATAGTTATAAATCAAAATCATTAAACTTGGTAGACAAACAATAACGAGCAGTGCCATTGAAGTAGGTCTAAAATTAAAATGTACAGCGAGGAGTATGACCGTAAGCATTAAAACGAAGACTTCTGGATAGTCAAATCGATAAATCCCTTCATTTTTTGAAGAGTGATTTGGTCTCAGCGTGTCTAAAAAAGGCATATGAAGTATTCGCTTACGTAAAACAGGCTATGTAAAAAACTAAAAGGCTTGAGGATAGCACACGCGTACTACCTACCTCTATGCCAAGTTATGTATAAAATTAATCAATGATTACATTATACTTTTTAAATGCAACAAAACCCATGTCACTGATAGCCAAAAGCCTACCACTCATCACTCATCTTGTCTTAATATGCTACTAAATCGGGATTATAAGACATATCGTTTAAACCAAACACAAAAAATCCAGATAATATTTATCTGGATTTCAAATACTTAAAACCTATTAATATATAAAAATTAGGGGCTGTAATAACTGAGCATAACGTTGGCACATAACCGTAAAACGACTAAGACACCAAAATAAAGCCTAACTTTAAACGTTTAGCCATTTTTCCAGTTATTTTGATGGGTCAATCGATACCCAGTTAATCAATACCTCGCCAATAGAGTATCATTATCAATTTGCCAATCAACTTACCGACCTGTTACTAATCAGGTATTTATTACATTTGCCAGTCAAACGGCATTTGATGATGACCACGCAATGCCATCATTAACGTCTGCTGCATCTGCGCCAACACTTTTTTAGTATAAGGAATAGCAGGAACTCCCCATACTGGATTTGGCCATTGCATGTCGTTTTGATAGCGAACGATATGATGAAAATGTAGCTGTGGTACTTGATTACCGAGTGCAGCTACATTCATTTTATCAGCTTGAAAGGTCTTGGCTAGCTGACTCGACAACCAGCTTGACTCACGTAAAAACTGTGTTTGATCGGCTTCAGATAACTCATATAACTCTTTGATGCCTGATACGCGCGGCACTAATATTAACCAAGGAAATTGGCAATCATTGATTAAACGACAAGTCGATAATGGGAAATCACCCACTAAAAAACTATCGGCAGCAAGTTTATGATGAAGTTGGAACATAATGACGGTTCTCTTGTTATGACACTCAGATAAAAGGAATATAAATCTAGAAAAGCAGAATTTAATTTACTAAAAAACAATAGGCTAAATATAGGATGTTGCTATTTTATCAGTTATCCGACCGATAAAATAGCGCTATGACTCATTGTCTTGACGTCCTACTTGGGCACTGGCTAGCTGACTTATTGAGCTGATTGAATCTACCGAAAATCATTGCTAAGCTCTCAGAATGCCGAAATGCCAAAACAACTACGCTGACTCTGCCACCATATGCTCGCTAAAATAGCGTAATAACTCTTGAATCGCGGTGACGCGCTGTTGCGGCGTTGCCAGTTTATCAGCATCTTGATAACGAATACCAGAAGCACCGTTCATACGATAACGCTGACCATTTGATTGAATCAACTTAATAATCGCCAAGGCATCGACTGGGGTATCAGGCGCAAACTCTAATGTCATGCTATTACTATTGGCATCAATCTTATTAATCTTCAGCGGCTCAGCTTGTATACGCAGTCCGTGGATGGCGAACAACTGCTTAGTTTGCTCTGGTAATGTACCAAAACGGTCAATCATTTCGGTACGAATATCAATCAATGCCTCTTTATCATCGGCATTACTGATACGCTTATAAAATAACAAACGCTGATGGACATCATGTAGATATTCTTCTGGTATCAATGCTGAGCTATGCAGATTAATCTCACTAGTCAGCGACAACGGTGTGCTTAAATCAGGCTCTTTACCCGCTTTAATGGCTTTTGTCGCTCGCTCCAGCATGTCCATATATAAGCTAAAACCAATCGCCTGCATATTACCACTTTGCTGCTTACCAAGTATTTCGCCAGCACCGCGAATTTCTAAGTCTTCGCTAGCCAGCATAAAACCTGCACCTAAGGTATTGGCACGTTCAATCGCATGCAATCGGCGCTTAGCATCGCCTTTTAGACCTTTGATAGAAGGCACAAGTAGATAACAATACGCTTGATGATGACTACGACCGACACGACCACGCAGCTGATGTAATTGTGCCAAGCCAAACTTATCGGCGCGCTCAATGATGATAGTATTGGCATTGGGCACATCAATACCGGTTTCGATAATGGTAGAGCATATCAGGACGTTGAATTTTTTATGATAAAACTGCTGCATCACTTGCTCAAGTTGGCGCTCTTGCATTTGCCCATGAGCCACGCCTACTCGCGCTTCAGGCACCAATTCACGTATGGTTTCTGCCATACGCTCAATGCTCGCCACATCATTATGTAATAAATAAACCTGCCCACCGCGCAATAGCTCACGCAAGATAGCCTCTTTCATTAACGCATCCGTTTTTTGCATGACAAAGGTTTTAATCGCCAAACGTCGTGCTGGAGGTGTCGCGATAATTGACATGTCACGCATACCTGAGAGCGCCATATTGAGCGTTCTAGGGATGGGGGTTGCTGTCATCGACATACTATCCACATCAGTCTGAATCGCCTTGATACGCTCTTTATGGCGCACCCCGAAGCGATGTTCTTCGTCGACAATCATCAAACCTAGATTAGAAAACTTCACATCAGGTTGTAACAGTTTATGGGTACCGATGACGATATCGACTTTACCTGCTGCTAAATCTGTCAACACCGTTTCTTGATGCTTTTTGCCGCCAAAGCGCGATAGCGTCTCGATACGCACTGGCCAATCAGCAAAACGGTCGCGGAAATTGTCTTCATGCTGACCGGCCAGCAAGGTCGTCGGCACTAGCACCGCTACCTGATAACCGGCGCTGACGGCAATGAATGCTGCCCGCATAGCCACTTCTGTTTTACCAAAACCCACATCACCGCAGATGAGCCGATCCATTGGTTGGTTTTGTCGCATGTCTTCCATCACCGCATGAATGGCATTGGCTTGATCCGGCGTTTCTTCAAAGGCAAATTGACTGGCAAAGAGCTCATACTGTGACGCATCTATTTTAAAATGAATACCGACTTTAGCTTCACGACGCGCCTGCATATTAAGCAGTTCAGCCGCTACGTCATGGATTTGCTCAAGCGCTTTTTGCTTGGCTTTATCCCATTTTCCGCTACCGATTTTGTGCAATGGCGCAAGCGCTGGATCACCGCCACTATAACGGTTAATCATTTGCAAATTAGCAACGGGCACATAAATACTGGCATCATCGGCATATTTTAAGTGAATAAACTCTTGCTCGCCATCACCCACATCTAACGTAATCAGCCCATTGTAACGCCCAATACCATGCTCGATATGCACCACTGGGCTACCTTCGGTTATTTCAGTAACACTCTTAACCAAAAACTCTTCAGACACGCCACTTTGACGACGACGGCGTGTTTGCAGGACTTGCCGACCAAATAACTGCGTCTCACTAATCAGCACCAAACGCTCAGGAACATAAACCCCGCGCTCAATGGGCGCAACGGTTAAACCAACCTGCGGCAGCTTATTACCTTTAACGCTGTTGGTTTTGTCCGCTGCTAAAAACGCCTCAAAGCTGTCATAAGCCTTAATGTCAATCTTGCCTTTGAACAGCTCAATAAGAATCTCACGACGACCCGCTGTTTCAGCAACGATCAATACTGGCGTCGCTGTTTGTGCTTGCAGCTCTAAAAATTCTAATAGCTGGGTAAGAGGCTCAGCCTTTTGGTGGTTAACGGTCAATTGTGGCGGCTCTTGCGCACTGAGCGTCACCAAGCCTTGCTGCTTATTTGCCGTCAGCGGCAATTGTGGCTGTAAATCTGATTGGTGTTCAACTTGTAACAATGAGTCATCGCTGTCAATCGCAGCGACATCCGTCATGCTAGCCAGCTCATTGCGCGCACTGAGAATCACGCGTGGATAATGATTAAGGTGCCCATTTAAGGTATTCGATAGCAAATATAACCATTCAGGCGCGACAATAGGTTTATCGATATCATGACGACGCTCTTCATAACGGCGCTGAATTTGTGACCAGTAATCTACCTGTTTTTCATTAATCAGTTCATCAGTGATAAACAGCGCATCGCTTGGTAAGTAAGCAAACAAGCTACTCTCTGCTGTCCACGCCTTTAAATCAAAAAATAGCGGCTGACAATATTCAAGTCCGCTACTAGCGATACCTGCCATTACGTCTTTATGTAGCTCAAACTTACGGCTGCTCGCATTAGGGAACATCGTGGCGAAGTTGGTACGAAACGTCTCACGCCCTTCATCAAGCGGGAACTCTTTGGCGGGTAGTATTTGGAATTGTTCGATAGGTTTTGAGATATCTGGCAGCTTGTGTAGCAGTGATAGTGACTCTTTGCCCATACTGCTATCGTTGCCACTCATCATGGTTTTGAGGTCATCAACGGTCAATGTCCGCTGGGTTTGCGGATTAAAAAAACGAATGGTCTCAATCTCATCATCAAACAAATCTAAACGTAGTGGAAACGGCTGACCCATGGCAAAGATATCAATGATGCTGCCACGTACCGCGAATTCACCCGGCTCAAATACATTCTCAACGGCGCGGTAGCCTGCCTTTGCCAGCAATCCGCGCTGGGTATTGATATCAAATCGATCACCAACGCTCAAATCAAAATGCTGCCCAATCAACCAGCTTGGCGGTGCGACACGATGCATCAACGCCTGAACCGAGATGAGCAGCACGCCTGACGTTGGCATATCGGTTAATAGATTGATACGCTCACTAACAATGTCTTGATGCGGTGACAGCTCATCATAGGTCAACGTCTCCCAATCGGGGAACACGTAAGCATCGACGCCGCAAAATGCCAATTCCGTCTCTATCTGATTGAGCTGGTTTTGGTCACGCGTCACCACAACTTTTAATCGGTCGGCAACATTCCATAGCGGTGTTTGCACAAGACTTGCTAGCCACAAGCTGCTGACTGCACCATGCACAGGTGCCAGCCAACGCCGCTCGGCATTCTGGATAGGAAACAACTGCTGGTTAATTGGTTCAAAGGCGTCAGTCAAAGCAATGATAGGCATAAAGAGTAGGATCAATGTTAAGAGTCAGAGAGCTATTATACGAATATTTCAGCAATTACCAAAATTTATGCCGTAACGGTTTGTCACTTAGCATTTTTATTAAAAAACCAATAGCCAAATAGCTGATCAAGATTATATTCGTATATAAAGACAGGATGATTAAATGTAAAAACCTCAACGGCTAAGCTGAGGTTTTAGAGTGCTATTTATTAAGCTAGTGTTAAATGACAAGCCATTTTTAAATTAATGGCTTGTCGCTAGCGATAATGCCATTGTTATCGGCATAGACAAACATACCAGAATTTAGTGTTAAATCACCAAAGCTAATTTCAATATCGGTTTGACCTTCATCGCGGCGATTCGATTTACGCGGAATGCAACCAAGCGCCATAACACCGATGTCCATTGCTGCCATATCATCAACGTCACGGACGCAGCCGTATACGATAACCCCCGCCCAGCCATTATCAATCGCTGACTGCGCAATCATGTCGCCTAGCAGCGCACAACGCATCGAACCGCCGCCGTCAACGACCAATACCTTACCGTTACCATCTTTGTCTTTACCATCGCTATTTAGCAATGATTTGACGCGACTATTGTCTTCGAAGCATTTCACCGTCACAATTTCACCGCAGAATTTCTTTTTGCCTCCAAAGCTATGAAAAGACTTACCTTCGATATTAGGCAAACATACCTGCGACTCAGGATTGGCATCCAATAAATCACAGGTCACAAAGTTCTCTTTATCCATTGTTATTGATTCTGGCATGTCTGACATAGTGACGCTCCTTGTTATGTATGATTGGTTATTTATGACTGGGGCTTAATTTTAATCGTTCCCTTAACTTAATACTTAGGCTCTTTTTTAACTTTAGTCATCGCTAGCATTTGCTTATTTTCGATGATATCAGTGGTTTGGATAGCTGGTTCATTACGGTATTTATTACGCTGATAAACATCATGCGCACTCATCGCCATGGCACTGGCAACGCGTTTGGCGGAAATGGGATGCAGTGACAATGATTCCGAAACTAAGGGCGATATCAGCTGAAAGGCTTTTTGACCAATACTTTCAAGCGGACGACCTTTATGCTTGCCAAGTAACAAGGACGGACGGAAAATGACTAGCTGCGTAAAACCTAGCGCCATAATAGACTGCTCAGTTTCAGCTTTTACGCGATTGTATAAAAACCGACTATGAATATCAGCATTCATGGATGATAACAAAAAGAAATTTTCAACACCTTTTTCTTGGCACAGTTTGGCAAAATTGACATTATAATCATGATCAACCTTTCGAAAGGCCTCATCGCTACCAGCCTGCTTCTTAGTCGTACCAAGACAGCTAAAAGCGTCCGTCTTTCGATCAACACCAACACTGGCAAATATTTCAGCCAAATTATCAAAATCATTAACCTGATAAAAACGCATGCTGGTATTGATATAGCGTGGCGGACGCCTTGCAATCACAATTAACGTGTCATAAAGCTCACTAAGCTGTTTGACAAGATGCTGTCCGACCAATCCTGTCGCGCCAATTACAATTGCTTTTCGCTGCATAGCCTATCCATTTATAGTGTGTTGGAAAATAGATGATAATGAAAAATCTGATTTTAAAGCCTATCACCAAAGCTTTTCATCTTAGGGGTTACCCTCATTTTGAAAATGGTGATAAAAATGAGATAAATCATAGTCAAATGAGGAAAATAGCGCAGATACTATCAGAATGTTAAATACTATCAGAATGTTAAATACTATCGGAATATTAACCAGCTATTTGACATTGTTTTTTAACATTGTTTGGCAAGATTCAGCCACTTTTAGCCCATTTAGATGTCCATCGATTGAATTGAGGACATGCCCTAGTATCATACCTAAATTAACGCATAACTGAGGGTATTCTATAGAATTTATTGTAAGAGATTTTATCGGCTAAGCGATTTATTCACTCATAAGCGGTTTTTAGTGCAACAATATTGATAAATATTTCAAGAAACAGTTGAGCGGAGACACAAAAAACTGTCGTATATATGATCACACAACTTCTTTAAGCATTAATCATCAAATATATTGTTCTAAGGGCGATAATTTGCTAAGATAACCGGCTTTACACGTTAACGCTGTTTAATTATTCCAAACAGTTTTGGCGCTTGCGATGCTCTATTGCTAATTTAGGTGCCTTTAATAACAAATAGGTACTTTAATGTTAGACATCGACATCATGTTTGGCGAGACGGCTGCTCGTTACCGATGATGGTTAAACCCTTTTTTATTGTAATCCACATTCATATTTTTATCTGTCTTTATCAAGGAGATTCGCGTGGCTAATACTGCACAAGCTCGTAAACGCGCCCGTCAAAACACCAAACGTCGTCAGAACTCTGCGTCACAACGCTCTATGGTTCGTACTTACTTAAAACGTGTTGATGCGGCTATCGCAGCTAAAGATTATGACGCGGCTACCGAAGCTTACAAAAAAGCGGTACCAGTTCTTGATCGTATGGCTGACAAAGGTATTATTCATAAGAATAAAGCTGCTCGTCGTAAGAGCCGCCTGAACAAAACTATCAAAGGCCTACAAGCTTAAGATTGTTAACGTTTAGACCACATCTCGCCTTTATAGCGTGATGACTAAAACCTTGTCACTGGTTCTAATACTGGGGCAAGGTTTTTTTATGTCTGATCAAAAAATGAGTAGTAATCTTTTAAATAGTATTTAGATTAAATAGTATTTAGATTAAATAGTATTTAGATTAAATAGTATTTAGATCCATTTCAATTCTGGTGGTAAGAGCAATGTATTAGGATGAAAGCCGGCAGCACGGTAGTCTTCTAATAAAGTATGAATCGGGCGCACATACACTTCACCGCGCCAAACGAAGTGTGCACTGGCTTGTTCAAACGGCTTATCATCAAACCACAAAAACACGCCTTCCATCATCTTTGGCCAATCATTCCAATCAATCTCGACCACATCAAACATCACTGCTAAAAAAGCAGACAACAAAGTATCATGACTAACAGCAAGCATGAGATGCCCTTGCTGCGGCTGATATTGATAAAACAGCGATAAAATATCGAGACCGCCTTGGTAAGCGTTTTTGGTACCTTCAAGATTGCCTTGCAAAAATCGATTGATAAAGTTGAGCACGCCAATTTCTTTAAATACTGGATTTGCTATTTCAGGCTCAGTCACTAGGCTACCAGGCTCGACCAACAATGACTGATGCGTAATATCACGTTGTAGTCCCGCACCTGCTTGCATCAGCTGCGCCGTGTCAATACAGCGTCCAATCGGACTTGAGATACTGTCTACATCAAGCGAGTACGGTAAATGCCCTGCCAACCAACGCCCCCAAGACTTCGCTAGTACTCGACCTTTAGGTGTTAGGGGTAATTGATAACTGGCAAAACCATTGCCATCAGAGCGTTCACGTAAGGAATGTCTGGTAAATAAAATCAGCCGTTTATCTTCAGGCAATAAGCTGACTGAGGAAATCATACTATCAGGCAAGTGCGAAGGCGCCGGAGCACTTGGAGTATGACTCGCAAGTTTTTCAGCCGACAGTTTTGAGGGAGTGTTATTGAGATATTTGCTCATGGTAGCAAGCGTAGCAGATTTTTTGATATGAATGAACAAAATATCAGTTCGATTGTAATATTGCTTACGAGTCTAGGCGGTTAGACTTTAAAATAAGCGTTATTTTAAAAAGACAGATCAAGGCGACAAATAACTAAAAAGATATTTACTTTTGAATGATTAAAATTACTTAGCCGATATCAATGACTTTGTCCCACGCGAACGCTAATGCAGTGCTGCTCACTTCATTTGGATACGCACGTGGATTGACAATGACTCGTGTATTACCAATACGGTAGTCAAATGCTTCGTGTGTATGTCCATGTACCCATAGTATTGGTGCCCACTCTTCATGCATCCAGCCAGATAAATCACTGACAAAAGCTGCGTTACTTGGTAGATTCGCATACTTCTCAGACACCGATAATGGGCTAATACTATGATGACTCATTACAACAGTTTTTTTGCCAAGTGTTTTGGCGGTGATCAATGCTTGCTTTAACCATTGACGCTGCTTAGCATGGATTTGCATCGATACTTCAGGTGAAAAAAGCTCGCCTCCAGCATAGATTTGTTTATAGTCACGCATAAAGCGCATAGCAGCAGCTATAGTATCTTCATTGGCCTGATATTGGTAATCTGTCCATAAAGTACAACCTAGGATACGTATGTCACCAATATCAATATGTTGACACTGTAGAAAACGGACGCCTTGCTGCGACTGGGCATTATAATTATCCCAAGTCGCAAGCTTTTTATCAAAATGTAGCACATCTTCATTAAAGTATTCATGATTACCAGCTATCGTAATCACAGGCACTTGCAAACGTGCTGCCTGCTCTTGTAGCCATGGCATACCACTATCACTGTTAGCAGTATCGCCCGCGACTAATACCACGTCTGCATCAGTTTTGGGAATATGCCCTAGCGGATGTGACTGACGCGCATAACTGTCAATATGTAAGTCACTTAAAATCTGTAATTTCATAAGTTCTAATATCATTAAATAAACGTAAATAGTTTAGCACTTTTTGATATACCCGCAAAAATTAAAAAAAGACAGCGGATTAGGCTGTCTTTTTTATCATGCTGACACTATAAAATGCTAAACGCTTTGTAAATATCCAAATATTTTATAAGTATCTAAATACCTCGGAGTATCTTTTGTAATTTAGCCGCAGGATCTGCTGCCTGAGTAATTGAACGACCAATCACCAAATAATCAGAACCATCATCTAACGCCTGTTTCGGCGTACAAATACGTTTTTGATCATCTGCATTGTCGTCTAGCAAGCGAATACCAGGGGTAATCAATTTAAAATCTTGACCACATAGTGTCTTGAGCGTTTTAGCTTCTTGCGCTGAACAGACCACACCATCCAGACCCGCTTGCTTGGTTAATTGTGCCAATCGACTCACTTGCGCATCTAGACCATCGGTAATACCTGTTTGCATCAATGCTTGATTATCCATAGAGGTCAGCACGGTGACGGCTATCAGCAAGGTATCAAAATTACCGTCTAACAAGCGCTGTTTAGCCAATGACATCGCCTCTAAGCCCGCGCTGGCATGCACATTCACCATCCATACGCCAAGCTCAGCTGCCGCTAGTACCGCTTGAGCGGTAGTATTAGGAATATCATGGAATTTCAAGTCTAGAAATACGTCAAAATTACGCTGATGTAGCGCCTTAACTATCTCAGGACCACAGCGAGTAAATAGCTCTTTACCCACTTTTAAGCGGCATGATGTTGGATCTAACTGATCAGCTAATGCTACCGATGCCTCCATCGTCATATTATCTAAGGCAACGATGACTGGGGAATTCATTGTATTATTCATGGTTTTACCATATCTATATCAGAATTATCAAAACACTATATATGGACTGCTCATAGATCAGTACAAAATATAATTTATTCTCGCTTTTGTTTGGTAAGTGCCGCGCCTTCATCTACAGTAAGTACTTCTGCGTCTTGCAGTTGCACATTGGTCGCTGTCGAACCATAAACAGCTTCTTCCACCGTTGGCGCACTTGCTTGGCGATCAATGACGGCATTGGCTTGTGTCGGTTGCGCTTGCAAGTTCGCATTCGCTTTTTGCAAACGCGAGATTTCCCACTTATTCTGTAAGACACGGAAGATAAGCAGTGCCAACAAGATGCCAATAACAATACCAAGCATAAGGCATAAAATCAGCAGCAATCCTAGATTCATCGTCGGTGCTTGAGAGAATAATAAATTTACGCCAACTTCGGTATTGTTTGCCAACACTAAACCAAGTGAATAAGCAAAGCTCAAAAACAGCAATACAAATAGTAAAAAGCGCATGAGACGTCTACCTCGATTTGGAATGTCGTTAGTGTTTTAAAAATAGCACTCTAAAACCTTCATCAACCCATACATTTATATGCTTATAAACTCACTAGTGATAAGTTCTAGCAAAAGTGGCTGGCAAGCACTCTTGTTGGCAATTTTACCCAATAAATACTTTATAACACACTTAGCTATTTGCTACTGTATCATTGACTGCTTCACGTAATGCTTTACCTGGTTTAAAGTGCGGTATCGCTTTGGCAGGTACAGGTACGCTTTCTCCTGTTTTAGGATTTCGACCCATACGGGCACGACGATGGTGCAGACAAAAACTGCCAAAACCACGAACTTCTACGCGTCCATCATTGGCTAACGTATCGGTCATCAAGTTTAATATTTCACGTACTGCATCATCGACTACAGTATCAGTCATATTGTCACAGTTCGCACTTAAATTACTAATAAATTCGGACTTGTTAATCGCTTGCTGCATTATTACGCTTGCCTTGTTGATTAATGGATAAGATGACTGTGAATTGAACCATCATTTTCGATAGCTGGTTACTTTTAAGACAAGCTATACATCAAGATCATAAGGATAAATAGCCATCCACTAAAATAATCTCAGTGTCTTAAATAAGTAATAATTCACATCTCGTTACTCAATGTTGCAAATGATAGCGGATATTACGGTAAATGGAAATAAGAGTTTGCCCGTTTAAGAAAAAACCTCATTGATTAATAGTGCACTTAAAATTTAAGCAAAAAAAAAGCGACCATAGTCGCTTCTTTTATAATCTTATATCAATAACGTGCAGCTTACTGCATTTGCTCTTTGATCAAATCACCAATTGTTTTTGGCTGTGCATCAGAACTGGCAGTAGTACTAGTCGTGCTAGTGCTGCTTAGCTCTTTAATCGCTTGACGCTCTTCAGCTTCGTCTTTCGCTTTAATAGACAAGTTGATGTTGCGAGTTTTACGATCAACACTGATGATTTTCGCTTCAACGTCATCACCAACGCTCAAATGCTTAGTCGCATCTTCAACACGGTCACGTTGAATTTCAGAGGCACGTAGATACGCTTCAACTTCGTCAGCAAGCTCGATAGTAGCGCCTTTAGCATCTACTTCTTTTACTTTACCATTAACGATAGCACCGCGGTCATTGTTGACTAGGTATTCGTTGAATGGATCGGAGCTTAACTGCTTCACGCCTAGGCTGATACGGTTTGCTTCTGCATCTACTGACAATACCATTGCTTCAACGGTGTCGCCTTTATTGTAGTTACGGATAGCGTCTTCGCCAGTTTCGTTCCAAGAAATATCAGATAGATGAACAAGACCATCAATACCACCGTCTAGACAGATAAAGATACCGAAGTCAGTGATTGATTTGATCGTACCAGTGATTTTATCACCACGCTCATGTTTCTTATCAAACTCATCCCATGGGTTAGCTAGAGTTTGTTTGATACCTAGGCTGATACGACGACGTTCTTCATCGATATCAAGAATCATTACTTCAACTTCATCGCCCACTTGAACAACTTTTGATGGGTGGATGTTTTTGTTGGTATGATCCATTTCTGACACGTGTACTAAACCTTCAATACCTTCAGAAATCTCAGCGAAACAACCATAATCAGTTAAGTTGGTTACGCGTGCTTTAACCACACTACCTACTGGGTAAGTGCCGCCAACGTTATCCCAAGGATCAGTACCAAGTTGTTTTAGACCTAGGCTAACGCGATTGCGCTCACGGTCAAACTTCAATACTTTAACTTTTAGGTCTTGACCAACTTCAACAACATCAGATGGATGCTTGATACGGCGCCATGCCATGTCAGTGATGTGCAATAGACCATCGATACCACCTAGATCAACGAATGCGCCGTAATCAGTAAGGTTCTTAACGATACCTTCGATTTCGATGCCTTCTTCAAGCTTGTTCAATAGCTCTTCGCGCTCAGCTGAATTTTCAGCTTCCATAACTGCACGACGGCTAACAACAACGTTGTTGCGTTTTTGATCAAGTTTGATGACTTTGAACTCTAGCTCTTTGCCTTCAAGATGCGTGGTGTCACGGATAGGACGAACATCTACCAATGAACCTGGTAGGAACGCACGTACTGAACCGATATCTACAGTGAAACCGCCTTTAACTTTGCTTGAGATGATACCTTTTACGATTTCATCATTATCAGCGATTTTTTCAAGGAAGTTCCAAGTTTCAACACGTTTGGCTTTTTCACGTGACAACAAGGTTTGACCCATGCCGTTATCAACCGCTTCAACCACGACATCAACGCTATCGCCAACTTCAACTTCAAGTTCGCCTTCTTCGCTTAAAAACTCTTCACGAGCGACGATACCTTCAGATTTCAGACCAGTATCAACAGTGATCCAGTCGTTATCAATGGCCACAACAGTACCAGTGATAACCGAGCCACGCTCGATATCCAGACCTGTTTCTTCGATGCTCGCTTCAAATAGTTCAGCAAATGATTCCATTATGTCTACCTTTGTATAGCCGTATCCTGTCCAGCACAGTACGGATCAAATTTATGATTGCATAAAACGAGAATACTGGTTTTATATCCCATACAATCATATATAAAAACGTTTGTTGTTAGTAAGCACATAACTTATTAAACTCACTAGCAACAACTGTCTTGTGTTGCAATTTCTTATACTTTTACTTTTCTATCACTTAGAAAGAATATTTTTATCACTCTCTACATATTATTAGCGTCTACTACTGTGATTTTATACTAAAATCAAGCGTATAGGAAACTTTTTCATACTTACTAACTTGTTTTTATTAACTATTAAAGAAAATACCTTTATCCTGACAATGTCTTTTCACTTGTGCATAAACTGCATCAGCATCTAAGTTAGAGCTATCTAGTAGTAGAGCATCTTCTGCAGGCTTTGATGGTGCAGTCGACCGATTCTCATCACGATCATCACGAGCTTTAATCGTCGCTAAAATCGCGTCAAAATCTGCCGTCTGACCAGCATTTATTAACTGTGTTACGCGGCGCTCGGCACGCGCTTCAGCACTGGCAGTCAAATACACTTTTACATCCGCATCTGGGAACACCACCGTTCCCATATCGCGACCATCAGCGACCAATCCAGAACGAGTTGCCATATCTTGTTGCAACTTTAGTAATGCTTGACGAACTTTTGGAAATACTGCTATTTGTGATGCATAGCCGCCTACGGTTTCATTACGAACTTGCTCACCAACCGCTTCATCATTCACTAAGATATCAACACGTCCTGACACATTGTTAGGTACAAAAGCAATCTCTAGGCGCTGCGTTAATACTAATACAGCCATCTCGTCAATGGCTTGGCTTCCGTCTGCCCCAACTAATCCCGCTTCAAATGCTTTGAGTCCAACGATACGATACAGAGCACCTGAATCTAGCAGTTGATAATTCAATGCTTGGGCCAAACGCCACGTCACCGTACCTTTACCTGCCCCACTTGGTCCATCAATGCAGATAACTGGATAGCGCAACACTGGCGCTTGGTTATCATTACTGCCAGAACTAAAGTTATCAAGTATAGCGTTATCAGCTGTAGAAACGGTCATAATACTCACTTAATAGTAGACGATACTGATACGACTTAGTGCATGCTAGCTGCAGAACAATATTTACTTATTTATCAAACGCTTGACAATTAATTCATCATTTCGTCATCAAATAGGGCGATATTATAGCAAAGAAACCTACCCATCACTAGCAGCAAGACCGATATCTTGTTAATTGCTTATATTGTCTTTCTTTTTTGCCGCTTTTCGTCGTTCACGGAAAAAGGTCTTAAGCATCTGGCTGCTATGCTCACGACATAAGCCATTATGTACTTCGATAGCATGATTATAAAAAGGCTGTATCGGTAAATTTATCTGACTACCAACCATACCCGCTCGTGGCTCGCTTGCTGCATAAACCAATCTATCTACCCGCGCATGAATGAGCGCTCCGATACACATCGTACAAGGCTCTAAGGTAACGTATAACGTTGTCTGTAATGGTAAACGATAGTTTTTTAAGCGCGCACACGCCTCTCTTAATGCAACAATCTCGGCATGAGCGGTCGCATCGTGACGCCCAATCGGTTCATTGAATCCTTGACCAATAATCTGCTGATCGTGTACCAGTATCGCTCCTACCGGCACTTCTCCACGCTCAGCACCTTGTCTAGCAAGTTTAAGAGCTAGGTTCATCCAGCTCATATCTTGAAGTGACCAAAATGCGCTGGCTTGCATATCTTCAATAACTAACTGACTATTTGCGGTTGGATATGGCTTCAAGCTTATATTTTGTTTATGTTTCATTTATTTTGACAACTATTGCGGTAATTGCCAATCGATAGGCGTTTGCCCATACTGTACTAGATAATCATTGGTCTTAGAAAACGGCTTGGAACCAAAGAATCCACCACGATTGGCAGCAAGTGGTGATGGATGTACAGCGGTCAGAATAAGATGCTTATCAGTATTGATATATTTGCCTTTTTTCTGGGCTTTACTGCCCCACAATATGAATACGGTATGTTCTGTTTGTTCATTAACCACATCAATCACCGCATCGGTAAACTGCTCCCAGCCTTTATTTTGATGACTATTTGGCTCACTTTCTCGCACGGTCAGAGAGCTATTTAATAGCAAAACTCCTTGCTGTGCCCAGTAAGTCAGGTCGCCATGTTTTGAGGGTGCGATACCAATATCACTCGCCATCTCTTTTAACAAATTATTGAGTGAGGGTGGCTTTGGAATGGCTTTGGGCACTGAAAACGATAAGCCCATTGCCTGCCCTGGTCCATGATATGGATCTTGACCTAGTATCACGACTTTAACTTGTGATAAAGGGGTCAGGTTTAACGCGTTAAATATTAAGGGTGCTGGCGGATAGATACTACTTTCTGATTGATAGGCTTCTTTTAAAAACGCACGCAAGTTGTCCATATTGTTAGAAGTTAACTCGTCTGCTAATGCCGTTTTCCAATCTTCTGGCAAGCGCACATTGTCTAAAATTGCTTGTTTTTGCGCTGGCGTTTTTGGCGTTTGTTCATCGAATAATTCCATAGTATGTCCTATTATATTTGTTATCGATTAGATAAATATCGGGTAATGATGCGTAAACCAATCCCGCACATGAATGGGAGCTCGCGATTTCATACGTTGGTTTTGTTATGAATTATAGCAATAAAAAAACGGCTACCACAGTAACATGGTAACCGTTGTTATTACATTAGTAGCAAAAACTTAGCTGGCGAGTGACTCAGAGTCTGGATGTGGCTCATGAGTCTCAACGACCGTCAAGATAATACGACTATCTGCTGATCCTTTATCTGTAGACTTATAATCCGTCTTACCACTGTACTTATCAAGCTTAACAGAATCACCATCTTGTTCATCATTAGCTTCAGGCGCTAAGGTAAGATGTACTACCCCACCATTGACCAAATCACCAAACAAAATCATACTTGCCAATGACTTTTTGATCTCATCTTGAATCAGACGCTGCATTGGGCGTGCACCCATTAGGCGATCATAGCCTTTGTTAGCCAAGTAATCGCGTACTTCGTCATCAATCTCTAAGGTGACTTGTTTATCATCAAGCTGGGCTTGTAGCTCAACCAAGAATTTATCAACCACAGATACCACCACGGAGGTATCTAATGGGTTAAATTGAATGATGGCATCTAAACGGTTACGGAACTCTGGCGTAAAGACACGTTTGAGCGACTCCGTATTATCACGGCTATGGTCTTGCTGAGTAAAGCCCATTGAAGAGCGGCTAATACTATCAGCACCGACGTTGGTCGTCATAATCACAATGACTTGCTTAAAGATAGCCACACGACCATTGTTATCAGTCAACGTACCATGATCCATGACTTGCAGTAACAAGTTGAAGACATCAGGGTGCGCTTTTTCAATCTCATCAAGCAATAACACACAATGTGGATGTTGATTGATTTTTTCAGTCAACAAACCACCTTGATCATAACCGACATAGCCAGGAGGCGCACCAATCAGACGTGAAGCAGTATGAGCTTCCATATATTCCGACATATCAAAACGAACCAGTTCTACGCCTAACAAATTTGCTAACTGACGTGAAACTTCGGTTTTACCCACCCCAGTAGGACCGGCAAACATGAAGGAACCAATTGGCTTATCTGGTGCTTTAAGACCAGCACGCGATAGCTTAATCGCATCCGCTAATGTTTCAATTGCCTCATCTTGACCAAACACTAAGTGTTTAAGATCACGATCTAAGTGCTGAAGAATACTCTTATCATCACTCGATACTGACTTGGGGGGAATACGTGCAAGCTTGGCAACAATCGCTTCAATATCTGCCACATCGATTTTCATCGGTGGGTTTTTCTTAGCTTTGGCACTTCTTGTTTCACTGAACGATTTGGCACGATCATTGGCTTTTGCAGTTTCCGCTTCATCCTGCATTTCGCTATCGCTATACGTGTCGCCATCGAGACCCTCAACATCAGCATCAATTTGAGCATCAAAATCTTGCTCTATATCCGCAATGAAGCTTTCTTCTGCATCAATATCATCAGCATCAGGAATCACGCCTAAACGCTTATAGGCACCTGCTTCGTCAATCACATCAATCGCTTTATCTGGTAAAAAACGCTCGTGAATATGCTTAGCAGATAACTGAACGGCGGTGACCAACGCTTCATCGGTATATTCGACGTTATGAAATTCCTCATAACGAGGCCTCAGACCGCGTAAAATATCAATTGTATCGTCGACACTCGGCTCTTTGACATCAATCTTCTGGAAACGACGTGACAGTGCATGGTCTTTTTCAAATACTTGACGGTATTCGGTAAAGGTAGTTGAGCCGATACAGCGCAGCTCACCATTAGCAAGTGCTGGCTTAATCAAGTTTGATACATCCATATTGCTGCTCATTGACGACCCTGCGCCAATAATCATATGAATCTCATCAATAAACAAGATTGCATTGGGCTTTTTCTTTAGCGCATCAAGCAGTGACTTCATGCGTTTTTCGAAATCACCACGGTATTTAGTACCAGCGATTAATGAGCCGATATCAAGGCTATAAATCACGCAGCCATTCAATGGTTTCGGTGCTTTATCATTAATAATCAACCACGCCAAACCTTCAGCGATAGAGGTCTTACCGACGCCAGGCTCACCAACCAATAACGGGTTATTTTTACGGCGACGACACAGTACTTGCGCGGCTCGCTCAATTTCGGGGCCACGTCCAATTAACGGATCGGTCTTACCTTCAGCCGCACGCTGGTTTAGGTTGGTCGCAAACTCAACCAAGGGATCTTTACTGGTTTTTTCTGAGGCACTACGGCGTTCACCCGTCATAGAAGCACGTGGCTCGGATGGCTCGTCTTTATCTTGACCATGTGATAAGTATTGGGTTAACTCAAGACGACTAATACCCTGTTTTTTGAGCAAATAAACCGCATAAGTATCGTGCTCTGAAAACATAGATACTAAAATGTCTGAGCCTTCAACAAGGCGACCACCACCAATAGATTGTACATGGAAAATAGCACGCTGCAGAATACGATCAAAGCTTTGGGTTGGCTGCGGTGACTGCTCGGTGTCTGCGTCTACCGTTGGCGTGTGCTTATTGATATAAGCTTCTAACTCGGTACGCAGTGTTGAAACATTGGCATTACAGGCAGTTAATGTATTGGCAGCGTGAGTATTCTCTAATAACGCTAATAATAGATGCTCAACAGTGAGGTACTCATGCGATTTTTGGCGCGCAAGTGTCATTGCTAAACGCAAAGAAACTTCAAGATGACGACTTAACATAACGACTTCCTACGGTTATACCTATCTTTATAATTGATAGCTTTATGAATGAGTTAGTAAGTAAATCAGGGCGACAGATGGATTGTTCAAGGGCTAAATCTGTATTATCAAAAGACAGCGCTAAATGATATTGACCATGTATTACTCAAGTAGCAGTGCTATCTACTTATCACCAATTAAGCGTTTTGATCACTCATACTTGCTTTTCTTTATCTCAACACGATACTTAAGAAGAGTCAATCTATTAACACAGACTAAAATGTATCAAGGCGTACTGCGCATCAATATTTATAGTAACGAAATAGTATGAAAGCTTCAAAAACTGAGCAAATAAAGGAGAAATCAGTAATAGAATAATAAATGAGAGAGTGAAGGATACAAGTGACTTTTTTAAGCCATCAGCTGATTAAATTATAGAAAAATTCAAGTTAATAAAATGACTAGAAAATGATACGAGTGCAGCAATCATTTCTATAAAATTTAGACAGCTGTTTGATGTGATTGCTTAATATAGATAAGGGTATATTAAAGAAAAATCAAGGTTAGGAAATTTTTATAATAAGGAATTTATGAGTGACTGCTTGGATACAGAGTACCTATCAAGCTCACAATGAGCAGTTTTTAGAGCGTGACAGGGTTTCTAAACGATAAAACCATTGGAAATAATAAGATAGAAACACGAAAAGAAGATAGAACTTCAAATCCATATTTACGCTATTTTCTTATTCGCCTTGATGTGGCTCAATCTGGGTCAATAAGGGATAGCCTTCACGATGTGCCAGACTGTTTACTTTTTTGGCTTTGGTCTCAGCAATATCTTTAGGATAGATACCAGCAATGCCTTTGCTACTGTTATGAATCGTTAGCATAACTTCGACTGCCGAATCCATACTATGACGAAATTCAGACTGCAAAATATAAACGACGAACTCCATCGGCGTATAATTATCATTATACATAACGACGGCATACATAGGCGGCTTAGCCACTTCTGGCTCTGCAACCAGTACATCTGCTTGTGGCGAGGTTTCGCCGTCCGTATCACCATCTTGTGCACGATGAGCAGGTATAGTTGGAAAGTGCCAATCAGCAACAGTTGGCAACGCTTGCAATAGGGTTTGTTTTATCATAATTGGCATACAAATTAATGGTTATATTTATAACAGAATAAAGAGCGCTAACAGAGGTTGGCAAATGCAATGCTTATTATAGCGCTCTTAAATATGAATAGATTAAGGCTCAATCGGACTTTCGTCGACTTCAGGTAAATCTAAAAGTGATAGCGGCATATTATCAACTCGCTCGCCAAGCTTCCAATCATAGAGCTGCTCTACTTGTTGTCCGCCAGCTTGTAAGCTAAGTTTGACTTGTAACGGTTTAAAGCCTGATGGCATCATGAAACGACCACGAATACGAACGATACCTTCAATAGTATAAACTGGAGGATCTAGCGGCACCTCCACAAAATCATCGTCATTGAGCAACGTCAACGTTGGCTTTAGGCGTTTGGCTTTGCCATCGCTAGCAAGCATGCCTATATCGAAACCATATTCGAAGGCATTTTCAGGTAACGGTTCAATCTTTGCTGCTATTACTTGTAAAGGCATGCCGCCTTTGTCACGAAGGACATCAGCATATAACTCATTCAGTTGAGAAACTTGTCTATTCTCAACCGTTAATTCTTGCTGGTTTTCACGCAACTCTTTGATGTTAGCCAAGCTAATCGCCAACTCCTGCTTAGCAGTAGCCGCTTGATTGGCCGCTATTTTATGACTAAGACGTAAATCTTCAAGCGCTTCTGTTGCCTCAGTGCTATTGATCATCGCTTGCTTGGTTTCAGTTTGCATAGAATGAAAGCCACGCTGATATCCTAATTTATGACCGAATATCAATCCAACAATGGCAGTCACCAATATGACAACGACAAAGAGAGCCAACACCAATGTGGATGCCCCTTGTTGGGTACCACCTACCTTAGTTACTGAACTAGCATTGGTTTTAAGAGAATGCGGACTACGCTCTAAATGATAAAAATCAGAGTCTTTGCACGATGAAAGTGCGGGCTGTGAGCAAAAGCGTCGTACAAGCTTGACACGCATTTAGACAATATCTCTTAACAGTAATGGCAATATTATAGCGGAATTTATAATCAATACCTAGCACCATAAATGTGAATGATTTGACCACAGCTAAACATCTGCTACGGAACAATAGGTGCAAAGTTTAGACCCATTGTTTCATCGAATCCGAACATGACATTCATGTTTTGTACCGCTTGTCCTGCGGCACCTTTTACCAAATTGTCTTGTACGACAATCACTGTCAATTCCGCACGTTCATTGTCTTGATGCACAGCAATGCGTAAACGGTTGCTGGCGCGGACACTACGGGTATCTGGATAAATACCTTTTGGCATGACATCAATAAACGCTTCTGATTCATAGCATGTTTCAAATATCTGCTGCCAATCAATAGCAGCACCCGCATCCGTCAGCTCAAGATGAATAGAGCTCAGCATGCCACGTATCATCGGCACAAGATGCGGTAAAAAACGAATGCGATGGGTGAACTGGCTGTCTAATAACTGCGCCACGCCTTGCTCAATCTCGGGCAGGTGACGATGTCCTTCAACGCTATAAGCTTTAAAGTTATCAGTAGTTTCAGCATAATTAAGCGCAAGTGAAGCTTGGCGACCAGCGCCAGAAACACCAGACTTTGCATCGATAACGATGCGTGATTCCACCAATCTCTCTGCTTGCTTATTTTGCATATCGATTATTGGTTTCAAACCCAAAATAGCAGTGGTCGGATAACAACCCGGATTACCGACGACTAAAGCAGTGGCAAGTTTATCGCGATTCACTTCAGGTAAACCATAAACAGCTGTCTTTAGTAGCTCAGGACAAGCATGCGACTGCTGATACCAGTGTTCAAAATCGGACAGTGACTGCAAACGAAAATCAGCAGCCAAATCAATGACTTTCACACCAGCTTGCGTTAGCGCCTCTGCTTGCTTCATCGCTACGCCATGTGGAGTGGCAAAAAAGACCACATCACACTTCTGCAGCGTTGCAAGCGTCTCGTCACCCAAGTCGCTAAAGACAATATCCGATATACCGCGTAAGCTTGGAAATATCTCATCAGCGCGTGTACCAGCTTCGCTACGCGAGGTTAGCAAATCAATAGATACTTCAGGATGCGCAGATAACAAGCGAATCAGCTCAATACCCGTATAACCTGTGCCACCAACAATCGCTGCTGAAATCATAAGATATTCCTTTTTCTTTTACTTGATAAATATCAGTGTTTGTTAAACAAATCTTAGATAGAAAACTCGCTTATATGCCTGAACTTTGTCATTTTTAGATTCTAGCGGCTTTAGATTTTATAATCGTGCACCGCATCGATAAATACTTTGGCATTGTCAGGATTGACCCACTGCGTAATACCATGACCTAAGTTTGCTATATAACCCGTTTTTTCGCCGCTTGCATAAGCACTATCAAGCATTGCATTTACTTCAGCACGAATCGTCGCAGGTGAACCATACAATGTTGCTGGATCCAAATTGCCTTGAATGGCTTTACTACTCTGTAGTTTTTTATGCTGTTTGGTCAATTGACGCTGACTCTCAGCCAATACTTGGCGTGCACGATCAATGGGCATCGTCCAATCTAATCCTAAAACATCGGCTTGACTATCTGCTTGCAAATCCAACCATAACCCACCGCCTTTGGTAAATAATACCACTGGTATCTGCGGATGGCGTACTTTTAATTCAGCGACGATACGCTTATTATAAGCATGAGAAAAATCGATAAACTGACGATGACCAAGCGCCCCACCCCAACTATCAAAGATCTGTAAAATTTGAGCGCCAGCGACTACCTGTGCATCTAGATAATCAATGACAGAAGTGGCTAATTTATCTAATAATTGATGCAAAAAATCAGCGTTGCTATACAAAAAGCCTTTAGTATAACGATAGTCTTTTGAGCTGCCGCCTTCGATCATGTAGGTGGCCAATGTCCATGGACTACCAGAGAAACCAAATAACGGCACTTGACCATTTAATGCTTTGCGGATGCTCGTCACCGCACGCATGACATAATCAAGAGAATCATTGGGTTCAAGTACTGGCAATCTATCTAAGTCTGCTTGCGTACGAATAGGATGTTTAAACTTAGGGCCTTCGCCCGCCTCAAAGTATAAGCCCAATCCCATAGCGTCAGGTATGGTCAAAATATCACTAAATAAGATAGCAGCATCTAAATCATAACGGCGTAGTGGCTGTAAAGTAACTTCAGTGGCGCGGTCCGTATCTTTGCACAGGCTCATAAAGTCGCCGGCTTCTGTACGAGTGGCTTTATATTCTGGTAAATAACGACCAGCTTGACGCATCATCCAGACTGGCGTGGTGTCTATTGATTCAAAGCGTAATGCCCGTAACAATCTGTCGTTCTTTAAAGGCGCAAACTCTTGCTGAATCGAGTTACTATTGTCTGAAGCACTCATGTACAAATCTCCAAAACAACACCGCATTCATGATCATCAATGAATACGGTGCTGGATAAAATAAGTTGAATAAAAGAATATTAAAACGTTTAGATAGCGACAATCTATGCTAAAAAACCACAAATAATGAGATATTCGCTAATAACAATTTATTGGTTAATATCTCTCGTGTTAACAATCATAAAAACAATAATCATTAAAAGTATTTGTGTTTCTTAGAGCGTTATTTGCCGTTAGTCTTTAATCAATAATATCGTGCTCATATTTGAAATCGGATGTATACCATCAATGGTCTACATGGTCAACGCTAAATTATCACGGTGTACCATGACCACACGCTCTTCATTATTACCAAGAATTCTATCAAACTGCTCAGTACGCTCACGGGCCACTCGGCAAGCATCACGAGAGGAGAAGTTCACTTGTCCAACCGCTAAACGCTCGCCCGTATCTTGATGCACCACCTCAACCACGTCGCCTTCGTCGAAATCACCGCGTACTTCCACAACGCCGACCGGTAGCAAGCTCTTGTGATGCTCAACTACAGCTTTTGCTGCGCCTGCATCGACTATTAGAGTGCCTGACATACGTAAATGTGCGGCAAGCCATTGTTTACGTGCAATGATTTTGTCTTGATCATTGGTGGTCAATAAAGTACCAACCGCCTCGCCTGATACCACACGAGTGATAACATCATCGATAGCACCGCTCACGATAACGGTTGGACAACCACCCATCGCTGCAAGACGACCAGCACGAATTTTTGTCAGCATACCGCCGCGACCAAGCTTGCCACCATCCCCTGCAATATCAAATAAGTAATCCGCCATCGCACGCTCTTGGCGAATCATTTTTGCATTAGGATTGTCACGTGGGTTGTCCGTAAACACCCCCTCTTGATCGGTTAAAATGATATATAAATCGGCATTGACCATCGCCGCTGCCATCGCGCCCAAAGTATCATTATCACCAAATTTAATTTCATCAATGGTAATAGTGTCGTTTTCATTAATCACTGGTAGCACGCGCCATTCTAATAATTGTGTCAACGCGCCCGTCGTATTGAGATAACGGCTACGATTAGACAAATCATCATGCGTCAGTAGCAACTGCGAGCTTTGAATACCATGTTGGATTAATGCTGACCACCACGTTTCAATCAAACCCATTTGACCAATAGAAGCACAGGCCTGTAGTGCTGCTAGTTTCTTCGGGCGCTCCTCAAGGTTCATTCGTACTACACCTTCGGCAACAGCACCTGACGATACTAGCAGTACTTCAACGCCTTGCTTATGCAGCTTGGCAATCTGTTTGGCCCACTCATATATGGCAGTTCGATCCAGCCCTCGACCGTTATTGGTTAACAACGATGAGCCAATCTTGACAATAACGCGCTGAATATCAAAGTTGCGAGTTTGTTTAATAAACCTTGCTTCTTCGGTCGTGTTTTCTATGTCACCTGCCATATAAACTCCTGTCTCTCATGTGAATTGATTACGGGGATTAATCTAAAAAATTCAAGTATATCAGCTCAAGCGTGTTAGCTTAAGGAACATAAATGACCTCAACACCATCTTCGTCGTCATCGTCAAAATCAGCATCGTCGTCGCTTAAATCTACACCTTCGCGAGCCGCTTTGCGGGCCGCACGATAGGCTTCACGCTGCGCCTCAGTATTTAGACGTACTTCTACTTCTAAGCGCTCAAAACGGGTTCTTTGTGCTTCAGCGAAGATAGGATCTTCTAGTTCACGCTCACGCTCTAGTTCAATCTCATTCATTAAATGATATTTAACTGCATCAGTCCCTTCACCCATTAAGGTTGACGTGCGAAATACATCGCCTGTCCAATCAAGCTCGGTGACAATATGAGTACAAAGCTCATCTAACTCTTCGTCAGGCACCTGATCAATTTTGTTTAATATCAAAATCTGGGGCAAGTTGGATAACTCAGGCGAAAAACGCTCAAGTTCATTCAAGATAACACGAGCGTTGGCTACCGGATCGCTGCCATCAATTGGCTTTACATCAACCACATGTAATAGACGACGAGTACGAGCCACATGTTTTAAGAAACGAATGCCAAGTCCAGCACCTTCTGAAGCACCTTCGATCAAACCTGGAATATCTGCCATCACAAATGAGCGATGACGACCGATATCAACCACACCTAGATTCGGAACGAGGGTGGTAAACGGATAGTCAGCAACTTTTGGTCTAGCAGCAGAGACTTGACGAATAAAGGTAGATTTACCAGCATTAGGCAAACCAATCAAGCCAACATCAGCCACAACTTTTAGCTCAAATTTAAGAACTTTTAACTCACCTTCAAAACCAGACGTCGATTTACGCGGTGCTTGGTTGGTAGAGCTCTTAGAATGGGTATTGCCCAAACCACCATCACCACCTTTGGCAATCAGTAACGTCTGACCTAGTTCAATCAAGTCACCCAACACTTCGTCAGTTTCGGTATCAACTACCGTGGTACCGATAGGTACTGGTAAAAACAAATCATCAGAGCCCTTGCCTGAACAGTTTCTACTGTGGCCATTCTCGGCTCGCATAGCATCATGACGACGGGTATAACGATAGTCCACTAGGGTGTTGGTGTTATCCTCTGCAATGACATAAATATCTCCGCCCTTGCCACCATCGCCACCATCAGGTCCACCACGTGGGACATACTTTTCTCGGCGAAAACTGGCGATTCCGTTACCACCGTCACCTGCTTTTACCGTTACGACGGCTTCATCAATAAATCGCATCTTACGTTCCTTTATTTACACTCTAGTTTATAGACTCAATAGCAGTCATATACTGCTTCTTTTGCCTATAGGTATCTTTTAAAAAATAGGAGACTTACGTCTATGTTGCTATATATCATTATATCATTGCTTTATTTATGACAATAACACCCGATAACCAATTGGACTATCGGGTGCGGTATATATTAACTTAAAAAATCACATCTATTTGTCCATGCTAAAAGTGACTATTAAAGTACTTTCTTATAAAGAGTACCTCAATATTAAAAACTCACTACTGCTGTACAAATGTATTAAGCTGGAATCTGTGTATAACTGATGCCTGCCATTTGTGTGGCTAAACGTAATACTTGCGTACTATAGCCAACTTCATTGTCATACCAGATATACACGATAGCATGATTGTCGGTCAAAATAGTCGCTTGGGCATCAACGATACCAACGTGGGTATCACCAACAAAATCCGTCGATACCGCTTCGGTAGAATCTGTATAAGCAATCTGTGTTTGCCACTGACTGCTATTAGATACTTTACGCATGAATTCATTTAACGCATCAGCATTTTCTGGTGCTGTTTTAAGATTCAAGTTTAAAATCGCTAAGCTGACGTTTGGCGTTGGTACACGGATGGCATTACCCGTTAGTTTACCACTAAGCTCTGGCAGTGCTTTACCAACCGCTTTAGCTGCACCCGTACTGGTAATAACCATATTCAATACAGCACTACGACCACGGCGATCCGCTTTATGATAATTATCAATCAAGTTCTGATCGTTAGTGAATGAGTGAATCGTTTCAACGTGACCGTTTTCGATACCGTATTCATCGTTCAATACTTTTAACGTTGGGGTGATTGCGTTGGTGGTACAGCTCGCCGCACTGACGATGGTGTCTTCACCGACTGTATCGTTGTTTACACCATAAACAACGTTTTTAATCTCACCGCCAGCAGGGGCAGTTAATAGGACTTTTTTCACACCAGTCGATTGCAAGTGCTTACCAAGACCCGCTTCATCTTTCCAAATGCCCGTGTTGTCAATCACTAACGCATCATTAATACCGTAAGCCGTATAATCGATCTCGCTTGGATCTTTGGCGTAGATAACCTGAACAAAGCGACCATTGATAATCAAGCCGTTGTTTTCATCATCAACCACCACGCCACCAGCAAAGCTACCATGGATCGAATCACGCTCTAGCAATGAGGCGCGCTTGGCCAAATCGCCAGATGCCGCAGGACGTACAACGATGGCTTTTAACTGCATACCTTTAGCACTTGACGCTTGTGATAATAGCAGGCGAGTTAAAATACGGCCAATACGACCAAAACCGTATAGCACGACATCAGTCGCAGGATTAACCGTAGTGTCATCAACATTAACGGCTTGAAGTGCTGTTTGTAAATCACTGTCATTAGCGATTAATTGACCAACATCCACCTGTGCAGACTGAAGCTTATTATTGGCCGCTAGCGCTTTAACCATGGCTAAAGTGTCAGCGATATCAATAGATTTAGCGTCTTGGTTACGCAAGGCTACTTTTTGATGCAATGCCAATATTTGACCAACTGACGTCGTATTTAACGTGTCACCGAACAAGGTTACTTGTACGTCTTGCTCATTATAGAGCTTATTCAATAGCCCCATCAGCTCAATCGCTTGTTGCTCTTGATTGTTGTAGTTGCTTAAGTGGTCTTGATGTAATTGGCGTAAGGTATCAGCGTTGCTCACGAGAAACATCCTTATGGTCAGTAATGTGTGATCAGTAAATGATAGAGAATACAGATTAGATAGATTATGTGTGGTCTACGCAATCACTCTAGTATGGCAACCGCACGATATCGGTGTCAGTTATTGATGTAGAGTATTGAGATCGCCTAGATTTTAGCCTAAAACGGCCTATTTTGCCAGTGATAACCGATCTGCTAGCGCTTATAAAGCATTTTATTGAGTTGTGCAGGTTATTATGAAAATAAAGGCAGCCAATTATGCTGCCTTTTTGTTTATTATTGCCAGTATCAAATAGTGGATGATAAAGCGACATTACGATTTAACACAGTATCTAGTAAGTGATGCTCGTTATGGAACGAGGCTAACTGTTTGATTGGTCTGCGAGGTTAACTTAAATTCTTTTAAGTCATAGCCTTGCTGTTGAGCGATTTGACGATATTTGGCATAAGTTTCTTGAGTGACGTTTGGCGAACGTGCCAATAACCATAAATATTTTTTATCAGGTGTTCCTACTAAAGCAGTCTTGTAATCAGCATCACGTGCTAGTACCCAATAGTCGGCACGACCAACTGGCAACCAACGAATCCACGATGGTAAAAATGTGACCTTTAACTTACTGCCTGACTCATCAACAGGTTTAGCGATACCCTCAGAAGTAATACCAGAACCGTCTTTCTGTACGCATTTATTAGTGACTATGATACCTGAACCGTCGGTTTTTTCAGTGTAGTTGGCGGTGACATCACTGGCACAATTGCGCTGAAAATACATGGGTAAACGACCTATCTCATACCATGTCCCTGCATACTTTTTTAGATCAACGCTATCGACTGTGGTCGGTGTACTTGCAGACTTATGAATGATAGCGCTTGGCTTGATTGACAATGTCTCTGTAGTGGTTCTATCAGTAGTGGCGTTAGCAGTCATGTCAGCGGTAGCATTAACTGGTGGCGTCGCCGCATACGCTGAAAATGCAGCTAATGGGATGATAATTGCTAGAGCTATGCCCGTATGCTTGATAAGTCCATTCATAAATATACGCTCCGGTATTTCTTTGTATGATGAGTAAGTAGAGGTTGATGATGAATCAGCATTTTGCTTTGAATGGTGGTTCTGTCCAGATTCTTTTTCGCTCAACTCTTGTGACCATTTATAATCGTTAGTGCAGTGACCACTATCCTTGGTACAGTAATCACTAACGAAATCACTGCTTTCGCTATGTTTTGAATCGCCGTCTTTGTTATTGTTGCTGTTAATCATAGCAGACTCTTTTGCCCGTAGTGGGCTCTTATCGGCGCTTTTATATCCAAAATAGTGATCTTGCGAAGACGTTTTTTTTGCCAGATGGGTAGAATATTGGTCATTTAGATTATCATGGTTGTAGCTAGCATCGTTGCTGGCGTGACCTGTCTGCCGTGTACTATCCTCATTCAGATGATAGTGGCGCGACTGGGTAGTCTGCTTAGATTGAGAACCAGCTTCCTTTGTATCAGACCATGCTGATTGAGGTAACTTATTGGTTTTCATAGAGGTACCATTATTGATAGTGACTGTTAACTATTCTTCTTATATGCCCTATATGTACTCTCATCTTCTGTGCGTCTTCAACTTTTAAAAATATATTGAATGTAAAAGCTGGCGCTGCAAAAACCAAATATTATGAGAGCAGTTAAGAGATATGTTGATAAGCAATTCGCCTATAAGAATATAGAGTAAGTACTCTTTGTTTAGGTGATATATATTAATGGCAGCTCGACTATTAAAACAGTGTCGCAATGTAGGAAAAAGCAACGGTTTGTAAGTAACTATGCGTTTATGCAGTAGAATAAATACCGAATAAACACATAGTTACTGATTGGATAAATATATTAAAAATCAATTATTTGCCCTGATAGATGCCAATTAATGGCAATTCTGGTTCAGAACTGGTCAGCATTGGTGCCAACACTCCCTCTATTAGTTTTTTACTATTCAAAGAACTGTCGAATACCAGCAACACTGATACCACCATGCTCTAATACTTGATGAATCATCACAGGTGATAAACCACCCAAACCGATAATCGGTATGTCGGCCAATTGGGCCAATGCTGACCATGATTCCCAACCAAGTCGCACAGTATCAGGATGTGTATAGGTGACTAGTACAGGAGACAAAAAGGCGCCAATGACGGGCGGTAATTGCTGTTGTAACCGAGCATGAGCCAGTTTATTGGCAGCATCAATACTGGCGGCATCATGACAACTGACTATTAACGGATAATTTTTAGACAGCACTCTATCTTGTGTATCCTCCGACCATTGTAACAATGCGGTATGAGACAGCTGATTGGCAACGATTGAATTGGCAGTGGTTGTATCTTTCATTGCTAGCGGCGCTTCAATGGTTAGGGTCTGTCCATTGACATCACAAGGGACAATCGCCTTAATATCTGGACGCATATGCATCAACTGCGCTGCTATACTTGCTGAGCCAGCTACCTTTATTCGAATATATACCCAAGCATTGGCTGTTAGATTGTTTTGATGAAAAGTCAGCCATGCGGCCACTGGATCAGGAGTGGCATCAAAATGCGTCAATGGATAGGTAATTGCTATCGTTGTTGGCACACTCAGCCATTCGAGAATCGTCTGGTTAGCAGCGGGTAAGTGATACTTTCCTGCTAATAAATCTGCCTTATTTACCCACGTTAGCGCCTGACCTTCTAGCCCATATTGGCGATGCTTATGCTGCTCATACTGCTGCGCGGTCAGCTCAACCTTATAAATCTGTAAACTGACCTGCTTATCACCATAATCATGATGCAGACGTCCAAGCTTGACCATCGTATTGTCACAAATTTCAATGCCTGTCTCTTCAGCGACTTCCCGAATCAATGCCTGCTCGGCATTTTCATTGGTTTCTATTTTGCCACCTACAAATTCATAGCGGTTGCCTTGATGCTGGGCGGCGTTTCTAAATCCAAGTAAATATTGGGCTTTATGATGAATGACCGCAACTGCCACGTTTACGATAAGTACTTTTTCGCTGTTATATGAGCCATCAATGTGGTTATCTGCTTCATTTGGCATCGGCGTCTCCTTTATTACTGTTTTTTTAAAGTGCGATTTAATTGGTTTATACTTTCAAAAAACCAAGTCGATTTAAAACCAACCTATTGATTTATAATAATAATTAGCTAATTTTTATTTATTTAAATCTCATTTACGAAAATTACTTTAGATAAGTTTACACAATGACTGCATTTTATTTTATCAATTACCTTGCAAAATTCTTCAATGTAAATGATAATTATTATCGTTAAAGATAGTTACTGTATCGCCATTACTATTCAGCCATTTTTTATCAAAAGGAATTTACTATGAGCATGGTTATCTCTCGTTACTTGAATTGTCGTGAAAACCGTTTACCAACTTTGCAATCACAACACTTATTTGCACTCACTAAAGAAGTGCGTATCGAGCATGAGGGTGAAGAGTATCGATTACGTTTGACACGTAATAATCGCTTAATCCTGACTAAATAGATTAATAGCATTCATCATCAATATTAGGGCGTGTCCTCATTCTAAAAATGAGATAAATTGCAGTCAAACAAGGAAAATAGCGCCGATAATATCGAGATATTAGTCAGCTATTTGACGCCGTTCAGCAAGATTTAGCCATTTTAAACCCATTTAGATGACTATCGATTGCATTAAGGACACGCCCTAGCCTACCTATAAAAAAACGCCTTCATTCAAAGGCGTTTTTTATTGGATAAAACGATGCGATTTAGAACTGCCAACTGTAAACCACATCCACCGCGTTTTCTGCCGCTGAGGTTGCCTCTACATAAATACGTCGAGTTAACTGATAACGAATAGATAAGCTATTTTGAGCATTAAACACCCCTACTCCGTAGCGTATATACAAGTCAGGCGTCACGTAACCGGTGACGTTGACGTTGGTGTCTTCACTACTGCCTGAGGCATCAACGGTCAAACTCTGAAAACCAAAAATCTGACCGATTTGATTGGTTAGATTGCGCGTGCCACTCAGTCCAAAGCTTAAGCCCGCGGCGGCTAGGTTATTCGTCACTTGCGATTTAAAGCCTTGCTCACTGATTTGAGTGGCGCCCTTGTTATTAATTCGACCTGTCACCAAAGCATTCATCGCCTGCTGCTGGGTCAAGCCTGCATTATTAAAGACAATAATATTGGGGCTTTCTGTATTGCCTTTGACACGCACACCTACCGTTTTGCCACTGATCGTTTTAACCGCCTCAATACTGAGGTTAGGTTTCATCACATCACCGTTGAAGCGCACTTGTCCATAGTTAAGCTCTAGGTTCTGACCAAAAGCGTTGATATTGGTACGACGTGATACTTGCACCACCCCTTTTGCACGCATGACACCCGTGCCATTTTGAGTGATATTAATCGCACCAGCTAAAGGAATAACGGCACCAAAACCACGGAAGTTGATATCATCACCCAAGTCGACACCGATATCCGCATTGATTGACCAAGGTTTCGATATTGCCAATACCTCGTCAATATTGCCAATGAGACGACGATCAAGAACCACAGCATCCTCGGTTTGAGTAATGATATCTTCGCTGGCTTCTGGCGGACGAATGGTCGCTGACGGTACGCTGACCGCTCCCTTAATATCGACATAACGATCGCCTGGACGCACGATGATATCAATATCAGGGTTGATTTCTGCCACTAACAATGGTGGCTGGGTAATCACCAAACGCTCGCCGCTGACGCTAAGCTTGGCTTGGAGTTTTTGTTGCCAATTAACTGTCCCAGTCAAAACCCCTTTACCCGTACCACTGCTAAAGGTTCCATCAATAGTCGCTTGCGTGCCACGAATTTTGGCGTCAGTATTTACATTGGTTAAATTAATGGGCAAATCAAGCATCGCAATACGGCCATTAGCAAGTTTCACATCGCCATAGAATTGCGGCTTATCTAATGTACCGCCCAATCCTCCTGCCATCGTGACATTGCCCTCTAGCACTCGCATACCTGGGAAGAAAGGCTTGAATATCGCAAGGTTAAGCTCATTCAATACCAAAGCACCCGAAATTGGCTTAGGCGTCTTATAAGGATCAACGACCACTTCAGCATAGCCACGCGCACCGCCACCAGTATTGATATCGGTACGTAGTTTGATGCCCTCAGGGACGGACAATGCAATCAGTGAGACCCGCTTATAAGGCAGAGTGACGGGTAAACTATCACCATCTTGAATCAAGCCGATTTTGCCGTTGTCTGAATACAGCGTGGTATTAATCGTCGGTGGACGACCACGTTGCCAGCCAACAATCGCCTTACCATTAATTTTGCCATGCCAGTCGATATCTTTAGGTAAAAAGACCGAGAGTAATGACGTATCTAGATTTTGCAAGGCGATATTCACCTCACCTTTATCAGGTGACGCGATTAAGTTTTCACGTAAGCACACCTTGCCCGTTTGATCGGTGGCTTGCCAGCAGTGCGCTGCCAACTGTACTTTTAAATCGTTATTATTGCCATTTTGATTGTTGGGTAAATTAACAATTAACTGCGCTGGCTGTAACTGATTTAAGGTCGCATATTTGGATTGAACACGGCCCTTGCCGATGACGCCAGACCAGCTCAGTTTATCCCGATTGAAGCCGCCTTTAAGCCTTGCGCCAATCGTGAGCTGCTCATTGGCAACGTCAAGGTTGACCACATGCGCCTGCTCAGTACCATTAAAAGTCGCTTTAACGCTTTTAAAACTCTGTCCAGCTGCATCTAAACCTTCAGCGGTGATAATAAGCTGACTTGGGCTGTTTGCTAAATTGACCAGCTTACCGAGCACGCGACCTTGGCGCAAAATAAAGCCCGGCAGCGCAATGCGCTCACCAACCAAATCGATATAAATAGTTGGCAGCGCTTGTCCTACTGGCTGTGATAAGGTCGCACCGCCAGTGACTTTGCCAGCCAATTTATCTGACAACTGATCCAGACTGGTGATATTAATTTTGGTTTGTAATTGCTTAGCATTGCCATTAGCAGTGACATAATTATCACCCCAACGTAGCACTAAATTATCCGCGTTTAAGCTGTCTATCAAGGCATTTACTTGCTTATATTGCGCCTGTGCGTCTTGCGTTTGTAGACGCTTGAAACAGCTTGCCAAATCTTTTGGCAGACGCATCTTCGCCGCTAAGCTGCCCTTGGCACTAAGCGGTTGACCTTTTAGCATACCTCTTAAATCAATTTTTTTGATATTAATGATTTGCTGCGAGTCACTCCAGCGCCCATCCGTATCGATAGTGCCAGTGATAAGGCTTGGGGTATCTTTGAGGAAATAACCAATATTAAAACGATCCATCACTGCGTCAATATCCCACGCAATGCCTTGACGTACATCAACCGTCCCTTTGGCATCAATACTGCCTGCCGCGCCCATATGACGGAAACGCTTGATACGAATCAGCTGATCATCACCACTGGCATCAATGGTCAGCTTGCCCGCTGGCAGTTGCTCAGCATCTAGTACCCCATCAAAATTCACCGCAAAACGTTGCAGTTTGCCTGCGGTATTGGCATTGTTTTTGGGTGCCGTTTGCCACTCGCCGCTGGTCTTCAAGTCACCGGTGATAATCGCTGGATTGTTGGGTAAAAAATAACCCAAATTAAATTTATCAAAGCGACCATCTATCGTCCAGCCGATATTTTTACGCAAATCGATGACGCCCTTGGCATTCACTGCGCCCGCTTCACCATTGTAATTGAGCTTACGAATACTGATAAACTTTGGCGTGCCAGCCGCATCAATAGATAGGCGTCCTTTTGGTACATCTACAGTATCGACTTGCCCATTGAAGCGCGCATTGAACATAGATAGCTCGCCACCAACGATATCGATTTTGGCATCACCCGCACCCGTTATGCCAATAGCACGACCATCTTGAGTCGCATCAAGTTGCGCCTGCAAGTCGGTATCGTTTAAGGTAATAATATGACGCTGACCACTAACGCCACCTTTAGTAATAGTCAATAAACGACCACGCGCGCTGACACTACCGGTTAGGCGCTCAAGCGGCAAATCACTGCGATACTGTTTGGGTAATAGTCCATTGGTACGCGCATCTATCTGCCATGTGAGCGGACGCTTTTTATTTGCCAATTGAATCTGCCCAGTACCTGATAAGTCGCCCACGACCCCTTTATAGTTCAGGCGATTGATGTCGATGACATCCCCAGCTTTGCGCACGCGCACATCATAGTTGCCTTTAGGAGCGGCATTCAATTCATTAATGACCGCATTGGCATCTACTGATAACCGTGAGCCACGAATGATGACATCCGCCTGTCCACGCGGACTATCAATATTACCGATATTAGGCACATCGCGGCGGATTAGGTTTTGCCATTTGGCATCGATATACCAAGGCGCTACCTGTGTCGACTTCGCTGACGTTTTGCCTTGGACGATATTAGCATTCACATGCTCGCCATCACGTTGACGCAAATCTGCATCAAGCTCTATGTTACCAGCGCTGTTTTGCTGCTGATAATGTAATGACAGTCGACCATTCAGCTTTTGCGGTGCATATGCTTTGAAATCAGCATAGTCATCAGGAATAACGCGGCGAATATCAAAATTGCTCCCTGTCGCTCGTACTTTTGCATCAAAGCTGTCTTGCCAATCTAAAATACCTTGCAGAATTAAATTTCCAGCTGGCACCTGAGCATCTAAGCGATCAATACGTAACTGACTGTTTGCAATAACGGCGCGACCTTGATAGTGACCGGACGGAATGTCTTTAGCCGTCAGCTCAGTATTGATACGCAGACGTATTTCAGAGATAACCCCTGTCGCGGTAGCAGTACCACTTTTTAAACGAATTTTTTGGCTTTCCGCATAAGGGATCAAAATATCATCCCATTGCAATTTTGCCTGAAAAGGCGAATCCTGATCCAAACCTTGGACAACAAAATCACCGCTCACATCGCTATCATTGTAGCGACTACGAACCTTACCAACCGTACGTTTTAGCGTCCCTGTTGCCGTGATATTCAATGGGTCAACATAGGCTTTTTCTAGCGCGCTGACTTCTGCAATCGCGCTTAAATCTAGCGGATAGTCGCCTTGTAAATCAATTTCACCTTGTAAGGCACTGATTTTGACGATATCAGCATATTGTAAATCACCGCGACCAACCGTTACCATGCTACCGACCCATGTCAAATCACGGGCAACAATATCCTGCACAACAATGGGCTCTTTGGTCACTTGTTTATAAGTAATATTTTTTATTTTAGCGTGATCAAAGCGTAAGTTCACTGGCAGCTGTAACGTTTTATAATCGAACGGCTCACCCGTTGGTGGCTTGTTATTGATAATCTCAATGGTTTGTATGTCTGCATCACGCAGATGCACTTCTTTGGCAAATATGGCACGCCAGCCTATCTTGACATAAGCTTTATCAACCAATACTTCAAGGTCTTCAGTCGCCTTGATATCGATATCAGTGACCCAGATACCATCACGTAAATTACCGCGACCATATTTAAAATCAATGCCCGTCTCAGCACTGACTTTCTCTAATATAAACTTCGTACCCGACTCTGTGCCCATTGCGTAAAAAAACACGGCAAACATGATGGTCAGCACAATTAAAATAAGCACGAGTAATTTGAGCAAAAATGACAGCGGATACCAACGTCTGACGGCACGAGCGTCGCGCTGTGCTGGATCTTCATCTGGGGCGTTATTAGGCGGGGTATTTTTTGTCAGCATGACACTCAACTACGTTAAAGAATGGTCACCGGCAATCGGCACGATAAATAAGAAATACAACGGATATTGCTAATAGCGCGTGTTGAACCTGTCTCAATTTCACTAACTGAGACAACTTAATAATGTTCAATACGCGCTAAATGATGTCACTACTGGATTACATGGCTATAAAGGCGAGCCAATAAAGAAATGCAGTCTAACGGGTATGCTTTCTTCTGTCACCCCAGCCGCCACATCAACTCTTACCACACCGACTGGCGATGCCCAGCGGATACCAACACCGACGCCGACCTTTGTTTCAGTCTCGAAGTTTTTGTCGTAAGCATTACCCACATCAGTGAAGAATGCCCCGCGGAATCCTGGTTTAAATTCATAATTATACTCTGCACTACCAACCGCAAGCACTTGCCCACCAGTCAAATAGCCCTTGTCGAGCGGTGACAAGCTCTCATAGTCATAACCACGAATACTTTGGTCACCACCCGCAAAGAAGCGTAATTTATAAGGCACATCATAAAAATCATCTGCCCAGATGTAGCCTGTATTCAGACTGCCCAGCACTTGATGCTTTTGCTCATCGCCAAAACTATAAATGCCGCTGACACCCGCGCGAATGATTGCCATATTAGTGTCGCTAAGGGCTTTATCAGCCCCTGCTTCAAGCGAGTAATACTGACGCATACCGCGAGTCGGATTGGTCACACTGTCTACATCGGTTTTGTTCATACCATAACCGAATAGCAGCGCTTGCTGCTTAGGCTTAGAGGAAGTAAAGCGAATTGGTAGATCGTCCAACTCCGTTTCATCGACCCCAGTCTCTAGCTCATCTAAACGGTAATTCACAGAGTAGCTGCGATTCCAGCCACTGTCACGGCGAATATTACGTGCCAATGCTGCTTTTAGCGTCGTAGTAGATAGGTCGAAGTTGCCTTCACCTTGGTCGATGACCTCTTCTTCATAGGTAAGACGCGCATCTAATTTATCGTTAAGTGGATGTTTCCAAGGTCGACTGGCATAAACAGCGACGTTTTTAGTAATTCTGGAAACTTCGGTCTCTGCACCAGCTTGGTAGCCTTTACGATTGAGCAAATTATAGTCTACTTTTGCCGTCGCTCGCACGCCCGTATCTGTGCCGTAACCAAGACCTACTTGGGCATCGCGCGGCTTACTTGAAGAGACAAAAACATACAACGGTACTTTTTTACTTTCTGCCACTTGTCGCGGTGTTTTTCGACCAGCCAGCGTTGGTGGTACAAAGTTTTCATCAGTGATTAAGCTTTCTTCATCAGGGAATATTTTTTGCGCAATATTACTGATGCCGTCGCTTATTTTACCCAAAAGATTGTCCGCCTCTTGGTCTTTTTCATCCAATACACGGTCATTTGGTAAGCGGCTCAAACGCTCTGCTTTTTGTTTGATAGCTTGTAGTTTATCAAGTGTTGCTGCATCAGCTTCAAAATCGATCGCCGCAATGTCGGCGGGATTGACTGTTTCACCACTATTGGCAGTCGTATTGTCTTCACTCTCTGCGTTATTTTCATCACCATCATCAGCGTTATTGTCTTGATTAACACGGCTACTATTAGAAGTAGCTGAGCTTTCAGCACCATTATTACCCGCAATGTCTAAGGCGCCATCACTATTGATATCGTCGTCGAGTGTGCCGCTATTATTGGTGGGTGTGTTATCAAAAGCCAAAGTACTGGCTTCACTGCGTTCATCTGGCGGCAATATCGACTCAACGTTGACCGTATTAAAATAACGAGTCGCTGATAAGTCATTGCTAAACTCGGTCACCGCTGGACGATAAAAAGGATCGCCGGACTTAAAGTCGAACAACTGTTGTAATAGTGACAACTCAACAGGTAGCTTGTCAGGATCTTGGGTTAAGGTGTTGGTTTCTTCATCGTATGTAAAAAACACAACGTCATCAAACTCATAACGATCACCAGTGTTGTAGACCAGCGACACATCTGCTGTATTATCTGGCAAGATAATATCAACGGATTTGTTGAGCCAATATTGATCAAAATAGCCATAAGTATTACTCAGCGACTCAAGGGCCGCCTTGCTATCTTTATAAACACGGTGATTGAAGATATCACCGACTTGTGGCGGCAAGTCTTTTTCAAGTGCTATATATTCTGGTTGTTCACTGCCTTCACCGCGAATCTCAACAATACGGCTATCCACACGTACCGGCTCGCCCAGCTCTTCGATAATGACATCGATCGTGTCAGCATTGCGCTGACGTAGGCGTAACGTAATATCATAGTAACCCACTGCTTGGGCTGCCTCTAATGCTGTTTGGCGCAGGCGTGGCAAGGCGGCCGTAAAGTCGGTAACTGACTGAACCGTCGTATCATCAAGGGCGGCTTTGATGTTTTTCATGGGCTGAACGTCATTATCCGCTTTGGTGAGCTTTGGCTTACCATTGACAGTACCTTCAGCGGTCGCCTGCCGTAGATAAATTGTGGTATCTACATGTGGTAATGCCATCACACCTGCATTGAACAAACGATTATAAAGGCGTTTCACGATATTGCCTTTATTACGCGCCATTGGCTTGGGCTTACTAGCTTGTTCGATACTCTGGTTTATTCCCTGAGAGTCCGCTTGATAGTCTGGCAAGTAGTCATCAGGATTGATGATATCTGACGTTGTACCATCTTCATTGGCCTCATCACTGGCATTGGCGACAATCTCATTATCGAAAGTACCGGTTCCATCCACGCGCCCACTACTGACAGAGTCGCTAACATCGATCGGACGCGACATAACTTCAGCCGTCTGTGCACTTTCAGCGGCGCTCTCATTCCTACCTAATGTCTCAAGATTGTTAGGAGTTGGCAGATTGGTCGCATCCAAATCCACATCTAAACCAATAGGTGGGGTTATATCATCTAATGTAGCAATTGGCGCGTCAAAATCGCGATCGTTATTGCTGATATTATTATTGTTGTTACTGTAATTGTTATTAACGCTGGTACTATTAACGTTACTGCTATTAACGTCTGTACTATTATTGATGTCATCAATATCTTGGGCATTCTGCATATCCATCGCAGCGAGCTCACGATCAATCTCCTCGGGCGTCATCATCTGATAACCCTGCTGCTGTATGGCTGCGGCTTGTTGCAATAAGTCATCATTGGCGCTATTGGAAAGATCGAGCTGAGCATCATTTGCGCCAGCCATATTATCCATGGCATTTGCCTGAGAATTGGCCATACCCTGAGACTGAGCAGCTGGTTTTTTAGCGCTTTTATCTTGAGCATCAGACTTTTTAATGCCTAGGCTTTGTTCGCTGTACTCATCCAATACTGACTGATCGATAATGCCCTGCTCTACTGCCTTTTTTAGGCGCAATGCATCCAAAGCGATATCGAGCTGAGTATCATCATCTGACAGTGTAGTCGATTGAGTGTTTATTGGTTGAATGTTTGATTGATCGACAGCTATTTGATTGCTCGTAGGTTGTTTAGGAGAACTGACATTATTTGTGGTATCAGCCAATGCAGCAGGTGCCATACCGAAACCCACTAGGCTGGTCGCTAGCGCAGTGAAAAGTGCTGAACGCGTAAAATGAATGCGCGGCGCATTGCCATGAGTTGTCACAGCTGCTGCACGACGTGTTTTTTGAAGACGGTTACTCTGAAAATCTTGAATTTTAATATCCTCTCGAACATTATCCGTATCACACTGCATCATCGATACATTGCGCGCGAGCGTTGAAGGCTGGTGTTTCATGTGTATTTCCTATCACCTCACGCGGCACAATATTATGAACGATAACAATCGCCTAGTCTTACCGGTGAATAAACTTATAGCAGTTGGCTGAATTATGGTTTACTGTCTTGCTTTGGATAATGACCGTTTATAACGCAAACCTTGGTGTCAGATTAGCACCACGTTTTTATCAAGATATGGACATGCGTGAGTGGTAGCAAGCCTTTGCCATTACTCACACCTCGCGACGCAACCATGCAAAATTTACAAATCATAACTTAGATAATTATGAAATCATAGCGTCGCGCGCATGTATTTTTACCAAAGCCTTGCTATTATACGGCTTAATATTGATAAAACCTATGCTATATTTCGATAAGTTTTTGATACTGTTAATAATTATATCGATAATTACTTTCACTTTAAACGTGGTATTCAACGCTTTTCTTTGATCTAGCAACCGCGACCCGTCTGTAGGAATTTTCATGGCCAATCAGTTTCAATTATTTAAGCACCGCCGTTTTAGTGCCATGTTTTTTACCCAGTTTTTGGGCGCGTTTAATGACAATATTTTTAAGCAAGCACTCATACTGGTTTTGACTTACACCGCTGCGAGTCAGTTGGGCATGGAAGTCAGTATTTTGAATAACTTGGCCGCGATGTTGTTTATTTTGCCTTACTTTTTGTTTTCTGCACTGGCAGGACAAATCGCGGATAAATTTGAAAAATCAAAACTCACACGATTGATTAAATTGCTTGAATTCGTGATTATGGTGATTGCGGCAGTAGGGTTCGTGTTTGAGTGGTATGCATTGTTATTTGTTGCGTTGTTTCTCATGGGTACTCAATCTACTTTTTTCGGGCCTATTAAATACGCCTACTTACCACAAGCGATGAAAGAAGATGAATTGGTTGGTGCTAATGGTTTGTTTCAAATGGGAACATCGTTAGCGATCTTGCTCGGTATGATTATCGCGGGCGTTTTAACCCAGATAGCACAGCCGCTCTATTGGATAAGTGTGACCGTATTGGTCATCGCCGTCTTGGGTTATTTTGTCGCACGATTGATACCCCACATGCCAGCGATGCAGCCAAACCTAAAAATCAATTGGAACATTGTGACCACTAGTGTGGCGACGGTGCGCTACTTATATTCATTGCCTTTTTTGTTCTTTGTCATCCTTGGTAATAGCTGGTTTTGGTTTTATGGCGCAACGTTTTTGACCCAAACGCCAGAATTCAGCAAGGTCATCTTACATGGTGATGAATCAGTGGTTATTTTCCTATTAACCTTGTTTTCTGTTGGTGTGTCGATTGGCTCATTATTATGCAAATCACTAACCAAAAACCAAGTCAGCTTACGTCTTTTGCCCTTTGGTATCGCCGGCTTAAGTATTTTTGCGATTGATTTGTATTTTTCACTGTCAAGTCTCAACATCAATGCAAATAATGCAACTCTGTTTGGCATCAGTGAGTTATTTGTGGTGAGTGGCAGCTGGCGCGTGTTTGCTGATTTATTCTTTTTGGGCTTTAGCGGCGGTTTATACATCGTACCATTATATGCCTCTATGCAGGCCTATGCACCCAAGAGCCACCGCGCGCGCGTCGTTGGTGCCAACAATATCTTTAACGCGATATTTATGGTCACCTCAGCGATTTTCTCTATCGTGATCTTGAACGCTTTGGGATTCAATTTACCTCAGCTATTTTTGGTGACAGGACTCATAAACATTGCCTTCGGTGCCTTTTTATACAGTAAACTCAATAAACATATTAAAAATGCAGTCATCCAAACGCACGATGAAGTGGCTCCATAAGTAAGATTGACATGCTGCTATAGCAATCGGTGTGTTGTCAAATGGATAATATTGGTGCTGATAATTTGGATTGTTTGCTATAGTAATGTCTATGCGTTAATCACTATCATTATTTTAGAAAAACAGATAATGTTTTTAGAAGAACAGATAAGTTTAATTTTTTGATCGTATTTAAGCCATCAGGAGTGAATCATGGCCCTGCTTCCCTTATCCAAAGTCGACCAATTGTTACTTGGGGTCGATAAGGCATTACGAGCTGTCGTACCACATTCAAACCCTAGCACTCGTCCACTACCAGTCAGCAGTGACGAGATTCCTGAGCTCACTATCACCGAGGCGCGACATGTCGCCGGATTGATGCGTATCAATCATACTGGTGAAGTATGTGCGCAAGGTCTGTATCATGGTCAAGCATTTGCCGCCAAAGACAGTGGCGTCAAGCAAGCCATGCAGCAATCAGCCGAAGAAGAAGTCGATCATCTGGTCTGGTGCGAGACGCGATTAGACGAGCTTGGCAGTCATGCCAGTATCTTTACGCCATTATGGTATGGCATGTCTTTCGGTCTTGGCGCAGTCGCGGGTGCCATCTCTAATGAATTTAGTTTGGGATTCGTCGCAGAGACAGAAGCTCAAGTCAGCGAACATTTACAAGAGCATATCACCCAATTACCAGAGCACGATAAACGCTCAAAAGAGATACTGGCACAAATGGATATTGAAGAGTTGCATCATCGTGAGCTAGCATTAGCAAATGGCGGCGCAGCGTTATCACCACCTGTACGTCATACTATGCGCTGGATGGCCAATCGCATGAAAGCCACGGCATATCACTTATAATTGCCATCTGTGATAGCAGGTTTTGAGCGATAGGTTGTGATGGCAAGTTCGTTGTGAGGGTAATTACAGTGCGCTTTATTATTGATATTGCTCTCATTTACCCTGCTGTCGCTGGCATGACGTACACGCTATCGCGTTACTATTAACAATCCTACTACTGATAGCGCTCAGTTGAATTTGTTAGGGTATTAAAAATTTGTATGATTTTGCCGCAAAGACATGAGCTAATAACCATTCAATTGCTAAATAACAACTAAATAAATTAAGGTAACGATTTTTATGAAAGCCATCAACCAATCGACTTTCTCTGCCCGTTCGTCTAGCAAGTCGCCTAAACTGGCAACTCTGACAGCACTGGCAACAGCTTGTGCCATGCTATTATCAGCGCCTGTCAATGCGGCAGAAACTAATGCAGCAACAGATGCTGCAAAGACCGATACTACTGCCACATCGGTGCCTAGCGCTATGGATTCTAGCAAACGTGTGATTCGTCTTGCTCGACCGACTGCGGCTAGTACAGCACAATCAGGTACTTTACCGACTGCGGCGGTGACAGCCAATACTCAACCAACTGACCTTCAAAGCAATAGCGTTCCACAAAGCGCTCCTTTGCCAAATAATGCTCAGCCGTATCGTGCGCCAATGAGTACATTGCAACCACAAGATGTTGTACCAGCACCAAAAATACCTGAGTTCACTGGCACCACTCGAGTTTATGAGCCTGGTCCTTTGACCGCTACTGGTATCGACCTGCGTAGTGGTCAGCTTGCCAATGTTCCAACGCCGCAAGTGCAATTGTCAGACGTAAGCTTTGTACCGACTGTGTTGATTCCTCAGCAAAACGGTAATAACAACGATCAGCTAGACGTGAGCTTGCTTGATGACTTCATCGAAGACGTCTCACCTAATGCTCGTCATTACCCACCAAACTTCCCTAATCGCTCACAGCGCCATTATACGCGTGAAAAAATCAAAGTATTGGCTGAATGGATACAGCCTTATGCTGAATCACCAAACGCCTCTTATGATGTATTGATTCGTGCTGCTAAACTCAATGGCATGGGACGTAACTTAGATTTGGGATCAGACTATACGATACGTGGTGGAAAATATGTTGACCGTGCCATTAAACTGCAACCTGATAGCGGCGAAGCCAACTTCTTATATGGCATGATGTTGTCAGAAGGCGGCGGCTTCAAAGAAGGTCAAAAATACCTAGACCGCGCAGTGTCTCTTGGCTATACCGAAGCAGAGCAAAGCTTGGCACAGTCAGACTTATTAAGTGATCGCCGCGATAACGCACTAGAGCGCTTGCGTCGTCTTGAACAGAAAAATCCTAACAATGACATCATTCGTCAGCAAATCAAACTTATTGAAGAGGGTAAATTCTACATTTGGGATATACCTGCGCCTGACATCAATGTTAAGCCTAGTGCTTAACATTGATTAGGTATTTGAATGTCATTAAGTAAGTTCACCAAATACTATGATTGCTCCATAAGCTAGATTGACTCGACTAAGCCCCTGACTTTATATCGAAATTACTTCAATATAGAGTCAGGGGCTTTTTTATGTCTAGCAAAACTCCATTGAATCCAACTTGCTGTCTATCTTATTTAAATGCGTGTTCAATTCAATTATCGAAGTTTAAACCGTATTTTTGAAATTTAAATAAAATAGTTTAATGCGAAAAGTTACGCTACACTTCTTCTTATAAATTACTGACTCAATCATGCTTTTACGACTAACTGGACTCACCTATGACTTTCGCTAGCCCTATCAAAAATATGGTGACGCATGCTAAGAAAACCCCATTTTCGATCACATCAGTCGCCTTGATAGCCGCGGTAGCATTACTACCTGCGTGCAGTACGGTATCAGTGAATAAGCAAGCGTCAGCGAAGACGATTACTGCGCAGCGCGGTAATATCGTCACTACCAAAAAATTAAGCAGTGACACGGCATCAGCGCTCTTATCGGCAGGGCTCAATGAGCAAGCCTGTATGCAGCAGTTTGATTTATGCCTCACTCAGCTTACTGACAGTATTTTGAATGAACACTACCGTCCTGCTTTGGCAGTTTTTGCAGAGTTACACTACGCAAAAGCGCGACAGCTTTCTGCCTCTCAAGACTGCCGCAATGCGCTGGCTCGCCCGCCACTTGATCCTTATTATGCCAACGCACCTTTAGAAGATACAGAAGCTAAAGTCCAGCAAGAAAACACCAATCGCTGTCTAACAGGTTATCAAGAGCGGCTATTCGATGCTATCAAATCCAGTTATACCTATTTATTTTATGACAGTTTGACGCATGATTTTGAGGGCGCAGATCAAGATAAAAGTCCCTCTCAGGCACAGAACCGTATTCCAAATGACACCGATATTCAAACCCAAGACATCTATAATGCCGCCAGTAATGATGTGATAACCCAGCTTTATAGATCAACCAACGGCTCAAATAAATTGATGGGCGGCACCAAAGTAGACTATTTGCCCACATCCGCTAGCAATCTTAATGACAGTAGCCAAGCCGCGATTGCCAATTATTCACCGCTCAAGGGCAAACCTACTGATCAAGTCAACGTCATGAAAATACAAATTGATGATTATGATCTTGGTGTTTATTTGCCTAACGAAAATAACTATTTGCAAAATGCACATAAGCAGACCTCTGCACTAGCAGACTTGGTTTCCACTTACGAATTACGCCTCTCTGGGCTTAACTCAATTAGCAAACGTCCAGGCTTAGGAATCAGCTTGGTGGCATCACTGGATGACCGCTATACCACCACGATTCGCCAATTATTAGTGTCATCATTGTCAGGTCGATTGACCAATGAAAAAGATGGAGACACAGATGAGAGCAAGCCAAGTTCGCGTATCTACCCTACTGGACATTTGCTATTAACAGGATTGATTGAACCAAGCGGCGATAGCGTACTGGATGTACTAAGCAGTCGCAAACTCGATATTCATTTATACAACCCATACCAAAGCGAAAGCGTTAATATCCTTAATAGTGACTATCCACTGGCGGCTAACTTTTCTGCAGGTTATGGCTTGTGGCTGTCAGAGAACCAGCTAGATGGCGTCGGTTATCTCAATTTAATCACTCGCCAGCCAGAGGCCAGACTGCCCAAATTATTCATGCTTGAGCCTTATGATCCCAACAAGCGCGTCCTGATTATGCTGCATGGTTTGGCTTCTAGCCCTGCCACTTGGGTCAATTTAACCAACGATATTCTCAACGACGATAAGTTGCGTGATAACTATCAAGTGTGGCAGATATTCTATCCAACCAATTTGCCCATTTTAGAAAACCGTTATCAAATACAACAGTTAATCAACAGCACCTATGAGCAAACTGATCCTAAAGGACAAAATCGCGCCAGCAAAAACAGCGTGATTATCAGTCATAGTATGGGTGCCATTATCGCTCGCATGATGCTATCTGATGAAAACTTGGTCGATGACCTAGATAGACTAGACGATCAAAATGTGCTGTCTGACAGTGAAAAACGTAAGATTCGTGACGCACTTAAAGCATCATTTGGCGAAGATCAGCTAAAAGAACGCTTTGAGCTAAAAGCCTTACCACAAGTAGATACGGCTGTCTTTTTATCAGCGCCTTTTCGTGGAACTGACTATGCAGATCGCTGGTTCACTCGGGCACTGCGCCGTATTGTCTATTTGCCAGTTGGTTTGGTAAAAACTGTCACGGACAACTTAGCCACCATTGCCACGCAAGGTGATTTGGCACAAAATCCTTTGGGTGCGTTATATTTACAAAATGGCGCAAGTCAGCTGAGCGACAAATCCTCTTTTATACAGCTGACGAAAGACATCACCATCAATGATCGTGTGACCTATCACTCTATCATTGCCAATAATGATGCCGATATTACTAAAGGACTGGCGCAAATGCAGCCAGCTGGTGCAAAGGTTGATTTATCACAAGCAGTAGAAGAAGACAGCAAAGATGAGACAGGCGGTACCAGTAGCCCTTCTGATAGCTCAAAGCTCTCTGCCCAACCACTGGTTGCAGCCGTCACCGTCACCGTCAATGAAGATATCAGCCAAGCACTAACTGAACGTTTATCAGATGGTATTGTTCCTTATACCAGCGCTCATCTTGATGGCGCGGCCTCTGAGACGATTATCAGCGGTGGTCATAGCATTCAAACTAACCCGCAAACTATTTTGACATTACGCCAGATTCTACATAAACAATTGCAGGAATAATGATTGCTAGTGTCATATATCACTGCACTGGTCTTTGCGCTTTAAAATTAAGAGTAAAGCAGATGGCTTTGCAACTTTGTACTCTGTTGGATATTTGTGCCTATACTAGGACACAAATAAAACATTACTGTTATTAAGGTAAACTTGATAACACCTTGTTTTCCCAAGCGATTAGTCTGATATCTCTGGGTTTATCTCAGCAGTTTTTAATGACTATCAGGTATGCGACCAATCTGTTGCGCAGCTTGCGTGTGCATCGAGGGAAGCGCATAATATATTGACAGCACCTGACAGTAATGTATTAATTTATAGGGATATAAATTACTTAATTCAGCTAAACAGTCGATAGCTTAGCCGCACTCTATCCCTAAGATTGCTCGCTAATCAACACTGAGCCATTGCCCGTACTATTTTTTACCTTAATCTATAGACGATTGCGGGCAGTTACTTGAGCGTTTTATGGAAGCCAGCGCTATTCAGCTAACAGATAAGGGTAACCGTTTATGTTCGCTACGTTTATGATTGACCAGCTCGATGCGCTGATGCTCGCGCGTATCCAATTCGCTTTTGTTATCTCGTTTCATATTGTCTTTCCCGCCTTTTCTATCGGACTTGCCAGCTGGTTAACGGTGCTTGAATTCCGTTGGCTCAAAACAGGCGAGCCAATTTATGCTGAAGTTTATAAACACTGGGTCAAGATATTTGCCGTTGTTTTCGGCTTAGGCGTGGTATCTGGTGTAGTAATGTCCTACCAGTTCGGTACTAACTGGGCGGTCTTTTCTGACAAAGCCGGTAACGTCTTGGGGCCACTACTCGCCTACGAAGTATTGACCGCGTTTTTCTTAGAAGCATCCTTTTTAGGTATTATGCTATTTGGTTGGGGGCGCGTGAGCAAGCGTATGCATTTCGCTTCCACTGCCATTGTCGCCATTGGTACACTGATTTCAGGCTTTTGGATTTTAGCCGCCAACAGCTTTATGCAGACGCCACAAGGCTTTATGATGGGCGCAGATGGACTTTTATATCCTACCAACTGGCTTGAGATCATTTTTAGCCCTTCATTCCCTTACCGCTATGCTCATATGATGACAGCGGCATTCTTGACGACTGCCTTTGTCATTGGCGGGGTTGGTGCTTATTATATTCAATCTAAAAAGCATACCGAACACCGTCAACATGGTCGTGTCATGCTAGGTATGGCCATGATTATGGCCATATTTGTCGCACCCGCTCAAGTATTAATTGGCGATGAGCATGGTCTAAATACTTTAGAGCATCAGCCAGCCAAAGTCGCAGCGATGGAAGGTATTTGGGAGGATGAGCGCGGCGCAGCGTTACGCTTATTCGCTATTCCTGACCAAGAAAACCAAACCAATAAATATGAAATAAGCATCCCCTATGTTTCAGGCTTGATTCTTACCCATTCGTTAGATGGCGAAGTAAAAGGCCTAAAAAACTGGGCACCTGAAGACCAACCACCGGTGATGATTGTATTCTGGGCATTTCGCATCATGGTTGGTATTGGCATGTTAATGGTGCTGGTCGGCTTATTTAGTCTCTATAAATACTTTAAAAAACAACAATATAGCCCCGAAAGTGTCTGGTTCCACCGTGCTTGGATGATGATGACGCCACTTGGCTTTATCGCATTACTGGCTGGCTGGTTTGTGACCGAGACAGGTCGTCAACCATGGACTGTATATGGTGTGATACGCACCGCAGAAAGCATGTCACCGCTCGCAGCACAGCAAGTGGCAACCACGTTGATTGGTTTTATTGTCCTCTATATATTTGTCTTCGGTGCAGGCAGTTTTTATATTCTACGCTTGATCGCTCAAGGGCCAAAACCGTACGAAGATCCTGCCGATGATAACTTCTATGAGCACTCAGTGACCGAAAGCCAAGGTCGTGCGCTCAGTGGCGATAGCAATCCTGCTAAGAGCACTGAAGAAGATATAGATACTCCTGCAAACGACGTCGATGATGGAGGGTTACGCTAATGTTTAACTACGGTGATGTATTAGACTTACCTTTAATTTGGGGCGGACTGATCGCTCTATCCGTCTTTATCTATGTATTGCTTGATGGCTTTGATTTGGGCTGCGGTATCTTGTTTCCCTTTGCTGGCTCAGATAAAAACCGTAGCCGCATTATGAACTCTATTGCCCCGTTTTGGGATGGTAACGAGACTTGGCTAGTATTGGGCGGTGGCGGCTTGTTCGCTGCTTTCCCAGTGGCTTATGGCATCATTATGACGGGGCTTTATCTGCCTGTTACTTTTATGCTATTCGGTCTAATAATGCGCGGTGTGGCATTTGAATTTCGCTTCAAAGCATCTTCACGTCGTCACGTATGGGACACTTTCTTTTTTGTTGGTTCAGTCGTTGCTACATTCTCTCAAGGTATTATGCTTGGGGCGCTTGTACAAGGTCTTGAGGCAAGCAACCGCCTATATACTGGTGGGCCGTTTGACTGGCTCACACCTTTCTCGATTGTCTGCGGCTTTGCCATGATTATTGGTTACGCCTTACTTGGCTCTACATGGCTCATTATCAAAACTGAGCATACCCTACAAGTCTGGGCACGCAAAGTGTCTGGCTGGATGCTGTCTGCTTTGGTAGTGGCAATGACCGTCGTCACAGCATTTATGTATTTTTCAGACATTAATGCCCTCGAAGGCTGGTTTGGCTTCCCAGGTCTATTATATCTAGCGCCTATGCCAATTATAGTTTTACTATTATTTTTCTTGATGCGTAAAGACTTAAGTGGCGAGCGCGAATATCGTCCTTTCTTGTTGACTGTGGCACTGTTTTTGATGGGCTATATCGGGGTTTGTTTCGCCATGTTCCCATACATCGTACCGTATCAGATGACGATTTATGAGGCAGCCGCAGCTGACACCTCACTATCCTTTATGTTAGTTGGTGCCGTCATAATGCTACCGATTATCCTGAGTTATACCGCTTTTGCCTATTACACCTTTAAGGGTAAAACTGGACATGAGCATATGTACTAAGGGTAAACAAAGGATATAAAAATGTGGCTACTGCAAATATTAGCAGTGGCTACACTTTTTAAAGCGCATTAACACGTAGTAGGAGGCGAGCATGAAGAAGCTCAGTAAGAAACAGTCACAATGGGCATGGTTCATTGGGCTATATATAGCAGGGTTTGCAGTTATTTTTACGATTGCTCAATTAATCAAGTTGGCTATGGGTATCTAGCAGTCATTTGCAGCCCACTTAGCCATGGCTATATCACATAAAAAAGCAGCGCCGATTCATCGACGCTGCTTTTTTATGTAATTACTTATACAAGATTAATAAGAATTAGGCATCTTAATCTAAGCCCTTTATTATAAATCCCATAGTCTAAACGCCTTGATGGTGATCAACACCGTTACTTTTGATAAATTCATTTACCTGCGCCAAGCGTTCAGCCGTGCCCACATCTATCCAATTATCAGAAATAATTTCAGCCGTGATTTGAAACTTTATCATCGCTTGCTTGAGCAATGGTGCCAACGCTGCTGGCTGACCTGATACCAGCCCATCGACCAATCGTGGTGACATCACACTAATGCCAGCAAAGGTGTATTTGTCTGCATCACCAATCGGCTGCTCGCTGGCTAAACCATTATTGATCGCAAAATCACCGCCGTTATTATGCTCTGGATTATCAATCAATAACAGATATGCGCGCTGATCTGCGCCAAGCTTATAATCTCGCAACTGCGCAAAATCATAGGTCGTCCATACATCTGAGTTCACTAAGATAAATGGCTCATCGCGCAGCTTGCCAGTTTGTAACGCTTGAAAAATACCACCTGCGGTCTCTAGAGGCTCATCATCCTCTACTGACCAATGCAATTTAACACCGTATTGACTGCCATCACCCAGTGTATCCATCAGCTTATCAGCCAGCCATGACGCATTAATGGTGATATCAGTGATACCAGACGCTTGTAGCGCTTTAATATGCCAGACTATAAGCGGTTGCCCACCCACCTCCACCAGAGGTTTGGGTGTATCCAGTGTTAACGGACGCAGACGCGTGCCCTTACCAGCAGCCAAAATCATTGCTTGGGTAATCATTGCTCGGTCAATCTCAGACATGTGCGCTCCTTTTTTTATTTTATGGGATTATACATTCAGATTAAAGCTTGCTAATGTTTTAACGTAACTTATCAAATGAGCATTACTTATCAGATGAGCATTCGCGTCAAATAAAGCTCGCAAGTGTTTCGTTCTAAATATATTGCTGTACGAACTTATTTTGATAAGCTGGCAGTATATTATCCCTAAGACTCTCATTAAACGGCGCTACTGCTTGTTGCATATGCGGTCTACCGTGCGCCTCTAACCATTCTAACTCGAACATTAAATCACGCATCACCTTAGGAATATCCGCCAAATAGCGGTCTTTGCCATCTCGCTCAGACAAGCGAATAAAAATCCCCAACACTTTTAAATGTCGCTGCACGCCCATGACATTCATATCGTTTTCGAGCT